>NZ_JBIDDA010000005.1:0-171816 GCF_043204915.1 Micromonospora sp. NPDC047670
ACGTCCTCTACGCCATGCTCCGCGACAAGATCCCCTACCAACCACGCCCCACCAGCCCCGTCCCCGCTTGACCAAACCCATAGGGACACCCCCCCCGCCGGCGGGGAGACCTCCCTACCGGGTGCCGGACAGGCGGACCGGGCGCTACGCCGGAGGCCGGCCGGGTGCGACGACGGTGCGCTGGTAGTGCGCGGCGATCTCGTCGCTGGTCGTCAACCAGATGTCGGGCTGCGCCGCGAGGTACGCCAACGCCTGGTCCAGGTACTTGGCGCGGAACGGCTGACCGATGACGAACGGGTGCAGGGCCAGCGCCATGACCCGGCCGCTGTGCTCGGAGTCCGCGTGCAACTGCTCGTACTGGTCCTTGACGATCTGGACGAACTCGGGCCCGGTGACGCCCCTGCCGAACAGCAGGAGGTCGTTGAGTTCGACCGAGTACGGGACGCTGACCATGCCCGGCACGTTCAGCCGGTAGGGCTGGTCGTCGTTGGTCCAGTCCAGCAGGTAGCTCAGCCCCAGCTCGGCGAGCAACGTCGGCGTGTGGAACGTCTCGGTCAGCCCCGGACCCATCCAGCCCCGCGGCCGCCGGCCGGTGGCGGCGCCGATCGTGTCGACGACATCGGTGAGGAACCGGCGCTCCTCGTCGAGCGACATGCCAGCATGCAGGATCGAGTTGGTCCGCCCGTGCGCGAGCCAGGCCCAGTCCCGGCTCAGGCCGGCCTCGATGATCTGGGGGTGGTGGTGGGCGACGGCGGAGTTCAGCAGCACACTCGCCCGGATACCGTGCCGGTCGAGGCTGTCGACGGCGCGCCAGATGCCGACGCGGGAGCCGTAGTCCCGCCAGCCGTAGTTCAGCGCGTCGGGGACCAGGTCCGCCGTTCCGGGCCAGATGCTGGTGGAGGGTCGGTCGAGCAGGAAGTGCTCGACATTCAGCCCGATGTAGGCGGCGACCCTGGCGCCACCGGGCCAGCTGATCGGTGGGCGGTCGGTGATCGGGCTGTAGTCGAAGAGCCGGTTTTCCGCTGTGTCGGTCATGCTCGTGTCCGTCATGCCGACAAGGTAGGAGCTAACATCGGTGTCAGGTTCAAGTCCGGAGGATGCGATGCGGATCGGTGAGCTCGCGCGGCGCACCGGGGTGAGCGAGCGATCGCTGCGCTACTACGAGCAGCAGGGCCTGCTGACGGCCAACCGCACGCCCGGCGGTCAGCGCGACTATCCGGAGTGGGCGGTCGACCGGGTCATCCGCATCCAGGAGTTGTTCGCCGCGGGGCTGCACAGCAAGCGGATCGCGCGGTTGCTCCCGTGCATACGCGACGCCGACGGCGGCCCCTCGGAGATCGCCACGCCCCAGTTGGTCGCCGAGCTGAGCGCGGAACGCGCCCGCATCGATCGGATGATCACCGAGCTGACCAGTTCCCGCGACGTGCTGGACGACGTGATCAGCACGGCGTCGCGGGCCCAGCGGTAGGCGGCTGCGTCCGGCGCGCGGGCCGGCGGTGCGGGCCCCGGCCATCCGACAGGAGGCCCGCACCGCCGACCCGTACCACGTCGATGCCGGCCGCCGCGGACGCGGCGACTCGGTGCGGTGTCGACCGGGCGACCGGGGCGACGTCCGACACGACGGGCACGTACGCGGCAACCCGGCATAACAGGCTCACCCCGACGCGGGAGCGTGCCTCCGCCACGCCGATCCCGGTCGGGCCGTCCCCGCTGCTGACGGCATCACCGCGTGCGCGATCACCGCGTCCGGGCGAAACGCCGCCGGTGGAGCGACTCGACCTCGGCCGCCAACTCGTCGACCGGCCCGTCGACGCGGACCCCCGGCACGACGTCGGTGATCGGCAGTGCCGCCACCGGCGCGGCCGGCACATCCCACTCCCGCAGCCAACCCCGCAACTGCGCGGACGACGCGGCGTAGACGATGCGGCCGAGCCCGACCCAGCCGTGCGCCGCCGCACACATCGGACAGTGCTCGCCGGAGGTGTACACGGTCGCCGCCGCGCGTTCGGCCGGGCTCATGTTCGCCGCGGACCAGCGGGCGATCTCGAACTCCGGATGGCGGGTCTGGTCGCCGCCCTTCACCCGGTTGCGGTCCTCGAACAACACGGCACCGGCGCCGTCGACCAGGACGGACCCGAAGGGCTCGTCGCCGTCGGCCAGGGCCTCGGCCGCGAGTTCGACACAGCGCCGCAGGTGGCGGATGTCGGTCTCCGTGATCGGCACCGCGGGAGCCTATCACCGCTGACGGTCTCCAGCCGCTGCTCTCCGCACCCCCGACCGGGCATCCCCGCCGCCGGAGAAACCGGAGGCGGTCACATTCGTCGGGCGCGGGAAGACGCACTTCCGTGACGGGCCCTCGAAGCCGCGAAAGACGCCCGGCGGGGCGGACGAGGCCGGCGCGACCGGCGCCACCGGGTAAGCTCCGGCATCGGCGTGCGGATGGCGGTGACACCGGGACGGGACGGCGCCGCACCGCTTCGGGCACCTGAAGCCGGGCGGCGGCGTCGGCCGGGCGTACGGTGGCGCGGGACGACGGTCCGAGGGGTGAGGCGCTGGCTGACGAGCCAGGGTGGGGTGGTTGTGGCAGCCGACTGGCAGGCGGGCGGCGTTCGCCCCACCGGAGGGCCGGCGCTGACGGCGCTGCGGAACCGGCAGAGCCTCCGCGAGGAGGTGGCGCAGGCGCTGCGTGCGGCGATCGTGGCCGGTCAGCTCAGGCCCGAGAAGACCTACTCGGCCCCGACGCTGGCGACCCAGTTCGGGGTCTCCCCGACCCCGGTGCGGGAGGCGATCCTCGACCTCGCCAAGGAGGGCCTGGTCACGATCGTCAAGAACAAGGGCTTCCGCATCAGGTCCCTCTCGGAACGGGAACTCGACGAGATCACGGAGATCCGGGAGCTGTTGGAGATTCCGGTGGTCGCCGACCAGGTCGGCCGGCTGTCCACCGGGCAACTGCGCGAGCTGTCAGCCCTGGCGGAGGCGATCGTCGCGGCGGCGGGTCGGGGCGACGTCGTGACGTACGTCGAGGCGGACCACGAGTTCCACCTGACCGTGCTGCGCGCGGGCGGGAACCTGCGACTGGTGGAGACCGTGGCCGACCTGCGTAGCCGCACCCGCCTGTACGGGCTCGACGCGCTGGTCGAGAGCGGGCAGTTGGTGGCGTCGGCGAACGAGCACGTCGAGCTGGTGAAGCTGCTCGCGGCGGGTGACCGGGAGGCGGTGGTCGACCTGATGCGGCGTCACCTGCGGCACGTCCGGGGCATCTGGGCCGCCCGCCCGGAGCAGTAGGGCGCGCGGGAGGCAGTCGCGACTCGTGCGGCGGCCGGCCCGCCGGTCGCCCCCGCATGGGCACGATCGGGGCTCTTGACGGCGCCGCCGACCCTGCTACGGTGCCATGTAACATATTACTGGAGGATGCATGGCGCACATGCCCTGGCGAGGCGTCCTGGTGGCGACCGCCTTGCCGTTCCACCGCACCGACCTGAGCATCGACCACGACACCTACGCCGCCCACGTCCGGTGGCTCGCCGACAACGGCTGCCACGGTGTCGTCCCCAACGGCTCCCTGGGGGAGTACCAGGTGCTCAGCGCCGACGAACGCGCGGCCGTGGTGCGCACGGCGGTACGGGCCGCACCGCCCGGGTTCGCGGTGATTCCCGGCGTGTCCGCCTACGGCGCCGACGAAGCGCGACGCTGGGCGGAGCAGGCCGGTGAGGCGGGCTGCCCGGCGGTCATGCTGCTGCCGCCCACGGCCTACCGCGCGGACGACGCCGCCGTGCTGGCGCACTACCGCAAGGCGGCCAGGGCCGGCCTGCCGATCGTCGCCTACAACAACCCGCTCGACACCCGGGTGGACCTCACGCCGACCCTGCTGCGCCGCCTGCACGACGAGGGCCTGATCGTCGCGGTCAAGGAGTTCAGCGGCGACGTCCGCCGCGCGTACACGATCGCGGAACTCGCACCCGGGCTCGACGTCCTGGCCGGCGCGGACGACGTGGCGCTCGAGCTGCTGGTCGCGGGCGCGGTCGGCTGGATCGGCGGCTACCAGAACGCCCTCCCGGCCAGCTGCGTGCGCCTCTACCGGGCCGCCGTCTCCGGGGACCTGGCCGCCGCGACGCCGCTCTACCGGGCCCTGCACCCGCTGCTGCGCTGGGACTCCCGCACCGAGTTCGTCCAGGCGATCAAGCTCTCCATGGACGTGGCCGGCCGGACCGGCGGACCCACCCGCCAGCCCCGCCAGCCGCTCGCACCGGCGGACGCCGAGGACATCCGCGCGACCACCGAGAAGCTGATCGCGGCGGGGCACCGCTGATGCGCAGCAACCGCGTCATCCACGTGGTCGACTCGCACACCGAGGGGATGCCCACCCGCGTGGTGACCGGCGGCGTCCCGGTGCTCCCCGGCGCCACCATGGCGCAGCGCCGGGAACACCTGATGACCCACCTCGACGACCTGCGGACCTTCCTGATGTACGAACCCCGGGGCCACTCGGCGATGTCCGGAGCGATCCTGCAGCCGCCGACCCGGCCGGACGCCGACGTCGGCGTGGTCTACATCGAGGTGTCCGGCTGCCTGCCGATGTGCGGGCACGGCACCATCGGCGTGGCCACCGTGCTGGTCGAGACCGGCATGGTGGCCGTCACCGAGCCGGTGACCACCGTCCGCCTGGACACCCCGGCCGGACTGGTGGTGGCGTCGGTGGCCGTCACCGACGGCCGCGCCACCGGCGTCACCATCCGCAACGTCCCGTCCTTCGTGGCGGAACTGGACGCCACCGTCGAGATACCCGGCTACGGGCAGGTCCGCTACGACCTCGCCTACGGTGGCAACTTCTACGCCATCGTGGACCTCCCCCGGCTGGGGTTGCGCCTCGACCGGGCCGACAGGCAGCGGCTGTTGGACGTCGGCCTGGCCATCATGGCGGCGATCAACGACGAGAAGGCCCCGGTACACCCGGAGCAGCCGGAGATCTCCGGCTGCCGTCACGTGCACCTGGTCGCCGAGGGGTCGACCGCCCGCCTGTCCCGGCACGCCATGGTGATCCACCCGGGCTGGTTCGACCGCTCCCCCTGCGGGACCGGCACCTCGGCGAGGATGGCCCAACTGCACGCCCGAGGGCTTCTCCCCCTGGACCAGGACTTCGTCAACGAGTCGCTGCTCGGCACCCGGTTCACCGGTCGGCTGGTCGACACGGCCACCGTGGCGGGCCGACCCGCGGTGGTACCGACCATCACAGGCCGGGCGTGGCTCACCGGCACCGCACAGCACTTCCTCGACCCTGACGACCCCTTCCCGGCGGGATTCCTGTTGTGAGTGAACTGATCCAGAGCCGTTCCCCCCAGAACCCGGACGACGTCGTCGCGGAACACGCCCCGGTCCCCCCGCACCGCGTGGCGGACCTGGCCGCCCGGGCCCGCGTGGCGCAGGCCGCATGGCGACGGGAGGGACCGGCCGGCCGCGCCGCCGCCCTGCGCGTGGCGGCGGAGCGGATGCGCGCCCGCGCCGACGCGACCGCCGCCCTGATCGTCCGCGAGGTGGGCAAGCCCGTGGCCGAGGCCCGCGCCGAGGTCGGCCGGGCCGCCGCGATCCTCGACTACTACGCGCAGTCCTGCTTCGCCGCCACCGGAGACCTGCTGCCGCCGTCCCTCCCGGCGGAGCAGCCCGGCCTGCTGTACACCGAACGGCGACCCCGCGGCGTCGCCGGGCTGGTCACCCCCTGGAACTTCCCGGTGGCGATCCCGCTGTGGAAGGCCGCCCCCGCCCTGGCCACCGGCAACGCGGTGCTCCTCAAGCCCTCCCCCGAGGCACTGGCCTGCGCGGAGGCGGTGGGGCGCCTGTTCGACGGGCTGCTTCCCGACGGGCTGCTGCAGGTCCTACCCGGCGGCGCGGAGACCGGTCAGGCCGTCATCGACGCGGCCGACGTCGTCTCGTTCACCGGGTCGGCGGCGGTGGGCGCCGAGGTGGCCGTCGCCGCCGCCCGCGCCGGCGTGCCCGTCCAGGCGGAGATGGGCGGGCAGAACGCCGCCGTGGTGCTGCCCGACGCCGACCTCGCCGCGACCGCCGCGATGCTCGCCGCCGCCGCGATGGGGTACGCCGGCCAGAAGTGCACCGCGACCAGGCGGATCGTCGTGGTCGGGGACCCCGCGCCGCTCACCGAGGCGCTGGTGGCCGCGGTGGCGGCACTGCCGTGCGGTGACCCGGCACGGGCCGACGTCACCGTCGGCCCCGTCATCACCCCGGTCGCGCGCGACCGGGTCCGCGACGCCGTCGAGGCCGCCCGGGCCGGCGGCGGACGGGTCCTCACACCCGGCGGCGACACCGGCCTCTTCGTCGCGCCGGTGCTGCTCGACCGCCTCGACCCGAACCACCCCGTGGCCCGGGAGGAGACGTTCGGGCCGCTGGCCACCATCTTCGCCGTGCCGACCCCGGCCGCCGCCGTCGCGCTCGTCAACGACGTGCGGTACGGGCTGGTGACCTCCGTGCACGGCCGCGACATCGGCCTGCTGCTCGAGGTGGCACGCGGCGTCGACAGCGGCCTGATCCGCGTCAACGCGCCGACCACCGGGGTGGACTTCCACGCGCCGTTCGGCGGTGAGAAGGCCTCCAGCCACGGTCCGCGCGAGCAGGGGACAGCCGCGCTCGACTTCTACACCTCGACGCGCACCGTCACCCTCGCCGCTCCCCCACCCCCGCCCGTCCCCGCCGAGGAGTCCGCGTGAACCGCACCGACCTGCACACCGGCAGCCACGACCTGCCGGTCAGCCCCGCCCTGGAGGAGTTCATGCTCTCCGGCTGGGCCGACAGCGAGCAGCACGACCTGCCCGTCGACGACGTCGCCGGCTGGGCCGGGGCGCGGCGGGCGCGACTGCACGCCCGGTTCGCCGGCGAACGGCTCGTCGTCCCCGCCGGCGGGTACAAGCAGCGGTCCAACGACCAGAATTACCGCTTCCGGCCGCACTCGGCGTACGCCTGGCTCACCGGCGACCAGTCCTCCGACGGGGTCCTGGTGGTCGAACCCGACGGCGAGGCGACTCTGTTCCTGCGGCCCCGCTCGGACCGGCGCGGCGGAGAGTTCTTCCGGGACCGGGTGTACGGCGAGTTGTGGGCCGGCCGCCGTCCCACCCTCGGGGAGAGCAGCCGGCGCCTGGCGGTGCCGACCCGGCACGTGGCCGAGTTGGAGGCGGCGCTGTCCGGGCCGCGCGTCCCGACCCGGGTGCTGCGCGGCGTCGACGGGCGGGTGGACGCGCTGCTCGCCGACGCGGCCGGGCCGGGCGACGCGGAGTTCGCCGCCGTGCTGGCCGAGCTGCGGCTGGTCAAGGACGCCTGGGAGATCGACCAGCTCGAGCAGGCCGTGGCGATCACCACCCGCGGGTTCGAGGACGTGGTCCGGGCCCTGCCGATGGCGAAGCGCACCTCCGAGCGGTACCTGGAGGGGGTGTTCTGGCAGCGCGCCCGCCTGGAGGGCAACGACGTCGGCTACCACTCGATCGTGGCCGCCGGCGCGCACGCGGCCACGCTGCACTGGATCGACAACGACGGGCCGGTCCGCGACGGCGACCTGTTGCTGCTCGACGCGGGCGCGGAGACCCGGTCGCTGTACACCGCGGACATCACCCGGGTCTTTCCGGTGTCCGGCCGGTTCAGCCCGTTGCAGCGTGACCTGTACGAGCTGTGCCGGCAGGCCAACGACGCCGCCCTGGAGTGCCTGAAGCCCGGCGCCGAGTTCCGGGCGTTCCACCGGGCCGCGATGACGGTGCTGGCGTACGGGCTCGCGGACCTCGGGGTGCTGCCCTGTTCGGCGGAGCAGGCCCTGGCGGAGGACTCCGGCCTGTACCGCCGGTGGACCCTGTGCGGCTCGGGTCACATGCTCGGTCTGGACGTGCACGACTGCGCCGCCGCCCGGGCCGGCAGCTATCTGGACGGGCGGCTCGAGGCCGGGCACGTGCTCACGGTCGAGCCGGGGCTGTACTTCCAGCCCGACGACGAGCTGATCCCCGCCGAGTTGCGCGGGCTGGGCCTGCGCATCGAGGAGGACGTCCTGATCACCGACGACGGGTACCGGCTGCTCTCCGACGGCCTGCCGAGGCGGGCGGACGACGTCGAGGCGTGGATGCACCAGGTCGGTTCGTGACCGCTGCGGACGTCGTCGTCGTCGGAGCCGGGATGACCGGCGCCGCCTGCGCGTACTACGCCGCCCGGGCGGGGCTGACGGTCACCGTGGTCGACCGTGGCGGGGTGGCCTCCGGCACCACCGGCGCCGGTGAGGGCAACATCCTGGTCTCCGACAAGCCACCCGGCCCGGAGCTGGACCTCGCGCGTCGTTCCGCGGAGCTGTGGCGGGAACTCGGCAACGCCGTGGGCGGGGCCCGCTTCGAGCTGGAGCACAAGGGCGGCCTGGTGGTGGCGGCCTCGCCGGCGGAGGACGCCGCGCTGCGTGCCTTCGCCGCCGGCCAGCGCGCCGCCGGGGTCGAGGCGTACGAGGTGGCCGCCGACGAGTTGTCCGACCACGAGCCGCACCTGGCGACGGACCTGGCCGGCGGCGTGCACTACCCGCAGGACATGCAGGTGCAGCCGATGCTCGCCGCCGCCCACCTGCTCCGCGCGGCCAAGGTGACGGTGCTGACCGGCACCAGGGTGGTCGGCCTGCCCCGGGACGCCGCCGGAGCGATCCGGGGCGTGCAGACCGACCGGGGGCTGCTGCCCACGAGGGCGGTGGTCAACGCCGCCGGGGTCTGGGCCGCGGAGGTCGCCGCCCTGGCCGGCGTGCACCTGCCGATCCTGCCCCGGCGCGGCTTCGTCCTGGTCACCGAGCCGCTGCCCGCGCTCATCCGGCACAAGGTGTACGCCGCCGACTACGTCGCCAACGTCGGGCGCAGCTCCAGCGACCTGCAGGTGTCCCCGGTGGTCGAGGGGACGCGGGCGGGCACGGTCCTGATCGGGTCCACCCGGGAACGGGTGGGATTCGATCCGGCCTTCTCGCTGCCGGCGCTGCGCGGGCTCGCGGCGGGGGCGGTGCGGCTGTTCCCGGTCCTCGGCGCCGTGTCGGCGATCCGCGCCTACCGGGGCTTCCGGCCGTACAGCCCGGACCACCTGCCGACGATCGGCGCCGACCCCCGGGTGCCGGGCCTGCACCACGCCGCCGGTCACGAGGGGGCGGGGATCGGTCTCGCCCCGGCGACCGGCGAGGCCGTCGCGGCCCTGCTGACCGGCCGGCCGCCGCGCACAGACCTACGACCCTTCGCACCGGAGCGTCACGATGTTCACCTTTGACGGCCGCCCGATCCCCACCGACGGGGAGCAGACGATCGCCGCCGCCCTGCTCGCCGCCGGCATCCGCTCGTGGCGGCACACCCGTGTCGGGGGCCGGCCGCGGGGAGTGTTCTGCGGGATAGGCGTCTGCTTCGACTGCCTGGTCCGCGTCAACGGCGTACCGTCCCAGCGGGCCTGCCTGGTGACCGCCCGGCCCGGCGACGCGGTCGAGCCCCAGGACGAGCTGCGGGAGCGGGCATGACCGCGTACGACGTGCTGGTGGTCGGCGCCGGCCCCGCCGGGTTGGCGGCGGCGGTCAGCGCCGCCGACGCCGGTTGCCGGGTGGCCGTGCTGGACGCCGGGCCGCGTCCGGGCGGACAGTACTGGCGCCACCGCTCCGGCGCGGACGGCCGGGGGCACCACGACTGGTCGACGTTCACCGGGCTACGGGCCCGGCTGCGCCGGGTCGACCACCGCACGGACGCCGCCGTCTGGTTCGTCGAGTCCCGCCCCGACCCCACCGGCCCGTGGTTCGCCGTCCACACCCGGGCGGGGGTCGTGCACGGCCGGCGGCTCGTCATCGCCACCGGCGCCCACGACCGGGTGGTGCCGTTCCCCGGCTGGGACCTGCCCGGCGTGGTCACCGCCGGCGGCGCTCAGGCCCTGCTCAAGGGGCAGGGCGTGGTCTTCGCGCGGAGGGTCGTGGTGGCGGGCACCGGCCCGTTCCTGCTGCCGGTCGCGACCGGCCTCGCCGAGGCGGGCGGCACGGTGGTCGGCGTGTACGAGGCCAACGACCCGCTCGGGTACGTGCGGCAGGTCCGCCCGGTCCTCGGCGCGGCCGGCAAGCTCGCCGAAGCCGGGCGGTACGGGTGGCGGATGCTGCGGCACCGGGTGCCCTACCACCGGCGGACGACGGTGGTCGCGGCGCACGGCACCGACCGGTTGACCGGGGTGACGGTCGCCGCGGTCGGCCCGCGCGGCGCCGTCGTGCCGGGCAGCGAGACCGCTGTGGAGTGCGACGGTCTCGCGGTCGGTTTCGGGTTCACCCCACAGCTGGAGCTGGCGACGGCGCTCGGCTGCGCCACCCGGATGGACCGGGACGGCAGCCTGGTGCTGGACGTCGGGTCGGACCAGGCGACCTCGGTGCCGGGGGTGTACGCCGCCGGGGAGGTCACCGGGGTCGGCGGGGCCGGGCTGGCCCTCGCCGAGGGGCAGCTCGCCGGCGGCGCCGTCGCCGTTTCCCTGGGCCGTCCCCTGCCCTGGTCCGCCAGGCGGCAGGACCGGCTGCTGCGCACCCGGCGCCGGCTACGCCGGTTCGCCGCGGCGCTGCACGCGGTGCATCCCGTGCCGCCCTCCTGGCCGGACCTGTGCCACGACGACACGCTGCTCTGCCGCTGTGAGGAGGTGCCGGTCGGGACGGTACGGCGGGCGGTGCGGGAGTTGGCCGCCGGGGACGCCCGGGGCGCGAAGCTGCTGACCCGGGCCGGCATGGGCTGGTGCCAGGGCAGGATCTGCGGCTACGCCACCGCCTGCCTGACCGCGCGGGAGGCGACGCGGCGGCCCGACGTGGCGGACCTGGCCGGGCACGCGTCGCGCCCGCTGGCGCAGCCGATCACGCTCGGCGAGCTGGCGGCCGGGGATCCGACGGGTGACGTGGGCAGCTCGTGACGGGTCTCCTCGGGCGAGCTGTCCGGTCGTGCCGAGCGGGCCGCGCCCGAACTAGGGCACCATCCAGGACAGCAGGGGCGTCGCCTGCAACCCGACCAGTAGACACATCAGGGCGAGCAGCAGCACGCTCCAGCCGAACATGCGCCGGAACAGGTCGCCCTCCCGTCCGCTGAGCCCGACGGCGGCCGCGGCGATCGTGAGGTTCTGCAGGCTGATCATCTTGCCGAGCGTGCCGCCGGAGGCGTTGGCCGCCGCGAGCAGGACCGGATCGAGGCCGGCCCGCTGCGCCGCGGCCACCTGCAGCGCGCCGAACAGCGAGTTCGACGAGGTGTCCGAGCCGGTCAGGGCGACCCCCAGCCAGCCGAGGACGGGCGCCAGGACGGCGAAGAGACCACCCGCGCCGGCCATCCAGACGCCCAGCGTCGCGACCTGCCCGGCGGCGTTCATGGTGAACGACAGGGCCAGCAGCCCGACCACCGTCAGGACGGCCCACCGCAGCTCGGCCAGGGTGCGCCCGTACAGTCGCACGGCATCGCGCGGTGACACCCGCAGCAGCCCCATCGTGATCAGGCCGGCCACGACCAGCAGCGAACCGGGCGCGGCGAGCCAGGCGAAGCGGAAGGTCGACAGCGGCGACGGGGCGCCGGAGGCGGTGCGCACGTGCAGGCCGGGCCAGGAGACCGTCAGCGTGCCGGCGTCGAGCAGCTGCTTGACGGCCGGCACCTGGGAGACGGCGAAGACCGCCACGATCGCCGCGTACGGCGCGTACGCCCGCCACTGCGAGCCCCGCGGCGGCGGCGCGTCGCGCTCGGGCAGGCCCCCACCCGCCGCCACGGGAACCGCCCGCCGCACCGCGGGCCGGCGCGTGACGAGCAGCAGGGCGACCGTCCCCGCGAAGGCCGCGACGATGTCGGCGAGCGCGGCCGTCAGGAAGTTCGTGGTGACGAACTGGGCCGCCGCGAACGCGGTGCCGCACGCCAGCGCCGGACGCCACAGCTCGCGTACGCCCCGGCGGCCGTCGACGACGACGAGCAGGACCAGCGGGACGACGACCGCGATCACCGGGACCTGCCGGCCGGCCATCATGCCCAGCTCCGTCGCGGGCAGCCCGGTCACGCCGGCGAGCGTGGTGATCGGCAGGCCGAGCGGCCCGAAGGCGGCCGGCACCGTGTTGGCGACCAGCGCCACGGCGGCCGCCCGGACCGGGGTGAAGCCGAGCGCCAGCAGCATGACCGTCGTGACGGCCACCGGCGTGCCCTGCCCGGCCAGCGCCTCGAGCAGCGACCCGAAGCAGAACGCGATCACCATGGCCTGGACACGGCGATCGTCGCTGATCCGGGCGAAGCCCTGCCGCAGCGTGTCGAAGTGCCCCGTGTGCACGGTCATCCGGTAGATCCAGATCGCCGTGCCGAACGTCCAGACGAGGGGGAAGAGGGCGAAGGTGGCGCCCTGCCCGGCGGCCAGCAGCGTCTGCGACAGCGGCATCCGCCACAGCCACCAGGCCAGCACGACCGCCACGGCCAGCGCGCCGAAGGCCGCCACCCAGGCCCGCGTGCGCACGACCCCGAGCAGGACGAACAGGGTGATCAGGGGCAGCGCGGCGCAGGCGGCGCTCAGCGCGAGCGACCCGGCGACCGGTTCCAGGGGCTGCTGGTACATCGAGACCGCCTCCGCTGCGGACGCCCCCGGTCCTACGGCGGGCGTGGCGTACGGCTCATCTCACCGGACGCGGCGGCGCGCCACGTCTCCCAGCTTGCGCAAGCCACTCGGCCTGGCCCGCGCGGCAGCCGGCGGTCGCGGTCGCCGGGCGCAGCCACGGGCCGGCCCCGGTCAGCGGTGGACGGGCCCGCCCGTTCGAGGTCGGCCGCCCACGACCGGCGACCGGTGGGGTCGGGCTCTAGAAGCCCGGCGAGGGTGCCTCGGGCGGGCGGCCGGCGGCGTGGTGGGCGTCGGCGAGGGCGATGCCGAGCAGTACGGCCGCCGCCACGACCGACGCGGCCAGTGCCGGGGCGTAGGCGAGGGGCGCGGCGGAGGCCGCCAGCACGGCGATCCCGACCAGGCGCCGGCGCGACAGCCGGTCGAACACGACCCGCTCGAGCCGGATGCGACCGTAGAGGAAGAGCACGGGTCCGCCGAGGATCGCGGCGAGCCACGCCGATTCCGGTCGACCGGTCGGGTGGGTCAGCACGATCTCGAAACCGGCGGCCATCCCGACGATGCCCACCACCATGACGACGTGGGCGACGCCGGTGGCCTGCCCGGCCACGAGCCGGTCGGTGGCCGTGACGACGGCCTCGGCGAGAACCTGACCCGAACGGTAGAAGTAGATCCGCCACAGCAGCACCGTCGACAGGTACGCCACGACCAGCGCCGCCGAGGTCGCCGCGGTGACGGGCCGGTTGGTGAAGGTGAGGCCGACGGCGAGCACGCTCTCCCCGAGCGCGATCATCAGCAGCTGTTGGTAGCGCTCGGGCAGGTGGTGGCCGCTGTCCATCGCCCAGGCGCTGACGGGCGGCCGGCTCATCCCCGGGACCGGCCATCGCAGCTGGGCCGCGACGATGTCCACGGTGACCGCGGTCGCCCACAGCGCCGCCCGGGCGTTGCCGTTGGCCACCGCTCCGGCGACCCAGATGGACCCGCCCGCCACGCACCACAGCGACGACCGGACGTAGAGGTGCCGCAGCGCGTGACCCCGCAGGGTGGGGATCAGGACGAGTGGCCGGACGCAGTGCAGGAGCAGGTACGGCACCACGAACGCCCATCCCCGGCCGACGAACGCGTACGGCAGCGACGAGGACATGACGAGCAGACCGAAGGCGCTGGCCAGGACGATCCATTGGATCGTGGGCCGGCGGGGGTCGAACCAGCTGGTGATGTGCGCCG
Organism: Micromonospora sp. NPDC047670; assembly: GCF_043204915.1. Lineage (NCBI taxonomy): Bacteria > Bacillati > Actinomycetota > Actinomycetes > Micromonosporales > Micromonosporaceae > Micromonospora > Micromonospora sp. NPDC047670. The sequence goes on from NZ_JBIDDA010000005.1 coordinate 13,798, forward strand.
TGGTGATCCACAGCCAGATGAGCGGCATCGTCAGCACGAGCAGGTAGGCCAGCGACCGCCACCGCAGGACGGGGTCACCGCTGGAGAGGTCGTCCACGACCCGGTTGACGACCCCGGCGAGCGCGAACACCAGCACCAGGTCCACGAACAGCTCCAGGAAGTTCGCCTGCCGCACGTCCTGGTGCCGTCGCAGGAGGTCCCGCTCCGGTCGGCCTGCCCGTAGCCCCATGACTGCCATGCTGGCCGCTGACGTGTCGGCCGGACGGCAGGTTGCCCACCTCCACCCACACGAGGCCGCCCTCCGCGCCGGGGCGGCCCGCGGCGGGATCACGGTCGAAAGTTGCGCTCTTCGGCGGAAACAGGCGGTGGAAAGCGTTTCGGAACCCTACGGTCGGTTAGCGGGACGTGTCCGGGTACGGCCTATCCGAGGAGACAGCTCATGCAGATGACCGCGACCGACAACCACGCCCTCGCGCAGGCGGTCCACGACATCGGGTCCGCGCTCTGGTTCGGGGGCACGGTCATGGGCGTCGCCGGGGTGAACAAGTCCGGCAGCGACCTGGCCCAGGGCATCGACCGGATCCGGGTCGCCGAGTCCGCCTGGGGCCGGTTCGGTCCCGTCCAGTGGCTCGGCATCGGCGCGACCCTGCTCGCCGGGCTCCAGCTGACCCGGGTGGGCGGCCGCCGGATGGCGCTGCAGAAAGGCTTCGCCTCCGTCGGAGCGCTGAAGGCCGGCACGGCGGTGCTGGGGGCGGCGGCGACCGCCTACGCCGCCTATTGCGGCAGCCGGATCGGAATGTTGGCCGAGGAGGCGCAGCAACGCGGCGACCGGGTGGAGGTCAAGGACGCCACCATACCCACCCCGAACACCCCCGCCCAGATCGCCATGTGGCAGCGCCGACAGCGGCTCACCCAGTACGCCGTGCCCGTCCTCGCGGGCGCCAACATCGCCCTCGGCTCGTACCTCGTGCAGTCCTACCGCACCGCCGCCACGACGAAGGGGGTGCTGCGTCGGATCCTGCCCGACTGACGGGTGTGGGCGAGAGGCGAGCGGGTAGGCGCCATCGGAACGGGTGGGTGTCCGAGCGGCGGCCCGGGTCGAGCGGGATGGAGTGACGATGACGCGACGGTGGGACGAGTCCGGCGATCCGCTGCGCGAGCCGCCCGAGGCGGACGCGGTGGAACAGCGGCAGACAGTCGACGACGACCCCGACGCGGAGCCGGCACCGACGCGTCTGCCCACGGAGGCCACCGAGGCCGACGTCGCGGAGCAGGGCGCGGAGGTCCCCGGCGAGCGGGACGGCTCACCGCCGACCCTGCCCGCGGACGCCAACCCCGCCGACGTCCTGGAGCAGCGCGCGACGATCACGCCGGACGAGGAGCGCCGCGACTGACGCCACCCCGGCCGACGTCCGGGCCAATTCACCCGTGCCGCGGGCGGACCCGTCACCGCCGTGCGCCACCGCGGCAGGCATCGACGGCGACGGGGGCCCGCGTGCCCGTCCGCACCGCCCGCCGGGCCGCCTGACGGATCGACACCCACCGCCGGCCGTCGGCGACCGCGAGTTGCCGGGCGAACCGGGACGACTGGACCGGTCACGCCGCGGGTAACCGCCGCCGTGGCCGACTGGCAGAAGGTATTCACCCCGGACACGCCGCTGCTGGAGATCGTCGTCCGGGGCAGCGTCATCTACCTGGCGCTGTTCCTCCTCCTGCGGGTCCTGCTCAAGCGGGAGAGCGGCACCACCGGCGTCACCGACCTGCTGGTCATCGTGTTGATCGCCGACGCCGCACAGAACGGCATGGCGGACGACTACACCTCCGTCACCGACGGGATCATCCTGGTCTCGGTGATCATCGGTTGGTCGTACCTGCTCGACGCCGTGGCGTACCGCTGGCCCGCCGCCGCCCGGATCATCCACCCGCGCCCGCTGATGCTGGTGCGCGACGGGCGGATCCTGCGCCGCAACATGCGCCGCGAGCTGGTCACCGAGGAGGAACTGCTCGGTCAGCTCCGCGAGCAGGGCGTCGCCGACCTCGCCGACGTACGCGAGGTGCGGATGGAGTCCGACGGGCAGTTCAGCGTCATCACCCGCGGCGGCGACCAGCCGCACAAGAAGCCCGGCCGGCGCGGGGCCGCCTGACGGGTCGTCCCCGGCCCGGTCCGCACGCAGGTGGGACGACAGTCGCGGGGGTGCCGGGGCACGTCGGGCCACGCCGGCGGCGATCGCCTGCCGCCCGGGCGCGTCCGCGACCCCGCGCGTCGGTCCGACCGAGGTACCCGGCGCCGTCTCCGCTCAACGGGCGGCGGTTGTCGTGCGGACGGCCGAAAGATCCGGCCCCCGTGTCCCGGCCGCCCGGGACAGCGGACCCTGTCGCTGGTACACCCCGGGCCGACAGACTCTGCGGCGAGGTGATCGGCGGGCCCGCCGGAACCGTTGCGCCGCAACGCCTTCGGCCCGGCCACGCGCTCACGCCGTGCCGCGTGGACGCGGCCGGTCACCCGACATCCGGATCCGCGACCTCGTGCCGGCATCGACGCGCGCGGTGGCGTCCACACGGGGAGGGGAAGGTATGCGACCAGATGCGCACCCGGCCCGGCGCGGCCGGCGTTACCGCGCCGTCGCGCCCGGGAGCAAGCCGGCGTCGGGTCTCCGTCAGCGGATCGGCCTGAGTGGACAGCCGGGCCGCCCGGTCGGCCCGCCCCACCCGTCGTCGACCCGATGGTTGTCGAACGCCGGGGTGGATCTTCCGCTCCGTTGCGCGGTAGGCGCGGCGGGGCCCGGCGACTTCAATCGTCGTAGACACCGCGCGACTTCCACCGTCCCGTCGCTCGGCCCCGGGCGAAGGGATGTGCGATGACGGCTCCGTCCGATCTGCCACTGGTCCTCTGCGGTCCCGTCGTACGCCGCGTGGACCCGACCAGCGTCACCGTGTTCGTCGCGCTGCGCGCGGAGTGCACGGTGACGCTGAGCGTGTTCGCGGTGGGCGCGGCTCCCGGATTCACGCGCGGCGCCACGGTCGGCGCCGCCAGCCGTGCGACGGTGCGCCTCGGCGACCGGCTGCACGTCGTCGCGGTCACCGCGAGCGGCGTCACCCTGCAACCAGGCACGCTCTACGGCTACGACCTGGCATTCTCCGGCGGTTCGACGGCCGGCAGCCTGTTCGACCCCGGCGTGGTGGGCCTCGACGCGACGGCCGCGCGGGCGGCGTTGACGTACGTGGGACACCCGCAGGCGCCGGCCGCCGTGCCCGCGTTCCCGACCTTCGCCACCCCGCCGGGCGACCCGAACCGGCTGCGGATCTTCCACGGGTCGTGCCGCAAGCCGCACGGCGAGGGCGTCGACGCCTTCCCCGCGGTGGACCCCGTCATCGCCGCCTCCGTGGGCGATCCGAACCTGCGCCCGCACCAGCTGGTGCTCGGCGGTGACCAGATCTACGCCGACGACGTCGCCGACCCGCTGCTCGCGTTGATCCACGGCCACGACGCGCTGCCGCCGAACGGCGACGACCCGGCGGTGCCCGCGTACGTCGGGCTGGCCGCGCGGCTGGGGCTGGCCGCGGAGGTGCTGCCGGTCGGCACGACGGCCCCGCCGACGGACGCGATGTACACGCCGGGCAGGCGCGCCGCGGCGATGGCCCGGGACGCGAAGTTCACCTCCGGCGAGGCGGACAGCCACCTGATGTCGCTGCGCGAGTACCTGTGCATGTACCTGCTGGTCTGGTCGGACGTGCTGTGGCCGGCGCACTTCCCGCGGTTCGAGCACGTGCTGCCGGCGGACACCCGGATCCTGAAGGACCCGCAGGGCCACGAGCCCGGCGCGACGGTCTACGACCAGCTGCTGGCCGGGCGGGAGTACACCCCCACCACGCAGCAGAAGGAAATCGTCGAGCGGTTCCAGCGGTGGCAGCGGCAGGCCATCGCCGTGCGGGGGTTCCGGCTCGGCCTGCCGGCGGTGCGCCGGCAGCTGGCGAACGTGCCGACGTACATGGTGGCCGACGACCACGAGGTCACCGACGACTGGAACATGACCAGCGCCTGGGTGACCGACGCCGTGGTGAACGCCCCGCTCGGGCGGCGGGTGGTGCGCAACGGGATGGCCGCGTTCGCCGTGTTCCAGGCGTGGGGCAACACCCCGGACCGGTTCGCCGAGACGGGTGCCGCCGGGGAGCCGGGTCGGGCGGCGCTGGCCGCGCTGCGCGGCTGGCTGGCCGCCCCGAACGACGCCGACGACGTGGCGCTGCGGAGCCGCCTCGGGATGCCCACGGCGGTCACCGCCCAGGGCCGGCTCGCCCGGCCGGCGGGCGCGCTGACCTACCACTGGAGCGTCACCTGGCCGCGCTACCAGCTGCTCGGCCTGGACACCCGCACCTGGCGGCAGTACCCGGCCGGGGCGGGCAACCCGGGCGGCCTGCTCCACGACGACCAGCCGCTCAACGACATGATCGCCGGCAACGTGCTCGGCGACGACGCGGTCACCGTCGTCGCCCAACCGGTCGCCCTGTTCGGCGTGCCCGTCCTGGAGCAGCTCGCGCAGCCCGTCGCGAGGGCGTTCGCCGGCCGCTACGACTCCGCGCTGGAGGACGCGTGGGTGGCCAGCGACGCGGCGCTGCACAAGTTCCTCGGCCGGCTCTTCGCCGCCGCGCCGCCCGGCGCCGACGGCGTCCGGCGCCGCCGGGTCGTGATGCTCGGCGGCGACATCCACTTCGGCTCCGCCGAACGGATCCGCTACTCCGCGACCCTGCCGTACGCCTGCGGACCCGACCTCGCGAAGCCGTTCGAGGGGGTCAACCGCACCGAGGGGGTGCTGGCCGGCTTCGTCTCCAGCGGCTTGCGCAACGAGAACGACGAGACCCGCGTCCTGCACGACCTGGGGTACGTGCCGCTGCTCGACGGCACCGGGCGCATCGACCTGGTCGGGTGGGCCAACGAGCTGCCCGGCAAGGAGGGCCAGCGGACGCAGGCCGGCGTGCAGGTGACCCTGGCCGCCGACGACGTGACCGGCTGGTGGGTGTCTGGGCGGCCCGCCGTCGGCGACGTCGACGGGTTGAAGCTGCTGACCCGACCGCCGGAGTGGAACGTGCACGTGCAGTTCGTCCGCCACGACGAGGCGGACCCGCAGGCGCACCGCGACGGCACGCCGGAGCCGGTGGTGGACCCGGCCGGCCTGCCGCGCGCAGCGGCGCTCGCGCAGTACCTGGCGGCGGCCCGGAACCTGGACGGCTACAAGGGCTCCTGGGGCAACGGCAAGGAGATCGTCGGCCACAACAACCTCGGCGAGATCACGTTCGACTGGCGGGACGGGGAGTGCAAGTCGGCGACGCAGCGACTGTGGTGGCACCTGCCCAGCGAGAACCGGGCGGCCGCGCTGACCACGTTCACCGTCGACCTGTCCTACGGCTGCTCGCTGACCGTCACCGGGCCGTACGGGGGCTGGGTGCTGCGCGCGGACGACCGGGACGCCACGGCGACGACGAAGGCCCGCTACGACGGTGCCGAGCGGCCCGCGTCGCTGGTCACCGACCAGTGGGTACGCCGGCTGCAGCAGGACCTGGCGACGTTGGGGTTCCTGGCGCCGGACGCGGTCGACGGGGCGTACGGCATGGTCACCTACTGGGCGGTGCTGGAGTTCCAGACGTACGCCCGCCGCGAACGGGCGGCGGTCGAGCCGGCCGGCGCCACCGCCCCCCGCTACTCCGACCGGCTGCAACCGGTGGACGTGCCGGAGGCCGAGCGGTACCTGGGCCCGGTCAGCGGGATGGCCGACCTCGCCACCCAGGTCGCGATCAAGCGGTGGCTGGACAAGCGGTGGCGCAGCCCCGTCGTGGTCGAGGCGTGGCAGGTGGCCGGCGACGCCCCGCAACGGCTGGACAAGCCGAACGTGTGGAACTTCGACGAGGTCACCGCCGCCGACCGGCGGGTCTACTCGCGGGTGGTCACCGGCCGGCCGACCGGCGCGGGCCGCGCCCCCGAGGGACACCCGGAGCTGATCCGGCTGGGCGCCTACCGGGCGCACCCACCCGCGGCCGAGTGGAGCGGACCGGTCCTCGACGCCGAGTCGGAGCTGCTGCCCGAGGCGGTGCTGCCCCGCCCGCAGGGACACGGCACCGGCCCGTCGCTGGCCGCGCTCGTCGCGACGATCGGCGCCGGCGGGGACGCCGGCACCCGCGCCGCCCGGCAGCTGTCCACCTTCAAGGTGCTGCGGGCCGTCGCCGAGAACCGGGTGCCGGACGCCGCCGGCGGCTACCTCGACGCGGTCGCCGCCGACGACCCGGCGGTGATCCGGTTCGGCCCGTTCGGCTGGCGGGCCCACGGGCCGCTGCCCGCGCCGACGGGCGTGCCCACCCACCTGGACCTGCGCTCCGAGCCGGGCGAGATGTGGGCATACCTGGCGTTCCTGCGCGCCACCGACCGGGACGCCTACGACGCGCTGGGCGGGCACGCCGGGGTCGCCGCCGTCCCCGGGTGGGGACGCGACGGCGGCGGGCTGCTCGCCGCCGACCTGCGGGTGCTGCGGGCCCGCCCGGCGCGCAGCGACGCGGCCGGCGCCGCCCGCGAGGGCATCAGCACCACGCTGGAGCTGCTGGGGCTGCGCTCCTGGCACTGGATGCACCGCTACGCGCTGGCGCTGCGCGGCCACGACGGCGTGCGCCGCGGCACGTGGACGTTCGCCCGGCAGCGGCTGCACGACCTGCTCGCCACCGACTGGGACTCCCCCGACCCGGAGGCCGCCGCCACCGTGGCGAACGTGCCCGGCGCGGACGGCAACCCACGGCGGGCCCGCGTCGGCGACGTGTTCACCTCCGAGCGGGCGGTGGCGCTGCTCGCCTGCTGGCAGCAGCACCGGGCGCACCAGCTCGTCGCGGTCGGCCCGCCGGCCTCCACCGCCGAGAAGCCGGAGTTCCGCGGCCGGGCGCGCGCCGCCACGCAGCTGCACCTGGTGCTGACCAAGGCCCGGGAGCTGGGAGCCGACTTCGGCGGGCCGCCCACCGGCTGGACCGACGCGCACGAGACCGCGCTGATCACCGCCATCGGCCAGGTCGTCGCCGGCGACACCGAGGTCGCCACCGCGCTCACCCGGCTCGCCACCTGGCCGGCCTGGCCCACGGGACGGCACTACACGCTGCCGCTCGACGCGCTGCCCGCCGCCGACCGGGGCCTGTCGGCGGCCCGGGGATCGCTGCGGCTGGACCTCGACGGCCTGCCGAGGGTGACCGCGTGACCAGCACAGCACCGACGGCGGGCCGCCGGCGCCGACACGAGGGACGGGATGGACGATGAGCGACGCCAAGAACGCGCTGGCACTGCTGTGGAACGAGATCCGGCTGCTGGCCGAGCCGGTGCTGGGCGCGTACGACCCGTGGCGGCGGGCCCGGCTGCTGCGCGCCCTGGGCTGGGACCTGGAGGCGGTCAGCGGGTTCGACGCCGCCCGCTTCGAGGACTGGGTCAAGACCATCGAGCCGGCGCTGGACGCGCTGACGGCCGCGACGTCCGAGGCCCGGTTCGACAGCCTGGCGGCGGTGCAGAAGCTCGGCAAGGCCGCCGGTGACGCGGTCGGCAAGATCGGCGCGTTGCCCCCGACGCTGCAGTTGCAGCTGCCGGACGTGGCCGGCCTGCCCGAGGAGCTCGCCGACGACCTGCTCGACCTGCTGGTGCTGACCTACCTGCTGCGCCGGGCGCCGTGGACGCTGCCCGTGCTGGACCTGCTCGGCCTCGTCACCCCCGCCGCCGAGGCGGCGCCCAGCGCGCCGATGCCGCCGGGCGACGCCCCGATCCGGTTGCCCCGCCGCCGCGACGAGCTGCACCTGGAGCGCCTCGTCGACCTCGTCGCCGACCCCGCCGCCTACTTCCGCGCCCACTACGCGCCGGCCGGCTGGGACACCCCGGAGGGCGTCGCCGAGCTGTCCGCCCGGCTGCTGCCGCGGCTGGCCCGGGCGCTGCGGTCCCTCGGTGTCGACGCCGACCAGGGCGTACGCCCCGACGTCGGCCCCGACCAGGGCGAGGTGGGTCGGCGGCTGGCCGACAGCCTGCTGCGGCTGCGGTTCAGCGGGCTGCGCACCCCCGGCGGCGAGCCGCCACCCACCGGGAGCGCGCCGTGGCAGCCCACCTTCGACCTCGGCGTCACCCTGGGCCTGGCGAGCTGGGACGGCCGGCTCACGGTGATCCTCGCGCCAACCGGCGAGGCACACCTGCAGGGGGCGATCGGCGCGTGGAACGTCGCCACCGACCTCAGCGGCGCCGGCCCCGCCATCGCCGTCAACGCCGACGGGGTCACGTTCAGCGACGCCGCGTCGGCGGTGAGGTGGGCCGCCGAGATCGCCCGGATCGCGCCCGCCGGCGAACCCGGCTGGATCATCGGCGCGCCGCAGGGCACCCACCTCGCCGTCGGGCAGCTCGTCGTCACCGGCCGCGCCAGCCTCGGCGCCGGCCGCGACGACGTCGAGCTGGGCGTGCGGGCCGGCCGCGCCGAACTGGTCGTCCGGGCCGGCGACGGCGACGGGCTGCTGGGCAAGCTGCTGCCCGCCGACGGACTGCGGCTCGGCTTCGACCTCGGCGCCGCCTGGTCGATGCGGACCGGCCTGCACCTGGCCGGGGCCGCCGCGCTGACCGCCGAGTTCCCGGTGCACCTGTCCTGGCACGGCATCGGCGTCGAGGGGCTGCGGATCGCGCTGGCGGCCTCCACCGGGTCCCGCGCGGTCGGCCTGCTGATCACCACCACCGTGCGGGCCACCCTGGGGCCGCTGCACGTCACCGTGCAGAACATCGGCGTCCGCGCCGACCTCACCTTCCCGCCGGCGCTGCCGGCCGGCGGCGCCGACGCCGCCCGGGGCGGCAACCTCGGCGTGGCGAACCTGGAGCCCGGCTTCAAGGCCCCCGACGGGATCGCGCTGCGGATGGAGAACGGCTTCGTCTCCGGCGGCGGGTACCTGTTCGTCGACGAACCCCGCGGCATGTACGCCGGCGCCCTGCAGCTCGGCCTGACCTCGAACGCGCCGTTCACCCCGATCAAGGGTTTCCGGATCCAGGCCACCGCCATCGTCAACACCCGCAACCCGGACGGCACCCGGCTCACCGAGGCCGACGGCGGGCACACCTTCTCCCTGCTGCTCGCCGGCACGTACGAGTGGTTCCCCGGCCTGATGCTGTTCTGGGGCATCTCCATCACCGGCCTGGGTCTGGTCGTCGGGCACAACCGGCGCACCAACCCGGAGGAGTTCCGCAACGCCGCCCGCGCCGGCACCCTCGACACGCTGTTGTTCCCGCAGGACCCTCTCGGCAACGCGCCCGCCGTCATCGCCACCCTCAGCCGGCTCTTCCCGGTCGACACCACCGGCACCGTGCTCGGCGCGATGGTGCGGCTGAACTTCCTCAACGGGCAGGTCGTCGCCGACCTGGGCGTGCTCGTCGAGTTCCCCGACCCGGTGCGTGTCCTGCTGGCCGGCAAGCTGGTCATCGACTTCAAGACCGCCGGCAAGTTCCGGCTGGACTCCTTCGGCATGGTCGACTTCGCCAGCCGCGAGATCACCCTCGACGCCGCGCTGATCGACTCGAAACTGTTCGGCCGGCCGGTCTCCGGCGAGATGGCGCTGCGGGCCCGCTGGGGCTCCGGCAGCACCTTCGCCATCTCGATCGGCGGCTTCCACCCCCGCTACACACCCCCGCCCGGCTTCCCGCCGACGATGAAGCGGTTCTCCATCCAGCTGCGCAAGAACGCCAAGGGCATCAACCTGGAGGCGTACCTCGCGGTCACCACCAACACCGCCCAGTTCGGCGCCGCGCTGACCCTGAAGTTCGAGGGCGGCGGGTTCCTCATCGAGGGCCGCGCCTGGCTCGACGTGATGTTCCAGTTCAAGCCGTTCTGGTTCACCGCCGAGTTGGGCGCCACCGTGTCATTGAAGTTCCGCGGCACGGAACTGCTGGCGGTGAACCTGAAGATCGGCATCTCCGGCCCGCACCCGTGGCGGGCCTGGGGCGAGGCCCGGATCAAGTTCCTGTTCTGGGAGGCGTCGGCCAAGTTCACCTGGACCGACGGGGACACCACAAATCCCCACGAACTCACCTACCTCAACGCGGCCGGCATGCTGCGGGAGGCGCTGTCCACCCCGCAGGCGTGGGAGGTCCGGCCCGCCATCGGCGCCGGCGAGCCGGTGACCCTGCGCGACCTGACCGGCTGGACCGGGCCGATGCTGCTGCAACCCGGCGCGCACCTGTCGGTGCGGGAGAACGTGCTGCCGCTGGACACCGACCTGCAACGCATCGGGACGTCCCGGATCAGCGGACCGAACCGGTTCACGCTGACCGGGGTGCGCGTCGGCACCGGTGACGACGCCCTGGCCGGCAGCCTCGGCGACACGGTGGAGGACGACTTCGCGCCCGGGCAGTTCCGCGACCTGTCCCCCGTCGAGCAGCTCACCACGCCCGGCTTCGTGCGGCTCGCCGCCGGGCGTACCGTCGCGCTGCCGGAGGGCACCACCCTGCCGCCGGCCGACCTGACCACCTTCGCCGAGCTGGCCGGCGACGCCGCGTACGACCGGATCATCATCGACGACCCCGACGCCGCCGGCCGGCCCCTGCCCGCCCAGCCGGCCACGGCGCGGCTGGCCGCCCCCGGCGGCGACCTGCTGGCCCGCTTCGCCGCCACCGCCCCGGCCGCGTACGCGGGCCGCCGCGCCCGTTTCACCGGCCCCACCCCGGACCTGGCCGCCGCCGCGCCGCCCGCCCGCGCCGCCCGCGTGCCGGCGCAGCGGCGCGCGGACGCCGCGCCGGCCGCGCCGCGCCGCCCCCGCGTCCGGGTGCCCAAACCGAGGATCACGCCCGTCGAGCTGGAGGTCTGCTGACATGGGTGGCCTGCGTTTCCTGCCCTGGGTCCGCGACGGCGTCGCCCGCGTGGTCGCCCACACCGACACGCTCAGCGGCGCCCTGCCCCGCCCCCGCGCCGAGGTAACCCTCAGCGTCGCCGCGCTCGGCACCGACACCGCCACCGGCGACACCGAACAGATCGCCGGCACCACGACCGCGCTGCTGCACGGCCCGGGCGACGTCGTCGGCGTCGACCCGCAGGAGATCATCCGCAGCCACCCGGCGCCCGGCGCGGAGAACGTCGAGGTGTCCCTGCTGGCCGCGGTGGAATTCGACAGCCCCGACCTGCCGTGGCTCTACACCCCCGCCCGGCCAGACGCCGACGGCGCGCTGCGCCCGTGGCTGGTCCTCGTGGTGGCGCCGGCCGGCGCCGACGGCGCGGAGCTGCGCACCGAGCCCGGCCAGGCCCTGCCCCGGCTGGCCACCACGGTGCGGCACCTGCCGGTGCTGGCCGACTCGTGGGCGTGGGCGCACGCCCAGGTGCTGGTCACCGACGACGAGGACCTCGCCGAGGTCATCGCCTCCGCCCCGGAGCGCACCCTGTCGCGGCTGCTGTGCCCGCGCCGGCTCGCCGCCGGCACCGACTACGTCGCCGCCGTGGTGCCCGCCTTCGCCGCCGGGGTCCGCGCCGGCCTCGGCCAGAGCGTCGACGACACCGGCCCGCTCGCCCCCGCCTGGGGCCCCGACTCGCCGCACCCCGGGCCGGACGACGCGGTGCTGCTGCCCGTCTACCACCACTGGACGTTCCGCACCGGCCCGGACGGAGACTTCGAGTCGTTGGCCCGCCGGCTGCGCTCCCGGGTCCTGCCCGACGACGTGGGCCGGCAACCGGTCGACATCGCCGCTCCCGGCGGCGGCCTGCCGCACAGCGACGACGAGGGTGTCGAGGGCCGCTCGGTGCTCGGCTTCGAGGGTGCCCTGGCCGCCCCCGGCATGACCCCGACCGTCTGGGCCGACGACGTCCGCCAGGCCTGGCAGGACGCGCTCACCGGCCTGCTGCGCCACGCCGACGACCGGCTCACCCCGCCGCTGTACGGCAACATCCACAGCCAGCAGGGGCAGGTCCCCGCCCCCGGCGCCGAACCGCGCTGGCTGGCCGGGCTCAACCTCGACCCCCGCTACCGGGCCGCCGCCGCCCTCGGCACGCAGGTGGTGCAGCGCCACCAGGAGGACCTGGCCGCCGCCGCCTGGGAACGGGCCGCCGAACTGCGCGAGGCCAACGAGCGGCTGCGCCGCGGCCAGGCCGCCCGGGACACCGCCACCGCCCTGTTCAGCCGCCGGGTCGACCCCGCCTCCCCCGGCACGCCCCTCGGCGACGACCAGCTCGTGGCCCTGACCCAGCCGGTGCACGACCTCGTCGAGCCGGGGCCCACCGCCCGCTCCGCCGCCGCCGGTGACCCGCTGGACCGGCAACTGGACGGCAACCCGGGCGCCCGGGCCGCCACCACCGCGCCGCTGCGCCGGCTGCTGCGCCCCCGCGGGCCCCTCGCCCGCCGGGTCGACCCCGACGGCGGGCCGGCCGCGCTGGCCCGGCTCGCCGGCGGCACCAGCCCGGTGCCCGCCGCGAAGGTGCCCGCGGGCGGCAAGGTGCTGGACACGCTGGTCACCGACGGGCGCGGGCTCGGCTCCCTGACCCGCGCCGTCATCGAACAGGCCGCCCAGAACCCGTGGTGGCACACCACCACCACCGCCGCCACCGCGGCCGGCACGAAGGCCCTGGCACTCGACGAACCGGTCACCAGCGTGGCCACCAACGGCGGCGACCTGTTGAACGGCGACCGCTTCTTCGTCGGCGCCGCCGACGGGCGGCTGTTCGAGCGCCGCCGCATCGGCGACGAGTGGGTGTGGCGCGACCACGGCCTCCCGCCGGGCACCGCCGTGGCCACCTCCGGTGCCACCGTGGCGCCCCACCGGGTGTTCGTGCGCACCCGCGACAGCCGCCTGTTCGAGCGGCGCTGGGACGGCGACCGGTGGGTGTGGCGCGACTGCGGCGCGCCGCCGCTCGGGGTGCGCAGCCGACCGGCGGCCGGCGGCAACCTGATCTACCTGCTCGGCGGTGACGGCAACCTGCACCGCTACGACCCCGCGACCGGCTCGTGGGCGTCGCTGGGAGCGCCCGCGATGTGGTCCACCGAGCGGCTCTGGGGCACCCCGCGCCCGACCGGGTCGGCCGTGCTGGTCGCCACCAGCCACAACCGGCTGTTCGTCCACGGTGGACAGTGGAGCCAGGTCGGCAACGACGCCATCCCGCCGGTGTGGGGCTCCCCGGCCAGCCTGCACCCGTCCGCGTACGGGTCCCGGTTCTCCTACCTGACGCCGGACGGCTGGCTGATCTCCCAGCTGCCCGACGGGTCCCTCTACCGGCACGACGCCGCCCCCGAGGGGCGCCGGCTCGTCTCGCTCGGGCAGCAGGCGGCGCAGATCGGCGAGGACGACGGCATGTCGATCATCGCGCTCGGCGCGACCGACGCCGACCCGGCAGACCTGCGCCTGATGCGCCGCTACCGCTGGTACCACGACGGACACGAGCGGGAGTACTGGGGCTGGGGCGTGATCGAGACGGTGCCGGACGGCGGCCTCGGCCGGCACCGTCCCGGCCCGGTGCTCGGCGCGTTCCGCAGCGGCGAGATCTTCGCCGTCACCGCCGACGGCCGGCTCACCTCCTGGCCCTGGGGTCACTCGGGCGGCTGGATCGACCACGGGCTGCCGGCCGACCCGCGCGGCGCCGGCTTCGACACCGCGCTTCCCGCGCCGCACCTGCGGTTCGCCCCCCGGGTGGGGCTGCTCGCCTCGCTGCTGTTCGCGCACACCGCCGGGGCGGGCACCGCCCGGCGCGCCCGAGTGCAGGTGGGGCACAACGTGGGCGACGACGGGGCGGTGCAGGAGACCGCCCTGACCGCGCCCGTGGACGGGCCGGTCGCGCCGGCGGCGGTACGCGCCACCGCCACCACGATCGGCCGCCTGCAGCCGTCCGGCCGGCCGGCCCTGGTCACCGCCCTCCTGGCACCGGGACCGGACGGCACCTGCCGGATCAGCTACTGGATCGGCGGCGACGTCACCGCCGACGGCGCGGCGGCCGGCGGCTGGACCGGCCCGTACGAGCTGCCCGACCCGGTCAACGGCGACGCCGCCGGACTCGACGTCGTCCTGGCCGACCTCGACGGCGACGACCGGCTCGAACTCGTCGTCGCGTACGGGGTGAGCCGCCCCGGCGGCAGCGACAACCGGGTGTACTACCGGGTCGGTTGGGGCCTGGACGCCACCGGCAGGGCCACCCGTGGGTGGAGCGACTCCCAGCCCACCCCACAGAAGCTCGACACCATCTCCGCCGTCGGCGTGGACGTCGTCGACATGACCGGCGACCAGCGACCGGACCTGGTCGTGTTCGCGGCCGGCACGGCCGGCGGCAACCCGGTGGCCCGCTACTGCACCGGCGTCGGGCTCAACCGCCGGGGCCGGGTCGTCAGCGGCTGGAACCACGAGCACGCGGTGCCCGACGAGGCGGCGGTCGCCGGCGCCGCCGGGGCCGGCATCGCCGTGGCCGACGTGACCGGCACCCGCCGCCCCGACCTGGTCGTCGCCCGGCGCAGCGGCGCGAGCATCACCTACCGCGTCGCCTTCGACCTCGACCCGGGCGGCGTCCCGGTCAGTTGGAGCCCCACCGTCACCGTCACCGGGGCCGCCGACGCCCACGGTTGCTCGGTCACCATCGCCGACCTGCGGGCCGACCTCGTGGCCGACCGGGCCCGGATGGGCGACGACTTCATGACCGCGGCCGCGGCGCACCAGGGCCGGCTCGCCCCGGCGCAGTCGCTGGCCCGCGACCACCGGCCCGCGCCGGTCGACCTCGCCACCGCGGCGGCGGCCGTACGCGACACCGTCCGCCCGGAGACCGCGGTGGCCGGGGAGGTGCTGGCCGGGCTGACCCTCGGCGAGGGCGACCTGGTCGACGCCCTGCCCGACAGCGGCGACCCGCTGCGGCGGCTGCTCGCCGGGGTCACCTTCACCGTCCCCGCGTACGAGCTGCTGCGCGGGCTGTCCCAGGAGCACGTGGTGCCGAACCTGCCGGCCGTGGCGCCGGAGACCATGACCGCGCTGGCCGCCAACCCCCGCTTCATCGAGGCGTTCCTGGTCGGGCTGAACCACGAGATGAGCCGGGAGATGCTGTGGCGGGAGTTCCCCGCCGACCCGCGGCAGACCTGGTTCCGGCAGTTCTGGGACGTCCGCGGCGCCGCCTCCGCCGGCGCCCCGCTGACCGACATCCCGCCGTTGACCGACCCCGCGTGGCGCAACGGGCCGCTGGGCAGCCACCTCACCGCCGTCGGCGCCCCCGGCGAGCAGTCGCTGGTGCTGGTCGTCCGGGGTGAGCTGCTGCGCCGCTACCCCTCCACCATCGTCACCATGCGCCAGGCGGCGTGGACCGGCCCCGAGCAGCGGGAACCCACCGGGCCGGACGTGCTGCCCATCTTCCGCGCGTGGCTCTCCCCCGACCTGCTGCTGTTCGGCTTCCCGTTCACCGCCGAGGTCGCCCGGGGCGCCCCCCGGCGGGCCGCCGGCGCCCCCGGCCACTTCTTCCTGCTGCGCGAGCAGCCCGCCGCGCCCCGCTTCGGCGTCGACCTCACCGGCGACCCGCCGTCCCCGGACGCGGTCGTCTTCGCCGCGCGGCACGGCCGCAACGCCGCCGACACCGCCCTGTCCGTGCTGCAACGCCCCGTCCTGCTCGCCCGCCACGCCAGCGACCTGCTACCGAGCCCGGAGAACCAGTGATGACCACCTCGCCGTACGCCGCGAACCGGCCGCCGCTGGCCACCGTGCTGACGCAGACCCCGTGGACGCTCTCCGCGCTCGCGCCCGCCGTCATGCTGCCGGTGCGCCTGGAGACCCGATTCGCCGGCGCGACCCTGAGGATCCGCGTCTACCCCGACCAGATCCACGTCGACGACCACGAGCCGGGGCTCACCGCCGAGGAGATCGCCGCCGGCCGCAGGTACTGGGGCGAGGGGCGGCCGGGCGGTGTCACCGGCGCACCCGACGAGGCGGCCTGGACCGACCTGGTGCGCCGCTTCGACGCGCCCCGCGCCACCTGGATCGCCCGGGTCACGGAGCCGGTCGGCGGCGACTTCCCCGAACTGGTTCCCCGGCCCGGCCCCTGGTGCGAACCGGCCCGGGCCCGGCTGCTGCCCACCCGCTGGTACGCCGTGGGCCGCACCGTCAGCGGCCGGCTGTTCACCGGCACCTCCAACCCCGTCACCCCGGACCTGCCCGTCGGCCCCACCCCCGTCGCCGCCGAGGAGGACGGCACCATCGACCAGGTGCCGGCCGAGGCGCCCCCGGTGGACGCCGGGATGCGCTGGACCGTCGACTTCGCCACCGCCGAGGCCGCCGGCATGGCCCTGACGGTCACCGTCCCCCTCGGCGGCGACGGGAAACCGGAGACGGTGGAACGGCTGCTGGTCTTCGGACTCGACGCCGCCGCCGCGCCGGCCGCCTCCGCCAAGGCCCTCGGTCGCCTGCTGGAGGCGCACGCCGCGACCGACGGGCTGGCGTTCCTGGCCCCGGACACCCCCACCAACAACACCGCCGCCGCCACCCCGGCGGCGGTACCGACCACCGCCGCGCCGACCGCCGCCGACAGCGCCGCCGACGCCGGGGCGCCGGAGGCCGCCGCCGCGCTGGTCGCCGCCGCGCTCGGCGTGGCGCTGACCGCCGAGCCGGACGACGCGCTGACCGCCGCCCGGGGCAGGCCGACCCGCGAGGGCGCGCCGACCGCGCTCGCCCGCGGCGCCGGCGCGGCCGTGGCCGACCGGCCCACCGGCCGGCTGGTCCGCCGGCTGCTCTGGCCGGCCAGCTTCGGCGCCCTGCTGCGGGACCTGCTGCCGGTGGCCACCCCCGCCGAACAGGCCGCGCTGCGCGACCACTTCGTCGCGCACGTGCACGCCGAAGGACCCCTGCCCACGCTGCGCGTCGGCCGCCAGCCGTACGGGCTGCTGCCGGTGGCCAGCCTGCGCGACTGGCGCCCGGCCGGCACCGGCGAGGCCCGGGCCGTCGGGCTGCTGACCAGCCTGTGGCAGCGGGTGTGGCTGCCCTCGCCGGTGCCCCGGATCGTGCCCGGTCTCGCCGACCCGGAGCGCACCCTGCTGGACATCCTGGCCACCGACGCGCGGGTGCTGGAGGTACGCGCCCGCAGCATGCTCGGCAACGAGTACGTCAGCTGGCTGTGGCGCTTCGCCCGCCTCGGCCTCGGCGACGGCTGGCGCGAACAGCTCGTCGAACCGGCCCGGGCCCTGCTCTCCGCGCTCGGCCTGGGTGGCCCCACCGACCCGCGGCTGTCCCTGGCCGTGTTCGCCAAGGAGGCGTACGCCCTCGGCACGCCCCTGCTGGACGGACCCGGGGAGCCCGACGCCGCCCGGATCGGGGCGTACCTCGACGCGCTGGCCGCCGTCGGTGTCAAGGGCGACGAGGTGCCGGCGCGTCCCTCCGACGGTCCGGTGCCGCTGTTCCACCGGCTGCTGCGCGCCGCCCTGATCGCCGAGCACTCCGCCGCCGCGCACGCGTTCGCCGCCGAGGCGTCGCTGCCCGCCGCGGCGGAGATCCCGGAGCCGGAACTGGTCGACATCCGCCCGCACGACAGCACGCGGGTGCTGCGTCGCCGCCTCGCCGTGCCGGTGCCCGACGCCCCCGGCGAGACCGTCGGCAGCTACCTCGCCGGCTCCCAGCCCGACCCCCGCCACGTCCGGGCGACCACCGACCTGCGCGCCTTCCGCGCCGCGCTGGGCGACCTGGCCGGACAGCTCGACGACGGGCTGTCCCCCGCCGACCTGCACCGGCACGTCGCCGGCACCCTCGGGCTGGCCACGCACCGGCTGGACGCCTGGGTCACCTCGCTGGCCACCCGCCGGCTGGCCCAGCTCACCGCCGGGCCGCCGCCCGGCGTGCACGTCGGCGGGTACGGCTGGCTGGTCGACCTGCGGCCGGCCGGGCCACCGCGCCTGGTGCCCCGCCCCGCCGACGTGCCCGAGACCGTGGCGCCGCCGACGCTGCCGGCCGCCCCGGAGGGCGCCGGGCACGTGCACGCCCCCTCGCCGGCGCAGGCGGTCACCACCGCGGTGCTGCGCAGCGCGTGGCGCTCCCACCAGGGCGGCGACAACCCCCTGGCCGTCGACCTCTCCTCCCGCCGGGTCCGCCTCGCCGAGCAGCTGCTCGACGGCGTCCGCGCCGGCCAGAGCCTCGGCGCGCTGCTCGGCTACCGCTTCGAGCGTGGCCTGCACGACCACCCGGACGGTCCGCTGGACCAGTTCCTGCCGACGTTCCGCCGGCTCGCGCCGGTGCGCGCCCACCGCGTCGACGTCGGCGACGACGCCACCACGGTCACGCCGACCGTCGAGTCGGCGGCGACCGTCGACGGGTTGGAGCTGCACCGGCTGCACCGGGCCGGGGCCGTCGAGACGCAGCTGAACGCGCTGCCCGGGGCGGCCCGGACCGCCGTGCGACAGGTCCTCGCCGACCTCGCCGACGCCACCGACGCGGTGGCCGACACCCTGCTCGCCGAGGGCGTGCACCAGCTCGCCCTGGGCGACATGAACCGGGCCGCGGCGGCCGTCGACGCGGCCTCCGGCGCCGCCACCAGCCCACCGCAGTTGCACGTCACCCGCACCCCGGTCACCGGCACGGCCCTCACCCACCGGGTGCTGCTGCTGGTCAACGTCGACGACCGGTGGCAGCGGCTGCGGCAGGACTGGCCGACGGCCCGCGCCCAGCACCCGCGCATCATGGTCGCCGCCGCGGACGCGCTCGCCTCCGTGCTGCTGCCGCCGTCGTGGCGGGTGTTCTGGCGCTACCGCTGGCACGCCCCGGACGGGGTCACCGCGACCCCCTGGCGGGACGCCAGCCTGGACCGCTTGCAGATCCCGGCGATCGACCTGCTCGCCGCCCCGCCGCATCCCGGCCGCCCCGACGACGCCGAGCTGGACCGGCGCCTCACCCTCGTCGCGTGGGCGAAGCTGGTGCCCGCCGGGGTCGGTCCGGACTGGACGCTGGAGCTGGACTACGACCGCGACCCGGCCTGGCCGGCCGACAGGGTCGGCCTGGCCGAGTTCCTGCACGCCGTCAACGTGCTGCGGGACCTGGTCGGCCGGTCCCGGCCGGTCGTCGCCGCCGACCTCGGCCTGGAGCCCGACGCGCCCCCCGAGTTCGACAACGTGCTCAAGTCGCAGGCCGACGAGCAGTGGCACGCGGCGCGCGACGCGGCGACGGCACTGCACGCCGTCCCCGGCGGGGACGGGCCGGGCTGGGACGAGACGGCGGTCCGTCAGCTGCTGGACACCGCCGCCGGCTTCGGCGTCGTCGGCGCGGTACCGCCCCCGCCGACGGCCGGCAGCGCCCGCGCGGTCGCCGACGCGGCCCTGGTCGCCCGCGCGGAGCTGGACCGTCGGCTGGCCGCCCACTGCCGGGTCGTCGCCGAGCTGCACGACCGGACGCCCTGCCCGCCGGCGGCCTGCGCCTGCGACCCGGCGACCGACTTCGACCGCCCGTCGGCACCCTCGGCGCGGCGGCGCGACGCCCAGATCGCCCGCATCCGGGCGCTGCTCGGCGCCGACATGCCGGTCCTGACCCGCGCCACCGCGCCGCAGCCGGAGCAGCTGGCCACCGCCCTCGCCGCCAGCGACGCGCTGCAGGGCGGCTCCCCGCACCCCGTACGCCGGTGGCTGTCCCGCTACGGCCGCGTCCGGCCCGCCGTGGGCAGGCTGCAGGAGGTGCTGACCACCGCGCAGGCCCTGGATGCCGGCGGCGTCGTGAAGCTGCCCGCCGCCGTGCGGGTGGCGCAGCTCCCCCACGCCCCCGGCGACCGCTGGGTGGGCGAGGCGCCACCGCGGGCCGACACCGAACCGGTGTCCCTGGTCGTCGTCGCTCCCGGCGGCATCGACGCGACCCGGCCGGTGCACGGCCTGCTGGTCGACGAGTGGACGGAGGTGGTGCCCGCCGGGCGGGTGCAGACCGGCGTCACCTTCGAGTACGACGCCCCCGGCGCCGCCGCCCCGCAGGCGGTCCTGCTGGGCCTCGCGCCCGAGGGCGCCGGCTCGTGGCAGCCGGCCACCCTCGCCCAGGTGCTGGAGGAGGCCCTCGACCTGGCCGTCGCCCGCGCCGTCGACGTCGACTCCCTCGGCGCCGCCGGGCACTTCCTGCCCGCCCTCTACTTCCCCACCAACGTCGCCGAGACCGCGACCACCACCGACTTCGTCCCCGACGCGACGCTGGCGCCGCAGGGCGGACAGGAGGGCCAGTGACCACCGCCGACCCCACCCAGACCGACGCGCACATCCCGTCGGTCACCACCTGGACGCGCCTCGAACCGCGTACCCGGCGCGCCGACCTGGCCCCCGCCGTGGACGCCCGCGTCGCCGATCCCCTGTGGCTGCTGGCCCGGCAGTGGCAGCTCGGCGAGTTCACCGGCGAGGACACCGGGTCCCCGGTCAGCGCCCGCGTGCACGCCGAGATCGCCCCGTTCAGCCGCTACCGGCCCGGCACCGACTCCGGCAGCACCGTCGGGCTGCCCGCCGCCGTCCCGCTGGAGGCGGTGGTGGAGCGGGAGTCCGCCGCCACCGCCGGCGACCTGCGCTTCGCCGTGGAGAGCGGCCAGCACCTGCTGCGGCTGATCGCCGACGCCGGCGCCGGCGAACTCGCCCCCCGGCTGTGCGCCCGGTATCCCGTCCCGGCCGTCCCGCCCGACGCCGCCTCGGCGGCGGACGCCGAGACGCGGGGCTACCTGCGCATCGCCGCCGGCCGCGCGCCGCACGGGGAGCTGGCGCTGCGCGCCTGCGCCGAGGGCCGGTTCGTCGCCGAGAACGAGGTGCCGCCCGCGCTGGTCGGCGCGGTCACCGCCGCCGTCGACGAGTGGCTGGCCTGGCTGGGCGTGCCGCCCCGCCCCGCCGGCCCGCCGGACGGATATCTGCTGCAACTGCCCGCCGTGCTGACGCCGGAGCCGTCGAGGCCGGCCGCGCCACCCTGGCCGCCGGCGGACTTCACCCCGCTGTTCAGCGCACCCGGCCAGGAGGGACCGGCGTGGCGGCGGGAACGGATGGAGTACGACTTCGCCGTCGCCGCCCACGGCTCCGAAGGCGAGCTGGTGCTCACCGCCCACGAGTACGACGGGGACCGCCTCGACTGGTACCACTTCGACCACGAACCCGGGGCGACCCTCGACGCCGCGCCGAAGGTCGAGGACGTCGTCAAGGTGCTGCTGCCCACCCCCGTCGCGTACGCCGGCATGCCGTCGACCCGGTTCTGGGAGTTGGAGGACGCCCAGGTCAACCTGGCCGGCATCGGCGCCGGCGCCGGCGACCTCGCCCGCATGTTCCTGGTCGGGTACGGCCTCGTCTACGCCAACGACCACTTCCTGGTGCCGCTGGAACTGCCCGTCGGGTCGGCCACCCGGATCCGCTCGATGATCGTCACCGACACGTTCGGCATCCAGACGCTGGTGCCGGCCGCGCCCGACGACACGGCGCTGTTCCGTCCGTCCGGGGCGACCGCCGGTGGGCCGGCCGACGTGCTGGTCCTGCCCGCCACGGCCGCCACCACCCTCGACTCCGAGCCGGTGGAGGAGGTCCGCCTCGGCCGCGACGAGATGGCGAACCTGGCCTGGGCCGTCGAGCGGACCGTCACCGGCGCCACCGGCCGGCCGATCGACCGCGGCGCGCAGGTCGGCCGGGCGGCACCGCCACCGCGACCGCCCGCCGCCGACACGGTGCCCACCCCGTCGTACGCCTTCGCCACCACCGTGCCGGAGAACTGGGTGCCGCTGGTCCCCGGGCCGACGCAGGGCCGGCCCGACGTCGTGCGGCTGCGCCGGCTCCCGCTGCAACAGCCGTCCCGCGAGGGCCCGCCGGTCGCGGTCACCGGTCACAGCCGCCTGCTCGACTGGCGTTGGCGCGGCGACGACCTGGTCGAGCTGGCCATCCCCGAGGAGGAGGTGCCGCGCGCCGGTGCCCGGCTGCTGCGCCAGTGGCAGCTGGCCCGGTGGACCGACGGCTCCGTGCACCTCTGGCTGGGCCGCGCCCGCCGCGCCGGCACGGGCGAGCTGTCCAGCGGCCTGCGCTACGACACCGTCCAACCGCGCTGAACGACCCCGCCCGCGCATCGACCGAGACAGATCAGCGGAGAGCACACCATGACGATCACCTGGAAGAACGACCTGCCGCTGCCGATGGCCCGGCCCCGGTACTACGACCACCAGTACCTGCGCGCCGGCGACCTGACCCAGGCGCTGGACTACCTGCTGGCGCGGCAGAATCTCGCCGCCCGGCTGCTGCAGCCCCGAGGCGTGGTCAGCGGCCTCGGCCTGACCGCCACCGGCGGCGACGTGACGGTCGGCCAGGGCGTGGCGATCGACGGCGCCGGCCGGGTCGTCGTGCTGCCCGACGACAGCCGCAGGGCGCTGCCCACCGAGGGCAGCAGCTGGTACGTGGTGATCCGCTACCACGAGTTCCTCGACGGGATGCGCGACGAGGGCGGCGTCGCCGGGCCGACCCGGTGGACGGAGGAGGGCCGCGTCGAGTTCTCCGCCGCCGCGCCCGCCGACCCGGCCCACGCCATCGTGCTGGGCCGGGTCACCCGCGCCGGCGGCACGGTCACCGTGGAGGGCACCGGGCGGGTGGCGGCCGGGCTCCGGGTTCCGGTCGGGGCCATCGTGCCGGCCGTCGGCGCCGGCCCCCAGTCCGGCATCACCTTCCCCGCCGACCCCGGCGGCGGCCTCGGCGACGAGGCGTACATCCGGTACTGGCCGTACGACGGCGAGAACACCATCCTGCGGATCGCCAACAACAACGACCCCGACGACATCATCGCCTTCACCCAGCACAACGCGGACCGGCTGCGAATCGCCGGCGGCATGCTGCACCTGGGCAGCATGGAGGGCACGTCCGTCACCGCCGGACAGGTGGTCACCGCGCTCGGCTTCTGGGGGCCCGGCGTGCAGCACGCGCAGCTGTCGTTCCGGGCCGGCCGGGGCTTCGAGCTGGTCGACCGCAGCGCCGAGACGCCGGGGCTCGGCTACGCCGAGGGCAGCAAGCCGTACGCCGACCTGGCGGTCCGGGAGCTGCGGGCGGTGAGCCTGCGCGGGCGGGGCGGGCTGTCGCTGACCGCCGAGGGCGGCTTCGCCCTGCGGGCGACCGGCGGGGTCACCGTCGTCAAGGACGCCAACGGCAACGGCGACCTGACGGTGCAGGGTGGCCTGTCGACGGGCGGGAACATCGCCATGCCGTCCCACGGCTACCTCTCCGGCGCCAACCGGCTGCACATCAACGGCCCCGAACGGCTCTACCTGCTCAACAGCGCCGGCGTCTACATCGGCTACGGCGGCGGCACCGGCCCGGAGACCGGCTGCCTGTGGGTCGAGAAGCGCGGTTTCTTCGGCGGCAACGTCCAGGTCAACGGCCAGCTCGGGGTGGCGGTCAGCCCGAACACGGTGCCCTCCTGGAGCGGTGGCGGCATCAGCACCTACGACCTGTTCGCCTCCGGCGCGATCTACCTCGGCACCGAGGCGTCCGGGTACACGATCAGCCTGACGGCCGGCAGCGGCGTGATCAAGGGCAAGTCCAAGCAGTTCGCGATCGACCACCCGCTGGACGCCCCCGACGCCACGCAGCGCCGCCAGCTGATCCACGCCGCCATCGAGGGGCCGGAGAACGGCGTCTACTACCGGGGCGAGGCGCGGTTGAGCGACGGCGTCGCCCGGGTGGACCTGCCGGACTACTTCGAGGCGCTGACCCGGCCCGAGGGACGGACCGTGCAGCTGACGCCGGTCTTCGAGGACGACGAGCCGGTGTCGCCGCTGGCCGCGAGCCGGGTGACGGACGGTTCGTTCCGGGTCCGCACCGTCGACGGGTCGCCCGCGTCGCACGCCTTCTACTGGGAGGTCAAGGCCGTCCGCGACGACCTGGAGCCGCTCGAGGTGGAGGTGCCCGCGCCGTACTGATCCGCCCCGGGCGCGAGGCGCGCCGACGGTGGTCGGTGCGACGGCCGGGGCGCACGGCCCGCGGGTCCCGTCGCGTCGCCGACCCGGCCGGCGCCCCGCGCGGCGGCGGGCGGGTCGCCCCGCCCGCCGCCGTCGTACGGTCAGTCCGCGGCGAGAGCCCGCGCGTCGGCGGCGACGACGCGCGCCAGCTCCACGGGGAGCCGCCGGCCGGCCTGCTGGTCGGCGTGGCGGGCCAGCTCGGCGTAGCGGCCCTGGACGAGCAGCGCGCTGAGCGTGGCGCGGGTGCCCCGCTCGATGTCGGCGGTCAGGATCACGTACCCGAGCCCCGCCGGGCTCGCCTGGACGGTGAAGGCGCTGGTGGCCGACGCCCGGCCGGCCGGTCCGACGGCCTCGGCGCGCAGCGTGTGCCGGCCGGCGGGCAGGGTGGCCAGGTCCAGCGGCGCGCCGGGGTCGACCGGCCGCCCGTCGAGGGTGACGGTCACGGTCTCGGCGTGCGTCGTGGTGACGGTGAGGGTGGGCTGCTGCGCCCGGTCCAGGGTGGCGCCGTCGGCCGGCGCGGCGATCGCGACGGTCGGCGTGGCGGGCGGACGCTGCAGGTACGCGGCGTTCCAGCCGGACAGCTCCGCGGGACGGTTGGTGATGATCCCGTCGACGTCGGCCTGCTCCAGCGCCTGCCACTGGTTCGCCGAGTCGATCGTCCACACCAGCACGGCCACGCCCGCGTCGTGCAGCGCGCGCACCACGTCCGGCCGGGTCAGCAGCGCCGTCCCGCTCGGGTTGTACGCGGTCAGGCCGAGCTCGCGGGCGATCGCCACCGGGTCGGCGTCGAGGCTGCTGCGCAGCAGCCCGAGGGGCAGCTCCGGGGCCAGCTCGCGGGTGTGGCGCAGGGCGTCCACCTCGAAGCTCTGGATGAACACCCGGCCGGTCATCCGCTCGGCGCGGATCACCTCGACGATCCGGGCGACCTCGTCACGGGTGTGCGCGCCCTTGATCTCCAGCAGCAGGTTGCCGCCGCGGGTGCGCAGGTCGGCGAGCTGCTCGGCGAGCGTGGGCAGCCTCGCGCCGGCGTACGACGGCGCGAACCAGGAGCCGGCGTCGAGGGCCTTGAGCTGGGCGGCGGTGAGGTCGCGGATCCGGCCTGCGCCGTCGGTGGTCCGGTCCACGGTGGTGTCGTGCAGCACGAACGGCACGCCGTCGCGGGACGGCTGCACGTCGTTCTCGATCCAGTCGGCGTTGGCCCGGCGGGCCGCCTCTTGGGCGACCAGGGTGTTCTCCGGGGCGGCCGACGAGGCGCCGCGGTGGGCGATCACGGTGAGCGGGCTGCCGTCCGGGCGGAGGTAGCCGTTGGGGGCCAGCTCGGTGACCCGCACGTCGTCGAAGGAGACGGTGGCGCCGTTGACCAGCAGCGCCTGCCCGCCGCCGGCGGAGCGTTGCAGGCTGCTGGTCCGCAGCGCCTCGCGGCCGTCGACGAACCAGCGCGCCTGACTGCCGTGCACCTCCACGGCGACCCGCACGTCCCGCCCGGTGCCGGCGGCGTACGGGCCGGCGCCGGTGTTGGTGACGTTCCAGGCTTCGGCGGTGGTGCGCTGGGCGAATTCGAGGCCGTTGCTGGCGGTGGTGCCGCTGCGCATCGTGGCGATCCACCAGGGGGTCGCGCCGTCGGCGGGCACGTCGAGGCCCAGCGCCGTCCAGCGGGTGGCGGACGCGACGGACTCGAACCGGACGGTCGCCTCGAACCGGAAGTCGTTCAGGTGCCGGCCGAAGGTGATCTTGTTGTTCTGGCTCGAACTGGCGGAGGTGCCGTACAGCCGGCCGTTCTCCACCTTCCAGGTGCCGTCGACGGCCCGCCAGCCGGCGGGCAGCCGGCCCGCGGAGAAGTCCTCGGCGACGGCCACCGCGCCGGGCTCGGCGGCGGCCGGCGGCGACGGGGGCAGCACGGCGAGCAGGCCGGCCGACAGCGCCAGGACGGCGAGCGCGGCGACGGGACGGCTCGGGTTTCCGCGTCGGGAGCGGGTGGGGCGAGGTGTCATGGTCCGGACCGTAGGAACGTCACCGGAACGCCCGGCCAACCCGCCGTGGCGGCGGCGATAACGTCGCCCCTCCAACGCGTGCGAGGTGCTCGGAGCACCGCCGCGGCGGGAGGGCCCTGGTTCCCTACGGGGTGCCGACGGAGATCGGCGCGCTGAGTCGACCCTCGTTCCCGCTGCGGTCCAGCCCGGACAGGCAGTAGGACAGCGGTCGGTCGGTCGGGGCGGCGCGGTCGACCCAGCCGGCGCCCCGGGTGGTGCCGACGAGCCGGGCGGTGTCGCCGTCCACGCGGTAGACGGCGACGCTCGCGGCGCCGTCCGCCCGCCAGGCCAGCTCCACCCCGCCGGCGTCCGCACGCCGCGCGCCGGTGGGCGTGGGGGCGTCCGGCGGCGCCGCCGGTAGCTGCGCCATCGTGGGCACCAGCGCCGGGCCGGCATAGTGTGCCCGGCTGTACCGGCTGACCGCCCCGAGTTTGTCGGCGCGCACCTGTCTAGCACTGAAGTGGACGCTTCCGCGCACGCCGTGGCGGCGGTTGAGGGCGAGCTGGCGGTCCAGCTCGGCCGGGTCGCGCCAGGCCCCGCGCTCGCCCACCCGGTAGTCGGCCTGGCCGATGTAGAGCTGCACCCGGGTGCCCCGCGCCGTGGCCGCCCACCACGGCAGCAGCGCGGCGTAGTCGGCCCGGTCGAAGCCGATGTGCCAGTAGAGCTGCGGCACGACGTAGTCCAGCCACTGCTTTCGCACCCAGAGCCGGGTGTCGGCGTAGATGTCGTCGTAGCTCTGCAGACCGGCCGTCGCCGAGCCGGCCGGATCGGTGCGCTCGTTGCGCCAGATGCCGAACGGGCTGATGCCGAACTTCACCCACGGCTTGATCGCCTTGATCCGCTCGCTCATCTCGCGGACCAGCGTGTTGACGTTGTCCCGGCGCCAGGCGTGCCTGTCCGCGAACCCCCGGCCGTACCGGGCGAACGCCGCGCCGTCCGGGAAGTCCTGCCCGGCCTCCGGGTACGGGTAGAAGAAGTCGTCGAAGTGCACGCCGTCGACGTCGTAGCGCTGCACCGCCTCCAGCATGGCGTCCTCGACGAACCTGCGCGCCTCGGGGATGCCCGGGTTGAAGTAGAGGCGGCTGCCGGGCCGGTCGGCGCTGGGATAGGTCACCACCCAGTCGCGGTGCCGCCGCAGCGGGTGTGTCGGGGCGAGCTGGTCCAGCCGGGGGCCGGGCCCACCCACCGTGGCCGGCTGACCGCCCCGGTACGGATTGAACCAGGCATGGAACTCCAGGTTCCGGGCGTGCGCCTCGGCGACCATGAACTCCATGGGGTCCCACCCCGGGTCGCGGCCGTCGCGGTGCCCCGTCAGCCACTCCGACCAGGGCGCGTACTCCGAGGGCCAGAGCGCGTCCCCGCTCGGCCGCACGTGCACGAAGACCGCGTTGTGGTTGTGCCGCACCGCGAGGTCGAGCCAGCCCCGGAACTCCGCCCGCACGGTCTCGGCCGGCAGCCCGCGCCGGCTCGGCCAGTCGATGTTGTTCACCGTCGTGATCCACATGCCGCGCAACTCGCGTGGCGCCCGGGCCGCCCGGCCGGCGCAGACGCCAATGCCCGCCGGGCGGGCGGCGGACGGCGCGCCGAACGCGGCCACGTCGCCCGGCTCCGGTGCGCCCCCGTCGCCGACATTCCGGTTTCGCAGCGACCACGTCCCGCCCGTGACCGCCACGGCGAGCACGGCGACCACCGCCACGAGCCTTCGGGCGCGACGGGCGGTGGGGGCGGGCGGATGAGCGGTGGGCATCGCACCAGTCTGCCCAGCGCCGGCGCACCGGGTGAACCGGTTGGCGCGTTACTTAACCGTCAGCTAAGGCCGCCGTGGCGAACACGGGCCGCCCCACCCAGGATCGGGCCGCCGGGGATGCGCTGCGCAAACTTTCGGGGCCGGCTGACGCCTCCCGTCATCGCGCGGCAGGGCCCTGTTCAATTCTTGCACCGGCATGACGTAGCATTGCGGCCGTGACGAAGCGGCTGAGCGAGGTGGCCCGGAAGGCGGGCGTCAGCGAGGCCACCGTGAGCCGGGTGCTCAACGGCCGCGGTGGCGTCTCCGAGGCGACCCGCACCGCGGTGCTCACCGCGCTGGACGTGCTCGGCTACGAGCGGCCGACCAAGCTGCGCGGCGAGCGCGCCCGGCTGGTCGGCCTGGTGCTCCCCGAGTTGCAGAACCCGATCTTCCCGGCGCTCGCCGAGGTGGTCACCGGATCCCTGGCCCAGCGCGGCTTCACCCCGGCGCTCTGCGCCCGCACCATCGGCGGCGTCTCCGAGTCCGACTACGTGGAGATGCTCCTCGACCACCAGGTCAGCGGGGTCATCTTCGCCGGCGGGTCGTACGCGCTGGCCGACGCGTCGCACGAGCACTACCGGCGGCTGACCGACCGGGGACTGCCGGTGGTGCTGGTGAACGCGGGCGTGGACGAGCTCGGCTTTCCCCGGGTGTCCACCGACGACGCGGTGGCGGTGGAGCAGGCGTACGGGCACCTGCGCTCGCTCGGACACGAGCGGATCGGCATGGTGCTCGGCCCGGAGGGGCACGTGCCGTCCCGGCGCAAGCTGGACGCGATGGTTCGGGTGGCGAACTGGACCGACGCCACGGGTTTCGTCGAGCGCTCCAGCTTCTCCATGGAAGGGGCGCGGGTCGCCGCGACCAAGCTCGTCGAGCGCGGCGTGACCGGCATCGTCTGCGCCAGCGACGTGCTGGCCCTGGGCACCATCCGGGCCGCCCGGCGGCTGGGGCGGACGGTGCCGACCGACGTGTCGGTGGTGGGATTCGATGACTCCGCGTTCATGACCTGCACCGACCCGCCCCTGACCACCGTGCGGCAGCCGATCGAGACGATGGGGCAGGCCGCGGTCGACCTGCTGGTCACCCAGATCGAGGGGGCCGGCGTGCTGCACGACGAGTTGCTGTTCGAGCCCGAGCTCGTGGTACGCGCCTCCACCGCGCCCGCCCCCGGCCGCTGAGCCGGCCGGCCCGGCCATCGGTCGGCCGCCGGCCACGCTTCCCGCCGCCGACCACCGCGCCCCGGCAGTGACCGGCCCTGCGGCCGCGACCACCGTCCCGCCACCCGCACGGCGCTCCGGCCGTCGCCCGCCGCCCGCGGTCGACGGCCGTTCCGTCGTCGCCGGCATCGGCCCATCCACCGCCGTGCGGCCCACCCCGGGGGCAGCTCCGGCGATCCCCGCTGCCCGCCGGGCGATCGGCGCGAGGACGAGCACCAAAGGGGGGCGAGGTTCCCAATCCGGACAGCCCTCGGGGGGATTGTCGAAATTTA
Source organism: Micromonospora sp. NPDC047670 (assembly GCF_043204915.1). Lineage (NCBI taxonomy): Bacteria > Bacillati > Actinomycetota > Actinomycetes > Micromonosporales > Micromonosporaceae > Micromonospora > Micromonospora sp. NPDC047670. Next base: position 42,976 of record NZ_JBIDDA010000005.1, read on the forward strand.
CCGGGACTACAGTCGCTTCCTTGCAATCCTAAATCGGTACCTTGCGGGGATCAGTTCGCCTCGTTACAGTGACTCCACTCACAGCAGGCCCCCGACGCCGCCAGCGGCCGTCAGGTCACGCGTCGGAGCCGGATCAGTAGCAGGGCATCGCCGCGGTGGCGGTCACCGCGGATCAGCGCACGTCTCTGGAGACACCCGTTCCCGAAGGGATGGACAGATGTCCGTACCGCAGTATCGGAAGGCTGCGGCGTTGGCGCTCGTGGCCGGCCTGGGGCTCAGCCTTGCGGCTTGCTCCACGAAGAGCGACGACGCGACGAACGAGGCGAGCGGCAAGGTCACCATCACGGTCGACTGCCAGCCGGTCGGCTCCCAGAAAGAGCTGCTGAAGAACTGGAACGACGATGTCGTCGCGTTCCAGCAACAGAACCCGGACATCGTCATCAAGAGCGTCAGCGTCGGCGAGCAGTGCAACAACCCGCCGGACTTCACCGCCCGCCTGGCCGGCGGCACCGTGACCGACGTGTTCTACGGGTACATGACCGATCTCCAGCAGGTGCTCGACTCCGGTCAGGCGATGGACGTCACGGCGTACGCCAACAAGGAGACGATTCCGACCTGGGACAGCATCGACCCGGCACTCAAGGAGGTCTTCAGCGACGGCGGCAAGCTCTACGGCGTCCCGGTGAAGAACTACTCGATGGGCCTGGTCTACAACAAGGTCCTGTTCCAGCAGGCGGGGCTCGACGTGAACAACCCGCCCAGGACGTGGCCCGAGGTCCGGGCCGCCGCCAAGAAGATCTCCGCGCTCGGCAACGGCATCGCCGGTTATTCCGAGTACAGCGCCGGCAACACCGGCGGCTGGCACTTCACCTCCCTGCTCTACTCGCAGGGCGGGCAGGTGCTGACCGCCGACGGCAGGAAGGCCGACTTCAACAACGCCATGGGCAGGCAGGTCCTGCAGAACCTCAAGGACATGCGCTACGGCGACAACAGCATGGGCAGCCGCCAACTGCTGCAGTGGGGCGACCTGCTGACCAACGCCGCCGCGGGCAAGGTGGGCATGTTCATCGGCGCGCCGGACGCCACCCAGGCGATCGTCAGCCAGTTCCAGGGCAGGTTCCAGGACTGGGCGATGGGCCCGCTGCCCGGTCAGGACGGCCCGGCGAAGGCGACGCTCGGCGGCGGCGAGGGCTACTTCTTCAAGAAGGGCCTCTCCCCCGAGCAGGTCAAGGCCGGTCTGAAGTGGATCGCGTACCAGAAGCTGACGCCGGGCAAGGGCCAGTTCGACTACGTCCGGGCCAAGCCGCAGAACTACCCGGTCGGCCTGCCCCAGCCGCTGCTCTTCGCGGGCGGCAGCGAGGCACAGAAGCAGGAGTTCGAGCTGCGCAGGGCGAACGCGAACGTCGACACCGCCAACTTCGCGGTCTTCGAGGCGAACCCGGTGCCGATCAAGGGCGAACCGCGCAACGCGCAGGCGATCTACGCGGTGCTCGACGCGGCGATGTCCGGGGTGCTGACGAACCCGAACGCGAACATCGACGCGCTGCTCAAGACGGCCGAGGACAAGGTCAACCGGCTCCTCGCCGCGGAGAGCTGATCCGGCGGGTGGGGGCCGCGCCGGCCCCCACCCCAGCCGCGCCGCACCGTCCGGTCACCGACTTCGCAGGAGTTGCCTTGGCGATCACCACCCTCCCGGGGAGCACCAGGAAGACCCGTCGCCCGCCGTCCCCGGCAGGGCCGCGGCGCACGAGCCTCGGCCGCAAGGTCCGGGACAACCTGACCGGGCACGCGTTCCTGATCGGCGCGGTGCTCTGCTTCGTCGTCTTCTCCTGGTACCCGATGATCCGCGGCATCGTCATGAGCTTCCAGCGCACGCGGCGGGGCGAGACCGTCTGGGTGGGTTGGGACAACTACGCCCGCATCATCGACGATCCCAGCTTCTGGACCGCCTGGCGGAACACGTTCACCTTCACGCTCCTCGCGCTCGTCCTCGGCTACGCGGTGCCGTTCTTCGTGGCGCTCCTGCTCAACGAGTTCCGCCACGCCAGGGGGTACCTGCGGATCCTGGTCTACCTGCCGGTGATGCTGCCGCCGGCGTCGGCGCTCTTCCTCTTCAAGTTCTACGCGTACGACCCCAGCGAGGCGGGACTGTTCAACGCGATCCTCAAGGCGCTGCACCTGCCGACGTCGCAGTGGATGCAGTCCCCCGAGATGACGATGCCGGCGATGGTGATCGCGTCGACCTGGATGAACATGGGCAGCGCAGTGCTGATCTACCTGGCGGCGTTGCAGAACATCCCCGGCGAGCTCTACGAGGCGGCCGAACTCGACGGCGCCGGGATCTGGCGGCGGATCCGGCACGTGACCATCCCGCAGACCCGGCTGATCCTCGCGCTCCTGGCGATGCTGCAGATCGTGGCCACCATGCAGCTCTTCGTCGAGCCGCTGATCCTCGCCAACGGCGCGGGCGCGGAGGATTCCGCCACGTCGGTCGCGTACCTCATCTACCAGCACGGGTTCTTCCAGAACGACCTCAACGGCGCCGCGGCGCTCGGCGTGATCATGCTCGTGGTGCTGGCCGGCTTCTCCGCCGCCTACGTGCGGCTGACCGCGAAACAGGACTAGGACGGACGAGGAATGGCACAGGACTCCGCGACCCGGACACTCATCTCCCATGCCCAGCTCAGGCGGGGGCGCGGCAGGCTGGTCTACTGGGCGCTGCTCGCCGTCGTCGTCACGGGATTCACACTCGTCTTCCTCGGGCCGCTCTACTGGATGGTCACCGGCGCGCTCAAGTCCGGCCAGGAGATCGCGCAGACCCCGCCGACGCTGTTTCCGCGGGCCCCCCAGTGGCAGAACTACGCCGACGCCTGGAACAACCTCGACCTCGCCAAGCTGCTGTTCAACACGTTCTACTACGCGGCCGGCGCGGTGGTGTTCCAACTCGTCCTCGACACCGCCGCGGCGTACTCCCTGTCGAAGCTTCGACCGATCTTCGGCAACGCGATCCTCGGCCTGATGCTGGCGACGCTGATGATCCCGGCGATGGTCCTCATCGTCCCGCAGTACGTGACCGTGATCGACCTGCCGATCCTGCACGTCAACCTGCTCGACTCGCCCTTCGCGATCTGGTTGCCCCTGGTCGCGAACGCGTTCAACATCTTCCTGCTGAAACGGTTCTTCGACTCCATCCCGGAGGACCTGATGGCGGCCGCCCAGATGGACGGGGCGACACCGCTGCGCACGCTCTGGTCGATCATCCTGCCGATGTCGCGGCCCATCCTCGGCGTGGTCGCCATCTTCGCCGTGACCGCGGTCTGGAAGGACTTCCTCTGGCCGAAGCTGGTCATGCCGTCGCCCGAGACCCGGACGGTCAGCGTCGGCATCTACGCCTTCTCGGGCGGCACGCCCATGAACGTGGTGATCGCCGCGTCGGTCATCGCCGCGATCCCGACCGTCGTCGTCTTCCTGATCTTCCAGCGCAACATCATGTCCGGCCTGACCACGGGCAGCCTCAAGGGATAGCCCCGACGCCGCAGCAGACGGAAGGGCCGACCGCACCGGCACACACCACCAGCGCAACCGCCGCGGCGAACGACGACCGTTCGCCCGACACACATCCAGGTCCGGCTGACCGCCGACGTACCGACGCAGAAAGCAGGTGCCCGTGTCCACAGCAGACGACCCACGGTGGTGGCGCAGCGCGGTGATCTACCAGATCTACCCGCGCAGCTTCGCCGACGGCAACGGCGACGGCATCGGCGACATCGCGGGCATCCGGGAGCGCCTGGCGCACCTGTCCGACCTGGGGGTCGACGCGCTCTGGCTCAGCCCCTGGTACCCGTCGCCGATGGCCGACGCCGGCTACGACGTCGCCGACCACCGGGACATCGACCCGGTCTTCGGCACCCTCGCCGAGGCCGAGGAGTTGATCGCCCAGGCCCACCGCTCGGGGCTGCGGATCATCGTCGACCTGGTGCCGAACCACTGCTCGGACGCCCACCCGTGGTTCCAGGCGGCGCTGGCCGGCGGCCCGGGCGCCCCGGAGCGGGAGCTGTTCTGGTTCCGCCCCGGGCGCGGCCCGGACGGGGCGGAGAAGCCCACCGACTGGGTGTCGCCGTTCGGGGGCGGAACCTGGACCCGGACCACCGACCCGGACGGCACACCGGGCGACTGGTACCTGCACCTGTTCGCCCCGCAGCAACCCGACTTCAACTGGGACCACCCGCGGGTGCGCGCCGAGTTCGAGGACATCCTGCGGTTCTGGCTGGACCGGGGCGTCGACGGCATCCGGATCGACTCCGCCGCCATGCTGGCCAAGGACCCGGCGCTGCCGGACGCCAACCCGGACGGCCCGAGCCCGTTCGTCGACGTCGACGCGGTGCACGAGATCTACCGCAGCTGGCGGCGGATCGTCGAGCAGTACCCGGGCGGTCGCGCCCTGATCGGCGAGGTGTGGCTGCCCGACCACCAACGGTTCGCCAACTACCTGCGCCCGGACGAGCTGCACGCCGCGTTCAACTTCGACTTCCTCGGCTGCGCCTGGGAGGCGTCCGCGCTGCGCGCCTGCGTCGACGCGACGCTGGCCGCCCACGCACCCGTCGACGCCCCCGCCACATGGGTGCTCTCCAACCACGACGTCACCCGGCACGTCACCCGCTACGGCCGGGCGGACACCACGTTCAGCTTCGCCGCCAAACGCGAGGGCGTCCCCAGCGACCTGGAGCTGGGCACCCGACGGGCCCGGGCGGCGGCGCTGCTCTCCCTCTCGCTGCCCGGTGCCGCGTACGTGTACCAGGGCGAGGAGCTGGGCCTGTGGGAGGTCGAGGACATCGCACCCGAGCTGCGGCAGGACCCGATGTTCGTCCGCTCCGGCGGGGTCGACCCGGGCCGCGACGGGTGCCGCGTGCCGCTGCCCTGGTCGGGCGACGCGCCGCCGTTCGGCTTCAGCCCGGACGACGCGACGGCCCCGCCGTGGCTGCCCCAGCCGGCCGACTGGAAGGACCGCACCGCCCGTACCCAGACCGGCGACGACCACTCGATGCTGGAGCTGTACCGGGCCGCCCTCGCCATCCGCCGGAGCCATCCGGCGCTGGGTGACGGCGCGATGACCTGGCTGCCGGCCCCGGACGGGGTGCTCGCCTTCCACCGCCCACCCGGCTTCACCTGCCTGGTCAACCTCTCCGCCAGGGCGGTGCCGCTGCCGCCGCACGCCGAGCGGCTGCTGGCCAGTGGGCCGCTGGACGACGAGCTGCTGCCGCCGGACACCGCCGTCTGGCTGCGTACCACCGAACCGACGACCGACGCCACCGCGACCGGCGCGGAGCCCGCCCCGGCCTGACCCACCACCGGGTGCCGGCGGCCCGGCCCGGCCGCCGGCACCCCCACCGACGAGGAGGTTCGCGCACCGCACGCCGTACACGGGGGACCTGACCACCTGAGGAAAGGCAGAGGTCGCTCATGGCCGACCACACCACCCCACGTCACCTGAGCAGAACCCGGATCCGCACGGGGCTGGCCGCCCTCGCCGGCACCGCCCTCGCCGCGGCCTCGATCTCCGTCGTCACGCTCACCGGCACCGCCGTCCCGGCCCAGGCGGCGGGGCTGTCCCCGTTCGACATCCCCGGCCGGGGCGCCACCGTTCCCTTCGTCGAGCACGAGGCCGAGGAGGTCGCGCACACCGGCACGAAGATCGGGCCGGACCGGCGGTACGGCACGCTGCCGTCGGAGGCCTCCGGCCGGGAGGCGGTCACCCTCGACGCGGTCGGCGAGTACGTCGAGTTCACCCTCATCGCGCCGGCCAACGCGGTCACCTTCCGGTACAGCCTGCCGGACAACGCCACCGGCACCGGCCGGGACGCCACCATCGACCTGCGGGCCAACGGCACCCTGGTCAAGGCGGTGCCCGTCACCTCCCGGTACGGCTGGTACTACGGCGGCTACCCGTTCAACAACAACCCGGGCGACACCAACCCGCACCACTTCTACGACGAGACCCGGACCATGTTCGGGACCACCCACCCGGCCGGCACGAAGATCCGGCTCCAGGTCTCCTCGACCGCCCAGTCGCCGACCTTCACCATCGACCTGGCCGACTTCGAGCTGGTCGGCGACCCGATCACCAAGCCCGCCGGCGTCCTCGACGTGGTCGCCGACTTCGGTGCCGACCCGACCGGCGCCACCGACTCCACCGCGAAGTTCCAGGCCGCCGTGGACGCCGGGAAGGCGCAGGGACGGGCGGTGTGGATCCCGCGCGGCACCTTCACCCTCTGGGACCACGTGGTGGTCGACGGGGTGACCCTGCGCGGGGCCGGGCCCTGGTACTCGGTGCTCGGCGGCCGGCACCCCACCGACCGCAAGCGCGCCGCCGGCATCTACGGCAAGTACGTCCCCGGCGGCGGCTACGGCGGCGAGATCCGGCCGCACGAGGCCGGCGGCCCGAGCCGCAACGTGACCCTGCGCGATTTCGCCATCATCGGCGACATCCGGGAGCGGGTGGACGAGGACCAGGTCAACGCCGTCGGCGGCGCGATGTCGAACTCCGTGGTCGACAACGTCTGGATGCAGCACACCAAGGTCGGGGCCTGGATGGACGGCCCGATGGACAACTTCACCATCCGCAACAGCCGGATCCTCGACCAGACCGCCGACGGGGTGAACTTCCACTGGGGCGTCACCAACTCCACGGTGACCAACACCTTCGTCCGCAACACCGGCGACGACGCGCTCGCCATGTGGGCGCAGAGCGTGCCGAACGTCAACAACTCCTTCACGTTCAACACGATCGGCGTCACCATCCTCGCCAACCACCTGGTCACCTACGGCGGCCGCGACATCAGGATCACCGACAACGTCACCGCCGACTCGGTCACCAACGGCGGCGGCATCCACGTGGCCAACCGCTATCCGGGGGTGACCGGCCCGACCGCCGTCTCCGGGACGATCACCGTCGCCCGGAACACCCTGATCCGCAACGGCAACTCCGACTACAACTGGCGCTTCGGCGTCGGCGCGATCTGGTTCTCCGCGCTCAACGAGCCCATCCAGGGCGCGTCGATCACCGTCACCGACACCGACATCCTGGACAGCTCGTACGCGGCACTGCACTGGATCGAGGGCGCCACCAGCGGGATCAGCTTCACCAACGTACGCATCGACGGCGCCGGCACGTACGCCCTCCAGGTGCAGGCGCCCAGCCAGGTGTCCTTCACGAACGTGCGGGCCACCGGAATCGCCCAGGCCAACCCGATCCACAACTGCGTCGGCAGCGGCTTCCAGATCACCCAGGGCGCCGGCAACTCCGGCTGGTACACGGCCACCCCGTACTGCGGGCCGTGGCCCGAGCCACAGTGGGGTGGCGGCCCGACCAGCCCACCGCCGACCACGCCCCCGCCGACCACGCCCCCACCGACCACCCCGCCGCCCACCGGCGGGAACCTCGCGCAGGGCAGGCCGGTGACCGCGTCCAGCTCGACCCAGAACTACGTCGCGGCGAACGCGGTGGACGGCAACGCCGCCAGCTACTGGGAGAGCGCCAACAACGCCTTCCCGCAGACGCTCACCGTCGACCTCGGCGCGGCGCGCGCCGTGGACCGGGTGGTGCTGAAGCTGCCCGCCGGCTGGGAGCGGCGCACCCAGACGCTGTCGGTGCTCGGCTCGACCGACGGCTCGTCGTGGGCCACGCTCGCCGCGCCGGCCGGCCGCACCTTCGACCCGGCCAGCGGCAACACCGTGACGATCGGCGTACCGGCCGGCGACCGCCGGTTCGTCCGGATCACCGTCACCGGCAACACCGGCTGGCCCGCCGGCCAGCTCGCCGAGTTCGAGGTGTACGGCGGCGCAACGCCGCCGCCCACCACTCCCCCGCCGACCACGACGCCGCCCCCCACCGGCAACCTGGCGCTCAACCGGCCGATCGCCGAGACCAGCCACGCCGACGTGTACGTCGCGGCGAACGCGGTGGACGGCAACCCGAACACCTACTGGGAGAGCGCCAACAACGCCTTCCCCCAGTCGGTGACGGTCGACCTGGGCACCGCCCGCCCGGTGTCCCGGATCGTGCTGAAGCTGCCGCCCTCCTCGGCCTGGCAGGCCCGGACCCAGACGGTGTCGGTGCTCGGCTCCGCCGACGGCTCGTCGTGGGCCACGCTCGCCGCGCCGGCCGGCCGCACCTTCGACCCGGCCAGCGGCAACACCGTGACGATCGGCGTACCGGCCGGCGACCGCCGGTTCGTCCGGATCACCGTCACCGGCAACACCGGCTGGCCGGCCGGCCAGCTCGCCGAGTTCGAGGTCCACGCCACCTGACGTGTGGGCGGGGCCCGGACGCCGACGGGGCCCCGCCCGCACCGCACCCACCGCACCGCGCACACGCCTCTCCACGTCCCCGGAAGAAGGTGTCCCCCACCATGTCCAGATTCCGTACCCGCGTCGTCGCGGCGCTCGCCGTGCTCGGCCTCGCCGTCACCGCGGCGCCCCCGCCACCGGCCCTCGCCGCCGGCGGACCCAACCTCGCCGCCGGGCGCAGCGCCACGGCCAGCAGCGCCAACGGCCTGTACGTCGCGGCCAACCTGACCGACGGCAACCCGTCGACCTACTGGGAGAGCAGCGGCGCCCTCCCCCAGTGGGCGCAGGTCGACCTCGGCTCCGGCCGGTCGATCGACCAGGTGAAGCTGAAGCTACCGACCGGTTGGGAGGCGCGCACCCAGACGCTGTCGGTGCAGGGCAGCGCGGACGGCAGCGGCTTCAGCACCATCGTCGCCTCGGCCGGCCGGGCGTTCAGCCCCGCCAACGGCAACACGGTGACGCTCGACTTCCCGGCCACCACCACCCGGTACGTCCGGGTCGCGATCACCGCCAACACCGGCTGGGCCGCCGCGCAGCTCGCCGAGCTGGAGGTCTACGGCGCGGCGACCTCCTCGACGAACCTGGCGCTCGGGCGGACCATGACCGCCAGCGCCCACGCGGACGTCCACGTCGCCGGTAACGCCAACGACGGCAACCAGGGCAGCTACTGGGAGGGCGCGAACAACGCGTTCCCGCAGTGGATCCAGGTCGACCTCGCGGCCACGGTGAGCGTCAACCGGCTGGTGCTCAAGCTGCCGACCGGCTGGGACGCCCGCACCCAGACGATCACCGTGCAGGGCAGCACCGACGGCTCGACCTTCGGCACCGTCGTCGCGTCGGCCGGGTACGCGTTCACCCCGGGCGCCCACAACACGGTGACCATCACGTTCACCGCCGCCAGCACCTGGTACCTGCGGCTGCTCTTCACCGCCAACACCGGCTGGCCCGCCGGGCAGCTCTCCGAGCTGGAGGTCTACGGGCCGGCGACCGGCGACACCCAGCCGCCGTCCGCGCCGGGCAACCTGGCCTACACCGAGCCGGCCGCCGGGCAGATCCGCCTGACCTGGACGGCGTCCACCGACAACGTCGGAGTGACCGGCTACGACGTCTACGCCAACGGCGTCCTGCGGACCAGCGTCGGCGGGACCACGCTGACGTACACCGACACCCAGCCGGCCGGCGCCACCGTCTCCTACCACGTCCGGGCCCGCGACGCGGCCGGCAACGCCTCGGCGAACAGCAACACGGTGACCCGCACCGGCAGCTCGGGCGACACGGTCGCGCCGACCGCCCCCGGCGACCTGGCCCACACCCAGCCGGCCGCCGGACAGATCCGCCTGACCTGGACGGCGTCCACCGACAACGTCGGAGTGACCGGCTACGACGTCTACGCCAACGGCGCGCTGCGCGGCAGCGTGAACGGCTCGACCCTGACGTACACCGACAGCCAGCCGGACACCGCCACGGTCTCCTACTTCGTCCGGGCCCGGGACGCGGCGGGCAACGTGTCGGCGAACAGCAACACGGTGACCCGCACCGGCAGCACGCCGGGCGGCACCAACCTCGCGGTCGGCAAGCCCGTCACCGCCTCGTCGGTGGTGCACGTCTTCACCGCCGCCAACGCCAACGACGACGACGTGAGCACCTACTGGGAGGGCGCGCCCGGGGCGTACCCGAGCACGCTGACCGTCGCGCTCGGCGCGAACGCCAGCATCCGCGCGCTGGTGGTGAAGCTCAACCCCGACCCTGCCTGGGGCGCCCGCACGCAGACCTTCCAGGTGCTCGGCCGCGAGCAGTCCGCGTCCGGGTTCAGCACGTTGGTCGCCTTGGCGGCGTACTCGTTCAGCCCGGCCAGCAGCAACACGGTGACCGTCCCGGTGTCGGCGACGGCGGCCGACGTCCGGCTCCAGTTCACCGCGAACACCGGCTCGTCCAACGGGCAGGTCGCCGAGCTGCAGGTGATCGGCACCCCGGCGCCGAACCCGGACCTCACCGTCACCGGGATCACCGTCGCGCCGACCGCGCCGGTGGAGACCGACTCGGTCACGCTCTCCGCCACCGTGCGCAACGCCGGCACGGCGGCCTCCGCCGCCACCACCGTCGGATTCCACCTGGGTACGACGAAGGTCGGCACGGCCGGCGTCGGCGCCCTCGCGGCCGGCGCCTCGACCACCGTCAAGGCGACCATCGGCCCGCGCGACGCCGGCAGCTACCCACTGCGCGCCACGGTCGACGAGGCGAACACGGTCATCGAGCAGAACGAGGCGAACAACAGCCACACCAGCCCGACCCCGCTGACGGTCAGTCCGGTGGCCAGCTCCGACCTGGTCGCCTCGGCGGTGACCTGGTCGCCCGGCACGCCCGGCGCCGGCTCCCCGGTCAGCTTCGCGGTGACTCTGCGCAACCAGGGCACGGTCGCCTCGGCGAGCGGCGCGCACGGCATCACGCTGACCGTGCTCACCGACACCGGCGCCGTGGTCCGTACGCTGACCGGCGCGTACAGCGGGACCATCGCCGCCGGGGCGAGCGCCGGCCCGGTCAACCTGGGCACCTGGACCGCGGCCAACGGCCGGTACACGGTCCGCGTGGTGCTCGCCGACGACGCCAACGAGCTGCCGGTGAAGCGGCAGAACAACACCAGCGAGCGGTCGCTCTTCGTGGGCCGCGGCGCCAACCTGCCGTACGACATGTACGAGGCCGAGGAGGGCTCGGTCGGCGGCGGGGCGCAGGTGCTCGGGCCGAACCGGACCATCGGCGACCTGGCCGGGGAGGCGTCCGGCCGGCGGGCGGTCACCCTGAACAGCACCGGCGCGTACGTCGAGTGGACCACCCGGGCGCCGGCCAACGCCCTGGTCACCCGCTTCTCCATCCCGGACGCGCCGGGTGGCGGGGGCATCGACGCGACGTTGAACGTCTACGTCAACGGGGTGCTGCACAAGCCGATCAGCCTCACCTCGAAGCACATCTGGCTGTACGGCGCGGAGGCCAGCCCGAGCGACTCCCCCGGCGCAGGCCCGCCCCGGCACATCTACGACGAGGCGAACGTGCTGCTGAACTCCACCGTCCCGGCGGGCAGCCGGATCCGGCTCCAGAAGGACCCGGCCAACAGCACCACATACGCCATCGACTTCGTCAACCTGGAGCAGGTGTCGCCGCGGGCCAACCCCGATCCGGCCCGCTACAGGGTGCCGACCGGGTTCAGCCACTCCGACGTGCAGAACGCCCTGGACGCGGTCCGGATGGACAGCACCGGCACCCTCGTCGGCGTCTACCTGCCGGCCGGCACGTACGAGACCGCGCAGAAGTTCCAGGTCTACGGCAAGCCGGTCAGGGTGGTCGGCGCGGGCATGTGGTTCACCCGCTTCCAGACGCCGGTCAGCCAGCAGAACACCGACGCCGGTTTCCGGGTGGAGCCCTCGGCGAGCGGGTCGTCCTTCGCGCACCTGGCCTTCTTCGGCAACTACACCAACCGCATCGACGGTCCGGGGAAGGTCTGGGGTGAGCTGAAGGACGTGGACAACATGACCCTGGACAACGTCTGGGTCGAACACACGGTCTGCGCGTACTGGGGGGTGAGCGTCAGCGGCCTGAAGATCACCAACAGCCGCTTCCGGAACACCTTCGCCGACGCGGTGAACATGACCAACGGCAGCACCGACAACCTGGTCAGCAACTCCGAGGGCCGGTCCAACGGGGACGACGCGTTCGCGCTCTTCTCGGCCGTCGACCAGGGGGGCGCCACGGCCAACCACGGCAACGTCTTCGAGAACCTGACCGCCACGCTGACCTGGCGGGCGGCCGGGATCGCGGTGTACGGCGGCTACGACAACATCTTCCGCAACCTCTACATCGCGGACATGCTGACGTACTCCGGCATCACGATCAGCTCGCTGGACTTCGGCTACCCGTTCATCGGGTTCGGGGCCAGCCCGCCGACGCAGTTCCAGAACATCTCGCTGATCCGGGCCGGCGGGCACTTCTGGGGCGCGCAGACCTTCCCGGCGATCTGGGTCTTCTCGGCGTCGAAGGAGTTCCGCGGCATCCGGGTGTCCGACGTGGACATCGTCGACCCGACGTACTCCGGGATCATGTTCCAGACCAAGTACACCGGCGGCCAGCCGGAGAACCCGATCACCGACACGGTCTTCACCAACGTGTCGATCTCGGGAGCGCGGCGCAGCGGTGACGCGTTCGACGCCAAGTCGGGCTTCGGAATCTGGGTCAACGAGATGCCCGAGCAGGGCCAGGGCCCGGCCGTCGGCTCGGCCACCTTCGTGAACCTGCGGCTGACCGACAACTGGCAGGACATCCGCAACACCACGTCCACCTTCACCATCAACCGCAGCTGACGTACCGGGCGCCGTCGGGAGGACCCACCCGGCGGCGCCCGGTCTCCGGCCCGGCGCGGTGCGCCCGCCTGTGCCGCGACGATCAGCGCCGGGCCGCACCGCGGCGTCCGGCCGCATCGGTGGCCACAGCTACCCGAGCGTCCCCGGGGCTGGCGGTGACCAGGCCGCCGTCGATGATCCTCACGCCGCAGGCCCGGCGTCCGGCGCCTGCCCACCGCCAGCACGGCCTGCCTGGCAGGCGGGTCAGGCGGGCCGGCGGATGCCGAGCTGGTCCAGCCAGCCGTCGACGTCGAAGCCCTGCTCCTCGGCCCGGTCGAGCCACCCGGCGGCGCGGGCCGGGTCGGCGGGCACGCCGGAGCCGAGCAGGCACATCACGCCCAGGGTGGCCGCGGCGCGCGGGTTACCGGCGTCCGCCGCGCGCTCGTACCAGCCGGCGGCGGCGACCTCGTCCCGGGGGAGCCCCTGGCCGGTGGCGTACCCCGCCGCGACGTTGTACAGGGCACGGGGGTGGTCCCGCTCGGCGGCGCGCATCAGCCACTGCCGCGCCACCGCGTCGTCGCGCGGCACCGCGTCCCCGGTGCCGTACAGGACGTACAGCTCGAACATCGCGTCGGCGTTGCCGGCCGCGGCGGCCCGCTGATGGTCCGCGACCGCGGCCTCGCCGTCGCCCAGCAGGTAGCGCACGATGCCGGACCAGTAGGTCGCCTCCCCGGTCGGGTCGTCGGCCCACAGCGGCTCCAGCAGCGTCAGCGCGTACCGGCCCACCCGGCCCACGGCCTGCCGGCCGAGGGCGGCGAACAGGTACGCGCCCTCGCGGTTGCCGTGCCGGGCGGCCTCGGCGAAGCAGCGCAGGGCGGCGTCCAGGGTCTCGTCGCCCGCGGGGAACGGGTGCGGCGACGGCCACGCCGGCGGCCGTCCGGCCCGCGGGTCGAGCAGCCGCTTCCCCAGGGGAACCCACACGCCGGTCCGGCCGGCCAGGGCCGCGGCGGCGTAGCCCCGGACGAGCACGTCGTACGCCTCGACCGGCAGGATCCCGATCATCGCGTCGCCGCGCACGACACGGCCGTCGATCTCACGGCACAGCCCTTCGAGGTACGCGGCGTCCAGCGGATCGGCCGCCGTCACCCGCCGGGTTTCGGCGAGCAACGTCTCGGCGTGCGCGGACGAGGCGGTGGCAGGGGTCAAGGTCATGCCGTCACCCTAGTGTCGCCGGTCACGCGCCCCGGCCGTCGGCCGGTCGGCTCCCGGGCTCGACCGCGCCGGCCACTCACGAACCGTCTCCGGTGGAGACGCGCCGTCCCGGCGGTCCGTTGCCGACTGAAGGATTTCGCCATCCCCGGAGCGCATCGCTGCAAGCCGTTTACAGCGGCGTCCACAGCGGTGTATGTTACCGCCACCCATCGCCTCTCATCGATGTGGCGAACGTGAGGGAGGTCAAGGTGACCGGTCGACGCGCCGCACGGCGTGCACACGGGCTGCTCATCGCCATGCTGGCCGCGACCCTGGTCCTGTCCGGTCAATCGGTTCTGGCGGCCTCCCCGGCGTCCGCCGCCCCGGACCGGGGCTCGCCGGCGTCGGGTCAACTGGCCACCGCGTTCGACACCGCCGCACGCCGGTACGACGTTCCCCGAGATCTGCTCGTCGCGCTCGGCTACGCCGAGACCCGCCTGGACGGGCACGGTGGCACACCGAGCGCGGCGGGTGGCTACGGCATCATGCATCTGGTCAGCAACCCGAGGCTGCACACCCTGGACGAGGCGGCCGCGCTGACCGGGCTCCACCGCGGCACGCTGCGCGCCGACCCCGCCGCGAACGTCACCGGGGCGGCGGCCGTCCTGCGCTCCTACGCCGACCAGGCCGGCGTGGCCCCGGCCGGGCGCGCCGACGTCAACAGTTGGTACGCCTCGGTCGCCCGCTACGGCGGGGCAGCCACCCCGTCGACCGCCCGGCTCTACGCAGACGCCGTCTACGACCTGCTCGAAACCGGCTTCGAGACGGGACAGCCGGACGGGGTGACGGTGGCAGGGCGTCCGGTGGCCCCGCAGCGGGGCGCACTCGGTCAGGCGGCGGGCGAGGCCGGCGTCCTCAGCACCGACTACGGGCCGGCCGCGTGGGCACCGGCCAGCGCCAGCAACTACACCGTCGCCACCCGGCCCAGCAGCCACCCCGTCCGCTACATCGTCATCCACGTGACGCAGGGCAGCTACGCCGGTTCGATCAGCTGGTTCCAGAACCCGGCCGCCAAGGCCAGCGCGCACTACACGTTCCGCTCGTCCGACGGGGCGGTCACCCAGTCGGTACGCGAGAAGGACATCGCCTGGCACGCCGGCAACTGGACCTACAACACCCAGTCCATCGGCATCGAACACGAGGGTTACGTCGACAACGCGGCCTGGTTCACCGACGCGATGTACCGGGCCTCCGCGGCCCTGACCCGCAGCCTCGCCGACAGGTACGGCATCCCCAGTGACCGGGCACACATCATCGGCCACAACGAGGTGCCGGGGGCCACCCACACCGATCCCGGGCCGCACTGGAACTGGACCTACTACCTGCAGTTGGTCAACGGGCAGACCGCCATCGGCTCCGGCACGGTGAACACCGAGGGGGCCAGCCTCAACGTACGCTCCGGGCCCGGCGCCGGCTACAGCATCGTGGGTTCCGTCGCTGACGGCGCGACCGTCAGCATCTACTGCCAGGCCGTCGGCACGACGGTGACCGGCCCCTACGGCACGACGAACGTCTGGAACCGGATCGGCACCAGCCGGTACGTCTCAGACGCCTACGTCCTGACCGGCCACAACGGCTTCATACCCAACGTGCCACGCTGCTGACCGGTCCGGGGCCGCGGCCCGGCGCGGAGCACGGGGTGTCGGGACCGGGCGACCACCTGCCGCCCGGTCCCGCACGACCGCGAGTCGCTAGCGGTAGTAGCCGTCGACCGGGATCCGGGCCTCGTCGAAGAGGGCCGGCCCCTCGTGCGGCACGGGGGCGAACCCGCCGGACGGTTTGAGCGCCAGGAGCTGGTCGGTGGAGAGCGCGAACACCACGCGGCCGAGCCCGGAGCGCTCGATCGCGCCGGTGCACATGTTGCAGGGTTGGCAGCTGGTGTACATCGTCGTGCCGGCCGCCGCCTCGGCAGCGAGTTCGCGCGCCGCCCACCTGGCCAGCTTCAGCTCCGGATGGGCCGAGATGTCGGCGTCGGTGAGCGAGGTGTTGCGCTCCTCGGCCAGGACGGCGCCGTCCGCACCGATGAGCAGCGATCCGAACGGCGGGTTGCCGTCCGCCCGGGCCTCGGCGGCCAGCTCGAGCGCGCGCCGCAGATGACGTTCGTCGTCGGGGGTCACAGTTACTCCTTCACGGTTTGCCGGCGTACCGGTCGCGGTGGGCGGCCACCGTCGCGAGGGCCCGCCAGGCGACCTCGGGACGGCGGGTCTCCTCCAGGGCGCCGGACACTGCTCTGCGACGTCCGGGGTCACCGCGACATGGTCGGAGACCAGCAGTGCGTCGAACCCGAGCCCTTCGACCGTCTGCGCCCAGCGGCGCAGCACGCCGGGGTTGGTGCCGGGCCCGAAGGTGGGGACGTTGACGCCGATCTGCATGGCGGCAAGCCTATGCGGGGAAGATCGGCTCATGAACAGGCTTTTCGCGGTGTGCGGGCCGGTCTTCCGTGGATCTGCCGGTATTCTTTCGCGATGGCCGTGAACCTCGACGCGACGGACTGGTCGATCCTGGCGGAGCTGCAACGTGACGGCCGCATCCCGCTGACCGAGCTCGGGCGGCGGGTCAGCTTGAGCGCGTCCGCGACGACGGAGCGCGTCAAGCGGTTGGAGACAGCCGGCGTGATCACCGGCTATCGCGCCGAGGTCGATCTGGTCAAGGCGGGCCTGCCGATCCTCGCCGTGGTGCGCCTGAAGTATCCGGGCAGCCGGCACCAACCGCTGCACCGGCTGCTCGGCGAGCGCGGCGAGATCCTGGAGTGCCTGCGCGTCACCGGCGACGACTGTTACGTGCTGAAGGTGGCCACCACCTCGATGGCCCACCTCGAACAGGTCGTCGACGAGCTGGCGCAGTTCGGCAGCACCACCACCAACCTCGTCTACAGCCAGACCCAGGCCTACCGGGGGCCACGCGAACCGCTGTCGGGGACCTGATCCCGACCCACCGGGACCGGCACACGCGACGCCCCCTCCCGCTGGCCGCGGGCACGTACGCCGGCGAGGTGCGGGATCGGGTTCCGCGACGGGCAGGTCGACGTCCAGCATGACACGGCGGGGGGCTGCCGGGCGTTGCCGGATCGCCGGGCGACCTCGGCGGACGGTCCGCGGCGGGCGCCGGTGATCCGGCTCGGCCGCCCACGGGCGCGGGAGGTCGAGCCGGGTCGCCGAACCCGGATCACTTGACGATCGAGCGCATCCGGTCGTACAGCCGCTGCGACATCGAGATCGCCGTGGCCAGGTCCGGCTCGCAGACCTCCAGGTAGTGGTTCCCCCTGGCCACGTAGAGCTGGTACTGCTGGACGGTGTAGTCCCCGGTGGACTGGTCGACGGCCGTGCCGGCGTCCGCGCCCTGGTCGCAGGTCCAGCCGGCTTCGACGACGGCCGACGCCGCCTCGACCCGGCAGGAGTCCGCGACCAGTTGGTCGAACTGCTGCTGCGTCAGGCCGGTGAACGTGATGGTCGACTGCAGCCCGTACGTCGCGGCCCCGTCCAGTGGCGGAACCGGCACCTCGGCCAGCGCGATCGTCGCGCGGACCTTCAGCGACTGCCAGGTCAGGCTGCCGGCCGTGCAGGTGCCCGCGACCTCGCGGAGCCGGGCGAGATCCAGCCCGTCGGGCAACTGCCCGACGGTCGCGGTGAACCTGCCCGTGGTGCCCTTCGCGGCGTCGCGCCGGCTGCCGACCTGGATCCAGCCGTCGGCGGCCCTGCCCTGCTCGCCGATCGCCAGTTGCAGGGAGCCCAGGCAGGCCACCGGCGAGACGGTGGTGTCGGGGTCGGGCGCGAACATCCCCGCCGCGCCGGCCAACGACATCTCCACCAGTTCGGTACCCGCGGGGTGGTCCGTCTCGGGCAACAGGACCGCACGGAGGCCCTCCTCCGACAGCGCTGGTACAGCCGGGGCGGCGGCCGCTGCGGCCAGCGCCACCCGCTCGGATTCCGTGGCGCGGTGGTTCGCTCCCACGGCGATCAGCGCAGCCGCCACCAGGAGCAGCGCTGCGCCGGCCGCCCCCAGGGCACGACGAGTTGTCGGCATGGCACGCCTCCGTTTGCTAGGTGTTCCTGTTGTCGAGAACAGCTGTACCGCACCGGAGACATCGATCGCTATACATGTTTCAAGTGAATTTCGCCGACCTTCGGCCGTCACGGCATGGTCCGGCCGGTCGATACGGAGCGACGACCGGCCCGCGACAGGGCCGGTCCTCCGCGACGGTCACGGCAGACGTGCCGGCACACCGCACCCTGCGGGAAGACCGCCCTCGCGACGGCGACGAACGACCGCCGCCCCCGTCGGGTACGCGAGCTGCGACACGCGAAGGACCCAGCCGCCGCACGCCCGGCGCCGACCGGCGCGGGAAGGCCCGGCAGGCCGATTCAGTGAGTGCGGGCCGCCGGCCGGGCGACGACCACCCAACCCGCGACGGCCGGCGGGTCGCCGCGCAGCGAGCCGCCCGAGACGGCGGTCAGCGGTGGACCGCCTGCGCGGTCTTGGCGGGCAGGCGGTGCAGGGCGTCGACCAGCGGGGCCAGCTCGGGGAGTTCCTCGGCCCGCGCCAACGCGGCGGCGAGAGCCTCGTCGTGGGTCGGACGCGACTGGTTGAGCAGCGCCCAGCCCCGCTCGGTCAGTTCGGTGTAGATGCCCCGACGGTCGTCCTGGCACAGGACGCGGGTGAGCAGGCCACGGTCCTCCAGCCGGTTGACCAGCCGGGTGGTGGCGCTGCTGGAGAGGGCGGCGGCGCGCGCGAGCTGCTGCATGCGCATGTGCCAGCCGTCCTGGCGTGACAGGGCGTCGAGCACCGTGTACTCCACGACCGAGAGGTGGTGCCCGGCCTGCAGCGCCTTCTCGAGGGCGGTGTCGATGAGGCCGTGCAGGGCCGCGAGGGTCCGCCAGCCCTGGGCGCGGATCTCGACCGCCTCGTCGCCGATGCCCACGTCCCCGCGCTCCTCGCCGTTGCCGGTGCCGCCCCCGGCCGCCCGAACGGCCGGATGTACGACCGCAATCCTAGCCGTGCACGCGGATAGTTGCAGACGCCTGCCATGTGAGCAGTGGCACGCTTGCGCCGATAGGCGGCGCGCGCAAGTATCGGTGTTGCACGCGCCGGTAGTTGCAGGCGCGCTACATGTTCGCCACTGGAGAAACGATGTCTGCTGACCTGCGAAAGATGCCACTGGGACTGCTCGCTCTCGCGATCGGCGGGTTCGGCATCGGCCTCACCGAATTCGTGATCATGGGCCTGCTGCCCGAGGTCGCCGCGGACTTCGCCGTCACCGAGTCCGCCGCCGGGTGGCTGATCTCCGGCTACGCCCTGTCCGTCGCCGTCGGCGCCATCGGCCTGACCGCCGCCGTCACCCGACTCAACCGCAAGCACGTCCTGATGGGGCTGATGCTCCTGTTCATCGCCGGCAACCTGGCCTCGGCGCTGGCCGGGACGTACGAGCTGATGATGGTGGGACGCATCGTCGCCGCCCTCAGCCACGGCGCCTTCTTCGGCATCGGCTCGGTCGTCGCGGCGAGCCTCGTCGCGCCGTCCCGCCAGGCGGCCGCGATCGCCATGATGTTCACCGGCCTCACCGCCGCCAACGTGCTCGGCGTCCCGTTCGGCACCTTCCTCGGCCAGCAACTGGGCTGGCGATCCACCTTCTGGGCGATCACCGCCATCGGCGTCGTCGCCCTGGTCGGCATGGCCGCGCTCGTTCCGGCACACACCGCCACCGGCACCACCGACGGCCTGCGCCACGAACTCAAGGCCTTCGCCCACCCGCAGGTGTGGTTCTCGCTGCTGATCACGATCCTCGGCTTCGGGGGCATGTTCGGCGCGTTCACCTACATCGCGTACACCCTGACGGAGGTCAGCGGCTTCGCCGCCGGCACCGTCCCCTGGCTGCTGGTCCTGTTCGGCCTGGGCCTGTTCGCCGGCAACACCCTCGGCGGCAGGACCGCCGACCGGTCGGTGCCCGCGACGCTCACCGCCGTCCTGGCCGCGCTGACCGCGGTCCTGGTCGTCTTCGCCGTCACCGCGCCGAGCCAGACCATGACCATCGTCTCGCTGGCGCTCATGGGCGCGTTCGGCTTCGCCACCGTGCCCGGCCTGCAGATGCGGATCATGCAGTACGCCGGGCAGGCGCCGACACTGGCATCCGGCGCCAACATCGCCGCCTTCAACGTCGGCAACGCCCTCGGCGCCTGGATCGGCGGCGTGACCATCAGCGCCGGCCTCGGCTACACCTCCACCCTCTGGGACGGGGCGGCGCTCACCTTCGCCGGCCTCCTCGTCCTGCTGGTCGCCACCCGGCACGCCGCACGCAACACCGCGACGCCCGTCGCGGCCAGCCCCGCTGGCGCCCGGGCCTGACGCCCCCGCACGCGGGACAACGACGTCCCCGCGCCCGGCCACTGATCCCCGACGTCCGACAGAGTTGATTTCTCGTACCGCACAGGAGCCTTCCATGACCAAGATCCTGATGATCGTCACCGGCGCCGACAGCCTGACCCTCGCCGACGGCACCAGCCACCCGACCGGTTTCTGGGCCGAGGAACTCGCCGCCTCCCACCAGGTCTTCCGCGATGCCGGCGTCGACGTCGACATCGCCACGCCCGGCGGCGTCGCCCCGACCGTCGACGCGGTCAGCCTCGACGCCCGGGGCGGGGTCGGCGACGCCGAGGCGGCCACGTTCCGCGACTACCTCGCCGGCATCTCCGCCGACCTGTCCGCGCCGCTGGCCATCGCCGACGTGGACGCGGCCTCGTACGACGCCATCTACATCCCGGGCGGGCACGGCCCGATGGCCGACCTCGCCACCGACGCCGAACTCGGACGGCTGCTCACCGACGCCGACGACCGCGGCCAACTCATCGCCGCGCTCTGCCACGGGCCGGCGGCGCTGCTCGCCGCCAACCGCCCCGACGGCACCTTCACCTTCGCCGGCCGCCGGCTGGTCGTCTTCACCGACGAGGAGGAGCGCCAGGGCGGCCTCGGCGACGCCACCCCGTGGTGGGTCGAGACGACTCTGCGCGAGCGCGGCGCGACGGTCCAGGCGGGCACGCCGTGGTCGAACACGGTCGTGGTCGACGGCAACCTCGTCACCGGCCAGAACCCGCAGTCCAGCGTCGCGACCGCCCAGCAGGTCCTCAAGACCCTCGGCATCCCCCCGGCGGGGGTCAGCGGTGCGGCTTCGGTGACCGGCTGAGGCTGGCGGCGGCCGGGGCGAACCGGCGGCCCGAGGCTGCGACGCGGCCCCACCCGGACGGATCACCCGCACCGGGTGGGGCCGGCTCACCCCGGTCGGGGACACGGTGGTGGCCACGACACCGAGGGGGCACCCATGACGCTGCGCTCGAAGGCCAACATCGCGCCGACCGACGTCGTACCGCTCAAGCCGGCGCACGGTTACCGACTGCGCCGGCAGCGGCATCCGATCGGGGTCCGGGGCGGCCCCCGTCGCGCGCCACGCGGCTACCGGCTGCCCGACGCGGAGCGGCGGCAGGTCCGGGCCGCGTACGACCTGCGGGAGCGGCAGCTGGTGCGGGCTCTGGTGACGGCCGCCGGACAGCCGGGCGACGCGGCGGACAACCTGGCTGGGCAGTTGGAGCAGCGGCTGGACGCGCTGGTGCACCGGGCCGGCTTCGCCCGCACCGTCGGCGAGGCCCGCAGCCTGGTCGCGCGCAACACGTTCACCCTGGACGGGGGCAAGGTCAACCGCCCGTCGTACCTGGTCCGGCCGGGGCAGATCATCCAGGTACGCCCGGAGCGGCAGTGCCCCACCCCGGCCGTGGTCGCCGCGGGCGGGTTCCGCGACGTCGAGGCCCCGTCGTACCTGGAGGTCCGACCGGAGGAGTTCACCGCGACCCTGACCCGGGAGCCGCGCCGGCAGGAGGTGCCCGACCTGCGGGACGTTTCGCTCACCGTCCGGCCCGACTAGTGCGGCTGCGGCCGGTTGGCAAAACGGGGGAAGAAACAGGACGCAGGGTGTCAGGTTTTGGGTCGAGCATGGCGTCAACCGGTCCGCGGCGATGGTGGGCGCGCGGGCCGGGCCTACGGACAGACAAGGACCTCCATGCGCGAAACCCCAGAAGAGCTCGAAGAGCTCCAGGCCCTCCTCGACGCCTCGCTCTCCCGCTCCACCTCGCACCTCCGCTCGATCATCAACAGGGAGCGCACTCTCACCGCGGAGCAGCTCACCCAGGTCCTCACCGGCATGTGCACCCTCGCCCTGTCCACCGTGACGGCGAAGGGCGAGCCGCGGATCAGCGGCGTGGACGGGCACTTCCTGCACGGGAGGTGGCACTTCGGCACGGCGCGTGGCGCCGCCAAGGCCCGCCACCTCGCGGCGCGGCCCGCCGTCAGCGCCGCGCACATGCGCGGTGAGGACCTGGGCGTGTTCACGCACGGCAAGGCGGAGATCCTCAACCCCCGGGGCGGCGAGCCGGACGCGGACTGGCCGGACGTGCTCGCGTACCTCAAGGACTTCTACGGCGACGACCCCTTCGACTGGGACAACGACGTGGTCTACTACCGGCTGCGCCCGGACTGGATGACCGTCTACGCCCCCGACATCGCGAAGCTCACGGCGTCCCCGCAGTCCTGATCCGCAGCCGGACATTCACGTTCCTTGACGCCTGTGGCGCCGGTGTCTAGCGTCGTCCCATGACCCGGCCGAGGTTTCTGCCGCTGCTCACCACGCTGCTCGTCGCCGCAGTCGCTGGGGCCCTGCCCCCGTCCGGCGCGTCCGCGCAGCCCGGCGGGACGAACGCCGGCCCGGGCGCGATCATGCTGATCGGTGGCGCGCTGGATGACGACAACAGCGCCGTCTACGGCGAGTTCGTCCGTCGGGCGGGCGGCGCCCAGGCGCGTATCGGCGTGCTCAGTGCGTCGTCGGCGACCCCACACTGGAGCGCCAACCAGGTCGGCAAGGTCCTCGAGCGGTACGGAGCCGCGGAGGCCACCTGGATCCCGGTGACCGCGAAACGCGACGGCAGCGGCGACGACCCGTCCCACGCCGCGTTGGCCGCGTCGATGACCGGGTTCTTCTTCACCGGCGGAGACCAGTTCCGCTACGTCCAGTCGATGATCCACGCCGACGGCACTGACGGCACCGTGCTCGCCGCGATCCGGCAGCGGTTCCTCGCCGGCGCACCGGTCGCGGGCACCAGTGCCGGCATGCAGATCTTCGCCGGCCCACACATGATCACCGGCGGGCTGAGCTACTACGGGGTCCGCGACGGGTCACGGCCGGGCTACTTCGACGACGACCAGATCCTCGGCCACTGGCCGGCTGGCGGGTTCAACTTCTTCACCTCCGGGCTCGTCGACACCCACTTCGACGCCCGTGGCCGGACCGGCCGCTCGATCAGGCTCGCCGCGGACACCGGCCACGACCGGGTGTACGGGGTCGGTGAGGACACGGCGATGATCGTCACCGGCGCCGGCACGTCGAGCGAGACCGCACGGGTGGTGGGCACCAACGGGGTGTCCGTCCTCGATCTACGCTCGTCTGAGGTCAGCCAGGCCGACGGGCACTGGGCGATCAGTGGCGTGCGGTGGAGCTACCTCACCGACGGCGACTCCTACGACCCCGGCCAGTGGCAGGTCACGAAGGGCGCGGGCAGCGCACCCGCGACTCCCACCAGCCGCCAGGCGGCACCGCCGACGACCGACGTGTTCGGGCCCTACGCGCTGCGCGACGCGGCGCTCGATCTGGCCGACGCCGGCCTCGCCACCTCGACGACCGGCACCACCGCCGAACTCACTCCGCGATTCGTGGTGAACCTGACCAAGGGCTCTGCATTCCGGGCGTATAGGGTGGAAACCGCCAGTCCCGCGTCGTTCACGGACCTCACCGTCTCGGTTCACGCTGGCTGAGCCGGTCCGTCACCCACCCCGGCAATCCGGCCGGCACGGCCGAGGGGCGGGCAGCCCACGAACGGGAGATGTCGATGATCTTCATTACCGCCAAGTTCCGGGTACTGCCCGAGCACGCCGACCGGTGGCCCGAGATCGCCGACGAGTTCACCCAGGCCACCCGCCGCGAGCCGGGATGCCTCTGGTTCGACTGGTCCCGCAGCGTCGACGACCCGACGGAGTACGTCCTGGTCGAGGCGTTCCGGGACGAGGACGCCGGCGCGGCGCACGTCCAGTCCCCGCACTTCAGGACCGCGCAACAGACCCTGCCGCCCCACCTCGCCGAGACGCCCCGCATCGTCAATGTGACGGTCCCGCAGAACGACTGGTCCCTGCTCGGCGAGATGGCCGTTCCCGACCGCGGCTGACCACCAGCGGCCCACCGGCCGCTCAGTGGTGCTTCCGCGGCGAGTCCAGCGACTCCACACGGGCGCGCTCGCGACCCTTCGCGAGTGATCGTCGTCCTGCCCGGCACGCCGCGACGGTCCGCTATCGCAACAGCCCACGCTCATCGACGCGACGAGTCGGAACCCCCGTGAAGACGTCGGGCGTCGTCGGCCCGTACGCCAGATTCAGCGTGTCCAGCCGGTAGCTCCACGCGCCGCCACGGGCGGCCGGCCACGAGAACCGGTAGTTGACCTGCCAACGCACCCACTCGCCGTACTCCAGCCACACCGCCGGCGGGCGCCGCCACCGCCGCGGCACACCCCACGGCGTCACGACGAGTTCGACACGCAGCCGGCCGTCGACCTCCGTCACCAGCACCCCGGCCCGGTCAGGCTCCCCGTCCCGCACCGACCCTCGCGGCTCGAAGTCGTGCGCCTCGTCCATCGACACCTCGTGAACCGTGGGGCACCTGAGCGTCGGCAGCACGAAACCCACCGGCGCGGCGTTGCGGCGTGCCGCCGCCTGTCCGCCACGGGACCGCCTTGTCCACGACGTCCGCACCCACTGCGCCAGAACCTCCACGAACCGATCATCAGGACCGCCGCGGGGATCGGCAACCGACATCTCTCGGCTCCAGGTGACGGGCGGCGACGCTCCCGGCGGACCGACCATCACGCGGGCCAGGCGCTGCGCAGGCAGCCGGGTTGACACCGACCGTCGCAGGTATTCAACTGAGGGTGACAGCGTTGCCCGGTGCGGCCCGGCTCGCCCGGCCGAGGCCGCTGCGACAGAGGGGAGGCGACGTGTCCTCGCCCGTCAAACCGCCACAGGATGCCGTGACCATCCGCCGCCTACGCCTCGGCATCGGCACGGTCGGCATCGCGTTGCCTGTCGTGCTGACCGTCGGCAACGCGCTGCTCACCGGCGATCTCCGCCTGCTCGACTCGATCAGTTCCTTCTACTACACCGACATGCGGGACGTCTTCGTCGGTGCCATGTGCGCCATCGGCGTCTTCCTCATCTGCTACCGCTACCGCAGGCTGGACGACGTGCTGAGCACGATCGCGGGTGTGCTGGCGATCGCGGTGGCGGTGTTCCCGGCGGCGACGGGATCACCGCCCGGCGCGCTGACTCCCACCGACGTCACGATCGGGCGGGTGCACCAGGTCGCGGCCGCGGCGCTGTTCCTGCTGCTGGCCGCCTTCTGCATCTTCCTGTTTCCCAGGACCGCGTCGACGGCCCCCGCGACAGGGCGCACGCGGGTCCGCAACGGCATCTACCACGCCTGCGGCATCGTCATCATCGGCGCCATCACGCTCGCCGTGGCGAGCAACGCGCTGCCCGACTCCACCCGTGACACGCTCAAGCCGCTGTTCTGGTGCGAGGCGGTCGCGGTGTTCGCCTTCGGTGTCGCGTGGCTGGTCAAAGGCGAGGCGATGTTCAGCGACTCGCAGGGCGCCGACGATCCGGCCGGCAGCGCTCCGCTGCCGGCTGAGGAGCCGACCGGGGGCGCGGCGAGCCCGACCGGGGCGACGGCCGGCTCGTAGCGGCGACTCGCGCCTCTCCCCCCTGCCGAGCGGCCGGGACAGGATCCTGGCCCGGCCGTGACCGCGTCCGGCGGTCGACCGCGGCGCCGTCCGGATCCCGGCTCAGCTCGCTCCGGCACGGACCGGGGCGAGAGCGTTGTCGACGGCTGTCTCCTGCACGGCTGCGGAATAGGTCTGCGGGTCGACGGCGGCCAGCGCGTTGAGCCCTTCGACCAGGGCGATCAGGGTGGCGGCGGCCTGCATGGCTTGCGCGTGGCTCCACTCGGGTCGGCAGGCGGCCACGAGGCGCCGCACCCGATGCAGGAAGGCACGGTTGTGTGCCTGGTGCAGCGCGGCGAGGTCGGCGTCCGCCAACGCGGCGGCCAGGAAACCGACCCATACCCGCGCCTCCTCGCGTTTGTCGTCGCTGACGGACGCGGCCTGCAACAGCACGGCGCGCAGGGCCTTCAGCGGGTCGGCGCCGGAGGCTTCCGCGGCGTCGGCGCGCGCGCCCGTGCGTTCGTGCAGCAGGGTGCGGGCGTGGATGAGCAGGGCGCGCTTGTCGGGAAACGTGTGCAGCACCAGTCCGGTGCTGCATCCGGCCCGCTCGGCGACCGCCCGGAGGGTGAGGCCGGCGACGCCGTGCTCGGCGAGCACCGCCCAGGTGGCGGCCGACAGGCGTTGCTGGTGCGCCCGCAGGTCGCGTGATCTGGCCATCGTTCTCCCTCCGCCGTCGATAGCGTAGCATCCGTTACGGTAACGGCTGTTACGGAATGGAGACAGGCATGGACGTGCGGTTCCTGGTCGAACCGGAGCCGTGGGACGGCACCGACGGGGCACGGCTGCGCGCCGCCCAGCGCGCCGAACTCGACGCCCGCTACGGCAGTGACGACCACGAGCCGGGCGACGCACCCACCGCGCAGAGCGTGAGCGTGTTCCTCGTCGCCCGCGACGCGCGCGGCGTGGCGGTGGGCTGTGGCGGGCTGCGGTTGCTGGAGCCCGGCTCGGCGGAGATCAAGCGCATGTACGTCGAGCCGGCGGCCCGCGGCTCCGGCGTGGCCACCGCGATCCTGCGCGCCCTGGAGCACGAGGCGCGCCGCCTCGGGGTGGTCACGATGCTGCTGGAGACCGGCACCGCCCAGCCCGAGGCCATGCGCTTCTACGAACGCGAGGGCTACCACCGCACCGAGAACTTCGGCCCGTACCGGGGCGAGCCGCTGTCGGTCTGCTACGCCCGCGAACTCCGATGACCTGCGCGTCGACCAGCCGGTCGCGGGCAACCCGGGTGTGCGAATCCGTAACCGCGGTCCTGCTACCCGATGAACCCGTCGCGCGGGCGCTGACCATCTCGACCATGGGCTCGGCGCTGGCGAGCGGGCTCTTCTACACCGTCAGCGCGGTGTTCTTCACCCGGGTCATCGGCCTGACGGTCACGACGGTCGGGCTGGGCCTGACCGTCGCCGGCGCCGTCGGGGTCGCGGGGGCGTTCGGCGCCGGATACCTGGCCGACCGCGTCGGCGCCCACCGCCTGATGGTGGCCGCCACCGCCGGGCAGGGTCTGGCCCTGCTGGCATACGCCGCAGCCGCCAGCACCGCGACCTTCATCACCGTCGCCTGCGCCGCCGTGGGCCTGCGCGCGGTACAGGGCACCGCCCGCGCGGCGCTCATCGCCAGCCGCTTCACCGGGGCGGACCGGGTGAGCGTGCGCGCCGGCCTCAGCGTGGTGACGAACGTGTTCATCGGCCTGGGCACCTGCCTGGCGGCCGTCGCGCTGCTGGCCGACACCGACGCCGCGTACACCGCCGGCCTGTTGACTGCCGGCGCCGTGGTGCTGCTGTCATGCGCGCCCCTGCTGCCGGTCCTGCGCCTTCCCGGGCCCGTCGCCCGAGCCGGCAACCGGGCGCACGAGCTGGGTCGACCCGGCCGTTCGCCCCTGCGCGACCCCACCTACCTCGGGGTCGCCGCGCTCAACGCCGTGCTGACGATGCACCTGGGCCTGCAGACCGTCGGCGTACCGTTGTGGATCATCACGCGTACCGACGCCCCGCCGGTGACCGTCTCGCTGCTGCTGGCGCTCAACACGACCCTGGTCGCCCTGTTCCAGGTTCGCGCCGCCCGCGGGACGCACGACATCCGCACCGCCGCGCGCGGCGTCGCCGCCGGCGGCTCCCTGCTGGCGGGGGCGTGCGCGCTGTACGCCACCGCCGCCGTCGGCGGTTCCGGCCTCGCCGTCCTCCTGCTCGTGC
The DNA here is from genome assembly GCF_043204915.1 of Micromonospora sp. NPDC047670. NCBI lineage: Bacteria > Bacillati > Actinomycetota > Actinomycetes > Micromonosporales > Micromonosporaceae > Micromonospora > Micromonospora sp. NPDC047670. The sequence goes on from NZ_JBIDDA010000005.1 coordinate 70,945, forward strand.
TCGCCGCGCTCGCCCACACCGCTGGCGAGATGTGGGCCGAGGCCGGCAGTTGGGGCCTCGCCTACGAACTCGCCGATCCGGACGCCGCTGGCGCCTACCAAGGGGTCAACCAGACCAGCGTCGCCGTCGGCGCCATGCTCGCCCCCCTCGTCGTCACCGCCACCGCCCTCGAGCACCGGACAGTCGGGTGGGCCGTCCTCGGCAGCACCTTCGCCCTCGCCGGCGTTCTGACCCTTCTCCTCGTCCGGCGCCAGCACGCCCAACGGACATTTGGACACCAGTACGCCGGATAGGCGACGAGCGACGCCGACCCGGGCGGCGCCGGCCGCGAGAGCTGCCCGCGCACCCCGGCCGGCCGGCGGCTTCCGGCAGCGGGACCGCCAGACCTTCGGGTCGGGGCTGCCGCTGCTGTCCTGCCCGCCTTCGGGGCGGCGGCCGCTGCGGCCGTCCGCCCCGAAGACCGGTCAGGCGACGGGTGGAAGACCGCGTCAACCGACCCGTGCGGTCTCGGCCTCGGCGGTGTTCCGGCGGGGTGCGGCGGTGCGCAGGGTCACCGCGGCGATGACAGCTCCTCCGGCGGCGATGATCCCCGCGCCGATGAAGGCGGCGGAGTAGCCGTCGGTGAGGGCCGGCAGGTCGCCGAGCCGGTCGGCGCCGTGGGCGGCGGCGACGGCGGTCATGGCGGCCAGACCGAGGGCGGAGCCGACCTGATAGCTGGTGTTGACGATGCCCGAGGCGAGACCGCCCTCCTCGGGTCGGGCACTGGAGATCGCGGTGCCCAGCGACGGGATGAACGCGAGTGACATGCCCAGCGCGGCGACGAGTGACGCGGGCAGGACGTCGGCGACGAAGGTGCCGTCGGGACGGATCAGGGCGAGCCACCCGAGGCCGGCGGCGAGGATCGCGAGGCCGGTCACCACCATGGGCTTGGGGCCGAACCGGTTGATGGCCCGCGGTGCGAGGGCGACCATCCCGACCATGATGAGGACTGTCATGGGTAGCAGCGCGGCACCGCTGGGGAAGGCGCTGTAGCCGAGGACCTGCTGCAGGTACAGGTTGAGGTAGAACCACATCGGGATCCAGGCCGCCCCGAGCAGCACCTGGGCGACGTTGGCGGCGGCGAGGTTCGGGGCGCGGAAGATGGACAGCCGCATCAGCGGCTCGCGACGGACGGCCTGGATGGCGAGGAACGCCGCCAGTGCGACGACGGCACCGGCGAGGACCCACCAGGTCTGCCCGGAGGACCAGCCGACCTCGGGAGCGCGGACGATCGCGTAGACGGCGGCCCCGAGACCGACGGTCACGGTGAGCGCTCCGGCGACGTCGAGCGAGCCCCGGCGGGCGCCGCCGGCCGGCATCAACGCCGGGGTGGCGATGACGGCCAGCAGGGCGATCGGGATGTTGATGTAGAACACCCAGGGCCAGCTCACGTACTCGGTGATGACGCCGCCGAGGAAGACGCCGGCGGTTCCGCCGGCGGGCGCGGCGGCACCGTACAGCGCGAGGGCCCTGGTCAGTTCCCGCGGCTCGGCACCGAAGAGCATCATCAGCAGCGTCAACGCCGACGGCGCGATCAGGGCGGCACCGACGCCCTGGGTGGCGCGGGCGGCCAGCTCGACGGCGACGCTGTCGGCGAGGCCGGCGGCGGCCGAACCGACCAGCAGGATCAACCAGCCGGCGCTGAACACGCGCCGGGCACCGAAGAGGTCCGACAGCCGGCCGCCGAGCAGCAACAGACCGCCGAAGGCCACGACGTAGGCGTTGAACACCCAGGACAGGTTCTCTGGAGAGAAGCCGAGATCCGCCTGCATCCGAGGTAAGGCCACGCCGATGATCGAGGTGTCCATGATGACCATGAACTGCGCGAGCGCGATGAGGCCGAGTGCCCACCACCGCTTCGTTCCGTGCGACATCTCCATCACTCCTTAACACCCCAGGGGGGTATGGGTAGGTGCTGAAGGTGTACCCGGTAGGGGTATTCGATGTCAAGGTGATCCCCCTGCGGGTGCGGTCTCTCATCTAGATCTTGCGCTGCATACCCTCCGGGGGTAGTTTCATACTCCGCGGAGTACCGCCATGACGGGCAGCACCGGTCCGCCTCGTCCACAGCTGGCCGGCCTCCCGCGCCCACCCACACCGAAGGAGATGCGCATGTGCACCAACGAGTCCAGTTGCGGCTGCGCCCCCGCCGCGGCCGCTGACGCCGCTGCGTCAGCCACCGGCACCCGTACCACCTACACGGTGGCCGGCATGACGTGCGGAGGCTGCGCCGCGTCGGTGAGCAGGAAGCTGCGAGCCGTCGCCGGCGTCGCGGGCGTCGAGGTCGACGTGGCCAGTGGCGCGGTCACCGTCACCAGCGACACCACGCTGGAGACCGCCGACGTGCGAAGCGCGGTCGAGCAGGCCGGCTACCGACTCGTCGGCTGACCGCCAGCAGCCGGCCGCGTCCGCCCGGAGCAGGGCCGACGCGGCCGGCTGCTGGCGCACGAGTCCGCATTCGTCGGCCGGGGTCGAGGGCCAGGGCCCCGGTCGCCACGGCACCGCCTCCGACGAACCGAGATAGGGCGAAGATCCCTCGTCGCTCCGGGACGCATCGGCAGCGACTCGCCCCGCCCCCGGCAGGCCCATGGACGCGAGGCCGGCCGGGGGCGGTCAGGGCAGCGACGTCGGCGAGCCGGCCGTCGACGAGGGTGAACGCGACGACCGGGAGGGGAGCACCGTCAGCGCGACGGCTCCTCGGGGGCACCGGTTCGCCGATTGTGGTGATCCAACAGCCTGGACAGCAGCTCGGTCAACCGCTGTCGCTCCTCGGTTGACAGCGGAGCCAGCAGTTCGTCCTGGCGCTCGGCCAACTGCTCCTCCAGTCGCCGCAGCTGCCGCCTGCCCGCGGCGGTCAGCGAGATGATGTTGCGCCGCCGGTCGGAGGGGTCCGGGGCGCGCTCGACCAGCTTGCGATCGGCGAGTTCGTTGATCGTCGCGACCATGTCGCTGACGTGGATCCCGCTCCGGCGGCCCAGCGCGGCCTGGCTGGCCGGGCCGAAATCCTCGAGCGTCGCCAGCAGGCGGTAGTGGTAGCCGCGGGCGCGGACGGACGAGAACCCGTCGGTCACCAGCCGGTGCGCGTGGTTGGCGGTCTGGGCCAGCAGCCAGCTGGGCAGGCCCTCCCACCGGGCGGGCGCCTTCTCGGACGGGTTCTCCACGTGACGAGTCTACCGGGTCGTTGGTGGCACCAACGTTTGTGGTATCGTTCGAGCACCAAACGTTGGTCGCCCTAACATTCGGGCGCCGAATGAGATGCTGTGGAGTTGAGGCCATGATCAAGCCGTTCCGCATCGACATCCCCCAGGCCGACCTCGACGACCTGGCCGACCGGCTCTCCCGCACCCGTTGGCCCAACGAGGTCGCCGACGCCGGGTGGGACTACGGCTTCCCGCTGGCGCGGCTCAAGGAACTGGCCGAATACTGGCGCACCGGCTACGACTGGCGCGAACACGAGGCCAAGCTCAACGAGCTTCGGCACTTCACCACCGAGATCGACGGACAGAACATCCACTTCGTCCACGTGCGGTCCTCGAAACCGGACGCGCTCGCGCTGATCCTCACCCACGGCTGGCCCGGTTCGTTCCTGGAGTTCCTCGACGTGATCGAGCCGCTGTCGCGCGATTTCCACCTGGTGATTCCGTCCATCCCGGGTTACGGCTTCTCCGGGCCGACCCACGAGCGCGGCTGGGACGTCGTCCGGATCGCGCGGGCCTGGGCCGAGCTGATGCGCCGTCTCGGGTACGAGCGCTACGGCGCGCAGGGTGGCGACTTCGGGGCGGGGATATCACTGGCGCTCGGCGCGGTGGCACCCGAGCAGGTCGTCGGCGTGCACATCAACTACCTGCCGACCCGGCCGGACCCGGATGCCGACGTCGAGCTGTCCGAGACGGACGAAGCCCGGCTGGACAAGGTCAGGCAGCTGATGGCGAATCGTCCGCCGTACCAGGCGCTGCAGGCCCTGACCCCCCAGACCATCGGCTACGCGCTGACCGACTCGCCGGTCGGCCAGCTGGTCTGGATAGCCGAGCGCTTCGCGCAGTGGACAGACCCCCGCTCGCAGATCAGCGACGATCGGATGCTCACCGACATCTCGCTGTACTGGCTGACCGCCACCGCCGCCTCCTCGGCGCGGCTGCACCACGACGCTCCGCGGGGGCGGACCGCGCCGTGCCGGGTCCCGGTCGGCGTGGCGGTCTTCGCACACGACATCACGCAGTCGGTGCGGCCGCTGGCCGAGCGGCTGTACGACATCAGGCACTGGTCGGAATTCGACCGAGGCGGCCACTTCGCCGCGATGGAGGTGCCGGACCTGCTCGCCGGGGACGTCCGGGACTTCTTCCTCACGCGGATCCCGTAGGGCCATCGGGTCGCCACCCGCCAGGAGGCACTGCTGACGGGTGGCTCCCGGACACCCGCAGCGGTGGCGCGGACCGGCCGTGCGAACGGAGAAGCTCGCCAATGCCCACCAGGCTGCCCGCCACCTCGCCGCCATTTCTCATCCCGGACGTGACGACGCCGAGCGGTACGGCCCCGGGCGGCAGCCTATGCCTTCACGTCCGGTTTCCAGTCCCGGACGAGGAGCCCGAGCAGCACCTCGTCCAGGAACTCGCCCATCACCCAGGCCGAGGAGCGCAGTACGCCCTCGCGGACGAAGCCGTTGCGCTCGGCGGAGCGCAGCATCGCGGCGTTGTCCGACAGCGTCTCGATCTGCAGCCGGTGCAGGCCGCGCACGACGAAGCCGTAGTGGCACAACACCGCGACCACGTCGGTGCCGTAGCCCTTCCCCCTGCAGGACGGGAGCAGTCCAAGGCCGATGTGCGCGGACCGGTTGTGGTTGTCGATGCCCCACAGCGTCGCGGTGCCGACCAGCGTGCCGCCGCCCAACTCCACCACGGAGAACGGGACGTGCCCCTGCTCCTTGTCGTCCACCACGAGCCGCGGGTCCTTCGAGCCGGGCGTGATCGGCCGCCACGGCCGGCCCTCCGACCGCGCGGAGTTGACCACGTCGTCGTAGAGCTCCGCTTGCAGGATCGGGATGTCCTCCTCGTGCCGGGCCCTGAGCCCGACCTTGTTGCCCCTCAGCATGCGAGCTTCCTATCCGACGGGCCGGCGAGCGGCAAATCGATAGGCACACCAACGGCCAGCCGGAGAGACAGCGCCCGTCCAAAGCCTCGCGGGTGAGATGCAGGTCACCGACGGGGTGCCGGACTTCGGGGTGGCGGCACCCGGCATCTCGCACCGGCCGCCGACCATCCTGACGAACGGCTGCTGCGCCGAGGTGATCACCCGGCAACGCCACCTCGACCGCACGGCGGCCCGGCGGTCTTCGGGAGCCCGCGGCGACGCCGTGGCACGCAGTCAGACGAGGCCGGCGTCGTGGGCGAGAAGCGCTATCTGCGTACGGTTGTCGAGGTCGTCGATGTCGAACGTGGTCAGCACGATGACCTCGGGCGACCGCGGGCGACCGCGGGCGCGCCCGCAGGCGGCGGGTGGCGGCTATCCCGTCGACCCGCGGCATGCGCAGGTCCATCAGCACGACGTCGGGGGCGTGCGCGTCGGCCGGATGTGCGCGCCCGGCCCCCGCACGGCGTACGAGTCGCGCGATCACCGTCGCCGCGGGTCTGTGGGGTTCTAGTGCCCGTTGGTTATGTGTTCACGGTGGCGCTCGTCGCCTGGTGCACCTTCTTCGCCGTCGTCGCGCCGCGCCGGCCCCGACCGCTGGCGACCATGAGCTTCTGGTTCGGCCTGACCCTCAACGAGGTGCCGTTCCTGGGCATTCTGGCCCTGCTGGCCTCCACGGCACTGACCGCGGCCCAGGGCGATCTGGAGTCGTCGGGAGCCAGGGTGACGGCCGCAGTGGCGGCCGTCACCTCCGCCGGGCTGGCTGTCTCCGCCTGGCGAGGCGTGCGGACCGATCGGGTGGTCGGGCAGGCCCTCGACCGGGAGCTGGGGGCCGACTGGCGGAATCGTGTGCGCGTACCGTTGCGCCGCCGTCGGCCCTGGGCCCGCATCCTGCTGCTACCGGGCCTCATGTGGCGGCGTGACGTGGAGCGGATCCCCAACATCAGCTACGGGGACGCCGGGCGCCGGAATCTCCTCGACATCTACCGCCGCCGCGACGCGCCGCAGAACGCGCCGGTCCTGATCTACTTCCACGGCGGCGGCTACACCAGCGGCGCGAAGAACCGCGAGGCACGGCCCCTGCTGTACCAGCTCGCCAGCCGGGGATGGGTGTGCATCAGCGCCAACTACCGGCTGCGGCCCCAGACATCTTTCCCCGGCCATCAGATCGATGCCAAGAAGGCCATCGCCTGGGCCCGCGAGCACGCCCCCGCCTACGGCGCCGATCCGTCGAGGTTGTTCGTGGCGGGCAGCTCCGCCGGCTCCAACCTGGCGGCCCTGAGCGCGCTCACCCCGAACGACCCGGCGTTCCAGCCCGGGTTCGAGTCCGCCGACACCTCGGTCACCGCCGCGATCTGCCTCTACGGCTACTACGGCCACCATTTCGGCGAGACGCCCGACCGGGCGCCGTCCCCGAACCAACCATGGGCGTACCTCAACCCCGGTGCGCCGCCGTTCCTCATCGCCCACGGCACCAAGGACGCCCTGGCGACCGTCGAGGCAACCCGGAACTTCGCCCGCCGGCTGCGCCACACCTCCGCCAACGCCGTGGTCTACGCCGAACTGCCCGGCGGACAGCACGCGTTCGACCTCTTCCACTCCCCGCGTTTCGAGGCGGTCGTGGACGGCGTCGAGGCCTTTGCCGCCTGGGTCCTCGCCGCCCCGCGGCACACTGCCGACCCAGCCCGCTGACGGTGTCTGCGTGCGTTACGGCAAACCGCAACTCGTGCGAGGTCGAATCTCCCGACTGGTGGGCTCGCCGCGCGGTTCGACCGGGTAGAAGTTCGGCCCGGCCGGCTACTGGCAGAGCCGCACCGGACGCGGAGGCGCGCCCACGGGGTGGCCGGGGTGGGTCGGGCGACCCTGTTCAGGGAAATACCCACCCCGGCCAGGAACCGGCTCGGCAACGCCGGCCCCTTCTCAGTGCGGCACCGGGCCGGATTCCGTTACAGCCCTGTCCAGATGCCGGGAGTCCGGTGATCGCGGTGCCCGACGTGAGATGGGGCCGACTCGTCGTTTCGGGGCGCCGATCCTCGCCGCCGGACCGCTCGACCAGCGGCAGCTGCGTGCGGGGGCGCCGTCGGGCTCGCCCGCTCTGACGTCGACATGGTGCATGATCCGTGGTGACGGTGTTCCGTACCGCCCCTGGGCGGCATCACGCTACGTCGGCCTGTCGGTGCTCGATCCGCAAGGACTCGGGTCAGGACGGGGCAACGGCCGGGAAGCCGTTGGTCAGTGCGGTTACGGCCCGGCGAATCCGGGTGTCCGCTGTCGGGCTGGCGCCGCCGGTAGTGGCGACGTAGTGCAGCACGCCGACCACCGCCAAGGCCAGCGCCCCTGTGTCGGCGCCTGCGGGCACCCGCCCGAGTTGTTGTTCGGCGGCCAGGTACTCGGCGGTCGCGCGCTGGATCGTCTGCAGTCCGGCGCTTCCGGCCCCCAGCACCGCTTCGACGCCTGCCGCGAGTTCCGGCCGGTAGGCCATCAGCCGGGTCAGAACCAGCAGCGTGCCCGGCGGTGTTGCCAGGAGGGCCTCGCTGAGATTTCCGGCGACCGTGCCGGCCCCGGCGCGCCCGGGAAGGCCGGCCGCCTCGCTGGAGATCTGGAAGGTCCGGTCGACCGCGTAGCCGAGCAGGAAGTCGTCGAAGTTCGCGAAGTGTGCGTACAGCAGTCCCGTGGCGACGCCGGCCTCGCGGGTCACGGCCCGGCCAGTGAGTCGACTCGGTCCGTCCTGCGCGATCACCCGCTCCAGGGCGGCGAAGAGCTGCTGCCTGGGTTCCGGGGTGGCGACTCCGCGTGGCATGCCCGGATTCTAGGCGCTCACCGGAACCGTCCTTGCGCTGATATGAGCATCTGCTCATACTGGTTTGAGCAGATGCTCATTCTCGACGCGGGGAGTACGCATGAAGCGCGTGGTAATCGTCGGCGCCGGTATCGCCGGGCTGGCCACGGCCCTACGCCTCGGGCGGGACGGATGGCGCACGGTCGTGGTGGAGCGCGCCACGGGCCGGCGAAGCAGTGGCTACCTGGTGAACCTGCTCGGGCCGGGCTACGACGCCGCCGAGCACCTGGGCCTCCTACCCGCGCTGTCCGCCCGGCAACTTGGTCTGTTCACCACCGTGCTGGTTCGGGCCGACGGGCGGCCCAAGTTCACCGTGCCGTCCGCCATCGCCGAGGCCGCCCTCGGCGAACGGACCATGTCGGTGTTCCGTGGCGACCTGGAGACCGAACTGTACGAAGCGGTGCGCGACCGCACCGAGTTCCGCTTCGGCACCACGGTCGAGTCCATCGAGCAGAATGCCGACCGGGTACGCCTGGTGCTCAGCGACGGCACCACGGAGGACGCCGACCTCCTGGTCGGCGCAGACGGAGTCCACTCCGCGACCCGCACCGACGTGTTCGGCGGTGGGTTCCGAGTCGACCTTCCGTACGTTGTGGCCGCGTTCCCGCTCGCCCATCCGGTGGCGGGTGTGCCGGAGTCGTCCGCCACGACGTTCATCGGTCCGGGACGCACGGCGGCAATCATCAACCTTGGCTCGCAGCGGTCGGCGGCATTCTTCACCTACCGGTGCGCAGATCCGGGCTCGGATCTCGGACGCGGTCCGGTGGCTGCGCTCGACGCGATGTTCGGGGATCTGGGCGCGGGTGTGCCGGATGCCCTCCGTCACCTTGAGAAGGATCCATCGGATGCGTACTTCGACGCGGTCAGCCAGGTGGTCATGCCTCGGTGGAGCACCGGCCGGATCGTGCTGCTCGGAGACTCGGCGTGGTGCGTCACACTCTTCGCCGGAAACGGCGCGGCCCTTGCGCTCGCCGGCGCCGACCGACTGGGCGCAGCCCTACAACGGCACGACGACAACATCCCGGCCGCCCTGGCCGAGTGGGAGGCGGGCCTGCGCCCGGAGGTCTCCAAGCGACAGTCGCTCGCTCGCCGGGGAATGCAGCAGTACGCGCCGCCCAGCCGGTTCCACGTGTGGATGAGCGACGTGACGATCCGAGCGATCACCCTCCCGGGCATCCGCGGTCTCGTCCGGCGGGGTATCGAACGCAGCGCCCGGCGAGACCCCGCCAGGAAACGGTGACCGCGGCCATTCGGCCGGCGCATCAGCCGGCAGGGCGGGACGCACGGGTGAGGACCGCGTCGACGAAGGCGCAGACCCGGGCGGTGTGGCGGGTGGTCGGCCAGATCAGGCCGTACTCGATCGGGGGCGCGTCGCGGAGCGGGACGTAGACGATACCGGGCCGGGCGTGGTAGTCCCTCGCCCGCAACGAGGCGATGGACACCCCGGCGCCGGAGGCGACCAGCGACTGCACCTCGGGAAAGCCGGGCGCGGACGCGCCGTGCGGGATCGGCCGGCCGGACGGAGTCTGGCGGGGATAGATGTGCTCGGTCCAGAGCGGGGGGATGTCGCCCGCGATGGTCACCAGCGTCGTCTTGGCCAGGTCCTCGACCGAGACGGCGTCGCGCCGGGCGAACGGGTGCCGCGCCGGGACGAGCAGCGCGGCCGGCTCCGAGAAGATCACCGGGCCGGTGGTGAGGTCGGGCTCGGCAACCGGGAACTCGCTGAGCTGCAGGTCGAAATCGCCGGCGCGCAGCGGGCCGAGCGGGTTGTTGAGCGGCACCTCGTGCAGCTCGACCACGCAGCGCGGGTACTTCTTGCGGAACTCCTTGCCGGCATCGAGCACCAGGTCGGCCACCCACTGGGAGGAGAAGCCCACGCGGACCACGCCGTCGACCCCTCTGGCGTACGCGACGGCCCGTGCGTACGCCGCCTCGACCTGCCGATAGGCGGGCGCCAGGTCGTCGCGAAGCTCCCGGCCGACCGGGGTCAGCGTGACCCGGCGGCTGGTGCGCTCGAACAGCGGCACCCCGATGCGGCGCTCGAGCTGCTTGATGGTCTGGCTGACCCGCCCCTGCGCCAGGCCGAGCCGCTCCGACGTGCGGCGGAAATGCAGCTCCTCGGCGAGGGTGAGAAACGCCTCGATCTCGTGCCGTTCCATCGGATCCTCACTGGTGAGCGCGGCTCACTGATCGTAGATAATTCGGGTCTCGTTCCCCCGCCGGCGGCGGCCAAAGATGTGGTCATGACCGGAAACAAGCCCCCCTTCACGTACCGACCCATCACCGAGCGGGCGCCCCTGAGCTGGCCGGGCGGTGCCCGGGTAGCCGCCTACGTCGGACTCAACGTCGAGCACTTCCACATCGACAAGCCGTCCACGAGCATCTGGCCGGGCACCGCCGACCTGGTTCCCGACGCGCTCAACTACGGCTGGCGCGACTACGGGCCGCGGGTGGGCATATGGCGGGTCGCGGAGATTCTCGACCGGCACGGCATCCCGGCGAGCGTGCTGCTCAACTCCGAGGCTGCCGAGCACTACCCGCAGATCATCAAGGCCGGCCTCGATCGGAGCTGGGCCTGGCTGGCCCACGGGCGCACCAACTCCGCCCTGCACGCCGGGATGTCCCGCGACGAGGAACTGGCCGAGCTCACGGCGATCGTCGACACCATCGCCGAGGCGACCGGCACGCGGCCGCGCGGCTGGATGGGCCCCGGCCTGACCGAGACGTTCGAGACGCCGGCGCTGCTCGCCGAGCTGGGCCTGCAGTACGTGCTGGACTGGACCAACGACGACCAGCCGTACCCGTTGGACGTGCCCAGGATGATCAGCGTCCCCTACACGGTGGAACTCAACGACCTGGGCCTGTTCGGCAAGGGCACCACCGGCCCCGAGTTCGTCCAGATCGTCAAGGACCAGTACGACCAGCTGCACGCCGACGCCGCCGACGGCAGCGGCCGGGTGCTGGCGATCGCCCTGCACCCGTTCGTGATCGGCCAGGCGTACCGCGCCCGCTACCTCGACGAGGCGCTGGCGTACCTCGCCGCCCAGCCGGACATCTGGCTCACCACCAGCGACGACATCGCCGCGCATTACCTGGCGACCACGGGTTGACCGCCACGCGGCGGCTCGCCCTCCTGATGGCCGGCATCGCGACGCCAGCATCATCGCCGTCGGGTCGCCGGCCATCAGGAGACCCCGCCTTCTTCGCGGTCACGTAGCGCTGGGTGGTGAACGCCCGGCGTCCGCAGACTCGGAACCGGGCGGCTACCGCTCGGTTGTTGTCAGACCGCCGGCGTGCCTGGCCGTCCGGCCGGGTCGGCGATGCTGCCGGCACGGCGGGTGCGCAGGCTGCCGGCCAGACAGAGCGCCAGACCGAGCGCGAGCCAGGTCACCAGGGCGATGACGGGCCGAGCGGCGCCGTGACCGTCGAAGAAGCCGGTGGAGCGCAGCAACTGGCCACCGGCCCCGGGCGGCAGCAGTTGGCCGAGAGCGCCGGACCAGCCGGGCAGCATCTCGGGTGCGGTCGCGGCGCCCGACAGCGGATTGCCGATGAGCATCATGGTGATGGCGCCGAGACCGAGGCCGGCGTACCCGAGCAGTGACTCCAGCCCGAGGACGCTCACGGAGGTGGCCGCGATTGTCACCGCGATGGCGCTGGTGTTGGCCCAGTAGGCGCCGTCGAGGGATCCGAGCCAGAACTGCAGGATCGCTGCCACGGCCAGGCCGCCGGTAACCGCGAAGACGAGCGCCGCGGTGACCCGGCGGACGGTGCCGCGGACGAGTCGGGTCAGCAGCACCACGGCGAGCAGACCGCCCATGACCAGGGGCAGGGCCCCGGCGGCCAGGCCGGCGCCGCGCGGGTCGTCGGCCGGCAGGGGTACGAGGTCACGGGCGGCCGCCGTGCTGCCGCCCGGTGCCGGCGCGTGGTGGAGTCCGGCCGCGACGCTCTGCAGGGTCTGCGCGACCGCTGCGCTGGCGGCGGAGGCGGTGACGACCTGTGGGGTGCCGGAGCTGAGGTCGATCGCCCCGTACACCTCGCGGTCGCGGATCAACTGTTCGGCGGCGGCGGTGTCGGCGACCTCGGTGATGTCGAAGGCGTCCGGCAGTCGCTGGTTGATCGCGGCGCTGACCTGCTGGACCGCGGTGGCCGGCCCGGCGACGGCGATCGGCACGTCATGCAGGGACGACCGCACCGACGGCCACACGAAGGCGGTGAGCAGCACACTGATGATCACCGTGAGGATGGCGACTGCCCTGGCCACGGTCGGCCAGGGTGACGGTGACGTGTCGGCTGCGAGCGGGGCCTGAGCGGCCATGTCGACTCCCTCGATCGGAATGTTTCGCGTCACTGAGGTGGCGGAGGTTCCGCCGGTGAGCACCTCCGCCGGTCAGCGGATGCCCCTTGTTCATCGCAGAGTGAGCGGGGTTTCGACTGCGACGCGGGTCAGTTTCTCCGGATTGCGGACGTAGTAGAGGCCGGTGATGCGGGCATCCTCGACCCGGACCGCCAGGATGCCGTCGATCTCGCCGTTCAGGCGTACGAGGAGTGCCACGTTGCCGTTGACCACGGTCGGCTCACCGGTGAGCGTGCCTTCGACCTTGCGGAGACCGCCGAGCAACATGCGGACGACCTTGTCCGCGCCGATGACCGGCCGCAGCGCGGCGTGCTTGACGCCGCCGCCGTCGCTGACCAGGACGACCTCGGAGGCGAGCACGTCGAGCAGGCCGCGCGAGTCCCCGGTTTCGAGCGCGTACCGCAGCGACTCCACCGCCGCTCGGGCCTGGTCCGGCGAGACCGCCTGGCGAGGGCGGCGGGCGTCGACGTGCCGGCGGGCGCGGTGGGCGATCTGGCGGACGGCGGCGGGGCTCTTGCCGATGGCGGCGGCGATGTCGTCGTAGCTGGTCTCGAAGGCCTCGCGCAGCACGAAGACAGCGCGTTCGGTCGGCGACAGGGTTTCCAGGACCAGCATGAGCGCCATCGACATGCTCTCGGCGAGTTCGACGTCCTCGGCGACGTCCGGCGCGGTGAGCAGCGGCTCGGGCAGCCAGGGGCCGACGTACGCCTCCTTGCGGCGCTTCATCGAGCGCAGCCGGTTGAGTGACTGTCGGGTGGTGATCCGGACGAGGTAGGCGCGTTGGTCCTTGACGTGCCGCGCATCGACCTTGACCCACCGCAGCCAGGTCTCCTGCAGGACGTCTTCGGCGTCGGCCGCCGAGCCCAGCAGTTCGTAGGCGACGGTGAAGAGCAGGTTGCGGTGGGCGAGGAACGTCTCGGTCGCCGCGTCAGCGGCCTGTTCACTCATGTTCCGACGCTTCTCCTTCGCGTCCGGCTCGGCCTGGCCGGGAGCGTTCGAGCGGGCATGCACAGCAGGTTCCTCTTCCGTTGGTAGCGGTCCGCCCCGACCGGTCAGGCCGGCGCGATCGCGCGTGGACGCCGCACGATGCCCCGGCTGTGACACACGGAGGTGCGGACGACCCGTTGGCCGCTGGACTGCCGATGGCCGCACACGCGGCGGCGCGCAACCCCGCGCCCCGCACGACATACGACTCAGCTGCGTCGACGGTCGGCCGGGAGCGCCGGCGCACTCCCGGCCGACCCGTTCAGCGGATGCCCACCGCTTGGCCGCGCCTAATCCGTAGCTGTTCCTGTCGCTTGTTGTGGTTCTTGATCCATTTGTGCGAGCCGGGCTTGTGGGCCTCGTTCGTCAGGTGCTTGACGCTGAAGTTGCAGGAGAGTTCCTTGAGCTTCGCGCCCGGGCCGCCTCTGAGGTACAGCCCCATCGCGGTGTCGTCCTTGCGGGCGAGCTGGTAGATGCCGACGTCACGACCCAGGCTGATGCACATGGCGCTGAAGAGCACGCTGACGGGCTCGGGCTGCTTGGCCGCGATCCGGTTGAGCACCGTGTCGGCGGCGGCCGCGCCCAGGCAACTCGCCGCGTAGGCGCTCATCCGGTACGCCAGGTCCGACGGTGCCGACGAGTCCCCGGCCGCGACGATGCGCTCGTCGTCGACGCTGGTCAGCGTCTCGTCCGTGAGCAGACGTCCCACACCATCGGTACGTAGCCCGCTACGCGCGGCGAGATCGGGCACGGCGAACCCGGCGGTCCAGATGGTGACCTCGCTGGGAATCCGACGGCCGTTGGCGAGCTGCACGGCCGTACGCGTCACCGCCGTGACCTTCGAGTCGGGCCCGTCGAGCACCGTCACCCGGAGCTTGGCCAGCTGCTTGGCAGCCGTGCGTCGCGCCCGAGGATGCAGGTACGGGCCGAGCGCACCTCCGCAGACCAGGGTCACCCGCCGGCCCTGCTCCGCCAGCTCCGCGGCGGTCTCGATGCCGGTCGGACCGGCTCCGACGACCGTCAACGGCGTCGACGCCGGCGTGGCGTCGAGGACCGACCGCAGCCGCTGCGCCGCCTCCAGCGTGGAGACCGGGTAGGCGTACTCGTCCGCTCCGGGCACCCGCCGGTCCGTGTCCCCGCTGCCCACCGCGTAGATCAGGTAGTCGTAGCCGACCGCGCCGCCCTTCGTCAGCGTCACACCGCGCTCCGCCGCGTCGATCCGGACCACCGTGTCGACGACCACCCGGACCCGGTCGTTCAGGACCTCCCGGTAGTCGTAGACCGCGCCGTGGGACCCGCCCACCAGCTGGTGCAGGCGCAGACGCGCGACGAACTTCGGACGCGGATTGATCAACGTCACGGTCACGTCGTCGCGCTGCATCAGGCGATTGGCCGCCATCACGCCGGCGTAGCCGCCGCCGACCACGACCACCTCGGTGTTCCCAGCCATGGTGTCTCCTCTGTTTCAAGGGCTTCGGCCACAAGACACCGGCTGCGGGATCGGTGTGACAGATGTGAGTCAGGTCACTCCCCTATCGTGCCGCGTTCTCGTCCCGAATGCGGGACTTGAACTCGGGACACTCGACGAGTGGCGTGTGGGTGCACGTGGCGGCGTGCCGGAGGCTGTCCCGCATGCGCGTGAGGCGGGCGATGTCCTGGTCCAGCTCCGCCGCCTTCGTCGCCATTCGCTCCCGCAACTCGGCGTCGCCCGGATTCGCGACGAGGAACGCCGCGATCTGCGCCAGGGTGAACCCCGCGGCCTGCGCGCAGCCGATGAGGGTGATCCGGTCGATGACGTCCGGGTCGAACGTGCGGCGCAACCCGTTGCGGCCGCTGGACCGGATCAGTCCCCGCCGCTCGTAGAACCGCAGCGCCGAGGCCGTCGTCCCGGTCCGCTCGGCTACCTCGGCGATGTCCAGCACTGTCCCAAGCGACACGTCGGCGATCCTCTCGGTCGGTCTTGACTTGAAGCACGGTACAAGTCAGAGGCTGGCGGAGCACACGTCCGTCGGATCGGGAGATCACTGAACATGCCACTGCACCCGCAGGCCCAAGCCCACCTGGACCGGCTCGCCGCCGTCAACTTCGCCGGCCTGCACACGGTCACGCCCGAGCAGGCCCGCGCCGGAGCCCGTCGGTTGACCGCGGCGTCGGTCGGCGAACCGGAACCGGTCGCCGACGTCACCGACCGCGTCGTCGTGACCGAGGCGGGCGAGGTGCCGGTATGCGTCTACCACCCGCTCGGCGTCGCGACCGAAGACCGGGCCCTTCCGGTCGTGGTCTTCTTCCACGGCGGCGGCTATGTGCTGGGCGACCTCGACTCTCACGACGGCCTCGCCCGCGCCCTCGCCAACGGCGCGCGCAGCGTGGTCGTGTCGGTCGACTATCCCCTGGCACCGGAGCACAAGTTTCCCGCGCCGGTCGATGCCGGCTACGCGGCGACCGCGTGGGTCGCCGAGCACGCCGTCGAACTCGGCGTCGACCCGGCACGCCTCGCCGTCGCGGGCGACAGCGCAGGGGGCAACCTCGCCGCCGTCGTCACTCTGAAGGCGCGCGCCGCGGGACAGCCGCGGATCGCGTTCCAGTTGCTCATCTACCCGGACCTGGACTTCCGGCGCAGCAACCACTCGATCACCGCGTCCGCCGGCAAGTACGGCAACCTCAGCCGCGAGGCACAGCACTGGTTCATGGATCACTACCTCGCCGCCGGCGACGACAAGCTGAACCCGCTCGTGTCCCCGCTGCTCGAACCCGACCTCGGTGGACTCCCACCCGCACTCATCATCACCGCCGAGTACGACGCCCTACGCGACGAGGGCGAGGAGTACGGCGGGCGTCTCGCCGCCGCCGGCGTACCCGTCACCGTCAACCGCTACGACGGCATGATCCACGAGTTCCTGCGCCATCCGTTCGACGACGCCAAGGTCGCCATCGACGACGCCACCGCCGCCCTCAGAGGCGCCTTCGACCGCAAGGCCATCCCCGATGCCTGAACTCGATTCGGCGCCGGGTCCTCGTTCGGCGCACCAGCGCACCGCCGGAGCCGGTCGTGCGCCGCTCGGCGACGCCCCCGGCCGGGGAAAATCCGGGATTCGGACGGAACGGACCTCGACGCGATCGGCCGGTCCCGCGGCGGGTTGACGAGGACGCTGCATCCGGTTGTCGACCTGCGGCAGCCAACCTCGTTCGACGGCGGACGTGTCCGGCAGCTCACCGATCGCGGCGGTGTCGATCGGCTACGCGCGAGGGATCCCGACCTGGCCCGCGCGGCGCTCGATGAGCGGCGTGAGCCCGTCCAGCATGAGCCGCAGGCCCAGCTCGAAGATCCGGTCGAGATCGAGGTCGTAGCCGTCGACGGCGAAACTCGCCATCAGCCCGGCGAAGGCCGGGTACCGGCCGGTGGCGGCGATCTCGCTCATGGCTGGTCCCTGCTGCCGTATCCACTCGTCCTCGGACAGGCCGGTGGTGGCCTGGGCGTGCGCCTCCCGTTCGAGGTTCACGGCCAGGCCCTGCACGTAGCTGTACAACAGCACCTGCAGATCGAGGGTGGTGGCCGCGTCGAAGCCGGCGCTCCTCAGCGCGGCGAGGATCTGCTCGCCGTGCGCGAGAAGGTTCGGCAGCGGCAGTGGCCGGGTGAGCGGGCTCAGGTGGGCCAGCCAGGGATGGCGTCGGTGCAGCGTCCACAGCGTCCGCACCGCTGCCTCCACGCGACCCCGCCAGCTCTCGGTGTCCCGCGCCGCGGGCGGCAGCTCTCCGAACGCCGCGTCGGCCATCAGCATGACGAGGTCGTCCTTGCTGGTCACGTGCCGGTAGGCCGACATGGTCGACGCGCCGAGCCGCGCGGCGATCCCGCGCATCGACAGCGCCTCCAGGCCCTCGGCGTCGGCGATCTCGATCGCGACCTGCACGATCCGCTCGCCGCTGAGCTGGCGGTCGGACCCCGCCGCGACACGCGGTGCGTGCCGCGGCGGGTCGGCGACCGCGGCCGGCTCGGGCTGGGCCACCAGCGTGCCGACCCGTGGCTCCGCCCGGACCAACCCCTCTTGACGCAGGGTGGTCAGCGCCTTCGTCGCGGTCGCGAGGGCGACATTCCACCGGATGGCGAGCTGACGCGTCGACGGCACCCGGTCGCCGGGGCGCAGTTCGCCGTCGGTGATACGGCGGCGCAGATCCGCGACGATGCGCTGGTACGGCGGCTCGGTCACCACACCCCCCACTGCCCTGTCCTAGCACAGGCAGCCTATCAGCAGCCCTCTGTACTAGCATAGAAATGCAGGTCAGCCGCTTGTTGACGCATCCGCGTACGGCGTACATTCAGACGCGTACAGCGTTAGCGATCAAGGAGACGTCATGAAGAGTGTGCTGATCTCGGGTGCGAGCGTCGCCGGCCCGGCACTGGCGTACTGGTTGGACCGCCACGGCTTCGCCGTCACGATCGTGGAGCGTGCTCCGGCGCCGCGCGCCGGCGGGCAGGCGATCGACATCCGCGGGGTGGCGCTCGACGTGGTCGACCGGATGGGCCTGCTGGGTCCACTGCGCCAGGTGCGCACCCAGATGCGCGGCATGTCGATGGTGGACGGCGACGGCAACGAGCTGATGCGCTCGACCGAGCACACGATCAGCAGTGGCCGCCTGGACAGCGACGACATCGAGGTGTTGCGCGAGGATCTCACGGCCATGCTGTACGAGAGGACGAGCGGCACCGTCGAGTACCTCTTCGGCGACTCGATCGCCACCCTGGAGCAGGACGACCGCGGCGTGCGGGTGACGTTCGAGCGCGGGGCGCCGCGCACGTTCGACCTCGTGGTCGGCGCCGACGGGCTGCACTCGACCGTGCGCCGACTGGCGTTCGGTCCGGAGGAACAGTTCATCCACCACCTGGGCACCTACCTGTCCGTGTACACCATGGAGAACTTCCTGGGCCTGCAGGACTGGCAGGTCTGGTTCCGTGACGGCGACCTCGGCGGCGGCGTCTATCCGGCACGCAACAACACCGAGCTGCGGGTCAACCTGGGCTTCGTGGCCGGTCCCATCGCCTACGACCACCGCGACCTCGACGCCCAGCGCCGGCTGCTGGCCGAGCGGTACGCCGCGATGCGCTGGGAGGTACCGAAGCTGCTCGACGGCATGTGGAAGGCGTCGGACTTCTACTTCGACGCGATGGCCCAAATCAAGCTCGACTCGTGGTCGCGCGGACGGGTGACGCTGCTCGGCGACGCGGGCTACTGCGCCTCGCCGTTGTCCGGGCAGGGCACCAGCCTGGCCCTGGTGGGTGCCTACCTGCTCGCCGCCGAACTGGCCGCGGCCGACGGCGCCCACCCGGCGGCCTTCGCCGGGTACGAGCGGCGCATGCGCCCGTTCGTCACGGTCAACCAGGCGCTGGCCACGCAGAACCCGGGCGGCCCGGCGTCGGAGGAGTCGGTGGACCGTGCGAAGCGGGCGATCCGCCTCGACGGGTGAGGCGTCCGCCGGCCGGCGGTGGACACATCGGGTTTCGCGTACGCAGAGAGACTGCCGGCTCCCCCACTACGACGCCTGCTGGACCCACCGGTTCAGAGCGCGCGCGAATTCGATCACCGCGGCCTTGGCGGAGGGCGGCATTGACGCCAGCGATGCGCGCTGGTGCCGCACGCACACCGCGACGTTGTCGACGCGAAAGTAGACACGCACGTCGCGGTCGTGCCAACCGCGGTCGTCGAGGTCCGCCTCTTCCGCGATGTACGCCTCGTCGCCGATGCCGGGAAGCCGCTCCCCCGTCGTGGGGCAGCCCCCCAGGTTCGCGGGGAGCAGGGGGGCCTCCACGTCGAGTTCGGTGATTTCCCCGTCGCGGTCCCGGCCGGGTTCCCACTCACAACTGTTCGTGGCCTTGTGCGCGGACCGGAGCTTGGCTCTGGGGATCAACGGCGCGATGACCTCGGGGTGCTCGGTCAGGTAGAGGCACACGTTCGGTGGTGCCGTGAACCCTCTGGCCGAGGGCGACGCGGACGAGGGCACGGGCGTGGTGGCCGACGGGCTGCCGCCTGGTCGGCTCCCGTCTCGGGCGGTCTCCCGATCCGACGCCTCGCCCGGCGCGAGCGTGTAGCCCATCGCCAGTGCGCCGGCCAGCAGGGCCACGGCGATGACGATCACAGCGGCAACGCGCGTGGGCGAAACACGTCGGGCACGCGGGCCGTCCGCTTCGGTCGGCAACGGCTCGGTCCGCTTCGCGGTCAGTTCCCTGGTCGGCGCTGCGGCCTGCACCTCGGTCGACGCGGTGACCCGGACCGTCGGCTGGTCGCCGGCCGTGACGCCGACCGCGACCTCCCGCAGACGCTCCGCGGCCGCGTCGGCCGACAGGCGTTCGTCCGGGCGGCGCGCCATCAGGCCGAGCAGCGTCGGGCTCAGCGGACCAGCGCGTTCAGCAGGTCTGGGGTCGCGACTCAGCACGGCGGCGACCAGTTCCGCCGGGTCGTCCGTGTCGTACGCGGGCCGGCCTTCGACGGCGAAGTACAGCGTCGCACCGAGCGACCACAGATCGGACGCCGGCTCGACGCCCCGCCCGGCCAGCCGCTCGGGCGCCACGTAGCCCAGCGTGCCCATCACCGAGCCGGTCCCGGTGAGACCCCGCGTGGCGCCCATGACCGCGGCGATCCCGAAGTCCGTGAGTACGGCGCGGCCGTCCCGGTCCAACAGGACGTTCTGCGGCTTGATGTCGCGATGCAAGATGCCGGCAGCATGAGCGACCCGCAGGGCCGCGAGCAGGTCTTCGCCAATCTCCGCGGTCCGCTGCGGAGTCAGCGGCCCTTCCTGGCGCACCACGGAGTAGAGCGACGAGCCCTCGACCAGACCCATCACGATCCACGGTCGACCATCCTCGATCAGAACATCGTGAACGGTCACGATGCCCGGGTGGTTCAACCGCCCCGCTGCGCGCGCCTCGGTCATCGCGCGCTCCCGAAGCGCCCTGCGTTCGGATTCGCTGAGGCCGTCGGGCAGCCGCAGCTCCTTCACGGCCACGTCGCGGTCCAGCAGGACGTCCGCAGCGCGCCAGACGACCCCCATGCCCCCGCTGCCGACCGGCTCGGCCCGCAGGACGTACCGGCCGTCCGCCAGGGTGCGCCGCGTCTTCCCCATGGCCGGAAGGATATCGAGGCTCCGCCGGCGACGGAGTCCCGCCGCAGCCTCGTCACGAGGCGCGGACCGTCCCCCAGCTACGGTGCCGGCAGCGTCCGCAGGGTGACACCGACCAGAGCCTGGCTCGGGCCCGGCCTGGTGCCATTCGGTCGACATCAGCCCTGCTGAGCCCCGGACATCCCCCGCCCGGCCGTCCGGACCGCGCTCGCGCGGGCGGGCGGGCCTGCTCCTCGTGCCGCCTCCGGCACCCCTGCCGGAGGCGGCGAGGTCGCATCACGCGACGGCGGTTCCCTCGAGTTCGACCATCAGGGTGGGGATCGCCAGCCGTGTCACGCCGAGCATCGTGGTGGCCGGCGCCACCCCGGCGGCGCCCAATCTCGACGCCAGCACGCCGTAGTGCGCGAAGAGCCGGTCGACGTCGGTGGTGTAGACGTTGAGCCGGACGAGGTTCGCGAGGGACATCCCGGCCTCGCCGAGGACGGCCTCCAGGTTGTCGAGGCTCAGCGCCAACTGCGCCGCCATGTCGCCCTCGTGCTGGGGCTTGCCCTCGCTGCTCATCGCGGTCTGTCCCGCGCAGTACAGGGTCCGGGTCTGTCCGGAGACCAACTCGCCCTGGTTGTACCCCAACGCCACCGACCACGGCCACGGGTTCACCGTCGTGCGCTCCATTGCCATCTCTGCTCCATCTGTCGAGAGTGTGGGCATGCTGGGACTCGCACCCACGCGCCGGTGAGCCTCCCAGGCAATCACGACACCGTTTGTCGCGTATTCCTGGCACAATCTGCGCATGCGGGCAGACCGGTTGGTCTCGCTGGTGCTGCTGCTGCGCCAGCGCGGTCAGCTGACCGCGGCCACGCTGGCCCGCGAGCTGGAGGTGTCCACCCGCACCGTGCTGCGTGACATCGAGGCGTTGTCCGCGGCCGGCGTGCCCGTCTACGCCGAACGCGGCCGGCACGGCGGCTTCGCGTTGCTGCCCGGTTTCCAGACCGAGCTCACCGGGCTGAACCACGACGAAGCGCTGGCCCTGCTGGTCGCCGGATCGCGGCGCGGCGCGCAGGCGTTCGGCCTCGGTTCGGCGCTCGCCTCCGCCATGCTCAAGGTGGTCGACGCCCTGCCCGAAAGCCACCGGGACATCGCGGCCGGCGCGGTCGAGCGACTGCTCGTCGACCCGGAGACCGACCTGCTCTCCCGCCGGCTGGTCGCCGAGGAGGTTCCCGACGCCATAGTGACCGAGGTTCGGCGGGCGGTGTTCGCCGGGCACAAGCTGCGCATCCACTACGCGGCCGTGGGCCAGGCCCCGAAGTGGCGCACGGTGGACCCGATCGGCCTGGTCACCGTACGCGAGCAGGGCTACCTGCTGGCCACGAGGTCCGGCGCGGACCGCACCTACCGGCTGTCCCGGGTCTTGGCCGCCGAGGAACTCCCCGAACCCGCACAGCGACCGGACCGGGTCGATCTGGACCGTGCCTGGCAGGAACGCAGCACGCGGTTCCGCACCGGCGGCGACCAGGTCACCGTGCTGGTACGGGTGAACCCGACACGGCGGGAGGACCTGGTGGGCACCGCGCTGGCCGTCCACGCCGAGGAGGTCGACGCCGACGGCTGGCTACGGCTGGAGGTGACCTTCCAAGACCCGAGACATGCCGAATGGGCGCTGTGGCAGCTCGCCACGAACGCGGAAGCCCTGGCCCCGCAGTGGTTGCGTACCGCCCTGCGCGACCGCGCCGCCGCGATCGCCGCCCGCTACGACGTGCCAGTTGGGAGTTGAAGGGTGACCCGGTGACCGTCGGTGCCCATGGCTGCCGCACTGCGGTCGCTCGGCGGCGTCGGCGCGATTCGCGGGCCGTCGGCGGCCCGCTGGATGCGTTGCCGGGCCAGATCCGCCGCGGCGGCGCTTCACCTCACGCGACGCGCTCATCGATGCGATGGCCGCCTGGGCCACCCGGCGGTTCGCCGACGCCGTGGAGTCGGCCTACACCGCCACGGCCCCGGCCCTGGTCACCCTGCACCAGGTAACCGCGAACGTACTCCGCGTCAAGATCGACTGGGGGTACGCGATGAGTCGGACCACCTCACGCGATCCCGACGTCGCGCGGGTGCACGCCGAGGTCCGCAACCGGTGCGACGAGATGCTCCGGAGGGCGCGGGATGCTGGCCTGCTCCGCGCCGACGTCAATCTCGACTGGGCGCGCCGTGTCTACTACGCGCTCATCCACGAGGCCGCGACGGGGCCGGACGAGGGTCTGGACGCCGACGCCCTGGCCACCCGACTCGTCGACACCCTACTGCACGGGCTCGGTGCCGGCGCCAGCGCTTCGACCACGAACGTTCACGCTGTCGGGTGACCCGCCGCAATGGACGCCGATGACGGGTGATCGTTGACCGTCGACCCAGGTCACCGACGGCCGGTTGGCGACAAGCCGTCCAGCGCTCCGCCATCAGGCACCGGATCCACGTCATCGACCATTTCTCCCGCGGTCGAACCGCACGGTAGACACCAGATATTGCAACGAATAGTGTCTATGTCCTGCCGTCTTGGCAGATCGACGGGGACAGGAGATTCCGTGAAGAGAAGGTCAATGGCATCGGCGACTGCTCTGGTGGGCGCGGCGGTGGGGGCGATGATCCTGCTGACCGGGAACCCCGCCTCAGCAGCACCCACCGTCTACCTGGAGAAGACCCAGTACCTCACCAGCAACCCCACGGACTCGATGGGCACCTCCTGCACCAGCAAGCGGATCACCCTGGCATCGGGCAACTACACCTGGGGGAACTACTACCCCGGCTCAGTCCGTGACCAGTACCTCGGCGCCACCACCTACACGTGGACGACCTGCCTGGACCCGAAGAACGGCTACTACCAGCAGACGACAACGCTGGACCCGGATCAGTCGGGATGGGCCACCGCAACCATCAGCGATGCCCTGGTCATCTCCCCTTCCGGCACCTGGACCTGGGGTTCCTATATCGATCCCCACTTCTGATCCCGCCCGGCAGGGACAGCCAGATGCCCGGAGCATCCGCTCCGGGCATCTGGCTGTGCGGCGTCAGCGCGGCGGCAATTGTTGCTGCCGACCCCTCGACCGGGCGGGGCGATAGGATCGTGATCATGGAGATCCTGCGCTACGCCGCGTTCAGCGCCGATCCGGCGGGCGGCAACCCGGCTGGTGTCGTACTCGACGCCACCGGGATCGACGACGCCGAGATGCTGCGGGTGGCGGCCGACATCGGGTACTCCGAAACGGCGTTCCTCGTGCCTCGCGGCAACGGGCGCTTCGAGGTGCGCTACTTCAGCCCGTTGGCCGAGGTGCCGTTCTGCGGGCACGCGACCATCGCCTCGGCTGCCGCCTACGCCGAGCGGCACGGCCCCGGGGTCCTGCACTTCGACACCCGAGCGGGGCTGGTCGAGGTTTCCACCGCCCTGGCGCCGGACGGCACGACCACGGCGACGCTGATCAGCGTGGAGCCGCAGACCAAACCCATCGCCGCCGATGATCTCGCGGCGCTGCTGGAGGCGCTGCGGTGGGCACCAGGC
This sequence comes from Micromonospora sp. NPDC047670, assembly GCF_043204915.1. Lineage (NCBI taxonomy): Bacteria > Bacillati > Actinomycetota > Actinomycetes > Micromonosporales > Micromonosporaceae > Micromonospora > Micromonospora sp. NPDC047670. The sequence continues at coordinate 94,933 of NZ_JBIDDA010000005.1, forward strand.
GACCTCGACGCGACGCTGCCGCCCCGGGTCGCCTTCGCCGGCGCCTGGCACCCCGTCGTGGCCGCCGCGAGCCGGCAACGGCTCGCCAACCTGGACTACGACATGGACGCGCTGGCCACGCTGATGGCGCGGCGCGACTGGACGACGATCGACCTGGTGTGGCGCGAGTCCGCTCAGGTGTTCCACGCCCGCAACCCGTTCCCACCGGGCGGTGTCGTGGAGGACCCCGCCACCGGCGCCGCGGCCGCTGCCTTCGGCGGCTACCTACGGGAGCTGGGGCTGGTCGCGCCGCCCGTGACCGTCACCGTGCACCAGGGCCAGGACCTGGGCCGTCCCAGCGTCCTGACCATCGGAATTCCCGCCGAACCGCGAACCGGCATCGCGGTGACCGGCACCGCCGTTGCCCTTGCCGGATAGGGCCCCGGATTCCGCGTCACCGGTGCCGCGACGATGCGTGCGGCGTGTGACTGCCAGTAGGGGTAGTTGATCGGAACTGGCGCAGTACCGGACGCCGCCGACGTGAGCATGACGACCGACCTGTCGCCTACTCGACGAGGTTCACCGCCGAGGTTCACGAGTACATCAGGTGCAGCGTCATGCCGGCGTCGGCGTGTGCCAGGTTGTGGCAGTGGTTGGCCCACATCCCGGGGTTGTCGGCCCGGAACGCCACCTCCCAGACGTCGCCCGGGCGTACGTCGAACGAGTCCAGCCACAGAGGGCTTCCGGTCGCCGGTCTTCCGTTGCGGGTCAACACCAGGACGTGGTGCCCGTGCAGGTGCCACGGGTGCACGACCTGGGACCGGTTCACGATCGTGAACTTCACGATGTCGTCGAGGCGGACGACCTGGGACGGAATGTCCGGATCGGCCGCGCCGTTGACGGTGTGGGCATACCGCGGAAGCAGCCCGCGCAGGTCGAGACCGCGGTCGAGGACGAGGGTGAACTCCTTGTCGAACCGGGACCACGGCACCGGAGCGGCGACGCCGTAGCCGAGCGGATCGAGCACCGGCCACGCGCCGGTCGCCGCCGACACCGGTCCGGTCGAGTAGACCTCGCGCCCGTCGACGTACAGCGCCACCGGCGTGGCGGGCGCGGTGAACACCAGGTCGTAGCGTCCGCCGGCCGGGATCAGCACGGCGGTGTCGACGAGCTGCGTCGGGCCCCGCAGGTCGGATCCGTCGATCGCGGCGACCCGGAACGGGGTCCCGGCCAGGGCGTACCGGTGTGTCGTGCTGTCGGTGTTGATCAGCCGCAGGCGCACGGGCGTCCCCGCCTCGACCGGCTCCGTGCTCGGTGCGGGCAGTGGAAGGCCGGACAGGGTGTGCACCGGCACGGTGACGTCGACACCCGTCACCGGCGCCGGGCGCACCACCAGGACACCGTAGAGCCCCTTGCGCACGCCGATGTCGGATACCGCGTGCGTGTGGTACCAGTACGTCCCGACCTGGTCGGCGCGGAACCGGTAGACGAACTCCTGGCCGGGCAGCACCGCCGCCTGCGTCACGCCGGGCACCCCGTCCTGGCTGTTCGGCACGTCGTACCCGTGCCAGTGCAGCGTGACCCCCCGCGCGATGTCCCGGTTGCGCAGCGTCACCTCCAGGACGTCGCCGACGGTGGCGGTCAGCTCCGGCCCGGGAACCTGCCCGTTGAACGCCCACGCCGCGACGTCCCGGCCGCCCACGCTCACCGTGGCGGTCCCGGCCGTCAGGGTAAACCGCCTGGTCGGTTCGCCGACGGTCTGGGTTTCCCGATAACCATGGTCGTGCGGTACGGCGGGAGCGGCGTTCGGAGTGACGGCCAACCCGGTTCCGGTCACCAGCGCCGCGGCCGCCACCGCGAGAGCCGCCCGGGACACCGTCGGCGACGGGCGCGCGTCGAGGATGCGCCACGTGACCGCGGTCGCCGCGACGACCCCGGCGACCGCCAGCAGTCCGACTCCCGCCGAGGCCGGATAGCCGTGCAGGACCGTCACGAGCAGGCCGGCGCTTCCGGCGTACCCGGCGAAGAGAAGGGGGACCGCGACGAGCCGGATGTCGCCCGAGGCCCGCAGCAGCCGCGGCCCGGCGACGGCCACCGCCGCGAGTGACAGTGGGGCGGCGACGAGGACCTTCTCCGCGGCGAACCACCAGCCGGCGCGGGCGAGCGCGGTGATCGTGATCGCCCGGGCGAGCGTGGCGAACAGCGCGAGTGCGACCAGGCCCAGTGCGAGCGGGCGGCGGCGGGCGGCGGAGGCGGCGCCGCCGCCCAGCCACCCGGCGGCGGCGAGGACCGCGATCACCAGGTCGGCCGCGAGCAGCGAGCCGGTGGTCATGCCGGCTCCCCTCCGCCGACGGCCACCGGGGTGGCGGCGGCCGGCGTCGGGCCGGCCAGCCTCCGAGCCGCCTGGTAGACGCTGACCACGACGTGCACCGCGACGATGCCGTTGAGCGCGTGCAGCCCGGCGATGGTCAGGCCGAACGGGGTGCTGGCGCCCGCGGCGTCGGTGGACCCGTTCGCGAGCCCCGCGAGGAGCGCCTGCACGACGACCAGGCCGAGCGGCAGGGCCGCCAGGCCGACGACCCGGCCCGGCGCCTTCGCCAGCGCGGCGAACAGGATGGTGAGCAGGGTGAGAACGGGGATGACCGCCGTCCCGTTGACGCTGTGCAACGTGTACGCGTCGTCGCCCGCGGGCTTCGTGAACGCGCCCACGGCGGCGAGGACGAACTGCAGGGTGAACGCGCCGAGGGACAGCGCGCTGACGATGACGAATGCCTTGCGCATGGTGTGCTCCTAGTGGTGAGCCGGGGACAGCGCCCGGGCGACGTGATCGGTGGCCGTGATCGCGCCGTACGCGACCAGCCGCACGAGGTCGGCGTCGGCCGGATGGGAGTACCGCCAGAGGGCGACGTCGCCCGGGCTGATCGCGCTGGGCGCGAACGCCGCCAGCAGCGCTATCCGCGTCCCGACGCGGTCCACGCCGGGCACGTCCCGGACCAGATCGACGGCCCAGTCCGCGGGCCGGTCCGGGTACCGTCCGTCCTCCCACCGCACGGCGGCCGTGACGGTCTCGCGGGCCACGTCACCCAGGAGGTCTCCGCCTCGCACGGCGGCGTCCTTCAGCGACGCGTACGCGACGCCGACCGGGCTGTCCCCGGCCCAGGCCGGCGGGGCCGTCGTGCCGGCGTCGAGGAGCGCCAGGCCACGGCCGGGCTCCTTCGGCTCCCGGGCCACCCTGGCGCAGAGCCGGCCCCCGACCGAGCGCACCAGCGGGGAGCGCTGTAGCCCGCCGGGTAGCAGGTCCGGGGCGAGCAGCGCCGAGACGATCCGGTTGATGAACTGGAAGGCGAGCAGGGTGCCGGTCAGCTCGGGACGGTACGGGCTCGTCCAGTCGGCGGCCCGGGGGCTCCGGCTGGCCTCGGCCCAGGCGACGAGCTCGGCGTGCCCCGGCTCCGACGGCGTCGCGCCCCGGGCGAAGACCTCGGCCAGCTCGTGCTCGCCCAGGGCGTGCAGCAGCAGCACGTGGGCGTCGACGCAGAACCGGCAGCGGTTGGCCCGGGACACCGCCGCGGCGACGAGCTCGCGGTCGACCCGGGAGGCGTCCCCGGCGAGCAGGGCCTCCCGCATCAGCGCCCACGTCGCGGCCTGCACCTCCGGCACGGCCGAGAGCGCCTGGAAGGTGGGCACCGGCCCGAGGAACTCGTCCCGCAGTTGCCGGTAGACCTCCGCGGTGAGACCGGTCGCGGCCTTCGGGGGGACCGGGGTGAAGAAGCGGTATGTCATGGGTTCGATGCTTGCCGCGGTGGGCCGGGAAGTCGTCGTGCCGCCGCAGGCAGTTGCCCGGCCGCCGATACCGCGTCCGCGGTACGCCTCATGTACCGCCGGAGGGGGATGCTCCTTCGAAAACGGCCGCTCTACAGTTCGGTCATGCGCCGCGATCTGCCGTACGCCCTCAGTGGCCTCGCCCTCGGGGGCCTCCTGCTCGGCAACGCCGCGCTCGCGCCGGACGCCGCACCGGTGCGGGCGATCGACGTCGCCCTGGTCCTGGTCATGGCGGCGGCCCTGGCGGTGTGCCGGCGCTACCCGGTGGTGGCGGTGAGCGCGGCGACCGTCGCCATGCTGGCCCTGCACGTGCGGGTGCACGCCGGGGTCTCCGCCGCGTTCCCCGTCCTCAGCACGGTCTACGTAGCCGCCTGGCGGGGGCACCGAGCGGCCGCGGCCCTGTCCAGCCTCGTCTTCCTCGGCGGCTTCCTGGCCCGCGACGTCTCGGTCGCGCCCGCGGACCGGCCCAGCCAGCAGATCGCCGAGCGGACGGCCCTGCTGCTGGGCTGGTTCTTCGCGGCCAACGTCGCCGGACTCGTCGCGCGGCAGCGCCGGGCGTACCTGGAACAGGTCGAGCAGCGGGCGATAGAGGCCGAACGCACCCGCGAGGAGATGGCGCTGCGCCGTGCCGGGGAGGAGCGCCTGCGCATCGCCCGGGACCTGCACGACTCGCTGACCCACAGCATCTCCGTGATCAAGGTGCAGGCCGGGATCGCCGTGCACCTGGCCCGCAAGCGCGACGAGGAACCGTCAGCCGCGCTGCTGGCGATCCAGGAGGCCAGCGGCGCCGCGATGCGCGAACTTCGGGCGACGCTGGACGTCCTGCGCTCCCCCGCCGACGAGGACCGTGTCGGGCTGGCCCGGGTGGGCGAGCTGGCCGAGCGGACCCGGGCGGCCGGCGTACCGGTTCAGGTGACCGTCACCGGTACGCCGCGTGACCTGCCCGCCGAGGTCGACCAGGCCGGGTACCGCGTGGTCCAGGAGGCGCTGACCAACGTGGCCCGCCACGCCGGCCCCGCCACCGCCCGGATCCACATCGCGTACGCCCCGGCGCAGCTGACCGTCTCGGTGGACGACGACGGCCAGGCGTCGCCCGCCCGGCCGGTGACACCGGGGGTGGGCCTGCGCGGCATGCGCGAACGGGTCACCGGGCTGGGCGGGACGCTGCGGACCGCCGCCCGCGACAGCGGCGGGTTCGCGGTGCGGGCCACGTTCCCGCTGGACGCTCGCGCATGACCGAGCGCTTGCGCGAGGTCCGATGATCTCAGTCCGCCACGGTGCGTGGCGGCTCCGACCGGAGGGATGAGCGGGCATGATCAGGGTCCTGCTCGTAGACGACCAGGCGCTGATGCGGGCCGGGTTCCGGGCGTTGCTCGGCGCCGAGGACAACCTGGAGGTGGTCGGCGAGGCCGCCGACGGCGCCTCGGCCGTCGAGCTGTCGCGACGCCTGCGGCCGGACGTCGTGCTGATGGACGTGCAGATGCCGGGACTCGACGGCATCGAGGCCACCCGGCGCATCGCCGCTGCTCCCGACCTCACCGCCGTCCGCGTCCTCATCCTGACCAACTACGGGCTCGACTCGTACGTCTTCGCCGCGCTCCGCGCGGGCGCCAGCGGGTTCCTGCTCAAGGACGCCGACCCGGCCGACCTGCTGCAGGCCGTCGACGTCGTGGCCCGCGGCGACGCGCTGCTCGCCCCGGCGGTCACGCGTACCCTCATCAGCGAGTTCGTCGCCGGCCCGCCGCCGGCCGACCCCGCGGCCGGACGCGACGTGCTGACCGCCCGCGAACAGCAGATCGTCGAGCTCGTCGCCCGGGGGCTGAGCAACGACGAGATCGCCGCGCGCATGGTGATCAGTCCGCTGACCGCCAAGACACACGTCAACCGGGCGATGGCGAAACTGCACTGCCGCGACCGTGCCCAGCTGGTCGTGTGGGCGTACGAGTCGGGGCTGGTCACGCCCCGTCGCCGGTGACAGCCGGTCGGCGGCCCGCCAGCAGGTTGCTCCACAGCCGGTGAGCGGCACCGCGGGCGCCGGCGGTCGCGGTAGGGTCCACTGTCATGCCCACGAGCGCGGACGTCCGTCAGGAACTCGCCGGCCTCGCCGACCCACGTCGGGCGGAGGGATCGAGTCGGTACCTGCAAATGGTCCCCGGCGGGTACGGCGAGGGCGACCGGGCCATCGGTGTCTCCGTCCCGGACCAGCGCAGGGTGGCCGGCCGGTACTGGCGTGACCTGTCCCTGGCCGAGACGGCGCGGCTGCTGACCAGTGGCGTGCACGAGGAGCGGCTGACGTCGCTGTTCATCCTGGCGCGGAAGTTCGCCGAGGGCAACGAGGAGGAACGGGGCCGGATCTTCGGCGTCGTCCTGGCCAACACCGTCCACATCAACAACTGGGACCTGGTGGACTCGTCCGCGCCGTACATCGTCGGACCCTGGCTGATCGACAAGGACCGGAGTGTGCTGGATCGGTTGGCCGAGTCGGACCTGGTATGGGACCGGCGCATCGCCATCATGGCAACCTTCGCCTTCGTCAGGGCCGGTGACTTCCACTGGACCCTCCGCCTCAGCGAACGGCTCCTGCGCGACCCGCACGACCTCGTGCAGAAGGCGGTGGGCTGGATGCTGCGCGAGGTGGGCAACCGTGACAGAGCGGCGGAGGAGGAGTTCCTGGCCCGCCGTTACCGGGTCATGCCGCGGGTCATGCTGCGGTACGCGATCGAGAAGTTCGACCCGCAGCGACGCAGGGAGTACCTCTCCGGCGTGGCCTAGCTGACCGCCGCCGCCGGGTGGTGGTTGTCGGCGGGCAGGGTCGTGGGTAAATCCCTGGTCGTCCGACGGGCGTGTCACCGATGATGACGCCCATGGCCGCCAGCACCGCACACCCCGCCGCCACGGCGCCCGCGAGCGGACCGGTGGACGCACGGGCCAGTAACCCACCGACAGGTACGGTCGACCAGACGGGGAAGGCCACCATGGATGTCACCGACCGCCGTGAGCTCGCCCGCGGGGCGCTCGACGGCCACCTGGGTGGCAACGCCGCCTCGCTCCGAGCGACGGCCCGCGCCCTGGCGGAGGCGGAGTCGGCCGTGGCCGCCGTGCTCGTCGAGGGCATCAGCGACCAGATCGCGCTGGAGACGGCCGCAGTGGCCCGCGGCCGGGATCTTGCGGAGAAGCGGGTCGTGATCGTGCCGATCGGCGGGGCGCACGCCGTCGGTCGTTTCCTGACGAGACTGGGCCCGTTGGGCGCGGGGCTGCGACTTGCCGGTCTGTGCGACCTGCGGGAGGAGGAGATATTCCGGCGCGGACTGGACCTGGCCCGTGTCGGCTCCCCCCGCACACGCACCGAGATGGAGCAACTCGGGTTCCACGTCTGCGTCGGCGATCTGGAGGAGGAGCTGATCCGCGCCCTGGGAACGGCAGGGGTCGAAGCGCTCTTCGAGTCGACGGGCGACCTCCGGTTGTTCCGCTCGTTCCAGAGCCAGCCCGCCTGGCGTGGCCGGGAGCCCGAAGCGCAGCTGTGGCGGTTCCTGCGCAGCAGCTCGCGCCGCAACCTGCGCTACGCACGCCTGCTCGTCGAGGCGGCAGTCGGCCGGGACGCCCTGCCGCGGCCACTCGACGCGCTGCTCACCGCCGTTTGACCCGTCGAGGGCGGCCCCTCGACGCGGCAGCTCCAGCCCGGCGACAGGAGACACGGGCCGGGGAAAGCCACCCGCCGCCCTGCCCGCGAATCCCAGCGGCGGGGGGGGGGGGGGGGCCCCCCCCCCCCCCCCCCCCCCCCCCCCCCCCCCCCACGCTCGGATCACCCGGTCACGCCGACACGTGCGCCACCCCCGGCCGCCCGCTCTGCACGTGGACGCTGGCCCGCGTCGACACCGGCGCACCGGGGGCGTTGACGAAGGGCACGACCCGGTAGTCGGTGCGCATCTCGTCGCGACCCAGGTGGCACACCTGGTACCCGCGCTGGGAGTTGTGGAACTTCATGTGCGGGTTCTCGGCCAGCCAGGTCACGCCGAGGCTGTCGTGGTCCGTCCCGTTTCCGCCCGAGCTGATCGACGTACCGAGGAACTCGGTGCCGATCGTCCGCGACCCGGGGTCGGCGAAGTCGAGCTTGAGATCGGCAGCCACGCTGCGGTGGGCGTCGCCGGTGACGATGAGGAAGTTCTCGACGTTCCGCTCCGCCACGCCGGCGAAGAGGCGCTGGCGCGCGGCGGCGTACCCGTCCCAGGTGTCCATGCCGTAGCGCTCGCCCGGGCCGGCGGTGTGGTCGGCCTCCATGGCGAAGACCTGGTTGCCGAGCACGTTCCACCGTGCGGTGGACGCGGCAAGCCCGGCCAGCAGCCACGCCTCCTGCTCCACGCCGAGCATCTGCCGTTGCGGATCCCAGCGCAGCGACGCGTCGGTGAGCTGCCGGTCACGGAAACGCCGCGTGTCGAGCACGTCGAGTTGCAGCAGGTCGCCGAACCGGAGGCGCCGGTAGACCTGCATCTCCGGGCCCTGCGGCAGCGACGACGCCCGCAGGGGCAGGTTCTCGTAGTACGCCTGGTAGGCCGCCGCTCGGCGGAGCCGGAACACGGCCGGGTCCTGGTCCGGCTCGGTGTCCGGCTGCGAGTGGTCGCCGGCCCAGTTGTTCTCCACGTCGTGGTCGTCCGGAGCCACCACCCAGGGCGCGGCAGCGTGCGCCGCCTGCAACGCCGGGTCCAGCTTGTACTGGGCGTACCGGAGCCGGTAGTCGGTCAGGGAGAACGTCTCGACGGCCGGGTAGTGGGCGCGGCCGATCGAGCCGGCGCCACCGCCCTCATAGATGTAGTCGCCCAGGTGCACGACGAGGTCCAGGTCCTCACGGGCCATGTGCTCGAACGCGGTGAAGTAACCGTCGGTGTATGCCTGGCAGCTCGCGAACGCGAAGCTCAGCGACTGGAGGGCGGTCCTCGGGCGTGGCGCCGTGCGGGTACGGCCCACTGGGCTGACCTGGTCGGCGACCCGGAACCGGTACCAGTACACCCGGTCCGGCCGCAGGCCGTGCACCTCGGCGTGCACCGAGTACCCCCAGTCGGCCGTGGCGCGCCTGACGCCGCGCCGCACCACACGGCGGAAGTCCTCGTCCTCCGCCACCTCCCACCGCACCTGGACGGGGCGATCGGGCATGCCGCCGAGCCCATCGAGGGCGAGCGGGTCCGGTGCCAGGCGGGTCCAGAGCACGACACCGTCGGACGTCGGGTCGCCCGAGGCCACACCCAGGGTGAACACGTAGCCCGGCAGGGCGGTCCGCCGGCCCGAGGCCGCGGCGGGTTCGGCGGCGAGGACGGCGGCACCCGCGGCGATACCGCCCAGGGCAAGAAAGCGACGGCGCGGCAGCATGAGTGGGGACTGCGACATGTGGTGTTGCCTCCCGGACAGGTCTGGCATCTGTTCCTCGACATCCCATCGGCCCGGCCTGGCGTTCCCCGGAACGGGTGGTGAACGGGACCGATCTCGAAGTGGGCACTCCCGGGAACGTATCCCTCCTGCGGTGTGGCGCCGGGGATCGACCCGGTGCGCGAGATCGGCAGGCGGCGGCTCGCCACCCACCCGCCGGAGCGCACCGGAGGCACCGGCGACGCCCCTGGCACGAGCGCCCTGCTCCGCCCCGAGCCGACCTGCTGGACACCGCGCTAGCTTTGCCCGGTGCACGGGTATCGGATCGGCATCCTCGGACGGATCGAGTTGAGCGTCGACGGGATAGCTGTGCCGCTCGCCCCGCTGGAACGGGCGTTCGTCGCGAGCCTGGCGGCCCACCGTGGACGCATCGTCTCCGTCGACCGCCTGATAGACGGCCTCTGGCCGAATCACCCGCCCGCGAGAGCGCGCAACCGGGTCCAGGCGATCGTCGCCTCGCTCCGGCGCAGTGCGGCGCCGGAGCTGATCCTCACCAGGTCACCCGGCTACCAGTTGAACGCCGCGGTGATCGTGGACGCGACGGAGTTCGCCGCCGACGTGCAGGCCGCCGCGGCCGCCACCGACGCCCGCTGTGCCGTGGAGTTGCTCGACCAGGCGCTGGCGCGCTGGCGCGACGACGCGTTCGTCGACGTCGGCGCGGAGCTGGTCGACTTCGAGCGCGATCGGCTCCGCGAGCTGCGCGAGCACGCGGTCGAGCTTCGCGTCGAGGCATTGCTGTCGCTCGGTCTGCACCAGGAGCTGGTGCCGGAACTGACCACACTGGTGCGTGATCGGCCCCTGCGGGAACGGCTGCGCGGGCAGCTCATGGTGGCCCTGCACCGCAGCGGCCGGCAGGCGGAGGCACTCGCCGTGTACCGGGCCGGGGCCCGGGTGCTCGCGGAGGAGCACGGCATCGACCCGGGGCCGGAGCTGCGGCAGCTGCACCGGGAGATCCTCGGCAGCGAGCAGCAGACGTCCCCGCAGGCGTGGGTGCGGCCCAACCAGCTCCCCGGCGTCACCGGTGACTTCGTCGGGAGGGACAAGGAGCTCGGGCTGCTGCTGTCGTTACTGGGGCGCACCCCGGCAGCCGCCGGGGCTGCCCAGGTCGTCGTCGTGACCGGGCTTTCGGGAACGGGCAAGACCACTCTCGCGCTACGCGCGGCGCACGAGAGCCGCCACCGCTTTCCCGCCGGGTGCCTGTACGCGGACCTGCGCGGCAACACCACGGACCCGACACGGCCCGACACGGTGCTCGGCGCCTTCCTGCGCGCGCTCGGAGTGGCCGGCGAGGCCATTCCGGTGGCCGCGGAGGAACGCGCGGCACTGTACCGATCCGTGCTCGCCGACCAGCCCATGTTGGTGATGTTGGACAGCGCCGCGGACGCGGCGCAGGTGCGCCCGCTGCTGCCGCCCGCTGGCAGCACCGCCCTCATCACCAGCACGGCCACGTTGCCCGGGCTGCCGGGCACCGAGGTCCTCCCGCTCGACGTCCTGCCGGTCGACGACGGCCTGGACCTGCTGGCGGGGCTCGCCGGCGCCGAGCGGATCAGCCGGGAGGCCGCGGCGGCCGCCGACGTCGTGGAGCTGTGCGGTCGTCTGCCGCTGGCGTTGCGCATCGCCGGGGTGCGGCTGGCCGAGCGGGAGGCGATGACGGTGGCGCGGCTGCGCGACCGGCTGCGCGACGAGCAGCGCCGCCTCGACGAGCTGTCGCTCGACGGGCTCGACGTGCGCAGCAGCTTCACCGTCGGGTTCGAGCGGTTGCCACCGCCCGCCGCGCGGCTGCTCGCGGTGCTCAGCCGTACGTCGCTGCGCAGCTTCGGTATGTGGGACGAGACCACCGAGCCGCTGCTGGAACAGCTGTGCCGGGCCCACCTGCTGACCGCGGATTCCGACGGCAGGGCACGCATGCACGACCTGGTCCGGTTGCACGCCCGGGAGCGCACCGACATCGCCGCCGACCAGGTGATCGCCTGGTACGCGCGACTGCACGCGTACGCCGAACGCGCCGACGCGGCGCTGCCCTGCAAGGTCCTGCCGGTGGCGGACGTGGAGTCCGCGATCGACGCCTGGGACGCCGTCGACTGGTTCGAGGCGGAGCGGGAGAGCCTGGTCGCGGCGGTGCGGGACCTGTTGGGGCTGGACGCGGTCGACCTGGCCGGACGGCTGGCCTGCACGATGGGCAACTTCGCGACGATGCGCAGCCAACACCTGCCCGAGTTCGTCGACTGCCTGCGCGGCGTGCTCGACCGGCAGGCCGAGCTGCCGTTACCGACCCGGGTGTCGCTGCGGCTCCACCTGGGCACGGCCTACCGGATGCTGAACCGGCACGCCGAAGCCGTGCCGCTGCTGCGCGCGGCACACCGGGACAGCCGTGGGTCGCTGGTGGCGCACCGGCTCGTGGCACTGCAGGGCTACTCGCTGTGCTGTCGTCAGCTCGGCCGGTTGCGGGAGGCGGACGCCGCGCTGCTGCTGGTGGTGCGGTTGTGCGCCGCGCACTGGCCGGTCGGCCCGGTCGGCGGGCACGTGCTGCTCGCCCTCGGCATGCAGTACGGGCAGTACCAGCTCACGTCCCCGTTCGCCTTCGCCGCCTGCGCCGCGGCCCTGCAGCATTTCGAGGACAGCGGCGACCTGTGGGGCGAGGCGCTCGCGCGGGAGACCATCGGGCTGCTGCACCGGCACGCCGGGCAGTGGCCGCCGGCCCTGGAGCAGCTCCGGCAGGCGGTGGCCGCCGCGCGCCGGCTCGGCGACCGGATGAGCGTGACCACGGCCGAGCAGGCGCTGGCCGCGACGCACCTCGCGGCCGGGAACGGCGAGGCGGCTCGGCTGCTGCTGCAGCGTACGGTGCTGGCGTTCCACGACATGCGCCACGAGTGGGGCGAGGCGATCTCCCGGCGGCTGCTCGGCAAGGCGCACCTCGAGGAGGGCGACGCGGACAGGGCGGTGGTGGAGTTGGAAGGCTCGGTGGCGATGCTGCGCGGCGTCGGGCAACCGTTCCCGCTGGCGAACTCACTGCACCTGCTCGCGCGGGCCCAGGCCACCCTGAGAAGGCACGACCGGGCCGTCGCGCTGGGCGAGGAGGCGCTGCGCATCTTCGAGCACTTCGACGCCGCGTACGTCAACGACCTGCGCGAATCGCTGGCGCGCTGGCGGAGCGCAGCCGGAGCGCAGTAGAAGCGCAGGGCGCGCGCAGCGGCAACCAGCACAGTGATGGCAACCACCCACTAAGGAGGTCTGCCATGACCAAGATCATCAACCGTGTCGGCGACGCCGTGCTCAGCAAGGTGCTCGGCCGGGAGGTGGCCGGCGCCTGCGTGCCGGAGCACGGTCAGTCGTGCTGCGCGGCGTCCAACGGCTACTGCTCGGGCGGTTCGTACTTCCGCTACTACCGGCGGAGCACCTTGTCCTGCACCGGCGTGTGCTCGGTCACGACGTCGTCGCCGATCTGCTACACCAAGAAGGTCGGCGTCTGCTGACCTGGCTCTCCCTCCGGGGGCCGCGCCGGCGGCGCGGCCCCCACCCCCCGCTGATTCGCTGAGGAGTTCCCGTGCCGGGTTTCGCCTACGCCGCCATCGCCGTGATCGGGGCGGTCGCCGTGCTCAACCTTGTCCTGACCCTGGCCCTCGCCCGGCGGCTACGTGCGACGCAGACCGCCACCGCCCACGACGGCGGGGCCGCCCCCGAGGTGCTGCCCGCCCCGGGCCTGGAGGTCACCGGCCTCCCGCACGTCGACCTGACCGCCGGCCGGCGCACGGTGGTCATGCTGACCCCCACCTGTCCGCCGTGTCAGACCCTCCTGGACACCCTCACCGCCGACGCCCGACGCTACCGTCACGACACCTTCGTGTTCATGATCGGCATGGCGGAGGAGACGGCGGCGATGGCGCCCCGCCTGGCCGACTTCGACAAGGCGACCATCAACGAGGACCAGGCCGAGAAGGAGTTCGGGGTCAAGGGTTTCCCCGCCGTGCTGTCGGTCGTCGACGGCGTCGTCGTCAACTCCAGCCACCAGCTTCCGGTCCTGGCCTGAGACGTGGCCACGCTGCGAGCCGCCCTGCGACTGGGCTGCGCAGACCCCAGGGCGCTCGCCGCCACGGTCGCCCTCGTCGTCATCGGCGCGGCGCCCCCGATCGGCGTCGCATGGTTCACGAAGCTGCTGTTCGACGAGGTCGGCAGGGGCCGGTCGGCCGACCCGTCGACCGCCACCTGGTACGCCGTGGCGATCGCCGTCCTGGGCGCACTGGCGGCGATCGCCAGCCGGGTGTCCGGTTACTTCACCACGGCCCTGCAGAACGCGATCACTATCGCCGCCGACGTGCGGCTGTACCGGAAACTGAACACCTTCGTCGGGCTGGGCCCGTTCGAGCAGCCGGCACTGCGCGACCGGCTGGCGCTGGCCCAGCAGGCCGCCACCCAGGCGCCGTACGTGGTCGTCATGTTCGCGGTCGACGTGGCCCAGAACGTCGTCACCATCGGCGGTTTCGCCGCGATCCTGGCGTCCCTCTGGCCGCCGGCCGGCCTGCTCCTGCTCGCCGCGGCCGTGCCCGAGTTCCTCATCCAGCTGCGGCTGTCCCGGCGGGCCGCGCGGGCCGTGGAGGACAGCGCCGGCCTGTTCCGGGCCCGGTTCCTGTTCCAGACCGTGCTGACCGACCTGCGCGCCGTCCGTGAGGTGCGCCTCTACCACCTCGGCCGGTTCTTCCACGACCGGCTCACCAGGGCGGTGCGGGCGGCCTCCCGGATCGAGCTGGCCGCCGCGCGGCACGCCACGGTCGTGCAGGCCTGCTGGGCGCTGGCCGGTGCCGCCGTCACCCTCACGGCGACGGTGATCGCGGTGAACGCCGCGGTCCGCGGCCGGCTCAGCCTCGGCGACCTCACCCTGCTGTTGGCCGCGTTCGCCGCGACACAGAGCGGTCTGGCGGGCATCGCCGGTCAGCTCGGCGAGGCCGGCACCGCCGTGCGGCTGTTCCGGCACTTCGTCGCCGTCCTCGACAGCCCCGCCGACCTGGCCGACGGGACCCTGCCGGCACCGCCGCTGCGCGACGGGATCAGGTTCGAGGGCGTGTGGTTCCGCTACGACGAGGGCGGTCCCTGGATCCTCCAGGGCCTGGACCTCACGATCCCCGCCGGTGAGGCCGTCGGCCTGGTCGGCCTCAACGGAGCCGGCAAGAGCACCCTCGTCAAGCTGCTCTGCCGGTTCTACGACCCCGACCGCGGCCGGATCACCTGGGACGGCGTGGACCTGCGCGAGCTGCGGGTCGAGACGCTGCGCCGGCGGATGGGGGCGGTGTTCCAGGACTTCATGTGCTACGACCTGACCGCGGCGGAGAACGTCGGCATCGGCCGGCTGCCGCACACGGCCGAGCAGGTCGAGGACGCCGCCGCCCGAGCCGAGATCCACGACCGCCTCCGCGCCCTCCCCCACGGGTACGCCACACTGCTCAGCCGCACCTTCGCCGACCAGGACGGCGAGCCCGGGGTGACGCTCTCCGGCGGGCAGTGGCAGCGGGTCGCGCTCGCCAGGTCCCTGATGCGCGCCGACGCCGACCTGCTCATCCTGGACGAGCCCAGCTCCGGGCTCGACGCCGATGCCGAAACCCGCGTGCACGCCTCGCTGGCCCGGATCCGCCACGGCCGCACCGGGCTCCTGATCTCCCACCGGCTCAGCACCCTGCGCGACGCGCAGCGCATCGTCGTACTGGACGCCGGACGCGTCGTCGAATCGGGCGCGCACGACGAACTGATGGCGGCCGACGGTGAGTACGCGCGGCTGTTCCGCCTCCAGGCCGACGGCTACCAACTGGCGGTGTCATGACCGGCTGGCTGCGCCGCCGCTGGCGTCTGGTGGTCGTACGCGGGCACAGCATGGCGCCGACACTGCAGGACGGCGACCGGATCATCGTCCGGGTCGGACGGACACCGGCCCCCGGTGACCTCGTCGTCTTCCGGGCCCGCGACGTCGTCCCGGGCGCGGAGCTGACGTGGATGGTCAAACGCGTACACCGGGTCGAACCCGACGGTGCGGTGACGGTGCGCGGGGACAACGCCCGCAGCCAGGACTCGCGGCACTTCGGGGCGGTGCCCCGCGAGGCGATCCTCGGCGTGACCACAGGGAGGCGATGACACATGTACGTCGAGATCGGGTGCCGGGTGCTGCTCGGCACGGTCCTGCTGGCGGCGGCGGTCGGCAAGGTCTCCGGGCGGGCCGCCTACCGCGAGTTCACGCAGTCGGTGCGCGACATGGGCTACCGGCCGGCCGGCCCACTGGCCGCGGCCGTGGTCGCCGGCGAGTTCACCGCCGTCGCCCTGCTTGCGGTGTTCCCGCTGGCCGGCTTCCTCTCCTCGGCCGCCCTGCTGCTCGCCTTCACCGTCGCCATCGCCGGCAACCTGCGGCGGGGCGGCGCCACCTGCCGCTGTTTCGGCCGCACGGCCGCGCCCCTGGGCCGGCACCACGTGTGGCGCAACGCGTTCCTCATCGGCTGCGCGATCGTCGGCGCGCTCGCACCGGCCGGCCCGGTGCGCCCGGGCGAAGCGATCCTGGCCGTCGTCGGCGCGCTGATCGTCGGTGTGCTGGTCGTCATGCTGGACGACCTGCGCTACCTGTTGGGCGCACCCAACCGGACGTGACCTCCGAGCCGGTGGGATCGGCCGTCCACGGCGTTGCGCTCGTGCCTCCCGTCGACCGCACAGGACGCGCGCTCATGCGCCACGCGACGGAGCGCCCGCCGTCGGATCCGGCGCCCACCGGGGACCTACCGAGCGTGCCGAGCAGAGGCCACGCGAGGCTCAGGGCACGATCGCGTACAGCCGGTCGGTCGGGTCGACCACGGCGTTGAGTCGCGCCCCGACCTCCAGGCCCGGGTGCTCCTTGCACCGCGAGGCGGATGCGAACGGTTCGAATCCGGGCCCGCTGATCAGCAGGCTCAGCTCGATCCCGCTCTCCTCGCCGAGCGAGGTGGGCCGCACGGCTGTGATCTCGGCGGTTGCGGGGACCCCGACCGCCTCCAGTCGACGCTGGTCCCGTCGGGCACGGTCATCCAGCCGCGCCTCGCGCAGGGCCAGCATGACACACGAGCCGGTGACCCCGACCCCGGCGACGGCCATGATCCACCGGTTGACGGTGGGCTCGCTGGTGGCGAGGAAGGCGGCGGCGTAGACCATGAACGGGCCGATCAGCAGCAGCGGGAACCCCAGGGCCCGCGACACCAGCCGCCCGACTCCGCTGGGGGGCGGGTTCGCCTGGCGCGGCCCGTGGTCGGTGTCGGAGCCGATGAGCGCGGTTCGGCCAGGCACGTGTCCTCGTGGCACCGTCGGCATGCGTCACCCTAACGGGAAATCGAGCCCGGCTGCCGCACCACACCGCGCCGTAACGGCGGCACCGCGGTTGTCCACCGCGTCAGCGTTCACGATCGCTTTCGGCGCCGGCGACCCGTGCCTGGGCGCAGGCCGGCACGGCGGGAGAGCAGCCCTGCCCCGCCCGCTGTTGAGCCTCTCCCCTGCGCGGGCCCGCCGTCAGACGCTGCCATAGGCGGTGGCGCCCGGACGGTCGCGCAGGGGCCAGTAGTTCTCGGTGAACAGGCGGGCCACCAGCTCGCCCCGGCTGGAGACCTGGGTCTTCTCGAAGATCGTCTTGACGTGGTCGCGGACCGTGTGCGCGGAGATGAACAGCGCGGCGGCGATGTCGGTGGTGGCCAGGCCGCGCGCGATGTGCTGGGTGATCTCCAGTTCGCGGGGCGTGAGGCCGTATGCCTCGGCGATGATCGGCGCCATGTCGGAGGCGGGGGCCGGCTCGATGATGAGCGCCGTCGGGCCGGGAAGGCCGTCCGGGCCGCTGAGGCACGAGGCGTGGCAGGCGAGCCAGCCACCGTCGCGGGTACGGATCCGCACCCGCGCGGTCCGCCCGTCGCGCTCGGAGGCGAGCGCCCGCGCCTGGACGGCCGTCACGACGACGCTGATCGGGAGGCGGAGACCGAGGGCTGACGGCTCGGACGGCCCGTCCGGCAGCAGCGCGAGGTAGTGCCGGGCCTCCTGGTTGATCGAGGTGGCCGTGCCCTCGGGGGTGAAGAGGATCATGCCGGGCGCGGACGCCCCGGCGAGCGCCGGCACGGCGGACGGGCGGGCGAAGGAGCGCAGCCGCGCGCCGAGTGACGCGGACAGGCCGGCCACCAGGTCGATCTCGGCCGGACCGAATGGTTCACGTCCGATGCTCCGGAACAGGCTGACGACGCCCCACGGCTTGCCGCCCGCGCGCAGCACCGCCCGCAGCTCGTCGATCAGGCCCTGGCCGCGGAGCCGCCGGTACTGCGCGCTGCGCCCGGGCAGGTCGCCGGTGTTGTACCGCAGCGCGCCGGCCGCGGTGGCCGAGCGGGCCAGTTCGCGGAAGGGGATGACGGTCTCCTCCAGCAGCTCGCACTCCCAGTACGCGTAACACCGCGAGCCGCCGTCGAGGTTCTGCACCCACATGGGCGCGGTCACCAGCCCGGTCTCCGGGTCGGTGGCCGACCACACCGCCGCGTCGAAGACGACGCGCTCGCGGAGCCGGGCGGAGACCCGGGTGAAGAGGTCAAGTGGGTCAGCCGCCGTGGCGATCGGGTCGGGGCGCGCCATCCGGTCTCCTCTTCGGAACTGTCGATCACGCCAGCATGCCGCACGCGGAGCCGTCTCCCCACCCCGCGTTTGGGGGGATCGCCCCAGCCCGACACCCCGCTCGTGCGGGATGGGACGCACGGCCCGCGGCGGCGAGGGTGGTGACGAGACGCCCATGGACTTCTGGAGGACGGCAATGGAGATCGGAATCATCGGCGCGGGAGCGTCCACGGTCGGGCTGCTGGACGCGCTGGCCAGGCTCGCGACGGGGCCCGGCGCGGTCACCGTGTTCGAGCCGTCGCCGCACCGGTGGCGCGGGCGCGCCTTCGGGCCCGATCTGGAGTCGGTGTTGGTCAACGTTCCCCCAATGATCATGTCTGCCCGGCACGGCGATCCCGCGCACTACGGCCGGTGGCTCGCCGATCGGGGTGCCTCCCACCTCGATCGACGGCTGGGACATCCGATCGCTCCGCGCGGGGTGTACGGCGACTACCTGGAGCAGACCGCCGAGTCCGCACTGGGCCGCCTGCGCGAGCTCGGGTGGCGGACCGACGTGGTGGACGAGCGCGTGGTCGGGATCCTCCCGGCGGACCGGTCCGCCCTGATCACCGGCACTGGACGACGTCACCTGGTCGACGTCGCGGTGCTGGCCGTGGGAAGCGGCGGCCCGCAGGACCACTACGGGTTGGGTGGCAGCCCCGGATACGTCCGCGACCCGTACCCGCTGGCATCCACCCTCGCCGGCATCGCGCCCGAGCGGGACGTCGCCGTCGTCGGCAGCGGCCTGACGGCGGTCGACATCGTCGTGTCGCTGGCAGCGCGCGGCCACACGGGCCGGATCAGTCTGCTGTCGCGCGGCGGGGTGCTGCCGGCCGTCTGGCAGCGACCGGCGAAGGTCACGCTGGACGAGCTGACCGCCGACCGGCTGACGGCCCTCGCCCGGGAGCATGGGGAACTCACCCTCGACCACCTGCGGTCGCTGCTGGGCGCCGAGCTGGGCAACGACATGGACGAACTCGCCGAGGAGGTGCGGGCGACGAGCTCGGAGGATCCGGTCGAGCGGTTGCGGCGGCAGCTCTCGCTGATCGACTCGCCCGGCATGGGTCGCCGCGTCCTCCAGCAGGCCGTGCACACCCTCGGGCCGTACGCCTGGCGGCTGCTGCGCGAGGCCGACCGGGACGTGCTGCGGGAGCAGCACTCCCGCACCATCGCGAGCCTCAGCTCCCCGATGGTGCCCGGCAACGCCGCCACCATGCTGGAGCTCCTGGACGCGCGGCAACTGGCCGTGATCCGCGGGGTGCGGAAGATCGAGGCCGGGAACGACGGCTTCCGGATCTGCACCGACGATGGTGTCCGCGGCGCCGACGTCGTCATCAACGCCGTCAACCCGCCGCCGCACTCGATCCCCGAGAGCGCCGGCGCGCTGGTCACATCGATGCTCGCGGCCGGAGCGGCCGAGTTCCACCCGGACGGCGGGCTGAACGTCGAGCCCGCGACCGGGCGGTTGATGGTGTCCGGGCGGTCAGATCCTCGGCTGTACGTCGTGGGCGACCTCGCCGGGGGCGGGCTGTTCATCACCACCAGCATCCCGGGCCTGGCCGGTCGCGCCGAGGCGACCGCGCGGGCGATTCTCGCGCTCTGACGGCCGCACCGGCACAGCGGGCGCGACAACGGCGAGGCTGCCGCCGGGCACCGCGCCTGAGACCGTTCACGCTCGCCGTCACCTCGGGAACGACGAGGCCGGCCGGTGCCGGCCCGGGACCGCCGACAGGTGGGGCCCGGGCCGGCACCGGCCGCCGTGGTCCTCAGGAGGTCAGTTCGGCATCGGATGCGCCCGGCACCTGACCCCGAACCCCGCACGCGGCGCGGCCGGCCTTGAGGCAGGCCGCCGTGTCGACGACGCGGCGGGCCTGGTAGCGCGCCGCCAGCAGGGCCACCTCACCGGGCGGGCCGTCGCCGACGACGTGCGAGGTGCCGTAGGGGTTGCCTGACTGGAACTGAACGGGGTCGGTGTAGCCGGGGGGCACGATAATGCCACCCCAGTGGTAGAACGTGTTCGCCAGCGCCAGGAGGGTGGACTCCTGCCCGCCGTGGGCGGTGTTGGAGGCGGTGAAGGCCGAGTACACCTTGTCCGCGAGCTTTCCATGGAACCACAGGGGGCTGGTGGTGTCGAGGAACGCCCTGAGCTGGCTGGCCGGGTTGCCGAAGCGGGTGGGGGCGCCGAACAGCACCGCGTCGGCCCACTCCAGGTCGTCGTGGCTGGCCTCAACCACGCCAGCGGTGTCCTTCAGGTGTCGGTCCCACTCCGGCCTGGCGCTGACCGCCTCCAGTGCGGCCGTCTCGGCGACCTTGCGCAGTCGCACGTTGGCGCCGGCCTTCTCCGCGCCCTCGACGGCGGCTCGGGCCAGGGTATGTACGGTGCCGGTGGCGCTGTAGTAGATGACCGCGACGTTCACGGGTTCCATGCTCGGGCTCCTTCCTGTGCGGGTCCGACCGGTACGACGAGGCAGCCCGGCGAGATGTGAGGCGACGTCCCGGCCTCACATCTCGCCGCGACGGCTCGTCGTAGGGGGTGAGGCAGATCGTCGGAGGAAGCCGGTGACACCATGACCAACCCATCCGAGCCGGGACA
The DNA here is from genome assembly GCF_043204915.1 of Micromonospora sp. NPDC047670. Taxonomy (NCBI): domain Bacteria; kingdom Bacillati; phylum Actinomycetota; class Actinomycetes; order Micromonosporales; family Micromonosporaceae; genus Micromonospora; species Micromonospora sp. NPDC047670. The sequence goes on from NZ_JBIDDA010000005.1 coordinate 115,361, forward strand.
CGGCCAGCCCGATCCGGGCCTGAGCGCGATCATGAGTGAGCGGCGTCAGCTCACCAACCTCGCGTACCGGCTGCTGGGCTCCCTGGCCGATGCCGAGGATGTCGTACAGGAGACCTACGCCCGCTGGTACACCATGTCGCCGCGGCAGCAGGAAGCCATCGACTCCCCCGGCGCCTGGCTGACGACCGTCGCCAGCCGGATCTGCCTCGACCTGCTCGGCTCGGCGCGGGCCAGGCGGGAGCGGTACGTGGGCGAATGGATCCCGGAGCCGCTGCCCGACCGTACGGAGTGGATCGGTGGGCGGCCGGGCGCCGGCAGCGAGGACCCGGCCGACCGGGTCACCCTCGACGAGTCGGTCAACATGGCCTTCCTCGTCGTGCTGGAGTCGATGACCCCGGCCGAACGTGTCGCGTTCGTCCTGCACGATGTCTTCCGCTACCCCTTCGCCGAAGTGGCCGAGATCGTCGGCCGGAGCCCGGCGGCATGCCGCCAGCTGGCCTCTTCGGCCCGCCGGCGCATTCGCGCCGCGCGACCCGGCCCGGTCCTGGCAGCCCCGCGCGCCGACGTCGTCAGGGCCTTCAAGCAGGCATGGGAGGCCAGGGACATCGACGCCCTCATCGGTCTGCTGGCCCCCGATGCCACGGCGACCGGCGACGGCGGCGGACTCGTCACGGCCGCGCTTTACCCGATCGAAGGCGCCGAGCAGGTCGCACGCTTCTTCGCCGAGCGACCCGCCGCGGCACCCGGCGTGACGCTCGAGGAGCGCACGGTCAACGGTCAGCCGGGTCTCGTGGCTCAGCTGGACGGCGTCACCGTGTCGGTGATGGCGTTCGACGTCTCGGGCGGCCGGATCAATCACATCTGGGCGGTACTCAACCCCGACAAGCTCCGCTCCTGGCCGACGGGCTGACAGCCGCGCCATGCGCGGGTGCTTGGTCCCGCGGCGGCGTCGGTCGTGCCCCGCCGGTCCCACTCCGCGCCTGCCGATGGTTGTCCGCGCCCGTGCGGTCAACTCCGAGCCCGCTGCTGTCATGTTGCTGTCGAGATGAAGGCAAAGGAGAGTCGGCGTGGGCGACTGTGGGCGGCACCCGTTGCGGCTCCGTCCGTGGCATGATCCTTGACCGTGCGCCCCACGCGTGTCCTGCTGATGGTGTCCACCGCGGCCGGTGCGCTGTCGGTCGTGACGGCACTGACCTCCGCCGAGCGGGCCGCCATGCAGTATGGTCTCGCCGCATCGGCGGCGCTGATCGGGTACGTGCTGCTCGCCGGTCCGGCCTTGCCGCGCGTACGGCCGGCGCTGGCTGCCGGCATCGCGCTGTTCGCGGCGCCCATGACCGTGGAACTCTGGTGGTTCCCCGAGCGGCCAGCCGATGTCCGCTGGTTCACCCCCTTCTACGCGCCGCTGGGCGGTGGTCTCCCGCCGACAGGCCAGGTCCAGATCCCCGCGACGCTGCTTGACCAGTGGCGGCTTCTGATCGACCAGGAGCGGCTCCGCGCCTTCGCACTGCTGCTCGGGGTGCTCTGTCTCGCGGTGGCGGTGGTCGTGCTGCCGGTTCGCCAGCGGCCGAAGGCCACCAGGTTGGCCGGGGTCGTCGCCGTGCTGCTGCTCGCCGTGGTCGGTGCCAACGCCTGGTCCCGGATTGACGACGCCCCGCCGCTCGGCCTGCTCGAAGCCGTGTGGCCGGCGCTGCTGGCCACCCTGCTGGCGGCGGGGGTGGTGGCGCTGTCGGGTGCGCGCGCCGACCGGGCGGCGCTCGTGCCGCTCGGGGCGCTGCTGGTCGCGGTGACGGTGGCCGTCACCGCCGACGACCTCGCCAGCAGCTGGTTCACCTGGTGGACGTTCTCGAACAGGAGTGACCATTCCACGCAGTCGGGCACCGTCGTCACCTCGGCGGTCGGCACAGTGGCCAGCTCGACGGCTGGCTCGGCGGACGTCTCGGCGGCGGTGCGGGCCGCCGTGGCGCTCGCCGGGCCGGCGCTGCTCACGGTCGGCGCCCTGGCAGCGTCCCGCGAGGCCGCGACGGCGTAGGCGTTTCCTGCCATTCGTGGGCGGGCGGCGGAGTCCCGCGCTGTCGCACTGCCGGCCGGGTCGCCCGAGCGGGGCTCACAGCACCTCGCGCAGCACCTCGTCGTACGTGACCGCGGCCGCCGCCTGAACGTCGCGCCCGGCCTGGGTGATCTGCGTGTAGACGCCCCGCCGATCCGTGTCGCACAGGTAGCGCTCGAGCAGGCCGGCGCTCTCCAGCCGGGCGACCAGCCGGCTGGTGGTGCTCTGCGGCAGGCCGACGAGTTCGGCGGCCCGTTGCATCCGCAGGCAGCCACTGTCGCTGCGGGCCACGACGGCGAGGATCTCGTACTCGGGCGGGGTCAGTTCGTGACCGGCGCGCAACGCCTGCTCCAGCCGCCGGCTCACGGTCGCGTGGAGGCGATTCAGCTCCTGCCAGCGGGTTGCCCGCGCCCCGGCCGCTGTCGTCAGCGTCATGGCGCCTCCCTTCTTGACCAGACTACATCCACTCGGATAGTTTCTCACGGATACATTCATCTGGATAGACATGGGGATACAGCGATGCGGTTTCTCTTCCTCCTGGGCAGCTCGCGCCACGGCGGCAACACCGAGCTGTTGGCCCGGCGCGCGGCCGACGCGCTCCCGGCCGACGCCGAACAGCGTTGGCTCCGTCTGGACGAGCACCCGCTCTCCCCGTTCGCCGACATCCGGCACGCCGGCGGCGACGGCCGCTACCCCCAGCCCACCGGCAACGAGGCGCTGCTGCTCACCGAGACGCTCGCCGCCACCGACCTGGTCATCGCCTCCCCGCTGTACTGGTACAACGTCAGCGCCGCCACGAAGCTCTACCTCGACCACTGGGCCGGCTGGCTCCGGATCCCCCGCACCGACTTCCGGGCGAACATGCGTGGTCGGACGATGTGGGCGGTCAGCGCGATCAGCGACGAGGATCCGGCGAAGGCGGACCCTCTGGTGGCGAGCCTGCGCCTGAGTGCCGAGTACCTGGGCATGCGCTGGGGCGGCGCACTGCTCGGCTACGCCAACCGCCCGGGCGACATCCTGCGCGACGCCACCGCACTCCGAGCCGCCGACACCTTCTTCGGCCAGCCCGCGCTCGGGGACGGACCTGCGCACGAGCCGATGCCCGTCGCGTCACTCGGCGACTAGGACGCGGGCTGTGGCGGTCAGCGGCTGAGTCAGCAGCTCGGACAGTAGGTCGCCGGCGGCGTCGACGATCTCGCGCTCGCCGGTGACCAGCAGGTCCAGGATCAACCCCCGGGCGGCGGCCAGGCCCAACCTGGCCCGCCGCCGCGCTTCGGCCGGATCGAGACCCCGCTGCACCAGCAGTTCGGCGAGCGGCTCGGCCCAGGCCGCGACGACCGCGTCCCGGAAGGAGTCCGTCCACCGGCGCCGGTAGAGGGCGTGCGAGTAGATCTCGAAGAACAGCCGGGTGGCCGGCGCCAGCGCCGGATCGCTGACCCGGCGCCAGAACTGCCGGCCCACCTCGGCCAGGTCACCGTCGGACGAGACAAGGTCGGCCAGCGCTGCCCGCTGGATCGCCTCGACCCGCTCCACGACGGCGACGAGCAACTGCTCACGGGTGCCGAAGTGGTAGATGAGCATGCGGTGGCTGGTGCCGACACCCGCGGCGATCTCTCGAACGCTGAGGTCACTGAAGCCGGTCTCCTGCAGGTATGCCAGGCACCGGTCGAGGAGGGCCTCGCGGGCGGCGCTCATTCCTCGCTGGCCGCCTTGAGACCGGCGGCCTCGAGCGCCAGGAACCGGCGGGTCTTGCCGCCCATCAGCACGTTGAGCAGTCCCGCGAGCGGGCCGGTCTGGTCCACGCCGATGGTGATCTGAGTCGTGCCGTCCGGGTTGGTGGCCAGCCGGTGATAGCCGGACGTGTGCACGCCGAGGGAGCGGGTCTCCCAGGTGAATGATTCGCCCGCCCGTACCGCGCTGACCCGCCAGACCAGGGTGGGCATGCCCGGCTGCCTGATCCGGAACCGGTGCCCGAGCGTCAGGTCGCCGCCGTCGAGCGGCCGCACGTCCTGGATGGACCTGGTCCACCGGGGCCAGGTGGTCACCGCGGCCAACGCCTCCCAGGCACGCGCCTGCGTCGCCGCCGCCGTGATCGTCTGCTCATATCGCATGTACCAGATGGTACGAACGGTCGGTCGAGCCGCCACCGGCCTCGCTCACCGGGTCGGTCGACAGTGGTCGCCGGCCCCGGTCGCCCCGCGCGGCGTCCGCCGGTTGGCGGTGCTCGTCGCCGCCTGCTCGACCGTGAAGGCGACCGCTGTTCTCCAGATCACCCGGGCATTGACCTCAAGCATGGTTCAGGTTCCAAGATCTAGGTCATGAACCGAGTTGCTGACTTCGAGTCCGAGATCGCCGCCATTACGCAGGTCGTCGCCACCGTCGAACACGCCCAGCGCAACGAACTGGTCGAGGAGTTCGTCTCGCTGTTCCGCGAGGACGCCATCTGGACGACCGGGGCCGGCAAGCTCCTCATCGGGCGGGACGCGATCGCCGCCTTCACCCGGCAGGTGCTACCCGGCGCGATGAAGGGTCTCGTTCCTTCGTACGAGGTCGTACACGTGCTCTTCATCCGGCCGGACGTGGCCGCGGTCAAGGTCCGCCAGCGGTACTTCTCGCCCACGGGCGAGCTGCTGACCGCGCAGGGCGAGGGCACTCCGATGTACGTCATGTCCAAGGAGGACGGTCGGTGGCTGCTGACCGCCAACCAGAACACGGGCGTAGCGGCCAACGGCTGAGCCCTCAGGGCGTCTCCCAGCCGTGCTCGCCGTACCCGCATCGCCGAGGACGGTGCGGCCGCCGGCGCCGTCCGGGCCGGCCCGCTGGCGGACAAACTCCACCACCTCCTGTCCGCCGGCCGCCGCACGACGCTACGGCCGACGCACCCAGCGGCGCCGCGACCTCGATGACGCCCTGCCCGAGCGGCGGGTGGCCGCACACTGCCGCCCGAGCGGTGGCTCGTCGCGCGGCGGCCCCGACCGTTGGCTCACGCTCGGGGCCGACCGTGATCTTCACCCAGATCGGGCACGTCGCAGAGTCCGGGCCGTAGTGGGCCGCTGACGAGGGTTCGGGTCAGCTTGGGGCGAGGAGGCAGAACTCGTTGCCTTCCGGGTCTGCGAGGACGGTCCACGGGATATCGTCCTGGCCCAGGTCGATGACGGTCGCGCCGAGAGTCTGCAGTCTCGCCGCCTCGGCCTCCGGGTCGTCACCCGGGTACGGGCGGACGTCGAGGTGGACGCGGTTCCACACGGTCTTGACGTCGGGTGTGCGGACGAACTGCAGATATGGTCCGACGCCCTTGGCGGAGCGCAGTACGGCCTTGTGGTCGGTCACCTCGTGCAGGACCCAGTCCATGGCACTGCCCCAGAAGCGGGCCATGGCTCGCGGATCCACGCAGTCGACCACAACCGCGGCGATCGGTCCGGTGTCCCGGTAGAGCGGCCGGGGGTCCAGCACGCAGAACTCGTTGCCCTCCGGGTCGGCCATGACCGTCCACGGGACGTCGCCCTGGCCCACGTCGGCAGGTGTGGCGCCGAGATCCTTCAGGCGCGCGACGACCTCCGCCTGGTGGGCCACCGAGGTGGTGGCGAGGTCGACGTGCACGCGGTTCTTCACCGTCTTGGGTTCCGGGGAGACGATGAGGTCGACGCAGACAGCGACGGGGTTGGGGTAGACGAAGCCCTCGGGTTCGAGGTTGGTAACGCCGGGTCCCTCGCTGGAGATTCCCCAACCGAGCGCCTCCGCCCAGAAACCGCCCAGCGCGGAGTCGTCCCGAGCCTTCATGTTGATCTGCACAAGCCGCGTTGCCATGGCGACGATCCTAGGGCCCGCCGAAGATCAGCATCTGGCGAGGTCTCCGGTAGGTCGTGCAGCGACCAGCTGTGACCCGGGGCCTGAACCTGGGGCCCGATTCCGAAAGTTGAACCAGCCCGGGGCCCGGAGCACAGCCGCGATCCCGCCGGCTCGCCCACACCCGTTGGCCGCGGTGCCCGACGCGGGCGAGGAACCGAATGGCCGGCGAGCCCCGGTCGATCGCTGGTGGATCGACCGGGGCTCGCCGTTCAGGGCCGGGTCAGACCAGATCGAACCGGTCGAGTTCCATGACCTTGGTCCAGGCTGCGACGAAGTCCGCCACGAACTTCTCGCGCGCGTCCTGGCTGGCGTAGACCTCCGCGAGGGCCCGCAGCTGGGAGTTGGAGCCGAAGATGAGGTCGACCGCGGTGGCGGTCCACTTCACCTCGTCGGTGGCCAGGTCCCGGATCTCGTACACGTGCTCTTCGGACTCCGACGCCTTCCACCGGGTGCCCGGGGAGAGCAGGTTGGTGAAGAAGTCGTTCGTGAGCACGCCGGGCCGGTCGGTGAGGACGCCGTGCCGCGCGCCGCCGACGTTGGCCCCGAGCGAGCGCAGGCCGCCGACGAGGACGGTCATCTCGGGCGCCGTCAGGTTGAGCATGTAGGCACGGTCGACGAGCAGCACCTCCGGCTGGGTCTTCTCGCCCGGACGCAGGTAGTTGCGGAACCCGTCGGCGCGCGGCTCGAGGACCCGGAACGACTCGACGTCGGTCTGCTCCTGCGTGGCGTCGGTGCGGCCCGGCCGGAACGGCACGGTCACCTCGACGCCGGCGTCGCGCGCCGCCTTCTCGACGGCGGCCGAGCCTGCCAGCACGATCAGGTCCGCGAGCGAGATCTTCGCGCCGCCGGCGGAGTTGAACTCCCGCCGGATGCCCTCGAGGGTCTCCAGGACCGTCGCGAGCTGCTCGGGCTGGTTGACCTCCCAGCTGCGCTGCGGCTCCAGACGGATCCGCGCGCCGTTGGCGCCGCCGCGCTTGTCGGTGGACCGGTAGCTGGCGGCCGAGGCCCAGGCGGTGGAGACCAGCTGGGCGGTCGTGAGGCCGGACTCCAGGACCTTCGCCTTGAGGGCGGCGACGTCGGCGTCACCCACGAGCTCGTGGTCGACGGCGGGCACCGGGTCCTGCCACAGCTGGGGCTCCGGGACCCACGGCCCGAGGAAGCGGCTCACCGGCCCCATGTCGCGGTGCAGCAGCTTGTACCAGGCCTTGGCGAACGCCAGCGCGAACTCGTCGGGGTTCTCCAGGAAACGACGCGAGATCTTCTCGTACGCCGGGTCGACGCGCAGCGCAAGGTCGGTCGTGAGCATTGTCGGCTTGTGCTTCTTCGACGGGTCGTGGGCGTCCGGAATGATCGCCTCGGCGTCCTTGGCGACCCACTGCTTGGCCCCACCGGGGCTCGTGGTGAGTTCCCACTCGTAGCCGAAGAGGATCTCGAAGAACCGGTTGCTCCACTGCGTCGGCCGGTCGGTCCACGTCACCTCGAGGCCGCTGGTGATCGTGTCCGGGCCCTTACCGGTGCCGTAGGTGCTCAACCAGCCCAGACCCTGCGCCTCCAGCGGGGCGGCCTCGGGCTCGGGACCCACGTGGTCGTCGGCGACGCCGGCGCCGTGGGTCTTGCCGAAGGTGTGGCCACCGGCGATGAGGGCGACGGTCTCCTCGTCGTTCATCGCCATCCGGGCGAAGGTCTCGCGGATGAAGTGCGCCGCCGCGGCCGGGTCCGCGTTGCCGCGCGGGCCCTCCGGGTTGACGTAGATGAGACCCATCTCGGTCGCCCCGACGTCGGCCGCCATCTCCTTCTCGGAGACGTAGCGCTCGTCGCCGAGCCAGGTGTCCTCCGGACCCCAGAAGATCTCCTCCGGCTCCCAGACGTCCTCCCGGCCGAAGCCGAAGCCGAAGGTCTTGAAGCCCATCGACTCCAGGGCGACGTTGCCGGCGAGCACGAGCAGGTCGGCCCACGAGATCTTCTGGCCGTACTTCTGCTTGACCGGCCACAGCAGACGGCGGGCCTTGTCGAGGTTGGCGTTGTCCGGCCAGCTGTTGAGCGGAGCGAACCGCTGACCGCCGTCGCCGGCGCCGCCGCGACCGTCGTGGATGCGGTAGGTGCCCGCGGCGTGCCAGCTCATCCGGATCATCAGGCCGCCGTAGTGGCCGAAGTCGGCCGGCCACCAGTCCTGCGACGTCGTGAGGACCTTGACGATGTCCTGCTTGAGGGCCTCGACGTCGAGCTTGGCGAACTCCTTGGCGTAGCTGAAGCCCTTCCCCAGCGGGTTGGCCTTGGACGAGTGGGCGTGCAGCACCGACAGGTCGAGCTGGTTGGGCCACCAGTCGCGGTTGGTACGCGGACGACCTCCGGTCTTCGGCGTCGGCGAGTCGATCGCCGGGTTCTCGCTCTCGCTGCCGTGCGCGGTCACCGAGTCGTGCGCGATCGGGCAGCCGGCCGCCGCCTTCTTGTCCACGCCCTGGGCGCTGGAGGGGGCGTTGTCCTGGATGTCGCTCATCTACTTCCTTCCGAACTGGCGGATCACTGGGAGGTGCGTTCGGTCGCACAGTCGGGGCAGGTGCCCCAGTAGACGACCTCCGCCTCGTCGACCGTGAAGCCGTGGTCGTCGGAGGCGGTGAGACAGGGAGCATGGCCGACGGCGCAGTCGACGTCGGCGATCGCGCCGCAGGAGCGGCACACGACATGGTGGTGGTTGTCCCCCACCCGGGACTCGTAGCGGGCGGTCGCACCGGCAGGCTGGATGCGCCGCACCAGTCCGGCGTCGGTGAGCGCGCGCAGCACGTCGTACACCGCCTGGTGGGAGACCGTGGGCTGCTCCGCCCGCACCAGCGCGATCACCGTGTCGGTGTCGACGTGCGGATGGTCGCGCAGCGCTGCGAGCACCGCCACCCGGGGTCGGGTCACCCGCAACGAGACCGCCCGCAGCTGGGCCTCGAAGTCGGACGTCATGCGACGAACATAGTCCACTCTTTTGGAATGAATCAAGTTTTGCCACGACTCCACCCGCACTTTTTCGAGGCAGACCGGTCGGCGGCGTGCATACCGGACACGGTGCCGCCGCAGCTCGCGCTCGCCCGCGGTGTCGATCTCGACGCCGGCCGCCGCGATCACCCCGACGCGGGCGCAGGGCAGCGGCTCGGGCCACGACCGGCCGCCGCGGGCTGCGATCATGGCCCGGACCAACCGCCTCCGAAGCCGTTACCCGGCTCGCCCGCACCACGGCGGAGCCAACGGCCCAGGCTCCTCTCGGGGAATTTTGTGGAATTCACCCGGCCGAGAGCGGCCGCGTGGAGGAGCTGACGTCCGGCGAGGCTGCCCAGGAGTCGAGCAGCCGGAGGTTCTCTTCGGAGGCGGTGCCGGGCTCGGCGGTGTAGATGGCGAGGGTGAGCCCCGGCTCGGCGGTCATCGCGAGGGTCTCGAACGCGAGCGTGAGGTCGCCCACGACGGGGTGGTGGAAGCGTTTGGTGCCGGTGCCGTGGCGGCGGACGTTGTGGGCGCCCCACCGGGTACGGAAGGCGTCGCTGCGGGTCGACAGCTCCCCGACGAGGTCGTGGAGGTCCTTGTCGCGGGGGTCACGGCCGGCCTCGGTGCGCAGGACGTCGACGGTGACGTCGGCCGTCAGCTCCCAGTCGAGGTAGAAGCGGCGGGCGGCGGGATCGAGGAACTGGTAGCGGGCCAGGTTGGGCGGCTGCGGGTCGCCGGTGGCGTAGATGTCGCTGAAGAAGGCGCGGGCGAGCCGGTTGGCCGCGAGCACGTCCAGGCGTCCGTTGCTGACGTATGCGGGCCCGGCGGTGATCGCGTCCAGGGTCCACTGCAGGCTGCGATGCAGCGGCGTCTGCCTGCCCGGGCGCTGGCGTGGCCGGGTGAGCGCGTCCGAGCCTTCGGCGGCCTGGGCCAGGTGGAGCAGGTGGGCCCGTTCGGCGTCGTCCAACTGCAGGGCGCGGGCGACGGCTTCGAGGATGCCGGGAGAGACGCCGGCGAGGTTGCCGCGTTCGAGTTTGCCGTAGTACTCGACGCTGACGTCGGCGAGCGCGGCGACCTCGCTGCGGCGTAGCCCTTTCACGCGGCGCCGGGTGCCGGCCGGCAACCCGGCCCGCTCCGGGGTGATCTTGGCTCGCCGCGAGATGAGAAAGTCGCGGACCTGGTCACGGTTGTCCACGCTTTCGACCCTACGGGGCGTGGGCCGCGGTAGGGATGCACTGCCGGTACATGCTTCACCAGGGACTCCCTGCCGGGGCGAAACGGGGGTTACCTGGATGACGCGACGCTGTCGCTCCGGCGGTATGGCCGGAAGCGTCCCCGATCTGCTCGGTATCGGCCCGAGTGTCCGCCCCTCGGCGATCTCGGGCGTGGTCCCCCGCCTCGGACCGAGCGCGTCGGTTTCACACACGCGAACGACTGCCTCAACCCCGACAAGGAGAACATCATGCGTGGCGTTGTCATGCACGCCCCCGGCGACGTCCGGGTGGAGGACCGCCCGGATCCGCGGATCGAGCAGCCCACCGACGCGGTCATCCGCGTGTCGGCGACCTGCGTGTGCGGCTCGGACCTGTGGCCGTACCGCGGGGTCGAGAAGCTAGCGGGCCCGACGCCGATGGGCCACGAGTACGTCGGCATCGTCGAAGAGGTCGGCGGCGACGTCACCGGCGTCAAGCCGGGCCAGTTCGTGGTCGGCTCGTTCTGGGCATCCGACAACACCTGCGAAATCTGCCGAGACGGCTACCAGTCCGCCTGTCTGCACCGGGTGCCGATGGGCATGTTCGGCTCGCAGGCGCAGTACCTGCGGGTGCCGCTGGCCGACGGCACCCTGGTCGCCACGCCCGAGGTGCCGCCCGCCGACCTGATCCCCGGCTATCTGGCCGCCTCCGACGTGCTGGGCACCGGCTGGTTCGCCGCGGTCGCCGCCGAGGTCGGCCCCGGCAAGACCGTCGCGGTCGTCGGCGACGGCGCGGTCGGCCTGCTCGCCGTCCTGGCCGCCAAGCAACTGGGCGCGGAGCGCATCATCGCGATGAGCCGGCACGAGTCCCGGCAGAAGCTGGCGCGGGAGTTCGGCGCGACGGACATCGTCACCGAACGCGGCGACGCGGGCGTGGCGAGGATCAAGGACATGACCGGCGGGCTCGGCGCGCACTCGGTGGTTGAGGCGGTGGGCACGCAGGAGTCGATGATGCAGGCCATCCACTGCGCCCGCCCCAACGGGCACATCGGTTTCGTCGGCGTCACCCACGACGTGACCCTGCCCGGCATGGAGATGTTCTGGTCGCTGGTGCACCTGCACGGCGGCCCCGCACCGGTACGCCGGTTCCTGCCGGACCTGATGCGCCTGATCGGCGACGGCACGATCAACCCGGGCAGGGTCTTCGACCTCGACCTGCCCCTCGAGGAGGCCGCCGAGGGCTACGGAGCCATGGACAGCCGCCGCGCCATCAAGACCCTGCTGCGCCCGTGACGGCCGCACCGGTTGCTCGCCAGCGCGGCGGGCAACCGGTGCCCCGCCGAGACGACTGCCGCTTTCGTTCGATCAGGCGTCACTTTTGCTCGATGGAGCGAAAGTTCTGGACCGATAAATCGAAGTAGTTTAATGTCTTGGTGCATCACCCCCGCGTTCCAGGTGGCGCACATCGTCGGCGTCGATCGCCCCTGGCACGGGGTCGACGGCTGCCGCCTCCCCCAACGCACTCCCGCGGCCGGCCGTCCCCACCCCTACTGCCTCCCGGGAGGAACGATGGGCACACGGCTGCCGCGCCGATTCCGCAGTCCTGTCCTAGGTTCGATCGCACTCGTCCTCGCCGCCACCGGCCTGTCGGCCACGCCGGTCGCGGCGGCCCCCGCTCAGGAACCGGGCGTCACCCTGCGCGTGTACGACGTACAGGTACCGCTCGACGAGCTCTGCACCCTCAAGCCCGGTCAGACACCGAACGTCGACAAGCTGATGTCCACGGTCAACTGGACCTCGACGGCGGACTTCGGGTTCGACGACCACTTCGTGACGGAGGTGCTCGGCAACATCAACGTCACCCAGGCCGGCGCGTACGCGTTCCGGCTGACCAGCGACGACGGATCGAAACTCACCATCGGCACCTCCGTGGTCATCGACCACGACGGCCTGCACGGGCCGACACCGAAGGAGGGGACGGTGACCCTCTCGGCGGGCATGCACGCGCTGCGCATCGACCACTTCGATCGCACCGGCGGGCAGCAGGTCACGCTGGAGTGGAAGACCCCGGGGTCCTCGTCGTTCGTCGTGGTGCCCAACTCGGCCCTGAGCACCGACGCGGGCGTGGTCCGGGTCACCGCCCCCGGCCGCAAGGAGTGCGAGGGGGTCTTCGACTCACCCGGCGACGGCCTGCCGCTGACCGGCGTGCATCCCGGCTACACGTTGACCAACCTGCGGCCCAACGGGTTCCAGCCCAAGGTCACCGGCATGGACTGGCTCGCCGACGGCCGGCTGGTCATCTCCACGTGGGGCGGCAACGACCAGTCCGGCACGTCGCAGGACGGCGAGGTGTACATCCTCGACAACACCGGTGGCTCGACCGGCCCCGGCAACGTCACCACCAAGAAGATCGGCGACAACCTCAAGGAGCCGATGGGCCTGAAGGTCGTCGACGGGGTCGTCTACGTGTCGGAGAAGCAGCGGCTGACCCGGCTCGTCGACACCAACGGCGACGAGGTCGCCGACCAGTACCAGACGGTCGCCACCTGGCCCTACGGAGGAAACTTCCACGAGTTCGCGTTCGGCCTGCTCTACCAGGCGCCGTACTTCTACCTGAACCTGTCGGTGTCCATCAACTACGGCGGCGCGACCACCAACCCGCAGCCGGCGCCGAACCGGGGCACCACGGTCAAGGTCCACAAGGACACCGGCGCGCTCTCCTACGTCGCCGGGGGCCTACGGACGCCGCACGGCATCGGCTGGGGTCCCGAGGGGGGCATCTTCGTCACCGACAACCAGGGCGGCTGGCTGCCCTCCTCGAAGCTGCTGCACATCAAGCAGGACCGGTTCTTCAACCACTACATGAACCCGGCCGGCCCGTTCGACGGCAACCCGGTCACCCCGCCCGTGCTCTGGATGCCGCAGAACGAGATCGCCAACTCCCCCAGCACTCCGCTGCGGTTGCCCAGCGGCACCTTCGCCGGGCAACTGGTGATCGGTGACGTGACCTACGGCGGGCTCCAGCGGGCCTACCTGGAGAAGGTCAACGGCGAATACCAGGGCGCGCTGTTCCGGATGACCCAGGGCCTGGAGGCCGGCGTCTCGGAGGTCAACCTCGGCCCGGACGGAGCCATCTACGTCGGCGGGCTCGGCGCCGGCGGGAACTGGGGCCAGGAGGGCAAGCTGTCGTACGGCCTGCAGAAGCTGACTCCCAACGGCACCAGCACCTTCGACATGCTCGAAATGCGCGCCACCGCAGGCGGCTTCCAGATCGAATACACGCAGCCGCTGTCCACCGAGACCGCGGCGGAGCTCGCCTCGCGCTACCAGATCAAGCAGTGGCGCTACCAGCCCACCGCCAGCTACGGCGGCCCGAAGCTCGACGAGGCGGCGTTGCAGGTCTCCGCGGCGACCCTGTCGGCCGACCGCAGGACAGTCACCCTCACCGTTGCGGGCCGCAAGGCCGGGCACGTCGTGTACCTCCGCTCGCCGCGCCCGTTCACCTCGTCCACCGGCCAGCCGTTGTGGAGCACCGAGGCCTGGTACACCCTCAACGCCATCCCCGGCAGCACCCCGCCGCCGGTCGACGGTCCCAACCTGGCGCTGAACCGGCCGGCCACCGCCGACAGCTCCTGCGGGGCCACCGAGGGCCCGGAGAAGGCCGTCAACGGCAGCGTCTCCGGCGGCAACGGCGACAAGTGGTGCTCGAAGGGCACCACGAAGTACCTCCAGGTGGACCTCGGCGCCAGCCGGGAGGTGACCCGGTTCGTCCTCAGGCACGCCGGCGCGGGAGGGGAGGACCCCGCCTGGAACACGAAGGACTTCACCATCGCCACCAGCACCGACGGCACGACCTGGAGCACCCGGGCGACGGCCACCGGCAACACCGCCAGCACCACCACCCACCAGGTGGCAACGGTCGCCGCCCGCTACGTCCGCCTCAACGTCACCGCCCCGACCAGCACCACCGATCCGGCGGCCCGCATCTACGAATTCGAGGTGTACGGACCCGGTGGCGGCACCGTCACCGGCATCGGCGGTAAGTGCCTCGACGTCAGCAACGCGGGCACCGCCGACGGGACGAAGATCCAGCTCTGGACGTGCAACGGCACCAACGCCCAGCAGTGGACCCGGGTCGGCGACACCTTCCGGGCCCTCGGCAAGTGCCTGGACGTGTCGAACGGCGGCAACGCCAACGGCACCAAGGTGCAGCTGTACACCTGCAACGGCAGCGGCGCCCAGGTGTGGCAGCCGCAGGCGAACGGCTCGATCCTCAACCCCCAGTCGGGCAAGGTGCTCGAAGCCGCGGGCGGCTCCGCCGCCGACGGCACGCAGATCCAGATCTGGACGTACGCGGGCGGCGCACACCAGCACTGGGTGATCGGCGCAGGCGGCAACCGCATCCCACTCGTCGACGGCGACGACCCGGACGCCTGACCGCAGCGCCTCCGGGGCCGCCCGCACCTCTCCGGTCCGGGCGGCCCCGCCCCTTCGCCGTACGAGGTCGACGGCACGGCGAAGTCCGGGTCCCGGGCCGGCTGTCTGCCGCAGTCCTGGCCCGGGCCCCGGACGGCTAGCGGGGTGAGTAACGGGCGTGGAGCAGGAGGGCCGTGGCGAGCAGCCCGCCCCCGACGAGACCGGTGGGGCTGAGACGGTCGCCGAGGATCCAGGTCGCCAGGACCGTTCCGACAAGTGGTTCCAGCAACGCCATCAGTGCTGCCGTGCCGGCCGAGGTGGTACGCAGCCCCCGGAAGTACAGGGTGTAGGCCAGGGCGGTCGGCGCGGTGCCCAGGAGAAGCAGCAGCCCGACGGAGGTCCAGCCCGGGCTGAAGCTCACACCCGACGTCACGGTGGCGAGCGGGGCGAGCGTGGCGGCGCCGATGGTGAAGCCGAGCCCGGTCGCCGCGAGGTCGTCGAGGCCGGGCACGGGGCGGGCGCTGACGAAGGTCATGGCGGCGAAGCAGCCCGCCGAGAGCAACGCCAGCGCGGCTCCGGCAAGTACGCCCGAGGCGCTGTGACCGCTGGGCGGTACGCCGACGAGCAGGGCCAGACCGGTGGCGGCCAGTGCCACCGTCGAGAGGACAGACAGACTGATCCGTCGCCGGCCGGTGATCCACTCGGCGACCAGGACCAGGACGGGTGACGCGCCGATGGTGAGCAGGGTGGCGACGCTCACCGTGCTGAGCGACACCGCGGCGAAGAAGCAGGTCTGGAAGACCGCGGCGAGGATGCCGATCGCGGTGATCCGGATCCAGGCGGCCCGGCCGCGCGGCAGCGCCCGCCGGGTCAGCACGAGCGGGACGGCGATGAGGGTGCCGCCGATGGCAAGCCGGTACGCGGCCACCGCCAGCGGCGACAACCCCGTTTCGAGGGCGAGCAGACTGCCGGAGGGACCACCGGTGCCCCACAGCACGCCTGCGGACACGAGCAACCACAGGCCGGTGGCGGAGCGTCGAGCGGCGACCACCGGGTATTCGGAGACAAGCATGAAGGAATCGCTCCTGCGACGAGATGGAATGAGTCGCGGAAGCGGGACGTGCCCTCGACGATGCGTGAACCGCGCGTTCAGCCCGTTGAACGGCTGAACGCGATGAGCAGGGACGCCCCGCTCAGGAGCGTGGCGGCGCGATGACGTCGAAGGTGCGGTGCATGCTCTGATCCTATTGGCGACCCGGGGGCGGCGCCATCCCGTATCGGGCGGGCATGATCCCGCACCTCAGGCTGGCGGGTGCCGGGCGACGGCTGCCACCCGGATGGCGGCCGTCGCCGGCGTCCGACCCCCGGCGGCTGGTCCGGGCGGGCGTCCACGTCATCGGCGCCGCAGCCGGATCGCGTCGAGGAGGGCGGGCTCGATCTCCGCGCCCCGGTCACCGTGCGCCAGGGTGTTGGTGACCGGCACGAAGAACCAGGCCTGCTCGCCGCCGAGGAGGGGCGAGTACACCGGGACGAAACCCTGGTCGCGCAGCGAGACGACGAAGTCGACCGAGATCTCACCGCGTCGGGTGACCGCGGCCGTGCCGTGCCACGGAAGCAGCACGGACCCACCGAGCGGGGCGAATCCGCAGCGTCCCTGCCTCGGCTGGTTGACGGTCAGGCGGACCCGGTCGGGGAACATCCGGTCGTAGCCCAACGCGTGGTCCGCGCGCGCCGCCGCCAGGTAGTCGATCGTGTCGGCCCAGACGACGCGCAGCACCTGCCGCCGCGCCGCCAGCACCTCGGCCGGCTCCTCGCCGTCGAGCCGGTAGATGTCCGCGTAGACGCGCTGGGACCACGTCAGGCGAGGGCCGGGCGGTCCGGGGACCGCCACCGAGTGCAGCAACGACGTGAAGATGTCGCGGAACGGCGGCGCCTGCCCGTCGGCCCCGGGATCCACGGCGCTGGCGCGGGCCAGCGTCCGCACCGGCTGGTCGGTGATGTCGAGGCCGGCGAGGGCGGTGCGGTATTCCTGGCGGTACCGCTCAAGGAGCGTACGCCGGGTCGCCGGGGTGAGCCCCAGCCCGGCGTACGCGGCCTCGTCCACGTCGGTGAACGAGACGAAGTCGTCGGCGCCCACCAGCCGACGGTACTCGCGGAGCTTGCGCTGGTAGGCGTCGAAGGAGTCCGGCGGCCGGTTCCGGTAGTGGGTGGGATCGGTGAGGATCCGCAGCCGGATGCCCGGCGGGTACACCTGCTCGATGGTGTGTCGCAACTCGACCAGCCGGACCAGGGCCGCGAGTTCCGCCAGGTCCGGCAGGGCGCCCTCGGCCTTCAGGCCGCTGCTGGACTGCTTGAGCGGAAAGGCGACCAGCACCAGGCGGATCGGCTGGCCGCGCCGGATGAACGGCAGGGTGTCGCTCATCGCCGCGGAGAGCGGATAGCGCGACCGCGACCCGCGGTGGAACTGCTTGCGGGTCAGGATGTGGTGGACGAGGCGGGCGACGGCCGCGTCCGCGCTCTCCGCCGTGCCGGTCTCCTGCCGCAGCCAGCGGCGCGCGCCCTCGGCGGTGTTGCGGGCGTGGCCGCGCGCCTGGTCGAGCAGCCGGGCCACCAGCCGGGTCGACTGGGCGGCGGAGAGCCGGACCTGGTAGCTCCGCGCGGCCAGTCGCGGCCGCAGTTCGGGTAGGTGCAGGCCGGCGACCGACTGGGCGTACGACAGTTGCGGTCCCGCCGGCTGCCGCGACGGCGGCAGCGGATCGGGGAGTCGCTCGAACGTCGCGATCAGCGGTGCCCGGTCGGCGGGCGGTGCCCCCTCCGGGCGGTCGCTGGTGAAGTTCGGCGGTTCCACCGCCACCACGAGCGCCTCCGGGTAGGCGGCGGCCATGGCCCGCCGGTTGGCGAGGTTGTCGTCGAACACCGCCACGACGTCCCAGGGGCCGCCGCGTCTCAGGTTGGCGACCTTGAGGTCGGCGACCGGGGCGGTTCGGTCATCGGGCTGGGTGAGCAGCGGGAGGTGTCCGATGCCGTACCGGTCGAGGACGTCGCGGGTGTGCGCGCGGACCCGGTCCCGGCGGCCGGTGTTGAGCACGACAACGCCGCCGATCCGCTCGACGTCGCGGACGAACCGGGTCAGGCCGGGCGACACCCGGTCCGTGCGGAGCCGATCCCAGGGTCGGTAGAAGCCCCGCAGGAACTCGGCGTACGCCCCGGCCCAGTCCACTCCGGGCCAGGTGAGGTCCAGGCCGTTGCGGCGTACGAACCGGTCCCAGGCGGGTCGGCTGTCGGACGGCAGCACGGCGAACGCGCCGGGGTCGACGGTCACGGGTCGCCCGCCGGCCCCCCGCGCCGCCGGCAGGCGAAGTTCGCGGAGCGCGCGTACGGCCCGCTCGGTCGGCACCAGCGCGCAACAGTCGACGTCGATCACCACCGCCGGCGGCGGGAGGGCGGGCCGGTCACGCCGGGCCTGTGCCCGGGCGCGTACCCGGTCGAGCACGCCACGCAGGACCGCGTCCTGCTCGACGGGGACGGCGTGCGCGTACCTCCGCCACGGGTGCTGGCCGGCCAGCAGCGCGACGGTGCGGGGACGGAGGAAGCGCAGTTCCTCGGCGACGACGGCATCGACCCGGGCGTCGGCCCCGGCGGCCTCGCCCACCGCCCGGGCGAGCGCCCGCAGGACGTCGTGCAGCGCGGTGACCGCCGCGGTGACGGCGGCGACCGTCGGCGTGCCGCGCGGAGCTGGCGCGGCGAGCAGGATCCTGCCCGTCGGCTGGCCCTGACCGGAGAACTCGTAGCGCCACGCTCCGGCCCCGTCGGTCTCGACGAGGGTGCCGTGGCGGTCGAGGAGGGTCCGGAAGACGGCGACCACCGGACGAGCCATGAACTCGACGAAGTAGTCGAGGTCGTCCAGGTCCTTGTCGTCGCGGCCGCCGACCGCGTCCCGGATCGCCGGCCGCCCGCCGGGGCCGGACGGCGCCAGCAGGGCGCGCGGGGGGACGGCGAGCGTGTCCGGCCCGAACGCGGGATGCACCGGGGACAGCCCGCGCGGTGTCGCGTCGGCCCGCAGCGACGTGTACCGCGCGGCGTGCAGTCGGAGGACGGGGTCCTGCGCGATGCTGCTCTCCCCCGCCGGCCGGCCGTCGGCGGTGCTCTCCCGCGACGGCCAGGGCCCGTCAGCGCTCGCGCCCGGTGCGGCGGGTCCGCTGCGCTCCAGGTGCCCCCCGGTCAGCGTCATCCGGGCACCCCGGTGACCGGCTGGGTCTGCAGCCTCGCCCAGAAGCGTGGATCGCCGATCACGGAGACGCTGGCGTCCGCCTCGAACAGGACCGTCTCGGACCCGGGAGCGATGTCCCGCCAGCTCAGCTCCGGGCGATGGGCGTGCCGCCGGAGCTGGCAGAGTGTGATCGGGCCACGGTAGGGCGGCGGGTCGTAGTTCTCCTGCGCGAAGGCGTTGGCGGCCCAGAGCACCTGGTACCAGAAGAAGTCGGCCTCGTCCGCGTCGAGATCGACCTGGTGGACGTCGCGCAGCCGGCGCATCGCCCGGTGCTCCGCCCCGAGCAGGCGCTCGGCGCCCAGCAGTCGCCGCAGCCAGCCGAGCCGCATGTCGTACAGGTCGGCCGGGCCCAGTCCGGCACCGAACTCCCGGGTCCCCGGCCGGAAGCTGTTGACGACGGTCAGTGACTCGATCACGTCACCGTCGGCGGCGAGCCGGTGCGCCATCTCGTACGCCGTCGGACCGCCCGAGCAGGCGCCGACCAGCGTGTAGGGTCCCTCCGGTTGCGCGGCGCGCAGCTCGGCGAGGTACCGGTCGGCCATGTCGCCGACCGAGAGCAACGGCAGGTCGCGCCGGCGCAGGCCCCGTGGCTCGAAACCGTAGACCGGCCGGGTGACCGCCGCGCCGAGCAGGCCACTGACGAAGCGGACGTTGCCGGTTGCCCAGTGGACCCAGAAGACGGGCCGCCCGACGCCCTTGCGGAGCACGGTCAGGCTGGGCAGGTCCGCGCCCCTCGACCGGGGCGTGCCGGTCGCCCACACTGTTTCAAACTGAGGATCCTGCTGCATCGGCTCTCTCCTGTCGGCTGCTGTCGGCACGCCGGAGTGGACTGTTGAGGAAGGCGGCCCCGACCAGCACGGCGAGCAGCCCGGCCGCCACGCAGACCGCCGTGGGACCGAACCGCTCGGTGAGCACGCCGCCGGCCACCGCCCCGACCGGGACCGCCGACCAGGCCAGCACCGCGGCGACCGTCATCACGCGGCCCCGCAACCGGTCCGGCACGATGAGCTGCCGGAGGCTGGTCGCGGCGATGTTGATGGTGGCGCCGAGGCCGCAGACGAGCGCCCACAGCACGAGCCCGCCGACGTACGACCGGTTGAGCCCGAACGCCACGGTGAGCAGGCCGGTGCCGAGCTGCGCGCCGACCGCCACCTGCGCGAACGAGAACGCCGCGCGGAGCCGGGGAGCCAGCGTCGCCAGGGCGAGGACGCCGGCCGCGCCGGCCGCGTACAGCCACGCCAGTTGGGTGTCGCTCGCCCCGAGCTGCTGCTTGGCCAGGACGACGAGCAGGGCGAGCGTGACGGCGTCGACGAGGTTGGCCAGCACCATCATCAGCGAGACGGTGCGCAGCACGGGGTGCCGGATTACGTACCGGAGCCCCTCCCGGATCTCCGGGCCGACGCCCGCGATCGGCCGTCGCCCCGGCGACGGCGCGCGGAACGGCCGGCGGATGGCGAGCAGGCACGCCGCGGACACCAGGTAGGTGACCGCGTCCAGGACCAGGCAGACGACGATCGGCGCAACCGCGACGACCGCGCCGGCGAGCACCGGTCCCAGCACCCGGGCGGCGGCGGAGACCGCCTCGAGCCGGCCGTTCGCCGCCACCAGGTCGTCGGGTCCGACCAGCGTCGCGACGACCGCGAACCGCCCCGCGTCGAACGCGATGCGCATCGTGGTGAGCAGGAACGACAGCGCGTAGAGCGTGCCGACCCGCAGCAGGCCGGCGACGGCCAGCAGCGGCACGATCAGCAGGAGTGCGGCGCGGGCCAGTTCCAGCCGCACCATCAACGCCTTCCGGTCGGTCCGGTCGACGACCGCGCCGAGGACGAGCCCGAAGAGCAGGTACGGCGCGAACGACACCGCGACGGCCGTGCCGAGCGCCTGGGCGGAGCCGGTCAGCCGGTACACCAGCAGGGGGACGGCGAACAGGGTGAAGGCCGATCCCCACGACGACACGGCGTGGCCGGTGAGATACCACCGGAAGTCACGACCGAGCCGCGGCGCCGCCGTCATCGGCTGCCCGTGCCCGCCCGCCGGGGCCGCCCGTCGGCGGCCGACCGGAGCAGGGCGGCCCGGTCGACCTTGCCGTTGTCCGTGACGGGCAGGGCGTCGAGCCGGACGAACGCGGCGGGAACCATGTAGCTCGGCAGCGTCCGGGCCGCGTGCCGGCGCAGGTCCTCCGGCGCGACCGGATCGGAGCGACAGGTGTAGAACGCCACCAGGTCGGCGCCGCTCGCCCGCCCCGCCACCACGGTCACGGCCTCCGTGACGGCGGGATGGCGGGACAGCGCCGACTCCACGTCGCCCAGCTCGATCCGGTACCCCCGGACCTTCACCTGGTGGTCCGCGCGGCCCAGGAACTGGAGGTTGCCGTCGGGCAGCCAGCGGGCCCGGTCCCCGGTGCGGTACATCGTCGCGCCGTCGGGATCGTACGGGTCGCGGATGAAGCGCCGGCCGGTCAGGGCGGGATCACCGGCGTAACCGAGGGCGACGCACTCCCCGGCGATGTAGAGGTCCCCCGCGGTGCCGACCGGACAGGGCCGCAGCGACCCGTCGCGCACGTGGTATCGGGCGTTCTGCATCGGACGCCCGTACGGGATGCTCGGCCACGACGGGTCGACCGCGCCGACCCGGTAGTAGTTCGACCAGACCGTCGCCTCGGTGGCTCCGCCGAGTGCCACGACCTCCGCGCGGGGGAAGTGGCGCCGGATCTCGGCAGGCATGCCGAGGGGTATCCAGTCGCCGCTGAGGAAGACCCGCCGCAGCGCGGGCTCCCCTCCGGGCGTCCGCCCCGCCGTCGCGGAGAGCAGGTACGCCATGGCGGCCGGCGCCGAGTCCCAGAAGGTGATCTCCTCGGTCTGGAGGAGGTCGACCAGATGGTCCGGGTCCGCCAGTTCCCGGTCACCGACCAGCCGCACCGACGCGCCGGCGGCGAGCACGCCGAACATGTCGTACACGGAGAGGTCGAAGGCGAACGAGGTGACGAAGAGCAGCCGGTCGTCCGGGGTGACGCCGAACTCGCGGTTGACCCAGTCGATCAGGTTGACGACGGCGCGGTGCGGCACGAGGACGCCCTTGGGGTCGCCCGTCGACCCGGAGGTGAAGATGCAGTACGCGGGGTCCTCGGCCGTGCAGTGGGTGGCGGCGGCCGGGACGACGGCGTCGCCGTCCACCGTGGTGATGTCGAGCCGCTCCGCGCCGTGCCCGGAGGTGTCCTCCGGGATGGTGCCGACCCGCTCCGCGCCGTGCCCGGCGTCGTCCCGCGGGGCGGCGCCCAGCAGCACGTCGTAGCGTTCGGCGAGGGGCGCGGGCAGCGCGCTGCCCGTTCTGCGCAGCACCCGGGCCGCGCCGAGGCCCGGCCCGCGCAGGTCACGGAAGAAACGGGTCGGCAGGCGCAGCAGTCCCGGGTCGTCGCCGCTGCTGGGGTCGATCACGTCGGCGACGAGCACCCGGCCGCCGGGGGTGAGCATCCGGCCGCACTCGCGGAGGACCTGCTGAAGATATCGCGGCCCGGGAAGGAACTGCGCGGTGCTGGCCAGGATGACCAGGTCGAAGGCGCCGGTCACCAGGGTGGCGAGTTCGTGGGCGAACCCGACCCGCAGGGTGACCGGAGCGCCGGCCTGTCGGGCCCACTCCTGGTTGCGGCCGATCGCGACGGACGACGGATCGACGCCGACGTACTCGGACACCCTGCCGGCCAGGGCGCGCAGGATGAGCCCGGCGCCGCAGCCGATCTCGAGCACCCGGCTGCGCCGGTCGACCAGAGCGTCGGCGAGGGCGACCACGTGGTCGCGATAGGCGTCGATGTCCCGCCCGGTGAACGTGGGCGCCCCGGCCCGCAGGTTGAAGCCGGCCGCCGCGCCGAGGTCGTCGCGGGCGGCGACGGTGTCCCACAGGTCCTCCACCGCCTCGGGCGCGATGGCCCGGTCGACGGCGGTCGGCGGCCCGTCGAGCACCACGATGTCCCGCAGGGTCGGCACGAGGTCGGCGAGTTCGAAGGCGGTCCGCAGGTGCCGCACGTCGGCCAGCACGCACGCGCAGTCGACCTGGCGCAGCGCCCGGCCGATCCGGTCGAGCGGCCAGCGGGGATCGACCGGCACGTAGGCCGCGCCGGCGCGGAGCACGCCCAACAGGCCACGGACGGCCTCGGGGTGGTGCCCGGAGAGCAGCCCGACGTAGGCGCCACGGCCGACACCACGGTCGCGGAGGTGCGCCGCCGTCCGGCCGGCGGCACGGTCCAGGTCGCGGTGCGTGTAGGCGACGCCGTGGTCGGTGACGAGCGCCGGCCGGTCGGGCACCCGGTCCGCGGCGGCGGACACCAGGTCGTGGACCCGGAGGTGCCGGGGAAACGGGCGGGCGGTGTCGAACCACGCGGGCGGTGGCGGCTGGCCGAGCACGCCGGTCACCCCAGCCCCATCGAGTTCGCGATGATGACCTTCTGCACTTCCGAGGTTCCTTCGATGATGGTCATCGCGCGCACCTGCCGGTACAGGTACTCCAGGGGATGACCGCGGATCCAGCCGACGGCGCCGTGCACCTGGAGCATCCGGTTGACGACCTCGCAGGCGGCCTCGCTGGCGGCGAGCTTGGCGAGCGCGGCGAACTCGACCACGTCGTCGCCCTCGTCGAAGTGCTGGGCGGCGGCGGCGGTCAGCAGGCGTGCCGACTCCAGGGCCAGGCGGCTCGCCACGACGTGCTCCTGGACGTGCTGGTGCTCGCCGATCCGCCGGCCGAAGGACGACCGGGTGCGCGCGACCTCGACCCCGAGGGCCAGCGCCCGGGCGGCCATCCCGTTGCACTGCGCGGCGACCAGGAGGCGGCCCCGCGCCAACGCCTCGGCGCTGCGCCAGTCGGGGGCGTCGGCGTCGGCGGCACCGACCAGCGCCGACTCGTCGACCCACACGTCGTCCAGCAGCAGTTCGAAGACCGGCTCCCCCGACATACCGTCGAATCGCTGGCCGACGACGAGCCCGGCGGTGCCGGCCGGCACGGCGAATATCCCGGGCGAGCGACGGGGCGGGTCGGTGTCGATGCGGGCCACCACGAGGGTCAGGTCCGCCTGGTCGGCGTTGGAGACGAACGCCTTGCGCCCCCGCAGGAGCCAGCCGCCCTCCTTCCGGCTCGCTGTCGTGGCCAGGGCGAAGGCGTCGGAGCCGCCGTCCGGTTCGGTGAGCGCCAGGCACCGGGTGGCCCGGGCCGTGACGAGAGGGCGGAGGTGGCGGTCGTCGCGCTGCGGGTCGCCGGTAAGCAGCAGCCGGCTCGGTCCCTCGGCGTTGCAGAGGGCGGTCGGCGCGAATGGGCAGCCGCTCGCCTCGGCGTACTCGTGCAGCATGAGCTTCGCGGTGAAGGGCATGTCCTGCCCCCCGACCGACTCCGGGTAGTCACCGGCGTAGAACCCGAGGTCCGCCGAGCGCCGGCGGACGAGGCGGCGGTCGTCGGGCGAGATGGCCGCCGGCTCGTCGACTCCCAGCTCCCGGGCCATGGGTACGAGTTCGCGTTCCACGAAGCTGCGGAAGGCATCGACGATCGGCACGTGGTCCCGCAGGTATCGGCTGACCGGGGACGCGCTGGTCACGCCTCGATCACCTCCCGTACGGCGGCGGTCAGCCCACGCAGGGTGGGGTGCCGGATGAGCAGCGCCAGCCGGAGGCGCCGCCCGAACTGCTCACTCAGTTCCGCCATCAGCTCCGCGGCGTGCAGCGAGTTGCCGCCGAGGGCGAAGAAGTCGTCGTCGAGCGCGGATTCGCGGACGTCCAGACAGTCCTCCCAGGCCCGGCGGACCGTGGCGGGAATGTCCAGCTGCGTGTGTTGAACTGTCATGAGCCCTTCCTCTGAGGTGGCAGCACCTGGTGGAGCCGGCGGCGCCAGGCGGCGGCCGTCTCGGTGGCGTACGAACGTGGAACCCGGCCCGGGTCGTGGACGAGGCGGGGGCGGACGACGGCGCCGTCGAACTGCGCGGTCCCGCCGAGGGCCGCCTTCGGCGAGAGCCACGGCGGAAGCCATTCGGCGGCGACGGTGTCGCGGATCCGGATGACGGGGCGGCGCGAGACGTCCTCGAAGGCGAGCAGGGCATCCGGGTTGCCGGACCAGCCGGTGCGGGTGGCGTCGGCGACCGCCAGGACCACCTCGTCGAAGGGGGTCTCCGCGTGTTCGATGTCCGAGAAGAACCGGGTCAGGAACGGCGGCCAGGCGGCGGCCGGATCCGCCGCCGGGTCGGGCCCGTCGACCGAGATCGTCGTGTTCATGAAGCAGCCCATGAGGTGCTCCGCGCCGGCGCCGCGAGCACCCCAGGCGTAACCGACACTCGTCGGACCGGGACGACCGGTGTCCCGCAGGGCCCGGTGCAGGGCCGCCAGCAGGCGCGGAAAGAGCGTCGGCCGCAGGGACGGGGCCACCGTGACCGCGTCGACGGGGACGACGTTCGATCCGGTGTCCGGGGCGCCGGGCTGGTGCCCGGTGTCGTCGGTGTCCCGGGCGGCCACCGGTCGGAGCCGATCGACCCAGTACCCGAGCCGTTCCGGGGTGGCCGCCGCCGACTCCCCGTCGACATGTCGCCGCACCGCGTCGCGGTACTCGTCCCACCCCGACGGCGGGCGACCGGGGCGGGGCTGCCCGTCGGCGGCGGCCGCGAAGTCCGACAGGAAGATCCGCAGCGACGTCTCGTCGACCACCGCGTGGTCGAAGACGAACAGGAGCCGGTCCGCGTCGGCGCCTCGGATCAGACGGGCGCTGACCGGCCCGGAGTCGTTCCGCTCGGCGCGCGCGATGGCCGACCGGACCGCCTCCGTCCGCTGACCGTCGTCGCCCGCGGTCACCTCGTCGACCTGGCACGGCGGGTCCGGACGCCTCGCCTGCACGATCACGCCGCGGTGCTCGTCGACCCGGCACCACAGCGCGGGATGCCGAGCCACGACGCGGCCGAGGGCGGCGCGTACCGTCTCCGCGTCGAGGATGCCGGGGCACACCGTCAACGACAGCGGGACCACGAGGTTCCGCCCGGTCACCTCCCTGATCAGGAAGAACCGGCGCTGCGCGCTGGCGGCCGGCAGGATGTCCGGCGGCGGGCCGTCGGGCCAGGCCCGCGCGAAGCGGCTGGCGTACGGCACCCGCAGCCGGCCGGCGACGGTCACCGCGCACCCGCCGCCCGCGCCGGGGCGGGCAGGTCGCGGATCGCCTCGGCCAGCTCGGCGGGGCGGGGCCGTTCGAAGACGAGTCGCATCTGCACGCGCCGGCCGAGCCCACCCTCGATCAGGCCGGCGACCCGGGCGGCGAGCAGGGAGTGCCCGCCCAGGTCGAAGAAGTCGTCCTGCGCCTCCACGTCGCGTCCCAACACCTCGCGGTACGCGGCGAGCACCAGGTTGAGGACCGGATCGGCGACATCGGGGGCGGGCGGCGCGGGCCGGTCGACGGCGATCCGGCGCAGGGCCGCCCGGTCCACCTTGCCGCTGCCGGGTTGGCGGGGAAACGCGGGTACGGCGATCCACTGGTCCGGCACCGACACCCGCGGCAGGGTCTCGCCGAGGCGCCGGGGCAGGAGTTCGGCGAGGCCGGCGGGCGGGTTCTCGACGAAGCCGACCAGCCGCGCCTCGGCGGCCGAACCGAACAGCAGCACCGCGCACTCGCGGTCGCCCGAGATCCGCCTGGCGGCGAGTTCGACCTCCTCGGGCTCGATGCGGTGGCCGCGTACCTTGACCTGCCGGTCCCGTCGTCCGACGAAGCACAGCGTCCCGTCGGGGCGCCAGTAGCCGATGTCGCCCGAGCGGTAGTACGGCTCCCCTCCGCCGGCGAGCGGTCGGAACCGTCGGGCGGTCAGCTCCGGCTCGTCGACGTACCAGCAGTCGGTGCCCGCGCCGCCGATGGCGATCTCCCCCGGTACGCCGGCGGGCTGCGGCACGTCCCGGTCGTCGAGCACGACCACCCGGACACCGGGCAGCGGACGCCCGATGGGTACCTCGTCCTCGGTCGGCGCCATCGGCGCGACGTCGTGCAGGGTGGAGGTGATCGTCGCCTCGGTGACCCCGTAGGCGTTGCAGAACCGCAGGCCGGGGGCGATCGCGGCGGTCTCGCGGGCCAGCTCGGCGGGAAGCCGTTCGCCGCCCACGACGATCATTCGGAGGGCGTGGTCCCGGTCGGCGAGGCCGGCGGACAGATCGGCGACGACCGACGCCAGGTAGGCCGTGGGGAGGTTCAGCACGCTCACCCGGCGCAGCAGCAGCAACGCGGCGAGCTCGGCCCCGCTCGGGACGTCCACCCGGGGAAGGACCAGCGCGCCGCCCTGCACGAGGGTGGGCAGCACCTCCTCCAGGAAGACGTCGAAGGCGGGGTTGGTGAACTGCAGCGTCCGGTCGGCGCTGGTCAGGGCGAAGGCATCGACGGTCCGGTCGACGGCCGCGTCGAGCGACGGCCGGGAGACCGCGACCGCCTTGGGCACCCCGGTGGAGCCGGAGGTGTGGATGACGTACGCGGCGTCGATCGTGCGCGCCGTGGGCGGCGGCGGCGCGTCGGACCTGGTCCAGCCGGCCGGGACGACGTTCGTCGGGGCCTCGCGGAGTCGCGCGCACCGGTCGGGCTCGGCGATGAGCAGGACCGGACGCAGGCGCTCGACCACGCGCACGACGCGCGGGTCGGGGGTGTCGACCGGCAGCGGCGCGAACGGGATGCCGGCGTCGAGGCACGCCAGCAGGTAGACGATGGCGTCCACGCCCCGGGGCAGGACCGCGGCGACCACGTGTCCCGGACGGGCCCCCGCGTCGTGCAGCGCCGCACCCGCCTGCCGGACCCGGGTCGCCAGATCGGCGTAGCTGAGCGTGTCCGAGCCCTGGTGGATCGCGACCGCGTCGCCGAAGCGCGCGAAGGCCGCGCGGAGTCGATCAGCCACCGGCGGGGCGGCCGCGCGCTCGCTCGCCGCCACGGCGGGTGGCTCGTCCATCGGCAGTTCCCGGACGGGTGCGGCGGGAGCCGCCAGGTAGGCGCGCAACAGCCGCTCGTACCGTGCCGACAGGAGGGCGACCGCCGCCGGGGCGAATCGCTCGGTGGAGTAGTCCCAGACCATGGTCAGCGCCTCGGCGTGACCGTCGCCGAGAGCGCGGTGGCCGGGGATGACGACGACGTCGATGTCGAACCGGGCGGACTGGAGGTTGATCCCTTCGGTCACGCTGACGTCGAGGCCGGGAACGGTCCAGCGGGGCAGCGGGCTGTCGTGCTGGCTGAACATCACCCGGAACAGCGGGTTGTCCAGGTCCCCGGTGCTGGCGCCGAGCCGGCGGACGATCTCGTGCACCGGGGCGGCCTGCTGGTCCAGGGCGGCGAAGAGGCTCCGCATGGCGACGTCGACGAGGTCCGTCCCGCTCCAGCCGGGCTCGTGCCGGAGCCGTACGGGAAGGCTGTTGACCATCATCCCGATGGTGTGGCGGAAGGCGGGCGGCCGGTTGCCGACGGCGGTACCGAGCACGAAGTCGTCCCGGCCGTGGTGCCGACGCAGCAGTTCGGCGAAGAGGCCGTAGAGGACCGCGAACGGGGTGTGCCCGTCGCGTGCGGCGCGTTCGTGCAGGGCCCGGACGAGATCGGCTGGCAGCGACCGGCGGAGCTGGCCGCCGGCGAAGTCCCGGCGGGGCGCCCGGCTCCGGGCCAGCCCGTGGAAGGTCGCGGCGAGGTCGGTGCCCGCCAGCTCCTCCTGCCACCACGACAGGGCCTCGGCGACCTCGGCGCGGTACGCCGGCTGCTGGCAGTGCCGGACGTACTCGGCGTAGCCCGGCGCGCGCGGAGGACTCGGCTCCCGCCCGGTGGTGATGGCCCGGTACGTGGTGAACAGCGCCTCCACGAAGGTCGAGAACGACCGTCCGTCGTGGATCAGGTGGTGTTCGCAGTGCACCAGCCGGTGTCGGTGCTCGGCGAGCCTGACCAGCAGCCAGCGACCCAACGGCGCGGCGTCGAGCCGGAAGAGCTGCGCCGCGTGTCGCCGGAGGGCGTCCAGGAAGTCCGCGTCGGGATCGGTGGCGTCGCGCAGGTCCAGTTCGTCGAGGTGGACGCGGAGGTCACCGTCGATGATCCGCTGGGTGGGTTCGTCGACCGAGACGGCCAGCCGGAACGCGTCGTGCCCGGCGACGACCTGTTCGAGGCTCCGGCGCAGCGCGTCGCGGTCCAGCACGCCGTCGAGGTCGAAGACCGCCGTGAAGTGGTACGCCGCGCTGTCCGGCGACAGCCGCTGGTGCAGCCAGACGAGTTCCTGTTGGGCGGACAGTGCGAACGTCCTCGACGTGGTTGTCATGCGGCGACGATCCCTCCTCGGTGGTCGTCGCCAGTCTGGGCGCGGGCGCTGACGTCCGGCTTCCGTCGCGCTGTCGCGCCGCTGTCACGCCGCAGCCCCCGGAACGGCCGCACCGCCCCTCGCGGCCGTCGGCGAGGGGCGGTGCGGAGGTACGCCAGGCGCAGCGGCAGGTGGGCTGATCCCGCTGGCGCCCGCGTGAGCACGCAGCCTGCTCAGTGCGCGTGGACCCGGACCCCCACCGGGGGCTTCACGGCCGGGACCATGAGCAGTGCCAGGACAGCGGAGGCCGCGGCCACGATCGCGGCGAAGGTGAACCCGCGGGTGAAGCCCACGCCGCTGCTGCCGGCGATACTCGCCGCCGCGACACTGGACACCACGGCGACTCCGAGGGCGGCGCCGAACTCGTGGAAGGTGCTGAGAAGTCCGGACGCCAGTCCCGCCTCGTGGTGGGCGACCTGTCCCAGCGCGGTCGTGGAGGAGGCGACGAAGGCGGCGCCGATTCCCGCCGCGCCGACACTGATCCCCGCCACCACCGGTACGGAATTGGCCCAGATCGCCGGTACCACGGTGCCGAGGGCAGCGATCGCCAGGCCGGTCGTCGCGACCGGCCGGGCGCCGAGGCGACCAACGACATGACCGGCGACCTGCGCGCCGATGATCGTCGCCACGGCGACCGGCAGGAACAGCAGCCCGGTCCGCAGCGGGCCGTAACCTCTGTGGTGCTGCAGGTAGAACGACCCGAGGAAGAACACGGCGATCATCAGCGCGGTCGCCACCAGAATCAGGAACGTGCCACTGGCCACCGATCGACGGGTCAGGATCCGCAGGTCCATCAGCGGCGACCGCGCCCTGCGTTGCACGACGGCGAACAGGAGGTACAGGACGACGGCACCGGCCAGCGTCCCGAGGGTCACGGTGGTCAACCAGCCCCGGTCGCCGGCGTTGGTCAGGGCGTAGATCGCCGTGCCGGTCGCGGCCGTGACCAGGATCGCGCCCGGCACGTCCAGGCGCGCCCGAGCCCTCTGCGACAGCTCCGCCGGCAGCATCCGGGCCAGTACCACCAACACGACCAGGCCGATGGGCACGTTGATGTAGAACACCCACTGCCAGCCAGGACCGGCGGTCAGCACACCACCCAGCAGGACGCCGAACGCCGACCCGGCTCCGCCCAGGGCCGACCAGATGCCGAGCGCCTTGTTGCGCTCGTCTCCGTGGAAGATCCTCGTCACCACCGACAGCGCCGCGGGTGACAGCAGCGCCGCGCCGACGCCCTGCGCGACCCGGCCACCGATGAGCGTCGCGGCACCAGCGGCCAGACCGGTGACCAGAGACGCGACGGTGAACACGAGCAGGCCGAGCAGCACCACGCGGCGGGAACCGAACAGATCCGCCGCCCGCCCGCCGAGGAGCATCAGGCCGCCGAACATCAACGTGTAGGCACTGACCACCCAGGTCAGCGTGTCGCGTTGCAGGCCGAGGTCCGCACCGATGTGCGGTAGCGCGATCGCCACCACGGTGACGTCGAGGATGAGCATGAACTGGGCGATGCCGAGCAGGGCCAGCATGCGCCAGCGGCGCGGGTCGGCGGCGGTGGTTTCCGGTTGGTCGACGGCCTGAGCGGACACGGCGTCGCCTCCAATTCGAACAGCGGTGTTTGATTTGCGTCGAGGGGTACAGTAACTCGTACACCACTGTTCAACAAGGGGGATCGCGTGACGGTACCGACGCCGGCGAAGTCGCCGTCGAGGCGGGCAGATGCGCAACGCAGCATCGCGGCGATACTCGAGGCCGCGGTGAACGCCCTGAGCCGCAACCCGGATGCCAGCGTCAGCGAGATCGCCAAGGCGGCCGGCGTCGGGCGGGTCACGGTCTACGGCCACTTCCCGAACCGGGCCGACCTGGTCGAGGCCGCGCTCGCCCACGCGATCGAGCAGGGCCACGCCGCCCTCGACACCGTCGACCTGACCGGCGACGCCCGGCAGGCACTAACCCGGCTGATCCACTCCAGTTGGCTCCTGGTGAGCCAGTTCCGTTCCCTCCTGCTCGCGGCCCAGTCGGTTCTTCCGCCGAGCCGGATCCGCGACCTGCACTCCGGTCCCGTCGAGCGCGTCGACGGCCTGGTGCGGCGCGGTCAGGACGAGGGAGTGTTCCGCGGCGACCTCTCCACCGCATGGCTGGTCGGCGTGCTGCACAGCGTGATGCACACCGCCGCTGACGAGATCACCGCCGGGCGCCTCGATCCTGACGACGCCGCAGCGTTCATCACGGCAACCGTGCTGGCGGCCTTCACCGCGCCCGGACGTCGAGTTCCCGCCTGAGACCGCGCCGACCACCCGGTCAGCGCCGGACGGCCGGCCACCCCCGGCCCGGTCCGCGCCGGGTGCGTGGGCACGATGTCCGCCGCGCTGCCCCGCCGGCCGAGCGCCGGCCGGCGCCTCTTCGGCGCTGGCGCCGTGCTCGGCGGCTTGACCTGACGGCCTCGGCTGGGCGGCGCGGGCGTGGCACCATACTCGATGTCCTCCGCATGGGGCGGGCGGAGGAGGTCTGCCGGGGCGAACTGCTGGGCGGTCGGGACACGACGCTGATGGAGTCGGGATGACAGGACTGGCCGGCGCACCGGTGCCGGGGCTGACCCCACTGTGGTCGCACGACCCGGTCACCGCCGGCGCCTACCGGCTGGTCGGCCGCCTGGGCGCGGGCGGGCAGGGAGTGGTCTATCTCGGCGAGGACGACCAGGGCCACCGCGTCGCGGTCAAAATGATCAACATTGACCTGCGCGATCCCCGAGCTCGGTCGCAGTTCATGAAGGAGATCGCGGCGGCACGGCGGGTCGCCCCGTTCTGCACGGCGCAGGTGCTCTTCGCCGACGTGGACGGCGAGACGCCCTACGTGGTCAGCGAGTTCATCGAGGGCCCGACCCTCTACCGCCACGTCCGCGAACGTGGGGTGGTCGACGGCAACGCGCTGCACCGACTCGCCGTCGGCACCGCCACCGCGCTCGCCGCGATCCACCGCTCCGACGTCGTGCACTGCGACCTGAAGCCGGACAACGTGGTGCTCGGCCAGGACGGCCCCCGGGTAATCGACTTTGGCATCGCCCGCGCGCTGGGGGTCACCGAGACGATGACCAGCAGGGTGATGGGAACGACCGCGTACATGGCCCCGGAGCGGTTCCGCAACGACTCGGTCGGGCCGCCCTGCGACGTCTTCGCGTGGGGCGCGACGATCGCCTTTGCCGCGAGTGGCCGGCCGCCGTTCGGCAACGACTCGCTCTACGCGGTGATGCACCGGGTGCTGAACGACCCGCCCGACCTGCCCCCGCTGCCGCCGGACCTCGACGAGCTGATCCGACAGTGCCTGGCCAAGGATCCGGCGGACCGGCCGGAGGCCGAGCAGGTGCTGATCCGGCTGCTCGGGCAGGATGCCCGGACCACCGGCCCGATCCGCCGGGAGACGGTGCTCCAACTGGGCAACGAGACCGCCGGCGCGCCGACGCCGAACCAGCCGTTGCCGTTGCCCCGCTCCGCCTCGGACGCGCCGACGGCGGCACCGACCCGAGCCGGCACGGCACCGGTTCCGGCGACCCGTCCCGAGCCGATGGCACCGACGCGGGCCCAGCAGACGCCGCAGGGCCCCCCTCCGGCTCCCGCGGCGGGTACGCCCGCCACGCCGTCCGACCTGGCCGGCGGCGGCTGGGGACGACGGCTCCGCCGGGAGTCGGTCGACGCCGGGGGCATCTCGACCGCGATCTTCCTCGGCTCGGTCGGTGCCGCTGCGGGCTACGTCGCGTCGGGTGCGGTGGGCGTGGCCGCGGCGACCGGGGCGGCCACCTTCATCGTGGTCTACCTGGTCCGGCTGCTGGTCGCGGCGGCCCTCGGCGGCCGGTCCGACCGTCCCTGACCGAACGGACGCCGGATCCGGCGCCGCCGATGGCACCGCATCGATAGGTTGACTGCCACCAGCTGACCGCCGAGGAGGACGTCGCCATGACCCCAGCCCCGTCGCGTACCCGACAGTGGTTGCCGTACACCGCGGCCGTCACCGCCGGGTTGCTGGTCATCGCCGGGGCGTTCGTGCTCGTGCGGCAGCGGGACGCGGGCACCGACGGACCCCGGGCCGACTGCGCCACCAACCTGGACGTCAACTCCTCCACCGAGAAGGCGGCCCTGCTGGTCGAGCTGGCCAAGCGGTACAACAGCAGTGACCGGTCGCTCGACGGCGGCGGCTGCGCCCAGGTGCGCGTCAGCGCTCTGAACTCGGGCAAGGCCACCGAGGCGCTGGCGGCCGGCTGGAGCGGCACCGGCCTGCCGGAGCCCCAGGTCTGGCTGCCGACGTCGAGCCTGTGGACCGGTCAGCTGCAGTTGCTCGACCAGGCCGCCGGGCGGGTGCCGCAGACCCCGGGCCGGTACCCGTCGATCGCCAACAGCCCGTTGGTGATCGCGATGCCGCAGCCGAAGGCCGAGCTGGTACGCCAGCGCGGGCCGCTGGGCTGGGGGGAGATCCTCGGCCTCTCCGGGCGGAAGGGGTGGGCGGGCTTCGGTCGGCCGGAGTGGGGTCGCTTCACCTTCGGCAAGGACAACCCGAACCTCTCCACCTCGGGCCTGGCGGCGACCATCGCCACGTACTACGCCGCGGCGAACCGCTCCAGCGACCTGACCCGGTCCGACCTGGCGGATCCGAAGGTGACCCGGTTCGTCCGGCAGATCGAGGCCAACGTGTCGCACTACAGCGACGACTCGGTGGATCTGCTCCGCGACCTCGCCGAGGCCGACCTGGCCGGCGGGGGCGCCAGCACCGGCGACGTGAGCGCCATGGTCATGCAGGAGGAACTGGTCCACCTCTACAACGAGGGGGGACTGAGCCCGAGACAGGAGGGCCAGGAACGGGGCTCCCGGCCGAGGGTGCCGCTGGTCGCCGTCCACCCGAAGGAGGGCACCTTCAACCTGGACCATCCGTTCGTGGTGCTCCCCTCCGCCGACGAGCGGCAGCGCGCGGCGGCGGAGGACTTCCTGGCCTTCCTGACCGAGGACGCCCAGCAGGAGAGCTTCGCCCGCCTCGGCTTCCGGGACCACGAGCGCCGGGCATCGGCGGAGCTGCTCGCCAGCGTCGGCGCCGAGCCCACCGGCGGGCTGACCTACTTCGCGCCGCCGAACCCGGGGGTGGTCGAGGCGATGCTGGACGGCTGGAGCACGCTGCGCAAGAAGGCCAACATCCTGATCGCGTTGGACACCTCCGGATCGATGGAGGCCCCGGTCGGCAACCGTACCCGCTTCCAGGTCGCCTCGGCGGCGGCGGCCAAGGGGCTCGCGCTGCTCAACTCCGAGGACCGGGTCGGGCTCTGGTCGTTTTCCTCGGAGACGTCGAAGCGGCCCGACAGTCCCTACCGCGAGGAGGTCCGGCTCGGCGACTTCGACGAGAAGCGGATCAACAGCCGGATCGCCAGCCTGCACGTCGCCGGGGACACCGCGCTCTACGCGACCGTCCGCGCCGCCCACCGGCAGCTGCTCGACCGGTACGACCCGGAACGGATCAACGCCGTCGTCGTGCTGACCGACGGCAAGAACGAGTACAGCCGGGACAACGACCTGGCCCGGCTGCTCGCCGACGTCGCCGTGGACCCGGAGCGTCCGGTCAAGATCTTCTGCATCGCCTTCGACCGGGAGTCGGACCTCACCACGCTGGACCGGATCGCCAAGGCGTCGTCGGGCAAGGCGTTCGACGCCACCGACCCCGCCAAGATCGACGAGGCGTTCGTCAAGGTGGTCAGCAGCTTCTGAGCCTGCTCGGTCGCGACGGGGCAGGGGCGGCGGCCACCCGACATCCGGCGACAACCACCCGCGCCAGGCACATTGACCCGGGTCGTCGAATGTGACGCATTAGACACCCCTCCGGGCGACGTGCAGCCCATTCCCGGTCGGGCCAAAACAGACCGCGATCAAGGGGTAGCGCATCGCTTCTCGTCGTTGGATACTTGCCGCCGACGCACGACTGATCCCGGCGTGCCGATGCCGACGGAAAGGCAATTCCGTGAAGCGTGACCAGTCGCCCGTGTTGCCGGGCCGCGGCGCGACCGACTACGCACGCTATATGCGCACGGAGGCGCTGCTCGACCTGCAACGGTCCCCCGCCGAGATGGTCCACCGCGACGAACTGCTCTTCCAGGTGGTGCACCAGTCCACCGAGCTGTGGCTCAAGTTGGCCGCGGCCGAGTTGACCGAGGCGACCGTCCGGGTGAGCGCCGGGAATCCGGCGGCCGCCGAGGCGCTGCTGGCGCGGGCGACGCTCGCGGTGCGGCTGGTCACCGACCACCTGGAGATGTTCCGGCATCTGTCCCCTGTGGACTTCCAGAAGATGCAGCCGGCGCTGGGCAACGGTTCCGGGGCCGAGTCGCCGGGTTGGCGGCAGGTCCAGGCGGCCAGCCGGCAGCTCGGGCGCGCCTTCGCCGACTGCCTCGCCGACCGAGGGATCCCGGCGGCGCAGTTGTGCCCGGCGGACCCGGCGAACCCGGTCCACCGGCTCGCCGAGGCGATGGTGGACTGGGACGAGCAGGTGTCGCTGTGGCGGGCGCGGCACTACCAGGTGGCCCTGCGGGTCGGCGGTCACGCTCCGGCGGGCACCCCGGGCAGCCCGACGACGATGCTCGCCAAACTCGTCGGACACCGGTTCTTCCCCGAATTGTGGCAGGCCCGACTCCAGCACGCCGGCGACGATATCGACGCCACCCGGCCCTGACCCGCGTACTCGCCGGCGGAGACCGGCGGACTCCGATTGCGGCGCCGATTCGGAAATGTCGAGGGGCGATTCGTGCACGAATTGACGAGTTGGTTGTCCGGTGCGGCCGATCCGCGTACGTTTCCCTACCCGGCGGTGCTGCGCAAATTTCATGAGGTCGGCAAACACTTCGTCGAAAAGGAGCTCCTCGCCCTGCTCGACGAGAGCCGGGCGAGAGTTGCCGGCGCGTCGGCGGCCGTCGGCGACGCGCGGCGGTTGACCGACTTCCTCGACGTGGCGCTCGACAAGTGGGACGGCCGCTACGACTACCGCAGCTACCTGGCCCTGCGCCTGCTCCGGCTGCCCTGCGGCGCGGACGACCCGCCACCGGCCGGGGACGACGCCACCGCGCGACGCGCCCGAGACCGGCTGTTCGTCCGCCTGGTCGCCGACGCCCTGGCCTTCGAGCTGGCCGCCGCCGCCCACGCCACCGACCTGCTCCCCCAGCAGCGTCCGGGGCCGACCGTGGTCACCAAGCGCTGCCGCCTCGGCGTCCGGGCCGCCCTCCCCGCGCTGGCCCGCCTCGGCGTGGCCGGGGCGGTGGGCGACGGCGAGCCGGCGACGGCCGCCGCCGCGCTGCGCGCCGTCGCCGCCGACCTCGCCGCCGACGGGGATCCACCCCTGCGGCTGAGCATGTTGCCGGTTCACGTGACCCACGACGAATACCTGTTCATCCGCGTGCTCCAGGCGTACGAGTGTCTCTTCGCCGCGCTCGCGGACGAGCTGCGCGCCGCCGTCGCCGCGCTGGCCGGGCACGACCCCCGTCCGGCGGCCGAGCGGCTGCGGTACGCCGGCGACCTGCTCGCCACCGCGGGGCCGCTCTTCTCGCTGCTGGCCACCATGCAGGCGGAGTCGTTCCGGACGTTCCGGCAGTACACCGAGGGAGCCAGCGCCATCCAGTCCCGCTCCTACAAGCTCGTCGAGTCGCTCTGCCGTACGCCCGAAGAGGACCGGCTGGACTCGGTGGCCTACCGGTCGGTGCCGGAGGTGCGGGCCCGGGTGCGGGCCGGCCAGCCGACGGTCGACGAGGCGTACCGGTCGGCCGTGCGGGAGGGCCGGCTCGACGGCGCGGGCCGCGCGCTGCTGGCGCGGCGGATGGAGGCGTTCGCCGGGGCCCTGTTGCAGTGGCGGCGCACCCACCACCGGATCGCCACCCGGATGCTCGGTCCCCGCCACGGCACCGGCTACACGGAGGGCACGCCGTACCTGGCGGCGGTCCGCGCCGTGCCGGTCTTCACCGCCGTCACCACCGATTCCCGCCCGGTCGACCCGATCGGGGGCCGCAGCTCGTGAGCCGATCCGCTCCGGCATCCGGGCCCGATCTGCCCCGGTGTCTCGACGCTGCGGCGCACGCCGCGCTGCGCGCCGAGTTCCCGCTGCTGGAAACCTGTGTCTACCTGAACAACAACTCCACCGGCGCGGTGCCGAGGGGCGCCGAGCGGGTGCTGCACGACTACTGGGAGACGCTGCGCACCTGGCGGGACGACGTGTGGCAGGGCTGGCACGTCGGCCTCGACCGGTACGCCGACTCGGTCGCCGCGCTGATCGGCGCACCGCCGGGCAGCGTGGTCACCGACGCGAACCTGAGTGCCCTGCTCGCGCGGGTGGCGTCCTGCTTCGACTACCGCCCGCCGCGCGACCGGGTCGTCACCACCGACCTGGAGTACCCGACGGTGCCGTTCGTCTTCCGGGCGTTCGGCCGCTACGGCGCCCGCCTCGACGTGGTCGGCGCCGGCGGCCCCCACCTCGACCAGGACGCCCTGGAGGCGCGCCTCGACGAGCGGACGCTGCTGGTGTGCGTGTCGCACGCCAGTTTCACCTCCGGCGCCACCGTCGACCTGCCCCGCCTGGTCGCCCGCGCCCACGACGTCGGCGCGCTGGTGGTGGTGGACGCCTTCCAGACCGTGGGGGTGGTGCCGCTGGACGTCACCGCCCTCGGTGTCGATGTCGTCCTCGGCGGCGCGCACAAGTGGCTCTGCGGCGTCGGCACCGCCTTCCTCTACGTCCGCCCGGACCTGGTGCCGGAGCTGGAACCAGCCGCCACCGGCTGGCAGGCCGGCGACCGGGCGCTGACGTTCCGGCCGTCCACCGGCTGGGCGCCCGGCGCCCGGCGGTTCGCCGGCGGCACGCCGTACCCGTTCACCTCCCTGCTCTCGCAGGTCGGCCTGGATCTGCTGGCCGGAATCGGCACCGAGGCCATCCGGGGGCACTCGCTGGCCCTCACCCAGCGGGTCCTGGACCGGGCCCGCGACGCCGGCATCACGGTGGTCAGCCCCACCGAGCCGCACCGCCGCGGCGGTGTGGTGTGTCTGGACGTGCCCGACGGCGAGGCGGTGAAGCGCCGGCTCGCCGCCCGTGACCTGATCTGCAGTTGGCGCGGCTACCTGCGGGTCGGCCCGCACGTCTACAACACCCTCGACGAGGTCGACGTGTTCATGGACGCGCTGGCGAAGGAGCTGCACCGATGACCGTCACCCTCTCCCCGCGCGCCCTGATGAGCCTGCTCGCCAACGGCCCCAAGGCCATGGACGTGCTGGAGACCGCGTTCGGCATGGGTCTGCTCGACGCGCTGGAGCCCGGGCCGGTCCGCCTCGACGCGCTGGCCGCCCGGTTCGGGGTACGCCCGCTGCGGCTCTACAAGTTCCTCGACTGCCTGGAGAGCCTGGGCTTCCTGAGGCGCGACGAGCCCGACGACGACATCGGCTCCACCAGCTACCGGCCCGTGCCGGGGCTGCGCGACGCGGTCGCCGCGGTGGTCGGCCCCGGCGCGGTCGAGCGTGACCGGGACCGCTACCCCTGGCGGCGGCTGCACGGCCGACTGCCCGAGAGCCTGCGCGGCCAGGTCAGCATCGGCGACGACGACTTCGCCTGGCCGCCGAAGACCGACGCCCAGACGGCCGACTTCGAACGCAGCATGGCCGTCGGGCTGGGACCGGTGATCGAGGCGGTACGGCGGCACGCCGGTCTGCTGTGGCCGGACCGGCGTCGCCTGCTGGAGGTGGGCGGCGGCGACGGGACGCTCGCCGCGCACATCCTGGACACCGCGCCGGGCCTGCGGGCCGACGTGTACAACCTGCCGGCCGTGGCGCCGCTGGTGGCGGCCACCCGGGTCGCACGGGGGCACCCCGAGCGGCTGGGGTTCGTCGGCGGCGATTTCCTGACCGAACCGCTGCCCCGGGGGTACGACGCGATGTCGTTCGTCCGGGTGCTGCACGACTGGCCGAACGAGGTGGCCCGCCGCCTGGTGGAGCAGGCGTACGCGGCGCTGGAGCCGGGCGGGCTGCTGCTGATCTGTGAGGAGTTCCGCACTCCGGACCGGCTGGCGATGCAGTTCTTCTGGAGCTACTTCCTGATCGGGGTGGACAGCTGCGTCAGCCGGCTGCGCGAGGCGGAGTTCTACACCAAGCTGCTCGCGGAGGTCGGCTTCGAACGGGTGGCGGTGCTGCCCGGCGCCTGGGAGTTGGTCGTGGCGTACAAGCCGACCCCGGCGGGCTGACCGGCCCGCCCGTACGCACCGGCCGTGCACGCTGCGTCAGCGCCACCTCCCCGCCCGGCGGGCCGACGGCCGGCACCGGGAGCGGGCGACCCCGAGCGCCCCCAAACGAGGCATTGACGCTCGACAGCGGCCCGACTAGCGTGCCTTCTCACCACGGCGTCAACCTGCGATGACACCGGGTGAGTGTGGGAGGCAATGTGAGATCAAGAGTCCTGATGGCCTCGCTGGTTGCGGCGAGCTGCACCCTGGTCGCC
Source organism: Micromonospora sp. NPDC047670 (assembly GCF_043204915.1). Lineage (NCBI taxonomy): Bacteria > Bacillati > Actinomycetota > Actinomycetes > Micromonosporales > Micromonosporaceae > Micromonospora > Micromonospora sp. NPDC047670. The sequence continues at coordinate 154,887 of NZ_JBIDDA010000005.1, forward strand.
GCACCGGCTGCGGCGGCACCCGCGTCCACGCCGTCCGCACCGGTGAGCGCGGCGTCCCCCGCGCCCGGCGTCCGGCCCGTGCCGGGCGAGTACATCGTCCGGCTGCGCCCGGGCGCCGACCCGCGCGGCCTCGCCCGTGCCCTGTCGGTCAACCCGCGGTTCGTCTACGAACGGGCCGTCAACGGCTTCGCCGCGGAGCTGACCGCCGGGCAGGTGCAGGCGCTGCGCCGCGATCCCGCGGTGCTCGGCGTCGAGCAGGACGCCTGGCTCGACGACGTCGCCGAGGGCACCCAGGCCAACCCGCCGTCCTGGGGCCTGGACCGGATCGATCAGCGCACGCTGCCGCTGTCCAACAGCTACACCACGACCGCCACCGGCTCCGGTGTGCACGCCTACGTCATCGACTCGGGCATCGACGTGACCCACCCCGACTTCGAGGGCCGGGCCAGCTTCGACTACAACGCCATCGACCGGCGCAACACCGACTGCGACGGGCACGGCACCCACGTCGCCGGCACGATCGGCTCGAAGACGTACGGAGTCGCCAAGGGCGTCCGGCTGCACGCCGTGAAGATCCTCAACTGCCAGGGCTCGGGCAAGACCTCGGCCACGATCGCCGCGATCGACTGGGTGACCGCCAACGCGGCGAAGCCGGCGGTGGCGAACACGTCGTGGAACTGGACGTACTCCGACACGCTGGCGACCGCGATCACCGGGATGATGAACTCCGGCGTCTTCCTGGCCACCTCGGCGGGCAACACCGGCGCGGACTCCTGCGACCGGCTGCCCCGGGCGGTGACCGCCGCGGTGGCCGTCGCCGCGTCGACCAACACCGACGCCCGGGCCAGCTACTCCTCGACCGGCGCCTGCGTCGACCTCTACGCCCCCGGCTCGGCGATCCTGTCCACGCAACCGAACAACACCACCGCCGTCTTCAACGGCACCTCGATGGCCACCCCGCACGTGGCGGGCATCGCCGCGCTCTACAAGAGCGTCAACGGTGACACCTCCCAGGCCACCCTGCACAGCTGGCTGGTCGGCAACGCCACCACCGGCGTCGTCCAGGGCGACCTGGCCGGTACGCCCAACCGGCTGGTCTTCAGCAGCGGTCTCTGACCGTCGACAGACCGTGGTGGGGTGGCCGGCACGTGCCGGCCACCCCACCACGTTGTCGCAGGCCCCGGCCCGCCACTTCCCGATCAGTCGAACCGACGGCCGTAGGGCCGCCCGCCGCGCCACCGCGACTCGTGCCGGCCCGGACGAGGAGGACGGCTGCCGTGAGCCACGTGCACTCCGTACCGGTGCGGGTTCAACCCGAGCCGTGCGAGACGATCGTCAGCCTCCCGCATCCGCGACTGCGACCGTACGTCGTGGGTTACGCGGGCTTCCGGTCCGGCTCGGGAGCCGCCGTACGGCACCGGATGCTGCCGATGAACCTGGCCACGATGATCATCGACTTCGCGGGACCGAGCAGGGTGATCACCGGGCCCAGGGATGGACCCACCGTCCACGAGCAGACGGCGTGGGGGGACGGCGTCTCCATCGGCTTGACGCCGGCCGGAGCGACCGCGCTCCTCGGCGTGCCGATGCGGGAGATGACCGGCGGCACCTTCCGGCTCGCGGAGCTCCTCGGCGACCGTGAGGCGGAGTTGGTCGAGCGGCTCGGGGAGGCACCGGACCGGCCGTCGTGGTTCCGGTTGCTGGACGAGCACCTCACCGCGCGGCTCGTCACGGACACGCGGCCGGACAGGCTGACGACGCACGCGTGGTGGCGACTCCAGCGATCCGCGCACCGGCTCCGGATCAGCGCCCTGGCCGACGAGCTCGGCGTCAGCCGGCGCACCCTCGAACTCCGGTTCCAGCGGCAGATCGGCCTGTCGCCCAAGACGGTCGCCAGGATCGCCCGTTTCCAGCGGGCCGTACACATGCTCACCCGGTCCGCCGGCCTGCCACGGGCGGCGGTCGAGTGCGGGTACGCGGACCAGTCGCACTTCAACCGTGAGATCCGCGCCATGTCCGGCCTGACGCCGACCGAGCTGTGCGCATTCCTTCAATACCGAAACCCCGCTGCCGGGTAGCGTCCCCGGCATGAGGCTCACCGGCAGGACAGCGCTCGTGACCGGCGGTTCCCGGGGGATCGGCCGGGCGATCGTGCGTCGACTCCGCCGCGAAGGCGCGACGGTCGTGTTCACGTACAAGGAGAACCAGGCGGCTGCCGACGAACTCGTCAGCCAACTCGCCGGCGCGGTCGCCGTCCGCGCCGACCAGGAGGACGTCACCAGCATCAGGGCGATGTTCCAACCGGTTCGCGACGGCCTGGACATTCTCGTCAACAACGCCGCCGTCAATCCCCGGATGCCGATCGCGGACCTCACCGAGGACGAGTTCGACCGCGTGTTGACGGTCAACACCAAGTTCCCCGTGCTGGCGATGCGCGAGGCGGCGCCGGTGCTGCGCGACAACGGCCGCATCATCAACATCTCCACCCTCAACACGGTGGTGCCGGCGCCCGGGCACTCCCTCTACTGCGCCAGCAAGGCCGCGCTCGAACAGTTCACCGCCGTCGCCGCCCGGGAGTTCGGCGGCCGTGGCATCACCGTCAACACGGTCTCGCCCGGCGCGACCGAGACCGACCTGCTCCGGGCCGTCAACCCGCCGGAGGCCCTGGCCCGGACCGCCGCCGTCACCGCGTTGCAACGGCTCGGCCAGCCCGACGACATCGCGGCCGTGGTCGCCTTCCTCGCCGGACCCGACGCGCAGTGGATCACTGGCCAGAACATCCGCGCGACGGGCGGGCTGCTCGTCTGAATCCCGCCCGGGCCGATGCGGGTGGCCGTCGGGACGCGGGCCGCGACAGCGGGCGCGGGCCGCGTCTGTCCACTGGGGAGTGACGGGGCGGCGGTCCCCGGCCCGTGCCCTGTAGCGTGTGACGCACTCTGGCAGAACCGCCCGGCGCCCCTCGGCCCCGGGCACGTGACACCTGACGTGAGGGCGCGCATGACGGCCGCCGACTTCGGCGTCAACCCGACCACCGCGACCAGCCCGGAGCAGTACGTCATACTGCTGCGTCGCATCCGCGACCAGTCCGGCCTCGCCTACCGCGAGATCGCCCGCCGCGCGCAGCGCAACGGCGACGTGCTGCCGGCGAGCACCCTGGCGACGATGCTGGGCCGTCCGACGCTGCCCCGCCGCGATCTGGTGTCGGCCCTGCTGCGGGCCTGCGGCGTGCCGGACGAGCGCGCGGCGGAGTGGCTGACGGTGTGGGGCCGGCTGGCCGCCGCCCGCACGGCGGCGAGGCCCCCGGCGGCCGCCCCGTCGGGCCGGCCCGGACACGTGCCGGTCGCCCCGGCCGCCCGCACCACCGGCCCGAGCGGGCCCGTCGCCGGGCCGGGCGCCGAAGGTCTCGGGCCGACATCCCACCCGCAGCGCTCCGCCGCCCTACGCCTGATCCCCGCAGGCGGCGGGACCGGGACGGCCGGCCCGGCACGGGGACGGGCCGCCGCGTCCGGCGCAGGGCGGGACCGGGCCGTGTTGCGTGGTCTGCCGTCACCGGTCGCCGACGAGGCGCGGCCGGCGGACGGGGGGTCAGGGGCGCCGGTTCCCTATCAGCTGCCACCGGCGCCGCCGTTGATGGTCGGCCGCTCGGCGGAAATCGACCGGCTGCTCGCGGCGACGGAGACCGACGCCGCGGTGTGCCTGGTCGAGGGTGCCGGCGGTGTGGGCAAGTCCGCGCTCGCGCTGCACGTCGCGCACCGGATCGTCGGGCGTTACGACGGCGGCTGCCTCTACGCGGACCTGCGCGGGGCCACCGACGGCATCGCGGCGGCCGAGCCCGCGGACGTGTTGGGCCGGTTCCTGCGGGCGCTGGGCGCGCCCGCCCTCCCCGCCTCGCTCGACGAGGCGTCGGCGTTGCTGCGCACCTGGACCGCCGAACGGGGCGTGCTCGTGGTGCTGGACAACGCCGCGTCGGCGGCGCAGGTCCGACCGCTCCTGGCCAGCGGGCCCGGGTGCACCACGCTCATCACGAGCCGGTGGATGCTCCCCGACCTGGACACGACCGCCCGGATCCGCCTCGACCCGTTACCCGACGACGCGGCGCACGCCCTGCTCGCCGGGCTCACCGGCGCCCAACGCGTGCAGGCGGAGCCGGCCGCCGCGGCGACGGTGGTCCGCCGGTGCGGCGGGTTGCCGCTGGCGTTGCGCATCGTCGGCGCCCGCGCCGCGGCCCGGCCGGACGCGCCACTCACCGGCCTCGCCGAGCGCATGGACGACGAGGGCATGCGGCTGGACGTCCTGGAGGTCGGTGACCTGTCCGTACGGGCCAGCCTGCACCTGGGCTACCAGGCGTTCGGGGACGCACGGCAGGGCGAACGCCGGCAGGCGGCCCGGCTCTTCCGGCTCGCCGCGCTGCCGGACTGGACGCACGTCACGTCATACGGCTGCGCGGCGCTGGCCGACCTGCCGGTCGCCGCCACGGAGCGGGCGCTGGACGCGTTGGTCGACGCGCACCTGATCGAGTCGGCCGGGGGCGACCGCTACCGCTTCCATGACGTCGTCCGGCTCTACGCCCGCGAGCGGGCGCGGGCGACCGACGACCCGTCCCACCGGGAGGAGGCCCTCGGCAGGCTGACCGCGTGGTTGCTCGCGGCCACCATCCGCGCTGCCCGGCTGCTCTATCCCGACGACCGGTTCGGCATCGGCGAGCCGGCCGGCCCGGCGCGGCCCGGCCCGCCGCTCGGCGACGCCGCCGACGCGTGGGCGTGGTTCGAGCGGGAGCACACCAACCTGTTGCTGGTAGCCCGCCAGCAGACGGCGGCCGGACGGACCCTCACCGAGGTCCGCGACCTGGCTCTCGTGGCGGCCAAGTTCCTGGACTACGCCGGACACATCGCCGAGCAGCAGCAGTTCGGCCACCTCGCCTTCGCGGCGGCGAGCCGAAGTGACGACCGCTCGGGCGCGGCGTCCGGGCTCAACATCGCCGCAGTCGCGCTGCTGCGCCAGGGCCGGCTCGACGAGGCGATCCCGATCCTGAAGCGGTGCCTGGCCGTCCAGCGCGAACTCGGCGACCGGAGCCGGGAGGCCGCCATCCTGAACAACCTCGGAAACGCCCTGCGCGACAGCGGGGACCTCGCCGGCGCCCTGCACCACCTCCAGGCGGCCCTGGTCATCCGGCGGCAGCTCGGTCACCGGCACAAGGAGGGGTCGGTGCTCGACAACCTGGCCCTGGTGTACCAGCGCCTCGGCGACTACTCCCAGGCCATCGCCTGTCACGAGGCGGGGCGCGCCGTCGCCGACGGCGGCACGGATCCGCTACGCGAGGCCCAGGCGCTGGTGAACTTCGCCGAGACGCTGCGGGCCTCCGGTGACCACCGGGCGGCGATCGGCCGGGCCGCCGAGTCGCTGGAGATCTGCCGACGCTACGAGCACCAGCGGGGCATCGGCCTGGCGTTGCAGGTGTTGGGCGACGCCCACGCGGGCCTGGGACACCTCTCCGTGGCGCGCCGGCACTGGCGGGAGGCCCTGGACCGGCTCGACGGGCTGGACCCGCAGGCGTGCGCCCGGCTCCGCACCGCCCTGGCACCGGCCACGCCCCCCGCTGCACCGCGCTGACGGGCAGCCCCGTTCCCGGGGTGTCGAAGCCAGCCCGGGGCGCCCCGACCGGCGGCGAGGCCGGCCGGCGCGACGTGCGCCCGGCGGCTGCCGGGCCGGTGTCCACCTGGTCAGCAGCGTATCCGTGGCGTCAGCCGGCTGTCGGCGGAGCCGTCGCGGTCCAGGTAGGTCGACGCGGCGAAGGCCAGGAAGCGTTCCGCGTCGGCCGCGGTCGAGGCCAGACCGAAGGAGACGCGTACCGCCCCGCCGGTCGGCAGCCCCAGCGCGGCGAGGTGCTCATCGATCGTCTCGGCCTGCGCGAGGATCGTACGGCGCAGGGAGTCCCTGCTGATCCCGAAGGCGGCCTCGGCCGCGCCCGGATTGCAGAAGCACCCCGTACGCAGGGCGAAGCCGGCCGCCGACGATTCGCGTGCGACGAGCCGCTCGTCGACGAGCGAGCCGTCCGGGTAGCGGAAGTTGAACGCCACGGTGCCGCCCCGGGCATCGCCCGTCGGCGGCCCGTAGACCCGGACCAGCGGCCGGCCGTTGCGGTGCCGCAACGCGGTCAGTCGCTCCAGCAGCCACCCGGTGAGCAGGCCGACCCGGGTGTGGACGAGGTCGACGCCGATCGAGTCGAGCCAGCGCAGCCCGAACTCCACGTCGGGGATGCTGAGGAAGTTGAGCGTGCCGTCCTCGAAGCCCGACTCGTCCCCCATCGGCTGGTGCCAGTCGCCCTGGACGCTCACCGCCCGGATGGTGCCGCCGGCGAACCAGGGGCGGCGCAGCCGGGTCAGCGCGTCGCGCCGGGCGAGCAGCGCCCCCACCCCCGTGGGGTAGCCGAAGAGCTTGTACCAGCTCAGGCAGACGAAATCCGGGCGGACGACGCTCAGGTCCAACCGGTTCGTCGGGGCGAACGCGGCGGCGTCGAGCAGCACGTCGTACCCGTGCTGCTGGGCCAGGTCCACCCACCCCAGCGGATGCTGCACCCCGGTGAAGTTGCTCTGTGCCGGATACGCGAAGAGCCCCGACGCGCCGGACCTGCGCCGCCCGGGACGCCCGGCCGGCCCGCTTCGGCCGGCGGCCAGCGCCGCGACCACGTCGGGTTCGGCCACCCGCAGGTCCGGCCCGGTCAGCGGCACGTAGCGGACCGGCGCGCGGGCCGCGCGGGCGTACTCCCGGATGCCGTTGACGGAGTTGTGGTTGTCCCAGGTCAGCACGAGCGGGCAGCCGCGACCGAAGCCGTACGCCTCGCCCACCAGGCGGCAGGCGCCGCTGGCGTTCGGGGTGAAGACGACCGCGTACTCGGTCGGGTCGGCGCGGAAGAAGTCGAGCACCGCGCGCCGGGCCGACTCGACCAGCGAACCGGCTGCCTCGGAGGTGGGGTTCTCCGAGTGCGGGTTGCTGTACAGACCCGAGAGCAACCGGTCCTGGTGGGCGACGACCTGTGCCCGTGCGGCCACCCCGGACCCCGCGTAGTCGAGGTAGGTCCGGCCGTCGCGGTCGAGGTGCCGGTACTCGGTGGCGCGCAGCTCGTCGATCCGGGCGGTGCTCGCGTACGCGGCGGTCGCGGCGACCCGTGCGCCCGGTGTCGCGGGTGCCCGCTTCTCAGTTGTCATGTGGGGTGCGGCCGATCCGGCTCAGGGCGCGCCGGTCGAGTTTGCCGTTGGGCAGGGTGGGCAACCGCTCTACCCGCTCGAACACGGTGGGAACGGCCACGGCGGGCAGCCGGTCGAGCAGGTGGGCGCGCAGGGCTTTCTGATCCACCGGTTCGGCGCAGACGACGAAGGCGACCCCCTGGTAGGGGACGGCGACGCCGGCCAGGAGCACGGCCGGGTGGGACATCAGGGCGTGCTCGATCTCGGCCGGTTCCATGCGCATGCCGCCGACCTTGAGCTGCTCGTCGACGCGTCCGTGATAGCGGAGCAGGCCGTCGGCGCCCATGCTGACCCGGTCGCCGGTGCGGTACACCGGCCCGCCGGACACCACCCCGGGCGAGCAGACGCACAGCTCGCCGTCGTCGATCGAGATCGTCGTGCCGGGGATGGGACGGCCGATGGGCACCGGATCCTCGCCCGCGGCGCATCTGTGCACGGTGCTCCAGACGGTGCATTCGGTGGGGCCGTACTCGTTGTAGAGCGTCGCGTGCGGCATGCGCTCGTAGTGCAGGTCGACCAGGCCGGGCGGGCAACTCTCCCCGGCCACGATCACGGTGGTAAGGCTGGGCACCGGCGAGCGCAGCACCAGCCGGTACAGGGACGGCACCATCAGGGTGTGGGTGGGCCGGTGCAGGGCGCCGGCGCGGATCAGCGCCCGCACGTCGAACGGCCGGTCGCTCGGGATGACCAGGGTGCCGCCCGTGCACAGCGTCCAGTAGACGCCCGCCACGGAACTGTCGAACGAGATCGACGAGCACAGCAGGAACCGCTTCGGCGGGAGACCGTAGTACTCCAGCCGGGCGCCGGTCGAGTAGCTCAGCGCCGCCCGCGACACCGTGACCGCCTTCGGCACACCGGTGGAGCCGCTGGTGAACAGCGTGTACGCGTCGGGCCCGTCCCGCCAGCCGCGGCACGCCGGACGCAGGGACGCCAGCAGGCTCTCGGTGAGCACGACGCGGGCGCCGCTGCCCGCGGCCATCAGCTCGCGGCGGGCCGCCGGGAAGGCCGTGTCGATGGGGACGTACCGCGCGCCCGCCCGTAGTACGCCGAGCATGGCCACGATGGCCCAGCGCGACAGCCGGGTCTGCACGATCACCGGCTCCCCGACGGCCACTCCCCGCTGCTGCAGGTGCACGGCGACCGCGCCGCTCAGGCCCTCCAGGTCCGCGTACGTCAGGGTCTGCTCGGGATCGATCACGGCCGGCGCCTCCCGGCGGGAGCGCAGTTGCGCGGCCAGTGCCTCGGGGATCATCGCCGCCCGGCCACGACCGGCATCCGCTTGATCCCGCCCAGCCAGGTGGACCGTACGCGCTCGACCTCGCCGGCAGGCTCGAAGGACGCGAAGGTGGCGAACAGTTCCTCGAAGAAGGTGCGCAGCGTCAGCCTGGCGACGGCCGCCCCCAGGCAGTAGTGCCGCCCGTCCCCGAAGGCCAGATGCCGGTTCGGGTGGCGGTCCATGTCCAGCGTGTCGGCGTCGGCGAAGACGTTCTCGTCGCGGTTGGCCGACCCGAGCCACACCACGACGGCGTCGCCCGCCGCGACGCGGACGCCGCCGAGCGTGGTGTCCCGCGTCGCCAACCGCATGAAGTGCCCGGCCGGCGAGGTGAACCGCAGCGCCTCCTCCACCGCGCGGTCGACCCGCTCGGGTCGCCGGGCCCAGTGCTCGTACCGGCCGGTGCGGATCAGCTCGGCCAGGGCCGCACGGGGCACGTGCGGGATGGCGGCGCTGCCGCCGAGGAGCAGGCTGTAGCAGTTGGCCACGACCGCGCCGGGGCGCAGCGGCATGGACCCCAGCACGTCCACCAGGTCCCCGCGCGGGCGCCGCCGGTGTTCGAGCACCAGGTTGAGCAGGTACGCGAACAGTTCCCGGTGCCCGCGGTCGAGGGTCGCGGCGGGGCCGCCCGGTAGCATGACCTCCGGGTCGTGCTCGGCCACCGACATGGACACCCACCGGGCCAGGGCGGGCCAGTCGGCGGCCGGGATGCCCATCAGCGGCCCCAGGAAGGCCAGCGGCAGGGCGGCGGTGAGTTCGGCGAAGTCCAGGATCCCACCGGCGGGGCGGAGCATCTCCCGGACGAAGGAACGGATGGCCGGCGCGTGCCGCGCCACCGCACGCGTGGTCATCTCGCGTTGCAGCGGCCCCCGGATGAGGCCGTGCCGCGGCGGGTCGGTCGCCGCGAACTGCTGGTTCTGCGCCGGCTCCGGCCGGCCGAGCATGTTGAGCATCACCCCGCCGGTGGAGGTGAACCTGGCGTGGTCGGCCAGGACGGTCCTGGCATCGGCGTGGCGGGTGACCGCCCAGAAGCCCGACCTGCCCTCGACCGGCTGCCAGCGGACGGGTTCCCACCGGCGCAGCGCCCGCCAGACGGCGTGCGGGTCGCCGGCGCCGTGCAGGGCCGGGTCGGCGAGGTCGACCCCGCCCGGGGGCCGGGTGTGGCCGCACGGTGGGGTTCTCATGCGGCCAGTACCTCGTCGACCAGCTCGGCGATGGTCGGCTTGAGGAACAGCACCGCGGCGTCGACCTCGACGCCGAACTGCTCGTAGAGGTCCATCAGCAGGTCGGCGGCGAGCAGCGAGTCGCCGCCGAGGGCGAAGAAGTCGTCCTCGACACCCACCGGCGTGACGTTCAGCTTCTCGCTCCAGAGCCGGGTCAGCATCGACTCAAGCTCGGTTCGCGTCGGCACGGATATCCTCCCAACTGTCGATGAACCGCCGTGTCAGGGCATGCATCTCGGCCTCCCGGTACGAGCGGCGGTACCGCAGGCAGGCGGTGTAGGCGCCGCCCGCCCCCGGCTCGAGCCAGAACGCCAGCCCGTTGATGGGCAGCACCGGCCCGCCCAGCCCGAGCCCGGCGGGGATCGTCAGCGGCTCGATCCCGGCGCCGTCCGGCACCTGGATGACCTCGAACTGGGCCAGGCCCGGTCCGCCGTCGGCGAACAGCGCATCAGCCTGCGGCACCGCGTCCAGCAGCAGCGGAAACGGAATCTCGTGCGCGTACGCCTCGGCGAACGCGCGGTGCGCCGCGCCCACCGTCGGCGCGCCGAGGCGCACCGGCAGCACGTTCATGTACAGCCCCACGGTGTCCCAGTCGGAGCGCTGCCGGCCGTGGGTCAGCACCGCAACGACGGCCTCGCCGGGGCACAGCGGGCCGAGGGCCCGCGCGAACGCAGTGAGCAGGACGACGAACGGCGTGCTGCGCACGGTCCGGGCGACCGCCGCCGCCTGGTCCTGGGTGATGCCGCTCGGCGTCCTGATCTCGGCCGTGCCGGCTTCGCTGCCCGTGCCCGGGGCGAGGGCCGGTACGTCGGCGAGCATCCGGCGCCAGAACGGTACCGACCGGGTCACCCGCCGGGGCGCGTAGGTGGACCCGCTGTCGTGGTAGGAAGGCGCCGGGCCGGTCTGCGGCTTCAACACCTCGCGGAGCAGCAGCCGCATCGACCACGGGTCGGAGACGGTGTGGTGCGCCACGAGCAGCAGTTCGCGCCCGGCCAGGTACGCCCAGAGCAGGCACCGCGCGTCGGGCGGGTACCGGCCGGCGGCGGCCGCCGCCCACACGTCGTCGACCGTGCGCAGTGGCACCGGCGCCGCACCCAGCACGGGATGCCGGGCCACGACCGCGTCCAGGGCCCGCCGCAGGGCGGCCGGGTCGGGCTCCGCGGGCAGCCGGGCGCCGCCCAGCGCCACGAACCGGTCGATGTCCGCCGGCCCGCCCGCCCAGGACAGGATCCGCTGTCCGAACGGCTGGTCATCCACCTCGTACACCTCCCATGGCCGTCCCGGCCGTGTCGACCGGCGCCCGCCCGTGCGGTGCCGGGAGTCTTGTCGGCGGTTGCCCGGCGTGCGGCGCGACGGCGTCGTCCGGGAGGTCACGCCACCGCCGCAGCGGCGAGAAGTAGAGCAGCAGGCCGGACGCCCACACTCCGGCGGCCGCGATCCACAGCGTCGGGCGCACCCCCAGCCAGCTGCCCAGCAGCCCGCCCGCCAGGGCGCCCACCGGCATCACCCCGAAGATCACCCACCGGACCGAGGCCGTCATCCTGCCCAGCAGGTCCGGCGGGCAGACCCGCTGCCGGTAGCTGACCGCCGCCGCGTTGTAGACGGCGAAGACCGCCCCCAGCCCCGCCATGCCGACCGTGTAGGCGACCGCGCCCCACCCGGGCTGGGCGACCGGTACGAGCAACACCGTCCAGCCGAGCCCCAGCGGAGCGATCCAGATGATCCGGGCGGTGCCCACCAGCCGCGCCAACCGCGCGGACACCAGGCCGCCGCCGATCCCACCCAGCGTGGTCAGGGCCAGCACCACACCGACCATGTGCTCGCTGAGGCGGAGGTCGCGCACCAGGTACAGGACCGCCAGCGCGAAGATCATCTGACTGAACAGGTTGAGCGACGCCGAGGCCACCACCAGTCTGGGCATGATCGGGTGGCGGAACACGAAGGACAGCCCGGCGGCCAGCTCGCGGCGGAAGTCCCGCCGCCGCGCCGGGGCCGGCGGCTGCTCCGGACGGCGGATCAGCAGGAGGGACACGGCGTTCACCAGGTAGGCGAGCGCGTCGATCCCCGCAGTTCGCGCCAGCCCCAGCGCCGACACCAGCGCGCCGCCCGCGCCGTAGCCGGCGATCCGCGAGACCGAGTACGTGGTCGCCAGCTTGCCGTTGGCGTCGAGCAGCTGGTTCCCGGCGACGACCGACGGAAGGAAGCTCTGGTGCGCGGTCTCGTACAGCACGGTGCAGACGCTGGACAGCAGCGCCACGATCCACAGCTGCGCCATCGTGACCCAGCCGGTCCAGGCGCCGGCGGCGACGGTGGCCACCAGCGCGGCCCGTACGAGGTGACAGGTCACCATGACGCGGCGTTTGCGCATCCGGTCCACCCACACCCCGGCGGGCAGGGAGAGGAACAGGTAGGCGACCATCCGGGTGGCGCTGAGGACGCCGACCTCCACGGCGGAGGCGTCCAGGACGGTGACGGCCAACAGCGGGATGGCCAGCATCGAGACGGCGTCGCCGACCTCGCTGAGGGTCCGGCCCGACCACAACACCATGAAGTCACGGTGTCGCCAGAGGCTGCCGCTCATGCCGCGTCCTTGACCGCGCGCAGCAGCAGGTCGGTCATGGTGGTCAGGAAGCGTTCCACCTCGGCGCGCCCGTACCCGTCGCGCATCACCCGCACGGTGAGCTGCACGTGGGGATGCACCCAGGCCATCAGGTAGAAGCTGGCCCCGCTGTACGCGCGGGGCGGGAGGAACTCGACGCGCCCGGGGACCACCTCGGACGACGCGGGACCGGCGTCGGCCGGCGCCGGGATGAAGGTGAAGAAGCTGCCGTGGTCGAAGTCCATGGGTGCGACGGCGAACGGGTCGTACACGCCGTGCTGCAGGGCACGCACCGCCGCGATGTTGATCTCACGGGCCAGCGGGCGCAGCGGCCCGTCGGGGTCGCAGGCGGCCAACATGGGCACCCACTGGGTCATGGACGACACCAGGCGCCGCACCGCGGGATCCAGCCGGTTCGCGGCCAACTGCCACAGCAACTGATCGGTCCGCCCCGTGGTCGCGGCCAGCGCCTGCGCGTAGACGGTGAGCAGGAGGGTGGGCAGGGTGACCCGCAGGTTTCGTGCCGCGTGGCGAACCGCGTCGTACGGGATGCCGGTGTGCGCGCGAGCCCGCACCAGGGGCCCCCGGGACACCGGCATCCGCGGTGCCGCCGCGACGGTCCGCTGGCGGTACTCGCCGGCCGCGGCCAGCCGGGTGCGGAACGCGTCGCCGCGCTGGCGTTCGGCCAGCTCGCGGGGTGCGGGGGCGGCGGCGGGGCGTTCTCCGCGCAGCAGGCCGTGGAAGTCGGACTCCAGGATCCGCGTCGCCGCGCCGTCGGCGGCGATGTGGTGGATCACCAGATGGACCTGCGGCGACCCGCCGTCGTCGGGAGTACGCACCCGGGCCCGCCACGCCGGCTGGGCGGCCAGGTCGAACGGCTCCCGCGCGGAGGCATCGCTGAAGCGCACGAGCGGATCGGGCAGGACCACCTGCCGCACCGCGCCGGGCTCGTCGGCCGGGCGATAGACGGTGCGCAGCGACTCGTGCCGCACCGCCAGCGCGGTGAGCGCGTGCCGCACCTGCTCCTCGGTGGTCCCGGTCGGCGTCGACCAGGTGAGGTCCTGGTTGGACTCCCACAGCTGCTCCGGGGGGCGCACCGAGAGGGCTCGCCACATGGAGAGCTGGCCCATGGTGAGCGGGTAGCCACCCTGACTGCGCATGACTCCTCCAGGCGTCGCGGGGGCGGGTGGTCACCTCGCGGCGACCACCCACCGTCATCGGCGTGTCTCAGGCAGTGCAGTCGTCCTTCCGCATCGCCCGCACCTCCTCTCGTCAGAGCGGTCGACGTCCTCCGGCCACCAGATGGGATCCGGAGGCGCGTCGCCGATGGGATGGAGCTTCTGGATCAGGTCCAGCTGGTGCCACGCTTGCGGACGCTGCGCATGCGCTTCTCCTCTCCCTACGTGGCGGCCCCGTGCCCGCCCGGTCATCTCAGCGTCGGCCGCCGCCCGCTTCGGCGGTAGGGCTGTCGGCGGTCGAGGACGTTCGACCTTGTTCGACCGGGACCTCGAACGTCACCGGCGCGGGAGCGTGCCGCCGTGGCCACAGCGGCACGAGCGCGAGGACCGCCACCGCGCCCGACACTGCGCTGAATCCGATCACCGTGGTGGCCGGCCAACGATCCGCGGCCAGGCCCGCCAAGACCATCGCCGCCCCCTGGAGCCCGCTCAGCCCGGTGATGGCCACCCCGAACGCGCGTCCCCGGTACTGCGTCGGCACGGCCCGGCCGAACAACGCGTTCAGCGGGATGGCGAAGGCACTCGCGGCACCGGCCAGCACCAACAACAGGAGCACCAGCCACAGTGGAGGGACGAGCCAGGTCGCCGCCAGCACCCCGGCGGACAGCGCGGCCAGGGGCAGGATCAGTCGCGCCCGCGCCGCCGGCGGACAGAGCCGGGTGAGGGCCACCCCGCCGAGGGCCATCCCCGACGGCGCCGCCGCCAGCAACAGTCCGACGGTGCCGGCGCCGCCGCCGTACTGGCGGGCCAGCGGCACCATCAGCCCCTCGGCGGCATAGGTGAAGGCGCTGGCCGTCCACAGGACGAGGACGTAGGCGCGCAGCCGGGAATCGGTGTAGATCACCCGCAGACCGGCGACCCGGTCCCGGCGGGCCGGGCCCAACGACGGGCGGGGCGAGGGGCGGGGACGGACGCCGATCATGATCAGCAGCGCCGAGACCAGGAACGTGCCGGCGTCCACCAGCAGCGCGCCGCGCAGCGACAGCAACGCCACCAGGCTCCCGCCGACGGCGAAGCCGACCACCTGCACGACCTGGGCGCAGATGTTGTCCACGCCGTTCGCCACCGCGTAACGGTCGCCGTCGAGCACTTCGGGCATCAACGCCGCCCGCGCGGCCACGAACGGCGGCCGCAGCAGGTTGACCGTGAAGAGCAGCACCACCAGGGCGGGCGCGGCGAGGTCCAGCAGCGCCGCCGCCGGGATGAGCGCCGCGCGAGCAAGGTCGCACGCCACCAGGACCCGCCGCCGGGGAAACCGGTCGGCGAGGCCGGAGAGCAGTGGCCCGCCCACGAGCCAGGCCAGGTAGGAACTGGCGTAGGCGGCCGCCGCCAGCGCGGCCGAGCCGGTGCCGGTGTAGACGAGGTACGCCACGGTCACGGCCGTGAGCTGGTCGCCCGCCAGGGACAGCAGGTACGCCGCGAACAGGTAGCGGTACTCGCGCACCGCGAACACCTCGGCGTACGTCGCGGCGCGCTCGGTCACCCCGTCCCCCCGTCCTGTCCCACCACCGGCTGCCAGCACGGCGCTCGGTCGAGACCGTATCCGCGCCCGCGTCGATCGGGCCGGGACCAGGCGTTCGGGCCCGTTCGGATCCGTTCGGGACAGTGCTTCGGCGGCCGGCGGGGCGGCACCCGAGGGAAGGTCCTCGGCGCGACGCGTCGCGTGGGTCGGCCGCCTCCGTTCGCGCAGTGAAACGGTGTGGGCGCACCGAAGCCCGGCCGGCCCAGGGCTCGTGTGCTCTGGCAGGATCGGGGCCATGCACCCCTTTCGGCACTTCCTTCTCGCGGGGTTCAACCAGGTCGCCGCGGACACCTGGGCCAACGACGAGCGGATCGTGATCCAGGCGGTCTTCTTCAACCTGGTTCCCGACCTACCTACCTCGCTGACGGACCTGTCCGGGCTGCGGAAGGGGATGGCGAAGATGGCGTCCACCCAGGGCGGTGCGCTGATCGAGGCCGATGTCACGCCCGTCGGTGGACAGCCGGCACTCCGCCAGGTCATCAAGGTCAAGCTGCCCAACCAGCCCAATGGTCAGGCGTTCCTGGGCAGCTACATCGTGCCGAAGGCCGCGTGCAGCGCGGTGTTGCGGGTGCAGGCCGCCGAGAGTGGGACGTCCGGCCAGCGGGAAGCGATGGTCATGTCCCAGGTCGGCCCGATGAACTACTTCAGGCCCCACCCCTATGGGGCGGACGGCGAGGGCGGCCTGCCGTCGCACGTCGCCGACGATCCGGCGTACGACCCGCAGTTCCCGCAGCACCCACTGACGCGGGTGCGCCAGGTGATGGCCCAGCTGGCCCAGCAGGTCGAACTGCATCCCGACTTCGCCGCGCTGCCGCCGTTCGCCCGCTGACCTCGCTGCTCCCGGGCGGCCACGCCCGGCGGGGGCACGCTCTGCCGGGGTGCACCGGGGGCTGTCGGACCCGACGTCCGGAACACGGCGAGATCCCCGATGCCCGCGGGTACGCCGTGCTGTCCCGGACGCTGCGGCCTCGGGACCCACGCCGGCCCGGTGATCCGTCGCCCGCCGGCCCAGCACTCCGGTTGTCGGCCGGACCGCGTCAGCGCGACGGCAGCGGGATGAAGGCGCGGTGAAAGCGCGATCCGTTTGGCTGGGGCTGGATCTGATGCCGGCCTACCGGAAGAAGGGCTCAATGAGCATGCAGAAACGAATCCGCACCGCGCTGATCGGCTTGGCCTTCGTGGCCACCGGAGCATTCGGTGCCGGGCTGGCGCCCGCGCCGGCAGGTGCTGCGGTCTCCACGCCGATCACCGCGACACTCACCGCCCAGGCCGCGCCGGCTGAATCCGGCTTCACCATGGAGCCGGCGGACGTCGGAGCCCTGGCCGGCGTCATCAGGAACAAGGCCACGAACCGATGCCTGGAGCAGGCGTACGGCGGCGCCACGGGGCACGTCTTCACGGCCCCCTGCCACTACGGGTCCACCCAGACCTGGTCCTGGGTCGGAAACTACGAGTGGAAGAACCTGATCAACAGCTGGAGCCAGGAGTGCCTCGACGGCACCGAATCCACCGGCAGGGTCTACACGCTGGCCTGCAACGGCGGCCGCTACCAGCAGTGGCGGTACAACTCGTCCACCAGCCGCATCGACCACCGAAACGAGATCAATGTCTTCAGCGCACTCGACAGCAACTGGGAGGGTTCGGTCTATCTGAACCCGCCGAACGCGGGCGACTACCAGAAGTGGTTCTGACAGACCAGACGCGCGGGCCGGGGGGGGGGGGGGGGGGCCCCCCCCCCCCCCCCCCCCCCCCCCGCCCGGGCCCCGCGGCCCCCGCCCCCCCCCCCCCCCCGGGCGGGGGGGGCGCCCCCCGCCCCCCCCCCCCCCCCCCC
>NZ_JBIDDA010000005.1:171826-210336 GCF_043204915.1 Micromonospora sp. NPDC047670
CCCTCTACTCAACGTGGTTGGTTGGGTTTTAACTCACCCCGCCGACCGCGGCCGACTACCAGAGGTGTTTCCCACCGCCCGGGCGGGCGGGGGGGGGGGGGGGGGGCCCCCCCCGCCCCCCGGCCCCGCACGGCGCGACGTGCCCGGCGGCCACGCGTACCCCACGGCCGCTCGGCTCGCGCGTCGATCCCTGTCCCCAGCAGACCGGCCCTTATAGGCGTGGGCTGACGTCATTCCGGAACCGACGACATCCCACGCCTGAGGTGCCCGCCGCGCCGGCTCCGCCCGAGGGATGCCATGTCCGCACCCGGTCACGCCGGATCCGCCGCGGCCGACTCATCTCCCGCCGCCCGAGCACCGGGAGGCTCCCCGACCGGCCCCGGGACCGTCGACCGGCGCGGGCGCCACGGGTGACGCTCACGATCGAAGACCTGGTGATCGGCACCGCCCGCACCCGGCCACCGCGCCAGGACCGAGCGGGACGACCCGGCCGGCGAACCGGGCTCCGCCCGACGCACGACTCATCGCGCGCACGACCCCACCGCTACGCCGCGGTCACGGCGACAAGGATCCACCATGACGCCATCGACCAACGCCCTCGCTCCCCCGTCGACACCACGCCTGCGGATCGAACCAACCCGGTCCGCGCGCACGCTGCTCGACGGCGGCTGGTGGCCCCGCTCGACAGATCCGCACGCGGAACTACCCGGCCTCGTCCGCGCCATCGATGTGCTGCACGGGCCGATCGTCCGGCTGGTCCTCAACGTCGACTCCTGGGACGGCAGTCCGCGCAGCCTGGTCGTCGACGGCAGGGTGGCTGCCCCTGCCATCCAGCCGGAGCCAAGCCGGCCGGCGGAATCCTCGGCCGGCGCCCGCGTCGGCAGCGCCTCCGCCGAGGCAGCGCAGGACCGGCGACGTCCACACCGTCACTCCCGAGGAGCAGGCCATGACAATCGCCCGACACACGATCGTCTCCGCACTGCGCCGGCGCGGCCAGCACACCAGGGCCGACTGGGTCGAGCGGGAACTGCCGACGCAGGTCGACATCACTCGGCACGCCGGACTGCTCGCGACCCTGCGTCTCGACCCCGCCGAACTCGGCGAGCCGACCGCCGGGTGAGAGTGACCCCGCCGGGAGCGGTGGCCCGGCGGCCCCCGCCGCGCCACCACGGTCCATCGGAGCCCTGCGGCTCGGCCCGCACCGCCCTGAGCCGGCATCCTCGGGCCGCCGGGACCGCAGCGCCTTGGTCTCGGGCCGACCAGCAGCAGCTACGGAGACCCCATGCGTTACCTCAGTGACGTCAACCTGCGCGCCGTACTCAACGTTCTCATCGGCCGGTCCGGTGGCACCGTGGTGATCAGCAACGAGGAACTGTACGACGCGATGCTGCCGAACCACAGCCACGGCGAGCGGGTGCTGGTCGAGGAGACGGAAGGCGGCCTGCGACTGTCCATCGTTCCTCTCCCGTAGGCACCGGCGTCGCCCGCCCATCCCACAGGACCGGCCGGTGTCGCCGCGCTGGCCGGGGCACGGCGCTGGCCGGGGCACGGCGCTGGGCGGCGGACGGATCGCCTGCCGCAGGCGGCCCTCACTGCGGGGCGTCGTCGAGACCTCCCTCGACGAGTGCGGCCCGCCTGAGCGCCGCGGGGTCGACGCCCATCGCCACGAGGGCACGCACGGCGGTGCCCTGGGTGAGCGAGCAGACCGCCGCGACGACGTGGGCTCCCCGGATGCCGGGCGGGCGCGCCGGCTTGGACAGGGTCACGGCCTGCTGCCACACCTGCTGTGCCTGGGGCGTGGCGCGGAAGACGCCGGTGGCCGGTCCGAGCTGCCCGCCGTCGAGTGGGGCGCTGTCCGAGGTGGTGATGCCGACGGAGGCCAGCGCGCTCCCGTGTGCCTGCTCGATGGCCTGGCGCAGCGCGTCCGGGTCGGCGCCTACCCGAGCGAAGGCTCGGCGGGCACTGCCCTCCGACAGCCCTGTCGCCGCCACGAGCAGATGCTCCGGTGCGGGCAGGTCCTCACCGGCGCGGCGGGCCTCCGCCTCGGCGTCGGTCAGCACCTGCCGCATGGTCTTGATATCGCGGACGGCGTTCAAGAGTCCCATCGGGAACCTCCTCGGGTGGACGGGGGCTATGACCGGCGTTCGCGGGTCATGGGTGCGAACTTCTTGTGTGCCGCCTGCGCGCTGATGCCGAGGGCCTGGCCGACCTCCGCCCACGTCCAGCCCTGTCGGATCGCTTCGTTGACGGCCGCCAGTTCGAGCTGGCCGGCCAGTCGACGCAGCGCGACGACGGCGGCGAGCGCGGCGGCGGGCTGGTCGGGGGCCGGGAGATCAGGGAGCGGCGGCACTTCATCAACTTAGGTTGATAATGATCGCCTGTCAACCTAAGTTGATGCCGTGGTTCACGCCTTGCGGAGTTCGCCCGACCCATACGCGACCGGGTGACCACCGCGCGGCTCCCACCGGACGTGGACGTGCCCGTGGAGTGGGGCAGGATAAGGGTAGGTATGACATCCTGCGGTCAGTTTCGCCAGGCAAGGGGCATCGATCAGTGGCAAAAGCGAATCAACACTGGTCCTCCGGCGATCCTCGAAAGCTGCTCGACGCGTTCGAGCAGCTACCCGGGTTCGTGTGGGTCTTCGAGGGCCCCGACCTGCGGGTGGTGGCCGCGAACCCGGAGGTGCGCGCCGCTGTCGGCAACCGCAGTGACCTGATCGGCAGGCCGTTCAAGCAGGCCGTGCCGGAACTCGCCGGCCAACACATCTTCGAGCTCCTCGACCAGGCCCTGCACGGCAGCCGCACCCGGGGCTACGAGCAGCGGATCCTCACCGACCGGCACGGGGACGGCAGGCTGGAGGAGGCGTTCTACACCTTCGACATAGCACCGTGGCACGACCCCGACGGGTCGATCCGCGGCGTCATCGTGCAGGCGGTCGACGCGACCGACGTGGTGACCGCCCGACGCGCCGCCGAGTCCGCCGCCACCACCTCCGAGCAGCGCTACCGGCACGCCGCCGGCCTGGTCCTGGAACTCCAACGCAGCCTGCTGCCCGAGGCCCTGCCCGTCCTGCCCCGGGTGCAGGTCGCCGCCCACTACCGGGTCGCCGGTAGCGACCTCGTCGCCGGGGGCGACTGGTTCGACGTCGTTCCCCTGCCCGACGACCGCATCGCCCTCGCGGTCGGCGACGTCGTCGGGCACGGGGCCGCCGCCGCGGCGGCGATGGGGCAGCTCCGCACCGTCGCCCTGCAGGCGCTGCGCTCCGGCAGCACCCTCGCCCGGACGCTGGCCGTCCTCGACGACTTCGCCGGCCACACCCCCGCCACCCGAGCGGCAACGACCTGCATCGCCGTGCTCAACCCGGTCACGGGCACCCTGGAGGTCGCCAGCCACGCCCACCCCCCGCCGTTGCTGGTCGACGCCGCAGGCGACACCACATTCGTGCCCCTGACCCCGGCGGGTCCGCTCGGTACGCGCTCCGGTCCGGCCACGATCCACAGCACCCGGCTCGCCGCCGGAGCGTTGCTGCTGCTCTACACCGACGGCCTGATCGAACGGCCGCACCGCAGCCTGCGCGAGGGTGCCCAGTCCCTGGCCACCGCCGCCGCAGCGGCCCGGCGCGCCACCCTCCACGAGAACACCACCGTCCCCGACCGGCTACCCGACCGGGTCTGCACGCTCGTCACCGAACGCCTGACGCTCGCCGACGGCGGCTACCGCGACGACATCACGCTCCTGGCCGCCTACCTGCTGCCCGAACCCGTCACGCCCCTGCGCCTCACCCTGCCCACGGACCCGGCCGCGCTGCGGCCGATGCGCCGGCAGATGACCGATTGGCTGCACACGATCGGCGTCGGCGCGCAGGACACGAGCGACCTGATCCACGCGCTGGGAGAAGCAGCCGGCAACGCCATCGAACACGCCAGTTCGCGCGACACGCCCGCGACCTTCTCCGTCGAGGCCGTCCTCCACGATGACGGCGTCGTCGACCTCACCTGCGCCGACCGCGGACGGTGGCGCCCACCGGTGCCCGACCCCGGTGGACGCGGTCGCGGCCTGGCGATGATCCGAGGTTTCGTCGACCACCTGGACGTCATCCGCACCGACGACGGCACCACCCTCCGCATGCGCCACCGCCTCGGTCGCCCGGCCACCGTGACCAGCGCCGCCGCGCACCCGACCGGTGGGGGCCCGCGCATCCCCACCGTCGACGACATGTCGATTCACGTCACCGACACCACGGACGGCAGAACGCTCGCGGTGCACGGCCCGGTGGACATGGCCACCACCCCACGGCTGCGCGCCGCCATTTTGCGGGCCAACCGGGGCGGGGCCCTGCCCCTCACCATCGACGTCAGCGCGGTCAGCCACCTCAGCAGCGCCGGCGTACAACTCCTGCACCGCCTCGCCGAGGACATGGGCTGCCTGCGGGTCACGGCCGAACCAGGCTGCCCCGCCGAGGCGGTGCTGACGCTGACCGGCTTGCAGCAGCTGCTCACGCGGCCCGGAACGCCCGCCTTCTGAACAGCCGGGGGCCGTCCCCCACCGGGGTGGCGCCCCCACCCTCACGGTCGACGTTGGCGCGCTCCGCTCACGACCGCGCCTGAGCCGCAGGGCTGGCGGCCGCACACCTCCCGGCTAGATAACCCGACCGTGTCGAATGCCCCGAACAAGCCACACTGTCGCCGCGCCTTCCTCAGGATGAGAACAAGGATCGACTTGGAAGCGAGAGGGGTAGGGCGGCATGAAGCGTCGACGGAGCAGAAGGGTGCCGCTGATGCAGGCGGCGGCGATGTGCGTGGCAGCGATGGTGGCGGCGGTGGCCGTCGTACGAGCCGGCCGTCGCCGTGCCGGGGGCGACGCGAAGCTCGCTGATCTTCCCGCCGGGCAGGACAGCGCGTTCGCCGGAGCGGGCATCGGCGGCTCGTCGATCGCCGGCGGCGCGGCCGGTCGGAAGAAGGAAACGGCGTCGTCGCCCGCAGGGCGGTGAGCACGGACACCACTGCCCCGCAAGCGTTCAGGCACCGCGCCGGCTGGGCGTCACCACGCGAGCGCCCACCCGGCGGTGTCCGGTGACCACGCCGGGCGCGCCCCTGGTGCGACGCGCCGAACGTGTCCTGGAGGTGACGACGCATGGGTGACCCGCCTCGCGGAGGCCGGACGGCCGACGGGCGACCGCCGGAAGCGACTGTCGCCCAGCTCGTGCAGCGTGCCACCGACCAGATCACCCGTCTGGTACGCGAGGAGCTGACGCTGGCCCGGGCGGAGCTGACCGCCAAGGGTAGACGCGCCGGGTCCGGTGCCGCGATGGTCGGCGGCGCGGGCGGGGTGGCTCTGCTCGCGACGGGTGCGCTCGTCGCCGCGTTCATCCTCGTCCTCGCCGAGTTCATGCCGGCGTGGGTGGCGGCGCTGGTCGTCGCGGTAATCCTCTTCGCGGTCGCCGGGCTGCTCGCGCTGACCGGGAAGAAGCAGGTCGAGCGGACGATGCCCGCCCAGCCGGAGTCGACACTGCACAGCGTGCGCGCGGACGTGGAGTCGGTGCAGCGGGCAGCCAGGAAGGGACGAGGGCGATGACCGCGAACGGGAGCAGCGACCCGGACCGCACCCGGGAGGACATCGAGAAGACCCGGGCCGAGTTGGGGGCCACGATCCAGGCACTGGCGGCGAAGACCGACGTGAAGGCCCGGGGCCGGGCCAGGGCCATCGAGATCAAGGGCCGTGCTCGGCAGCGCCTGACCACCTCGGCGCGGACGATGCGGGGGAAGACCGAGAAGGCGGTTCAGACAGCCCGACAGCAGGCCGGCAGCGCAGATCTCGGCGGGATAGCCCGTGCCGCGCAGCAACGCGGGGCCGCACTGCGCGAAGGCACGTCAGGCAGGTTGGCGGCGCTCCGCAGCAGGGTCACCACTCATCCGGTGGCCCAGCGGGGGCCGGCCGCCGCCCGCGCAGTGCGTGGGCGGCTGGTCAGGACCCGCTCGGCCGCCCGCCGGCGCCCCGCCCTGGTCGTCGCCGCCGCAGTCACCGTGGGCGTGGCCGTGGCAACAATCCAGCGCCGACGTGCCGCTGCTCGCTGTCGACTGTGACGGCGCCCCGCTGTTCACCTCGCTTGTTCTGAAAACCCCTGTCGACGACGTCGACGGGCCGAGAACGCCACGTGCACGGAGCCGCGACCATGAGCGACGCAACCCTCGACACCGAACGTCACGGCGGCAGCGAGTACGCGGACCTGTCGCGGCAGATCCGGCGGGCGGGCCTGCTCGATCGGCGGCGTGGCTACTACGCGCTGCGCATGGGCGCCCTCGGCTTGTGCTACGTCGGCGCGTGGACGCTGTTCGGGTGGCTCGGTGAGTCGTGGTGGCAGCTCGGCGTCGCGGCGGTCCTCGCGGTGGTCTTCGCACAGGCCGGGTTCATCGGGCACGACGCCGGTCACCGCCAGATCTTCCGCTCCCGCCGCGCGAACGATCTGGTCGGCCTCGTCCACGGCAACCTGCTGATCGGCCTCAGCTACGGCTGGTGGGTGGACAAGCACAACCGGCACCACGCCCATCCGAACACCGAGGGCCGGGACCCGGACATCGTCGTCAGGCCGCTGTCGTTCACCCCCGGGCAGGCGCGACGGCAGCGTGGGCTCGGCGCACTGGTGGTGCGGTACCAGGCGTACCTGTTCTTCCCGCTGCTGCTGTTGGAAGGCCTGCACCTGCACGCCAACAGCGTCAGGGCGGTCCTCCGGCCGCGCGGGGTCAAGCGGCGCCCCGTGGAGGCCGCGCTGCTGGCCGTGCACGCCACCGGATATCTGGGCGCCGTGTTCTTCGTGCTGAGCCCGATGCAGGCCGTCGCGTTCGTCCTCGTCAACCAGGGTCTACTCGGCCTGTACCTCGGCAGCTCCTTCGCCCCCAACCACAAGGGCATGCCGATCATCGCCGCCGACGACCGCGTCGACTACCTGCGACGCCAGGTCCTCACCTCCCGCAACGTACGCGGCGGATGGTTCGTCGACGCCCTGCTCGGCGGCCTCAACTACCAGATCGAACACCACCTCTTCCCCAGCATGCCGCGACCCAACCTCCGCCGCGCTCAGCCACTGGTGCGCCGCTTCTGCGCCGAGCACGACATCGCCTACCACGAGACCACCCTGGCGCGTTCCTGGGCGCAAGCACTGACGCACCTCGACGCGGTCGGGTCCGCTCGGACCGCTGACCGCGCCGGACCGAGCTGAGGCACGTCCGCCGCACCGCACGGCCCACCGGCCCCCTCGCTACCGTCGGCCCACGGGACGCCCGCTGTGCTCGCCGGGTGCCGCGCCGGCCGTGACCGCGGCCGCCTGGGCGCGGCGGGTCAGCAGGCCCAGCGTCAGCGTGCTGGCGATCATCAGGACGCCCGCCAGGAGGAACGGGGTGCCGAGACTCAGCCAGTGCGCGACGGCACCGCCGGCAAGGGCGCCCAACGGCAGGGCGCCGAAACCGATCAGCCGGTAGGCGGCGGTGACCCGCCCCATCAGGTCGTCCGGGGTGATGCTCTGCCGCAGGGAGCGACCGACCACCGAGAACGACACCCCGGAGAAGCCGGCCAGGAACTGGAAGACCACGATCAGCCAGACCGACGTGGTGAACGCGATGCCGAGGGTGACCACGCCGGCGACCAGGCTGGCGGCGATCATCGTGCCGAGGCGGCCGAAGACCTTGATGGTCCACGGGGAGGCGGCGGCGCCGGCCAGGCCACCGACCCCGGCTCCGGTCAGCAGCCAGCCGTACGTGCTGTCGCTCAACCGCAGTTCCTGCACCACGTAGAGGACGAGGGTCGCGTTCGCGGCGGCGACGCTCAGGTTCATGGCCGCCGCCCACAGCGCCTGGGACCGCAGCGAGGGGTGGCGGACCAGGTACAGGAAGCCCTCCCGCGCCTCGGCCGTCAGCGACCGGCGCGGCCGGGGCGGCGGGGCCTCGCGCGCCGGCAGCCGCAGCCGCGTCAACACCCCCCAACTGCCGCCCATCGCCGCGGCGATCACCGCGAACGGGGCCGCCGGACTGAGCGAGAACAACAGACCACCCGCGGCCGGGCCGGCGAAGTCCTCGCCGATCGACTGCGAGGCGGTGAGCCCGGCGTTCAACCGTTCGAGCCCGGCGTCCCGCACGACCACCGGAGTCAGCGACTGCACCGCGGTGTCGGCTGCCAACTCGGCCGCCCCCAGCAGGAAGGCCGCCACCAGCAACAGCGGCAGCGAAGCCTGACCGGCCAGGACCGCCGCGACGAGCACGAGCACGACGGCGGCACGGGAGAGCTGCATGTACCGCAGCAGGCGGACCCGGTCGAACCGGTCGACCGCCGCGCCGACGTGGAAGCCGAACAGCAGGTGCGCGGTGGACAGTGCGGCCGAGACCGCGCCCACGCTGACCGGGTTCGTCGTCACGTGCACGGCGAGCAGCGGGAAGGCGGCGTAGCGGATGCCGTCGCCGAGGCTGGCGGAGGCGCCGGCGGCGAGCAGCGTCGTCGCTGGGCTCCGCCTCATGCCGTGGACCACACCGGCGACGGCGCGTACCCGCTGAAGGGGTTGATGTTGATGGTCCCGGTCGTGTTGACGGCGTAGCGGCGCAACACCGCCACCGCCTCACCGTCCACGATGAACACGCCGTTCACCGACGGGGTTCGCGTGACCGTGGCCTGGCCGGACGCGTCGACGAACGCCACCGGCAGCGGGTCCGGGTCGAAGACCTGCTGGACGATGTACGGGTGATCGCCGGTCCCGCTCCGCACGCCCGCGGCGACCGCCTCGGCCCAGGCCGCCGGGGACACCTCGCGGCCCACCGTGATGCCGATGCCGGCGTGCCCGCGTACCGGTTTGAGGATGAGCTGCTCGCGGTTGCGGTCGACCCACGGCAGCAGGTCGATCTCGTGGCCCTCGACCGTGGTCCGTCGCGGTTCCAGCACACGGGTCCACGGTACGTGCGTGGCCAGCCGCTTCCGCAGGTCGGCGCCCAGTTGGCCCACCACGGTCTCGTCGGAGAGCACCGCCAGCGCCGCCTTGGACGCCAGCACCTCGGCGCGGTACCCGGTGTAGAGGCCGACCCGGCCCGCGTCGGCCAGCGCGAACAACTGCTTGAGCACGGTGAACTCGTCCTGGTCGGTGGGGTCCGGCGACTCGAAGTACCGGTAGATGACCTGGACCGGGCGGCCCTCGAACCGGACGCCGTCGTCGCTCAGTTCGAGATCCTCGACGGCGCAGTGGGCCGCCTCGACGCCGTGGCGCCGCAGCTCCCGGGCGAACAGCTCGTACTGCCAGTCCAGCGGGCCGGCCTGCTGTTCGTGCCGCCAGTAGCAGATGGCGACCATGCCGTCGGGCCGGCCGAAGTTGCGCTCGAGGCTGCCCAGCAGGCCACGCATCGCCACCGCCGGATAAGCGGGCGCCTCCACGGCGGGCCGCCGGAACGCGGACTGGGTGCGCGCGATGATGTCGTGCAGGCCGAACAGCCCGGCCGGGGAATCCCCGTTGATCTCCACGACGACGGTCCGCCCGGCGGAGGTGATCACGTCGGGACGGGCGACCGTCGACCAGTCCTGGTGCGTCTGGTACGTGAGGAACTGCAGCTCGGGTGGGGTCGCCCGGCACAGCGCGGCCATCCGCAGCACGTCGCCGTCGCAGACCTCACGCAGTACCGCGTCCAGCCCCGCGAAGACTGTCTGGCAGGCTGCCTCGAGCTGGCGCACCTGCTCGGGCGACTCGACCGGCGGTTGGTAGACCAGGCGTTCCCGCGCGTACGGCGAGGACAGCTCGCGCAGTTCCGCGGTGGCGGCCCGGAACTGCTCGGCGGTGGGCTGGACGAAGTACGTGCTCATGGCCCCTCCGTGAACTTGCGGATCAGCGCGTGTGCGGTGTCCGGGGCATCCCAGATCACCTGGTGGCTCGCGCCCGGCACGACGTGCAGCTCACCGGAGCGGCCCGGCAGGCTCGCCACGATCTCGTCGGCGACGGCGTACGGGATCAGCGGGTCGAACTCGCCGACCAGGACCATCACCCGGCAGGTCGCGCCAGCCAGGTCGGGCCGCAGGTCGAGCGTCGGCAACTGCGGGATGAAGGCGGCGTTGACCTCGGGGGTGCCGATCCGGTGGCGGACCGCCCGCTGGTACGCCTCGTCGGGCTCGCGCCGGATCGCGAGCGGCCCACAGACCTCGAGCCACTCGCGTTCGGCCTCGGGCGAGTTGTCGGTCAGCGACCGGCGCATCACCTCGGCGGCGCGTACCCCGCCGAGTGCCCGGTGGCGTTCCACGATCTCGTCGTGGCTCGCCTGCCGGGCCCCGGTGCCGACCAGGATGGCGCCGGCCAGCAGGCCGGGGTGGCGGCCCATGAACCGCTGCACGACGAACCCGCCGAACGACGTGCCGAGCAGGTACGGCCGTTCCAGGCCGAGGGTGTCCACCAGCGCCGCCAGGTCGTCGGCCCACGTGTCGAGCGTCCAGTCGGACGGCTCGCCCCGGTCGCTGCGGCCGTGGCCGCGCAGGTCGGGAATGATCACCTGGGCGTACTCGGCGGCGGGGAGCATCGTCAGGCGCAGCATGCCGCCGTCGATGCCGGGGCCGCCGTGCACCGCGATGATCTCGGGCCGGCGGACGCCGTCGCGCCAGTCGTCACCGATCGTCGTGACGTGCAGGCGTACCTTTCCGGCGCGGACTCTCACCGTGTGGTGTTCCTCTCTCGTGCAGCGGCACGGCCGACGCGCAGTGCGAGGCCGCGGGGGTACAGGGTGGAGTTCGTGTCGGTCGTCACGGGGCCGGAGTCGTCCACCAGCCGGTAGCGCCGGAACACCTGGACGGCCTCGACGAGCTGCGCCCTGGCCAGATGGGTGCCGACGCACCAGCGCGGGCCGCCGCCGAACGGCAGGTAGGCGCCGGCCGGTGGGCGCCCGTCGCGCCAGCGCGCGGGGCGGAACTCGGCCGGGTCCGGGTAGTGGCGTTCGTCGCGGTGGATCGCGTAGGGGCAGATCATCAGCGCCGCGTGCGCCGGGAACCGCCAGGGACCGCTGACCGTCTCGACGTCGGTGGCCCGGTGCATCAGCCAGGTCGGCGGCCACAGCCGCAGCACCTCGTCGACGACGTGGGCAGGCTCGTCGGCGGGCTGGTGCACCGCCATCGCCCGCAACGTCCACACGTTCGCCGCGGCAGGGACGAGTCGCGCCGCGATGGCGGCCGACACCAGGATGCGGACCAGCGGATCGCGGGGCACGCCGGCGTCGCGGAGCGCCGCGACCAGCCCGGCCGGTGGTGGACGGTCCACCAGCGCGCCCAGCCCCGCCTCCAGCCGCTGCTGGGCGCGGGCGGCGCGGCGGCGGCGCCCGGTCAGCCGGTCGAGAAGCCAGGGCAGCTCGTACGACGACCGCACGATCGGGTTGAGCGCGTCCAGCAGTCCGGCCACGGCCGTGGCGAGCCCGGTGCGCTCGTCGGGCGGCACCGACGGGCCGGTACACAGCCGCAGGAAGGCGTCGGTGCTGAGCCGTACCAGCGGTCGCAGCGGATCGTCGGTGCGACCCTGCGCCGCCCAGGTGTCGAGCAGCGCCGTCAGTGCGGCCGAGTACCAGCGCAGGTGCTCGGCGACCAGGTCGCCGGAGAGGGCGGACAGCATCGCCCGGCGCGCGGACATCCAGCTCTCCAACGCGTCCTCGCCGCGACGGCTGTCGGTGGGCCGCCACGCGCGGTCGCGGTCCATCAGGAAGTCGCGGTTGGTCCGGCGCAGCACGTCGTGCGCGACCTCGCCGTCCGCGACGAGCACGGTGCCGGGGCTGAGCTCCACCACCGGGCCGTAGCGGCGGACCGCGCGCATCACGAAGCCGAGCCGGTCCCGGTCGTACTCCTCGATCAGGTCGGCCCGCGACAGGTTCGCCTGGACCGGCGGCGTCACCGTCCCCAACGTCTCCTCCGGTTGTCCGGTGATGGCCGGTGACCGCCGCAGCGATCACCGGCCACCGTTCATCGGCTTCAGTGCCAGGGGTACGCGCCCGCGAGGGCCTTGCGCGCGAAACGCGCCTTGATCCGCCGGATCATGTCAAACACCTCCCCACTCCTGTTGGTCCGATTTCGAGACACGGCACCGCGCCGTGTCCGCCTCGGTGGTACGCCGGGATCCGGACCGTGGTCAGGTCGGCGCCACCAGGTCTGCCGGGACGTCGCGCAGGTTGCGCAGCCCCATCTGCCGGGCGACGTCGAGCAGTTCCGCCCGCAGGAGATCGAGCACGTGCAGCACGCCCTCCTCTCCGTCGAGGACCAGGCCCCAGACGTACGGGCGGCCGATGCACACCGCCGTCGCGCCGGCCGCCAGCGCCTTGACGACGTCCCCGCCGGTACGGATGCCGCCGTCCATCAGGACCGGCAGCCGGCCGCGCACCGCGGCCACGACGCCGGGCAGCGCGTCGATCGCGGCGATCGAGTCGTTGAGCTGCCGCCCGCCGTGGTTGGACACGATCAGGCCGGCCACCCCGCGGTCGGCGAGCGCGGCGGCGTCGGACGGGTGCAGCACCCCCTTGACGACGACCGGCAGGCGCGTCTCGGCGCGGATGACGTCGAGCAGTTCCCACGTCAGCGGCCAGCGCGGCAGCCGCGTGTCGGGGGGTACCTCACCGTCGGAGAAGCCGCTTTCGCGATGGATGCCGAACTCGACCTCGGGCGGCGTGGCGAACCCGGACCGCAGCATGGCCAGCCGCCGCGAGGGATGGCTGTTGTCGATCGTGACCACCAACGCCTGCGCGTCCAGCGATTCGGCCAGCCGGATGGTGCGGGTGACGTCGGCGCGGCTGCCGTAGCAGTACAGCTGGAACCAGAACGGCCCCTGCTTGGCGATCTCGGTCAGGCTGTGGTGGCTGTCGTTGCTGACGATGGGCAGCACGCCGGCGCGTCGGGCGGCGCGCGACACCGGCAGCTCGGCCTCCGGGTGGAAGAGCCGCAACGGGCTGGTCGGCGCGAGCAGCAGGGGCAGCGCGGCGGTGAAGCCCAGCACGTCCACGCTCAGCTCCGGGTCGGCCGTGCCACCGAGCGGTCGCGGCCGTAGCCGTAGCCGGCGCAGCGCCGCCTCGTTCTCCCGGACGCCGTCGCCGCGGCCGGCGCCGCCGGCGAGATACGACCACCGGGCGTCGTCCAGGGCGAACCGGCAGGCGCGCTCGAAGTCGTCGAGATCGAGCATCCGTGCGGTGATCATGCGATCCTCGTCTCGGCCAACCGACGGATGGCCCCGTCACCGGCCGGTGGCCCGTAACGACTCATCAGACGCGTGATATCGCGGAGCACATAGGTGCGCAGCAACCATCGGTCACGCCCGTCGTAATGTGCCTCGAATGCGTCGCGACCGTGCAGACACCGGCTGTTGGAAAACGCGAGCAAACTGCCGGGGGCAAGCCGCACGCGGTGTGCGACACGTTCGGCGGCGGCACGGAATTCCATTATCGCGGCCTTGTCCGCAGGGTCGTCGCCGGCGATGGAACTGTGCCATCGGATGGTGGGCCAACCGGGCGTCCCGCCGATCGGCCGCACGCCGTCCACCGCCGCGCCGCCGAGCGAAAAACTGTCGGGCGCGCAAATCCGAAAACGGGGCTCGCGCAGCCTGCGTACCGTTTCCGGCGAGCATTCGCCGACGGCGTCGGCGATCCGGACGAGGCGGGTGGCGGGACGCGGCTGCGGGCTCCGGACGCCGTAGAGCAACACGAAGTCGGGGCGGATCTCGTGGAACGCCACCTCGGTGTGCAGCTGAAGATCCACCTCGGACGACGCGTTCGACTGGGTGGCGGCGCCGTCCGGCCGGGGGCGCACGTCGTGGACGAGATTGCCGCCCTTCTCCGCGCGATAGCCGTACTCGTGGCCGAGCTGCCTGGTCACCATGCCCAGCCAGGTCCAGCCCAGCAGCGGCTGCGGCTGTGCGCTCCTCGCGTCACCGCCGATGCCGCCGTGCCCGTTGTGGCTCTCGTCGGGCGGCCGGTGGTCGTCGAGCGGGTCGGCCGGCAGGCCGTGCACGACGACGGCGTCGAGGGCACCCTCGCGCAGCCCGGCCAGCGCGGCACGGACCCGCTCGGGCAGGATCGAACCGCTCAGCTCGGCCAGGCGGAAATGCGCGCCCGTCTCCCGATAATCGACCTGTCGCGGAACAGGCCCGATGACGTGCTCCCAGACCAGCCGGGCCATTTCGCCGGCCTCCGCCGACGAAATATGGACCTCGGCAATTCCGTCCGCTAATGCGCGTATGTGCGAATCTGCACTGCTTTCACTCACGCCCGCTACTCCCCTTGCCCGAGTGTCAAATCTGCCAGGGAGCGGTGCAAACGGGCAATCCGCAGGCCACAGCGCAGCACGCTCTTCGACTGCGAAGGTAGGCGGTGCAGAATCCCCGTGAAGCCCCGTTGCGGACCCAATCCTAGGCAGGCCACTGTGGGGTTGCAACCCGCCAATGGAATCACCTCGCGCGCGCGATCATGAACCTCACCGCGTCTTCGCAGGTCACGCATATTTTGATCAACACATTGATGTAACAAAATTCATCCTGTGAACCGATCATCGCCGAGCCCGGCCCGCGGCAAGCCGCCCACCTGCATAAACGAGCCGTCGCGGCCAGCCCGAAACGTCACCGACGGCCCTCGTCCGGCGTCGGGGCGCTGGGACGGCGGAACCGGCGGCAGCCGCCGAACGCTGGGATGACCGGCGTACGGCGGCGGTGAGCACGGCTCCCGCCGCACCGCCGCCGACCACGGGTGGCAGCGAGGGCAGGGCGCGGAGCGGGCCGGCTCCGCGCCCTGCCACGTGCCGCGCGGCAGGCTTACCACGCGCACCGGCTGGTATAGCCGGTCCTGCTGTAGGACTTGCCGTCACTCAAGGTGACCGTCACGGTCCAACTGACACCGGTGCCGCCAACGAACTCCAACCCCGACCTGCTGGGGAAGCTGCCGGTGAACGAGCGTCCACTCATGCCCAGGGACACGGTGCCCGTCGGCGATCCGTAGTCGGGATCGACGCCGCTGGCGGTATATGACACCCACGCCCTGCTGATGTCCAGCGTCGTGTCGCCGATGCTGCCGCTCACGTTGACGGCCCACCCGCCGAAGTATCCGGCCGCCTGGCAGAAGCCCGACGCGCTCACCACCGGTGTCGGCGGCGGCACCGGCGGGGTCCCCTTGATCTGCCCGATCTCGGTGGCAGTCGCCGCGTGGTCCAGCACGTGCAGATCGTCGACCTCCCCCTTCCACCAGGCGAGCGGCCACCCGTAGCCGGTGCCGAGCTCGCGGCCGACGACGAACGACCGGTCGGCGAACCACGTCGCCCGGTAGCTGGTGGTCGCCCTCAGGGACCCGTTGACATAGAGCTTGAGGCTGCCGGCGGAGTGGTCGTACACCCCGGCCAGGTGGGTCCACACGCCCGGCTGGGGCGTGCCACCACGGGCTACGGCGTACTCGTCGCTCGTGAGGCTGTCCTGCTTGGCCATGCGGAACGACCACGCGTTCGCGCTCTTGTCGTAGAGCAGGCTGAAGCCGCTGTCGTGGACCCCGTCCTGGCTCAGCAGCGCGGCAGGGGCGTTCAGGTTGTCCAACCGCCCCCAACCCGCGATCGTGAAACTGCTTCCCGCGGTCACGACCGGCCCGCCGGTGCGGCCGTGCGCGCCGTCGAAGGCCCAGTCTGGGCTGGTCTGCCCGTCCAGGCGCAGCGCCTTGCCGGCCGGGACGCTGACCCAACTCGTCCGTTCGGCCAGGGTCAGTGTGTGGTCGTTCTCGCTCGCATCGGCCGCGAGCATGCCGCTACCCTCGTCGAACGTCCATCTCGCGTTGGGCCCCCACTTGGGCCAGTCCATCCACGCCGCGATCTCCGAGGTGGTCAGTGCCCGCTGCGCCACGTGGACGTCGTCGACTGTCCCCGGCCAGCCGCCGACCCGGAATCCCTCGTCCTGCCAGCGGCCGAACACCAGCGAGCTGACCGCGGGTTGGGAGTTCACGAACG
Organism: Micromonospora sp. NPDC047670; assembly: GCF_043204915.1. Lineage (NCBI taxonomy): Bacteria > Bacillati > Actinomycetota > Actinomycetes > Micromonosporales > Micromonosporaceae > Micromonospora > Micromonospora sp. NPDC047670. The sequence goes on from NZ_JBIDDA010000005.1 coordinate 187,778, forward strand.
GTGCCCGCCCGCTGAGACGGCCGTTGACGTACAACCGGATCTCGCCCACGGTCGCGTCGTAGATTCCGGTCAGATGGGTCCACACGCCGACCTGTTCCTTGATGTCGCTCTGCACCCAGGTGGGCTGGCTGCCGGCGACGTCGTCGTCGCGGGTGTCTGCGGCGTTCGCCGCGAACACCCAGCCGTTGGGCATGTCCCACCCACGGGAGACGCCGAGCTTGAACCGGCTGTCCCAGCGCCCGTCCTGGCTGACGGCGATGTACTGGTCCTGTCCGGGCAGCCGATCGAGCTTGACCCAGGCACCGACCGTGTAGCTGGCGTCGGGCTCGACCACCGGACGGTCGGTGTGCGCCCAGCCACCGTCGAACCGAACCCCGCCGCCGTGCCGCGCACCCGTCCACGACTCCTGGGCGTACAGCACCGCGGTGTGTCCGTTCCCTGAGCTGTCGGCCGCGGCGACGCCGCTGCTCTCGTCGAACCGCCAGTGCCCCTCGCTGCCGGGCGACGTCAGCAGGCCCATGTCGTCGCGGATCTTCGCCTCCGACAAGGCCGTGTCGAACACGCTTATCCCGTCCAGGTCGCCGGTCCACGTCGGGCTGTCCTGCAACGGCCCGATCCGCAGCGGGCCGGTCGCGGTCCACGGGGTGGTGAACGGCGCGGTGCCGCTGAGCCTGCCGTTGACGTACAGGCGGATCTGACCGGCGGCCTGGTCGTGCACCCCTGCCAGGTGGGTCCACACGCCGACCTGCCCGAGGGTTCCGGAGGCCGCGACGACCTCCGGCGCACCGGCTGTCTCCCCCGCCCGCAGGGCGAACTGCCAGCGTTTGCCGAGCTTCTGGTACCGCAGCGCGAACCCGTTGCCGGCATGGCCCACGATGTTGAGCGCCGAATCGTTGTCGGCTTCCTCGGCGAGCAGCCGCACCCAGGCCATGACGGTGAAACTCTGCGCCGTGTCGACCGCACTGTGCGCGGCAACGCCGCCAGCGTCGCCGGCCAGGCGTACGCCCCAGCCAGCCTGGCCCTCTACCCAGGAAACGCCCGGCGTGAGGGCGAGCGAGCCGTCGGCACCGCCCGCCGCCACGTCCTTCACACTGCTTCCCTGTCCCTCGATGAACTGCAGGTCGACCACGGAAGGGAGCCGCGCGACGCGGAACTGGTATCGCGGGGCACCCGGGCCGCGGTGGCCGGCGGCGTCCACGCACCACACCCAGATCTCGAACGGCGCGATCCCGCCGGCCAGCGGCCGGTACGACAGCGAGGCGGCGGCGCCCGGTGAGGGAGCGACGATCCGCCCGCGTTCCGGTGGCTGGCCGGGGGCCCGGATCTCGTAGTCGTACCCGGCCACGTCCGGGTCACCACCGGCGCCGAACGTGAACTGGCCGACCTGGTCCACCCGGATGCCGTACTGGACCTGCCCGAACCTGACCTGGATGAAGTGCGGTGACGTGACGGTGGGTGTCGTGGTCGGGCCGGTGACGTCCACCGTGAAGGGGCACCACGGGCCGTACGGTCCGGTGTCGACGCCGTCGCTCGCCCGCGCTCGCCACTCGTACCGGCCACCGTCGGTCAGTACTCCCTCGGGCACCTCGTACAGGTGTGTTCCCGGCACGGATCTGGTCGGGGTGTGCAGCGGCGACTGCCCACCGGCTGCGCGGATCTCGAAGTCGATGCCGTGACGGTCGTCGGGGTCGGCATCGTCGACGCTCACCGCCAGCTCAGGCGTCAGCGTGGTGACCCATTGCGCCGGCGCGCCCGCGCATCCCGGCATGGTCGTGGTCTGCCGGACGACGGGTGCCGCCGGAATCGAGTTGTACACCACGCCGATGCCGGGCACCTTGGAGGCGGAACGGGCGTCGTTCTCGAAGAGCTTGCCGCCCACGCCCTCGGTCTCGGTCTCGTCGGCCGCGAGCGCCAGGGTGACGTGCTGCCACGACTGCGCGGCGGCCGAGGTGATCAGCGAGGTGGCGTCGAACTCGGCCAGCGGCTCCCCGGGGCAGGCCTCGTGGCCGGCCCTGATGGTGGTGACCGGGGCACCCACCTGCGCGATCTTGCCCGGCGGGTTGTTCCAGGTGGTGTCGGGGCCGATCGTGCCCGTGTGCCACAGGTACACCGGTTCGGCGGTGCAGTTGTACGAGTACAGCAGCGTGGCCCGGAACGTCGCGCCGATGATGTGCTTTCCGGCGGCGAACGACGTGTCGAGTTGGAAGTAGGAGCGCCACCGGCCACCGGCGGGGTCGGCCGGGTCGACCCCAACCTGCGCGTGCCATGAGGTGTCGTAGTAGCTCTGGTCGGGCAGCGCCGACCACACCATCGTCCAGTGCGGACGGGGCGTCTGCACCTCGGGGTCGAGGTGCAGCGGATAGACCAGGTCCGGGTCGGACAGCACCGCCGGATCCGGCACGACCGTCAGGCTGTCCGGCCCGACCTCCACCTTCATGGGGCGCCTAGCGGCTGTCGGCGACGAGTCCCGCATGAAGGCGGGTAGCCGGTCGCCGGTCAGTGTCCAGTTCTCGGTTCGCAGCCCGAACCGGATCCGGGACACGGCCGGGTGCCGGGCGGCTTCGGGCGTGTGCACCACCAGCTTCTCCGTGAACCCGGTGGGCGTGGCGGTCGCGACGAGGTCGACGCCGGGCAGCACCGCCCGGTAGGTCGCGGAGTCGCCGGCCAGCTGCGGCTCCGGCAGCCGGCCGGGCCAGCTCAGCTCGACCCGCCGGTCCCCGTCGGTGAGTGTGGCGAACGGGCCGTCGCCACCGCCGGAGAAGCGTACGTCCGCGGTGGACGCCTTCGGCGTGACGGATCCGCCCGCCTGCCGCACCAGGGTGGTGTCGACCGGTGTCCACCCGCCACCCCGCCTGACCCGCACCGGGCTGGCCTTCACCTCGGCGTACATGGTGCCGTCGGGACGCGCGAAGACCTGCCTGGTCGGGCTGGTCAGCGCGGTCACCTCGACCGGGCGGCCGGTGCGGCGGGCGGCGGCCAGACCCTCCGTCTCCCCGAGCGGACCCGCCTCCCGGCCCACGACCGGCTCGCGGGCAGAAGGGGGCCCGGCGGGCGCGACACCGCCGGGACCAGCGATGGCAAGCCCACCCGCGGTGACGGCAAGACACAGCGCCGCGGCTACACCGAATCTCATCGCGCGCCGCCTACCACAGCCGAACCGGCGACGACGATCCGATGACCGGCGACGACGACCGCGATGTGCTCCTTGCCGGAAGCAGGACGCCGTACGACGACGGCGGCAGAACCGCCTCGCCCATCACCGTGGTCGGGATACGCGGCGCCACCCTGACCGCGGCGCTGTGGTCGGGCGCCCACTCGTACGGCCGCGTCGTCACGCACTGGCCGCCCCAGCCACCGCACCCGACCTGCTGGTAGACGTACTGCACCTGCGGTTCGGCGTAGTCGTCGAAGTCGTAGTACGAGTCGTCCCAGACGGTGGCACCCCAGTACTCGCAGTCCGGGCACAGGTAGGCGTCGTCGGCGACGGGCAGCTGCCGGAGTGTGCCCATCGCCCGCTCGTACAGCCGGTCGAACATCTGGTGGATGATTCTGGTCAGGGGCGACGGCACCTTCTTCGGCTTGAGCCCGTCCGGGTCGGACATGGTCACCGGGCTGCCGTTGGCGTAGGAGTAGCCGTGCATCTGCTGCGGATCGGTGGTGTCCACGACGGGGTCGGCGGAAACGAACCGGCCGATCGCGGGGTCGTGTTGGCGCGCGCCCAGGTGGACCAGCCCAGCCGGCCCCGTGGTGCCGCCGACAAATCCCCGTTCGCCGTCCCACCAGCCGGGCGCGGCGCCCCGGGCGGCGCCGAACGGTAGCTGATGGCGGCGGACGGTGGGCTGGCCGGGCTGGTCGGCGACCGCGACGCCGGCCGTGCCCTGGTGGTCGTCGACCAGCCAGCTCAGCCGTGCCGGTGTGCGTACCGCGACGACGCTGTCGGCCTGCCGGTAGTAGCGGGTCGCGGTGACCGACCCGGACGCGGACCGCCGCACCTCCGTGTGCCCGAGGTAGAGGGTGCTGCCCGCCGCGTCGCGCCGGACGAGCCGCTCACCGTCGGCGTCGTAAACGTTCGACTCGGCGCCGGCGGCGGTCAGGCGGCCCTCGGCGTCCCAGGTGAGGGCGGCCCCCTGTCGAGAGGTGGTGTTGCCGGAGGCGTCGTAGCCGTAGCTCTCGGTCGTGGTCCCGTTGGTGGTCACCGAGCGGACCAGGTGCGGCTGGGTGGCCTGGTAGGTGTACGTCCGGGCGGTGTCGCCCGCCGCCGTGTGCCACACCTCGCCGAGCCGGTTCCCGATCCGGTCGTAGCTGTAGTCGTGCCAGTACGGGGCGGGGCCGCCGAGAGCGCCGGTCGTCGGCGACGCGGCGCATCCACCGGTCGGGGTCCACGCCTGCACAAGCCGTTGCAGGTGGTCATACCGGAAGCACTGACGGTCGACGGTGTCGTCCCGGCTGTCCGTGATCGAGGTGACGTTGCCGGTGGCGTCGTAGGTGTAGGCGCGGTCGGCCAGCGTCGGCGCCGCATCCACGTCGCGGTACGCCGCCGCGTACGCCAGCCGTCGCGTGGCCGGGTCCCAGCTGTAGTAGCGGTGCACCTGCCGCCCGACGGGGCCGGACGAGCGCGAGTAGAGCGCCCCGAGTTCGTCGTAGGTCGTGTCGGCGACGTAGGACCCGAGCCCGGTCAGTGTGTCGGGGTTGCCCAACGTGTCGTAGCCGTGGGTCAGGGTCTCCTGCGCCAGGCCGCCGACCGCCGGTAGCGTGGTCGTGGCGGGCTGGTCGTCCTCGTGGTAGGTGAACGCGGTGGTGTAGGTGCCGGCCAGGCCCGTCTCGGTGGCCGGAATGGTCACCGCGGTGCCTGTGCGACGCCCACGCTCGTCGTAGCCGCTGATCGCCGAGACGTACGCGCCGCCGCCGGAGTACCGCGTCGACGAGGCGAGCAGCCCCTTGCCGCCGGGCGCGGTGTCGTAGACCCAGTCGGCGAGCGTGGTGCCACCCTCGCGTACGGTCGTCCGCCGGTCCAGGTCGTCGTAGCCGTAGCTCAGGGTCCGGCCCCGCGCGTCCGTGCGGGCGATGAGCCGGCCCGCGTCGTCATAGCCCATCACGACGGTCCCGGTGTCCGGCGCCTCGGCCTTGACCTGCCGACCGCGCGGGTCGTAGGTGTTGCGGCGCACGTTGCCCGCCGGATCGGTGATCGTTTCGAGCAGTCCGAGCTTGGTGTACGTGTACCGGGTGGCGTCGTACGCTCCGGTCGGCGCGTCGCCGCCGTACTGCCGCAGCTCCACGGTCCGGCCGTGCCCGTCGAGCACGGCCGTCGTCGCCGTTCCGCCCTGCGGCGGGTCGACGTCCACCCGGTCGCCCCGGTGGGCGGTCGTCGTACGCCACTGCTGCGTCCCGCCGGAGTACAGGGCCTCGGCGGTGATCCGGTCCGCCCCGTCGTAGGTGTAACGGGTTTCCCGATCGGGAGTGCTGGGCAGGGCCAGCATGCTCGTCGCCGGCGCCCCGGCGTCCCAGTGCGCGTCGATGTCGCGGACGATCCGGCCGGCGCTGTCGTAGACGGTGTCGCTGACGATGCGGCCACCGCTCGGTGAGGCGGTCTGGGTCTGCGCCGGGCGCAGCACGCCGTCATACAGCTCGCGGCTGACCGGGCCGATCAACGGGCGGGTGGTCACCACGGCCGGCCCGTCCGCCCGAACCAGGTATTCGTACCGCACGTTCGGGGTCGCCGTGGTGGCCCGTCCCGGCCGCCAGACGGCGGTCAGCCGACCCAGTGGGTCGTATCCGCTGTGGGTGACGTTGCCGTTGGCGTCCGAGGTGGCGGAGACGCTGCCCCGCAGCGGCTCGAAGTCGGTGGTCACGGTGTGGCCCAGCGGATTGGTCACCAGCGTCCGGGTCACCGGGCCTCCGGTGGCGGGGGTGTAGGCGGTGCGGGTGACGTGCCCCAGCGCGTCGTACCGTTCCAGGGGGCGGCCGTACCGGTCGGGCACGGTGCGGGAGGCGGTGACGAGAGCCGTACCGTTCCACTCCTCGACCTTGGTGAGGTCACCGGTGTCGTTGTAGGTGTTCCTGACGTCGGTCAACGTCGTGCCGGTCGCGTCGCACGCGGCGTCCAGCGTCTCCACCCGGCCGATGGTGTCGATGATCCAGGCGGCCGCGTTCTCGGTGTAGGTGTTGCGCACACAGCTGTCGTCGGCTGCGGTCGAGGTGTCGCCGAGGTCGCTGGTGTGCGCCAGACGGCCCCGCCCGTCGTAGCCGAAGCGCTTCTCCACGGTGCGCACTCCCCCGCCCGCCACAGTGGTGACCGTGCGGAGCGACACCTCGTCGGCCAGGGTGGCCTCCAGCGTGCCGGAGGCGCGTACCCGCCTCGCCGTGGTGCCGATCAGCAGCGGCTCGGAGATGGTTCGGCTGACCACGTCGGCCCCGTCGAAGACGGTGGTCTGCCTCATCATGCCGCCGAACGCCGCCCGGTCGTCGACGCCGTCCACGGTGACCAGCCGCTTGCTTCCGTCAGCCTTCTTGTCGTCGTACAACCCGCGGAGGAAAAGGTGTTCGGTCACCGAGGAGGCGCCGGTGCGCACCCGCACCCGCTGGTACCCGCGCCACTGCCCCCACGACTGTCGGGCAGCGGGCAGGATTTCGGAGTCGTCGTGGCTCCACAGCGCCGTCCCGGGGTCGAGATACTCGTACCGCGTGACCTTCGCCGCGCGCCCGGCGACCAGATCCTCCTCGACCACCTCGTTGACGACGTACTTGTGGAACCAGTCCTGGACGGCTCCGGTACCACCCGGGTTCCAGAGCGCGGGGTAACACTTGCGCACGTTGCTGTCGGGAGCGGGTGTGCCACCCGCGACGCAGTCGACGACCGAATAGTTGATCTTTAGCTGTCCCCCGGTCTCGTTGATGATGCCGTGGATCCGGTACTTGTTCAGCGGCACGCGCCCGTCGATCGCGTCGAGCCGGTTCGGGCGCATCGTCCCGGCGAACCTGACCGGCGGGAGCGTGACGGTGCCGCCGACGTGTCCGGTGCGGGTGACCGACTCCAGCCAGAGCGCGGGTGTCGCGTCCTCGCCGCCGCCACCGGTCTGTGGGAACGAATGGGTGAAGGTCCACGAGTCGACGTCGCGGAAGCCGCCGCCGCTGTCGACCTGCGTCGTGATCTTGGCAAGACGTCTGGTCGACCAGAACGTCGGCGCGGGGTAGGCGCAGCTGGTGGCGCCGCACTCCTGGTCGTAGGGGACGTCGGGGAAGTTGGCCGGCTCGCTGCTGGAGCAGGTCGAGCCGGGCAGGCACCGCCCGGCCAGGGTGAACGTCACCCGGGCCGCGCCCCCGCCGTACTCGACACCGGTCAGGTGGCCGCTGCGCACGTACGGGGTGACCACACCGCCCCGGCGGTAGTTGTTCATCTCCTTCTCGTAGCGGTACGTCATGACGTTGCCGCGCGGGTCGACGACCTTGTCGAGCATCCACCGGTACCCCTGCTGGCACCACGACCCTGCGAACGTCGACTGGTGGCAGGGTTCGCCGCCGTCGTCGCCGTAGACCGGCACCGTCCACGCCGAGCCGGCCGACACGCTGCTGCCGAAGAAGTACTGCACGCCGCCGGGCGAGGTCAGGCGCCAGTGCTCACCGTCGTTGTCCCCGTTGGCGGCGCCGAAGAGCTGCTCGATGCGCCACCCGCTCTCACGCTGCGCCGCCCACGTGCCGGACGCCTCGTCGCGCACCAGCTCGCTGGTCAGGTCCGGCAGCACCGCGATGGCATTGGGCGACAGGTAGCACAGGTCCGCGACACCCGCCTGGCCGTCCTCGTCGCACCCCTGGTAGGACCGTTCGATGAAGCCGGTACGCAGGGCGAACCCCTCACCGAGCACCGACGGCTGGTTGTTGGTCGACCCGATGCGCCCGTCGACGGTGCCCGAGTTGTAGGAGAGGCTGAGATCCGGCACCGGGCCCGGCATCTGGGGCGCCGCGATCGGGTAGGACCAGCTGAAGTCTCCGGAGCCGAGGCCCGTCTGCCAGGTCGCCGAGGGCGAAAGGCTCGTCGCCTGGTAGCTGCCCGCGCTGCTGTCCGACGTGGCGGCCAGCGCGTAGACCCCGTCCCCGCCCGTCGTCGTGACCCTGCCCCGGGCCGGTTCGTTGCGGCTCTTGAGGGGCTGGCCGTCGAGGCGCACCAGCTTGAGCCGGGCCCCGTAGTCGCCGCCGAACGCGTACCGGAAGCCCGTGTAGTCCACCTCGATCGGCGCCCGCCCGCGCGCCCCGGTCACGCTGAAGACCAGGCCGGAGTCCCTGCCGGACCGCAACAACCGCACGGTCGCCGGCTGCCCGAGCCAGATCGGCAACGCCCCCGCACGCGTCAGCTTCGGCGCCTCCGCGTCGAGCTTCTCGCCGTCGCGGGCCGCGGCCTTCACCTCGGCCGTGCCGGGCGCGGGCCACGCGACCTCGGGCGCCTTACGCCACGCGCTCCTGCTCGCGGGATCGTCCATCGGCGCCCGGGCGGCCACGCCCGGGCCGGGTCTGCTGCTCAACTTGGGCCGTTCGCCCGGCCCGACCGGGGCGGCCTGCGCGGGAAAGGGCTGCGCCACGAGCGACAGAGCGCAGAGCAAGATCAAGCCGAAACGTCGCACAACCAGCCTCCAGCAACGAGTAGCCGGCCCCGCTGACAAGCGGAGCCGGCCACAGCGTTACCGCGAGGTGCATATCGAACCGCACATCGACCTGACCCAAGCGGCGTGGAGCACGCCGTCCGTGAGGATGGCTAGTCGACCAGATACCCCTTCAACTCGCCGTTTTCCCAGTTGCCACGGATGCGCGGCTTCGCAGGGGGCTTCGGAGCCAAGCGATTACCGGCTACTCCGCCGAAGGCGCCGCCGAGGACTTCGGTCATGAAGTCGCCGTTGTCCCACTCCTGCTCATCGGCGGTAATCGCGTAACTGAGGGCGCCGGCGACCGCGCCGATGCCCGCAGCGCACAGGACAACCGTCCCGCAGGCGACCGCTCCGGCCGCGGCGCCTCCGACCATCACCGCACCCTTGGAGACGTTTCGGATGACCTTGTCGTTATCCGCCTTCCAGCAGTCCAGAGCGAACCCACGGCAGGATGATCCTGCCGCCTGCTTGAGCGGTTTCTTGGCAGGCCCCATGGACGTACAGCCGTAACGTCCGCCGCACTTCTGCGCGACGGGCTTCTTATCGGCGGGCCTGACGAAGCGGCGCTCGTAGTGCTCGCAGGAGGCCTTGTTGTGGCAGACCTTCTTCGTGTAGCGCTCTTCGTCCTTCTTCTGGCAGGCGCGGACGCTCCCGCCACACTTCGCCAACGCGGCGTCGCGCTTCCGCTGCGCCGCCCGTTCCTTCTTCGCCTTGTCCCGGGCCGCCTTCGCCGCCGCCTTGGCCGCCGCCGCCTGGTTCTTGGCGCGGATCCGCTCCTTCCTGCGCTCCTCGGCGCGCTGCCGCGCCGCATCCTGCCGGGCCTGCTTGGCCGCGGCCCGGGCCGCCGCCGCCTGGTTGCGTGCCCGGATGCGCTCCTGGCGGGCCCGTTCCTGGGCCGCCCTGGCCGCCGCCGCCTTGCGCTTGGCGGCGTCCGCCCGCTGCTTCGCGTCGCTGCCGTCACACTGTCTCGGGTTGGAGCACTTGTACTTCAGGCCGTCCGGGTCGGAGAAGGTGACCGGCGAGTTGTTGGCGTACGCGTACCCGTTCATCTGCTGCGGGTCGGCGTCGTCGATGATGGGGTCGATCGAGATGAAGCGGCCGATGTCCGGGTCGTACTCCCGCGCGCCGAGGTGGACGAGCCCGGTGGACGGGTCCTTGGTCCCACCCACGAAGCTGCGCTCCGACGGCCAGCTCACCGTGGCGCCGCGCGACTGCCCGAACGGGGTCTGGTACCGCCGGGTCACCGCCAGGTCCGATGCTCTGATGGTGATGTTGGCGGTGCCCTGGTGGTCGGAGACCAGCCAGTTCAGTCCGGCCGAGGTGCGGACGGCGAAGTTGCCGTAGTAGCGGGTCGAGGTCGTGGTCCCGGCCGTGCTGCGATGGATCTCCAGCCCACCCAGGTAGAGGGTGGTGCCGGACGGATCGCGGCGGATCAGCCGGTTGCCGTCGGCGTCGTAGAGGAACGAGGTGTCGCCGATGCTCTGCAACTGGCCCTCGGCGTCCCAGTTCAGGTCCTGGCCCTGCCGCGTCAGCATGTTGCCGGCCTTGTCGTGGGTGTAGGTGTCGGTCTTGGACTCGCCGGGGCCGGTGGTGGTCACCGACTTGAGGGTGTGCGGCTGCGCCGACCCAGCGCTCGGGTAGCTGTACGCCCGGGTGGTGTCGCCACCCGCCGCGTGGCGGACCTCCGACAGCCGGTTGCCGGTCTTGTCGTAGCCGAACGAGTGCCAGTAGGGTGCGGGGCCGCCCAGCGCGGTGGCGGATCGGGTGTCGCCGCACTTCCCGGACGCCGGGGTCCATGCCTCGGTCAGCCGGGTGAGGTAGTCGTATCCGAAGCACTGGTGGTCGCCGGACACCGCGTCCGAGCTCGACAGCACGTTGCCAACGGCGTCGTAGGTGTAGGTCACCGCCGAGACACCAGGGCTGTCCTCGACTTCCCGATCCGTCGCGGCAGTTTCGAGCCGTCCGGTCACCGGGTCGAAACCGATCCCGGACCAGACCTGACGCCCGGGGGCGCCGTGCGCCGTTCCGACGACCCGGCCGAACTCGTCGTACCACGTGTCGTCGACGTAGCGGTCGAGGCCCGACATGGCCTTTGGTTGGTCGAACTCGTCGTACCTCTGGGTGAGGGTCTCGTTGGGCAGGCCCGGGGCGGACGGCAGTCCGGTGGTGATGATCCGACCGAACGCGTCGTAGGTCAGGCTGGTCAGGTAGGTGCCGGCGAGGCTTCCCTCCGAGGCCGGAATGGTCACCTTCGAGCCCGACGACAGGCCGGTGCCCTGCTGGTAGCCGGTCACCTCGCTGGAGTAGACGTTGCCGTCGACGTAGCGCTTCGACGCCACCGGCAGTCCCTTGCCGTTGGGCAGGGTGTCGTACGTCCACTCCGCGAGTTTCGTCTGCCCCTTGAAGTGGCCGGTCTTGCGGCCCAGCGCGTCGTAGGTGCTGGTCAGCGTGATGCCACGCGAGTCGGTGCTGGAAAGCTGCTGGTCCTCGTCGTCGTACGTGTAGGTGGTGGCCCCCGTGTCGGGATCCTCGTCGCGGATCACCCGGCCACGCAGGTCGTAGTGGGAGCGCCAGACGTTGCCCGCCGCGTCGGTAACGCTCGTCCGCTGGCCACCCGTGTTGTAGGTGTACTTCGTCGCGTCGTAGGTGCCCGTCGGTGACTGGCCGTGGAACTGGCGCAGCTCCACGGTGCGGCCCTCGAGGTCGAAGACCTCCATGGTCGGCGTGCCACCCGCCGGCGGGTCGACCGCCGTCCAGTTCGGGCCGTACAGCGTCCTGGTACGCCACTTCTCCGCGCCGTACGACAAAAGGATTTCGTCCGTGACGCGTCCGGCGGGGTCGAAGATCATCCGCGTCTGTGCCGTCACAGCGGCGTCCGGCACCTTGAACAACGTCGTCGCCGGAGCGGCGTCCCCGTTCCAGTAGTCGTCGGTGGTCTTGTGGATCCTGCCGTGGCTGTCGTGGAACGTGTCCGTGATGATCCGTCCACCGACCGGCGACGGGCTCTGCGTCTGGCGGGTCCGCAGGAATCCGTCGAAGAGCTCGTGGCTGACCTGGTAGGAGCCGTTGGACAGCAGGCTCCGGCTGGTGACGGCTGACGGCGCGTCGCCACGTACCAGGTAGGCGAAGGTCGCCGAGGGCGACTGTCCGGCCGCCTTGTTGCGCCCAGGAGCCCAGCCCGCGGTGGTCCGGCCCAGCGCGTCGTAGGTCATGTCGGTGCGCACCCCGTTGGCGTCCACCACCGACAGGGCAGTGCCCAGCAGCGGATCGACTGAGGTGGTGTTGGTGTGGCCGAGAGCATCGGTCGTCGCGACCGTCGTCACCGGGCCGCCCGTCTCCGGCGTGTAGACCACCGTGTTCCGGTCGCCCGACGGGTCCGTCGACTCGACCAGTCGACCGTGCGTGTCGTACCGGGCGGATCCCATCGACACGTAGCGGCCAGGTTCGGCAACCTCCTCCGCTCTGGTCAAGTCGCCCTTGACCGGGGTGGCGGTGATGCTGGTCGCCCCGTCGTAGTAGTGCCGTTGATCGGCGATCAGGTCGGCGCCGGTCGGCGCGACGTCGCAGCCCACGCCGACCGTCTCGATCCTGGCCAGGGTGTCGACGATCCAGGATGCGAGGTTCTGCGTGTACGAGGTCCGGGCGCACGTGTCGTCGGCGGGGGTGGACAGGTCGCCCCGGTCGTTCGTCTCGACGACCCGACCGTGGTCGTCGTAGGAGTAGACGGTCTCGGTGACCCAGACGCCGCCCTCGTGCCGGGTGTACTCCCGCTCGGACCGTTCCTCGGTGAGATACGCCTCCAGCGGCCCGACGGGCCGGTTGCGGCTGGCCGTCCTGCGGATCTCCACCGGTTCCGAGATGGTCCTGCTGAGCCACTCCGCACCGTTGAAGACGGTCATCTCACGGGTAAAGCCGCGCCGCACCGGCTTGTCCTCGATCGTGCCGCCCTGGGAGTCACCAACCCACACGTCGCGCCGCGAGCCGTCGGACAGCAGGTCGTCGTCCATGCCGCGCAGGAACAGGTGCTCCTCGACCCGCTGCGGGCCGGCCAGCGGGTCGCCGTACTTGACCCGGGTGCGCTGGTACCCGCGGAACTGCCCCCACGACTTGAACCGGGCCGGAAGCAGCTCGCCCGTGTCGTAGGTCCAACCGGCGCCGCCGAGGTACTCGTACTCGGTGACCTCCGCGGCGTTGCCGCTGCCGGTCATGTCCCGCTCCACGATCCTCGTTACACGGTTCTTGTGGAACCAGTCGAGCGTCGGCTCGGTGGAGCCGCCCATCATCCAGTAGCCGGGGAAGCACGACTTCGTGTTGCCGTCCGGCGTGGGCAGGCTCGACCGGCTGCACTCCTGCCTCGCGTAGGTGGCCTCGATCCGGCCACCCGTCTCGTTGGTGACGGCCTTGAGCCGCCACTTGGCGAACGGGCGCTGCATGTCGAGGCCATCGACACGGTTGTCGAGCAGTTCACCGTCGAACCGCACCGCCGGCACGCTCACCGTCGCACCGACGTGCCCGGTGTGGACTATCGACTCGAGCCACAGCCCCGGATCGGTGCCGTCGCCGTTCGACGGGAACTGATGGTTCAGTGTCCAGGACGCCACGTCCCGGTAGGCGGAGTTGTGGTGGACCTGCGTCCTGATCTCCGCCAGCCGCCTCGTCGTCCAGAACGTCGGGGCCGCGATGTCACACGTGGTGCTCGTGCACTGCTGGTCCAACGGGACGTCGGGGAAGTTCTGTGGATGGCTGGCGGGATCGCACACCGTCCCGGGGATGCATCGCGGAGCGGTGGTGAAAAGGACCCGGCCCGCCGCGGGAGCGGCCGATCCGTCGCGGAAACCATACTCGATCCGGTTGAGCTGGCCGGCCCGCACGTACTGCGCTCGGCTGTAGTAGTTCGTCTCGATGTCGTAGTAGTAGGCCATCGCGTCCCCGTGGGTGTCCACGACGTAGTCCAGATTCCATCGGTACGCCTGGACACACCACGCGTTGCCGAACGTGGCCTGGTGGCACGGCTCCCCGGCGTCGTCGCCGAAGACCGGCACGGTCCACGTCGACTTCGCCGCGGCCGAGCGGCCGAAATAGTACTGCGTGCCGTCCGGTGACGTCAGCCGCCAGTGTTCGCCGTCGTTGTCGCCGTTGGTCGCCCCGGTGAGGAACTCGACGCGCCAGCCGCTGTCCTCCTCCGAGCGCCACACGCCGGTCGCGTCGTCGCGTACCAGGGAACCGTTCATGCCGGGCAGCGCGACTGTCGCGTTCTGGGAGGCGAAACACAACTCCTGGGAAGTGGTGTGCCCGTCATCCTTGCAGGACTGGTAGGAGCGCTCGATGAATCCTGCCTGGGAGTCGAATCCCTCGCCGACGATCGATGGTTGGTTGTTGGTCGCGGCTATCCGCCCGTCGACGCTGCCGGAGGAGTAGGTCAGGCCCACATCGGGAGACAGCCCGGGCAGGTCGGGCACGCTCATCGGGTACGACCAGCCGAAGTCACCGGAGTTCAACCCGACCTGCCAGGTCAGCGACGGTGCCAGGGTGGTGGGTTGAAGGCTGCCGTTGGGGCCGCTGGATGCGGCGGTGACCGCGAACAGGGCGCCTTCGGCAAGACTCGGATCGTTGTCGGCGCGCAGTCCGCTCGGCAGCGGCTTCCTGGCCGGCACCGGCAGCTCGACCCGCAGCTTGCCGTTCTTCAGATCGTTGTGGCCCGGGAACACCTTCCCGTCGTGCACCCGTACGACCTGCAGGCGCGAGGCCCAGTCGCCGCCGTAGCGGTGCCGCACCGCCCGGTAGTCGATGTTCACGGACGCCGCCCTGGCCTCGTCGCTGGAGACCCGCAGCAGCAGTCCCTTGACCCCGGCACGCGTGGCGGCGTTTCGGTCGAGCACCTCCGCTCGTACTCCGGCGGGGGCGGCGACCGCGGCCTGCCCGTTCGTGTCCGGTGACGCGCGGAGGAAGGCCGCCTCCTCGGTGCCGGGCTTGGGCGGGACGGGTGGGATGCTGTTGCTGCCCGGTACCGAGACCGGCTTGGCCCGGTCAGGGCGACTGGGACCGTCTGGTTTGGCCTGCGTCGGCGTAGCGATCAGCAGCGTCGCCGCCAGCACAATGGCCGTCGTCGACGCCACCACCGCACGCCACCTCGTTGCACGTTTTGTCATGCGGGTACGGTCTTTCCGTCCCGCACACCTGTACGCACTTTCCAGCGCACAGGGCAGCGCCGTCGCGGCATCGGCCGCGCTCGGGCCGCGGTGCCGGCTCGGACCGGAGCCGTACCTGTGGGTCGCCGCGCAGGATGGCCTCGTGCAGCGACGTCAGCAGCGGACTCGGCCGGGCGTTGAGGTCGTTGGCCAGATACCCGCAGGCGCGCCGGAACGCGTCGACGGCGGCCGCGACGTCGCCGCTGCTGCTGCAGGCGACCATGAGATGCCCCCAGGCGCGCTCGCGGTACGGCTGACGGCTGAGGAAATCGTGCAACAGCAGGCGCGCCCGGCCAGGTTCGCCGGCCTCGATCAGCAGTTCGGCGTAGTCCTCCACGGCGGACTGCCACTGGACGAGCAACGCCTGCGCGTACCCGAACAAGGCAGGCCCTTGCGACACGTCGGCCATCGGGGAATCGCGGTACAGGCACACCGCGCCGGCGAAGAGGCCGATCGCCGAGTTTCGGTCGCCCCGGCGCCGAGCGGCTCGACCCTCGTCGATCATGCTCTGAAACTGCAGAGCATCGACGCTGCCGCTGATGGTCAGCGACCAGCCGTGGCGTCCCTGGAACAGGTGGCCGCCCAGGCCCGTCGCCCACAGCCGCAGCTCGGCCAGGTAACTGCGGAAGTTCGAGGCGGCCGAGACGGGCACGGAGTCACCCCACAGTTCGGCGTAGGCCGCTGCCCGCCGTAGCATGCGGTCTCGATCGACCAGCAGCATCGCCAGCAGCGTGCGTGCCTTCCCGCTGGGAATGGGCACCAGAACGCCTCGCCGCCGCACCTCCATGGGGCCCAGCACGTTCACTGCCAACTGTTCCATAAAAGGCCGCCCCCCGTGTCCGCCGTGTCACTCGGCATCGTCTGATCGACGACTCGGCCAACGTCACGCCGGCCACCCGTGCGGTAACTTAGCGCCACGGTGTGGTCGAAACGTCGCTGGAACGTGGACGCGCGAGGTCCGCGGTGTCGGCCGAGAGACGATCATGACGGCTGCCGGGTGAGAGTCGGTCTTGGAACGAGCCGTGCGGGGGGAAGTCGGTGGAGTTTCGAGTGCTGGGCCCCCTGGAAATTCAGGACGGGCCCCAACTGCTGGCCCTTGGCACGCCCCGCGTCCGGACCGTCTGCGCGATCCTCCTGGTGCGGCCCGGAAGCGTGGTCAGCGTGGAGCAGTTCGTTGACGAGTTGTGGCCGGACCGGCCGCCTGCGGACGCCCGGGCGCTGGTTCGGGGGTATCTGTCCCGGTTGCGCCAGGCACTGCGGCGGGGCCCGTCCGGACCAGCCGGGGCCGGTCTGCTGGTCACTCACAAGCCGGGCTATTTGCTACGGGTTGCCGAGCACGAGCTGGATCGCCACCGGTTCGAGAGGCTCACCGCCGCCGCTCGCGCCGCCCGCGACGCCGGTGAGCCGCGCCGTTGCGTCGAACTCTTCCGCGAGGCGCACCAGCAGTGGCGGGGGGAACCGTTCGCAGACGTGCCGAGGACCGCCAGCGTAGCGGCTGCCGCCAACTGGTTGACCGAGTTGCGGCTCGCCGCCGCGGAGGAACAGTTCGACACCGCGATGGACTCCGGTGACGACACGGCGGTCATCAGGGAATTGTCCGAACTCGTCACCGCACATCCGCTACGCGAACGGCTGGTGGCGCAGCTCATGGTGGCGTTGTGTCGCCACGGCCGGCCGGCCGACGCCCTCGACCGCTATGAGCGGACGCGGCGCAGCCTGGCCGAGGTGCTGGGCGCCGACCCGGGACCGGAGTTGCAGCAGTTGCACCGGCAGATCCTGAACGGCGACCCGGCGCTGAGCGGTCCCGCCACGGCCCGCGTCTACACCCTCCCGGTCGCTCGCGGCCCCAGACCACGTCAGCTCCCCCGCGCCGTGTCGACATTCGTGGGGCGCGACGACGAACTGTCCAGGCTGCGGAAGCTGCTCGACGAGCAGCGGGCCGGTCGCGGGAGTCAGGTTGTCGTCATCCACGGCGCGCCCGGCGTGGGCAAGTCGGCGCTCGCCACCCACGCGGGAAACCTCTGGCTCGACCGGTTCCCGGACGGGCAGCTGTATGTGAACCTTCGTGGCGCCAGCCCCGGAGTCGATTCGCTTCCCGCGGTGGAAGCCCTCGGCCGCTTCCTCCGTGCGCTCGGGGTGAGCGCGGCCGACGTACCGCGCGACGTCGAGGAGGCGGCCGGGTTGTTCCGCACGCTGGTCGCCGATCGGCAGATGATGGTCCTGCTCGACAACGCCGCCACCGCAGGCCAGATCCGCCCACTCCTGCCGGCAGGCGTCGGCAGCGTCGTACTGGTCACCAGCCGAGCCAACCTGGCAGCTCTCGACGGCACCGCCCACCTGCACCTCGCTCCGCTCAGTCCATACGAGTCGTACGAGATGCTCGAGCGGCTGATCGTAGACGCTCGGCCGGGCGACGACCGGGCCATCCGACGCCTTGCGGAGCTTTGCGGTCACCTGCCGCTCGGGCTGCATCTGGCAGCCTCCCGCCTCCGGACCCGGCCGGCCTGGTCCGTCGAGCACCTGGTCGAGCGCCTCGCGGACGAGCGGCACCGCCTCACCGAACTCGCCGCGGGCGACCTGGCCGTTCGCAGCAGCTTCAGCGTCAGCTACGCCGCCCTGCGGGATGGCGGGGGCCCCGGAGGCGGCGCGACGGCACGGGCGTTCGGCCTGCTCGGTGTATTGCGAGTGGCCGAGTTCGACCTGAGGCTGGTAGCGGCGTTGCTCAATACCGCCCAGGCGGCCGCCGACCTGGTGATCGAGCGCCTGTTGGAGGCGCACCTGGTGGAGGAAACCAAGCCTGGCCGCTACCAGATGCACGACCTGGTCCAACTGTTCGCCCGCGAACTGGCGGCCGCGCAGTTCCCGGTCGAGGAGACGGGCGCGGCTCTGACCCGGGTGCTCGGCTTCTATCTCGCCACGGTCCAGCA
Organism: Micromonospora sp. NPDC047670; assembly: GCF_043204915.1. Taxonomy (NCBI): domain Bacteria; kingdom Bacillati; phylum Actinomycetota; class Actinomycetes; order Micromonosporales; family Micromonosporaceae; genus Micromonospora; species Micromonospora sp. NPDC047670. Next base: position 205,526 of record NZ_JBIDDA010000005.1, read on the forward strand.
CGCGAATCGGCTGGTCTACCCGCATCGCGCGCACTACCCGCTCCCGAAGGCCGACGGCGTGGCAGCTGAGTTGGCCGGCCGGGACGACGCGTACCGGTGGCTGGAGCAGGAACGTCCGAACATGGTGGCGGTGATCCGGCAGGCGCTACCCGGGGCCGCCGAACACGCCGGTCTCGGTGTCGCCCTCACCCTGGCTCTGCACTGGTTCTTCGCACACGGCGGTTACATCGACGACCATGTCGACCTCGGTGAGCAGATCGTCGGCGTCACAGCGCGGCTGGGCGACCGCCGGTTGGAGGCGTACGCCCACGGCACCTTCGCCGGCGCGCTCAAGGTGCTCAGGCGCATTGACGCCGCCATCTCCCACACAACGGTCGAGTTGTCCCTCTGTCAGCAGTTCGGAGATCGCTTCGGCGAGCAACGCGCGCTCGGCAATCTCGGTCAACTCCAGTTGCTCCGCGGCGACCCGGTCAAGGCGGTCGGGTTCATCGAGCGGCAGTTCGAGGTGGCTCGCGACATCGACGCCGCGGTCGGCCAGGCATTCGCCCTGATGAGCCTCGGCCAGGCCCGGTTCCGGTTGGGCCACCCGGAGGAGGCGATCGGGCTCCTGGAGCGGTCGCTGGCCTGGTTCGACGAGGTCGGCGACGACCTGTTCACGTATGGAGCGCTGGGAGAGCTCGGCCAGATCTACCTCTCCCTCGGCCGCTTCCAGCAGGGCGTCACGGCGTTCACCCGAGGGCTCGAGTGCGCCCGCCGGGTCGACTACCGACTCGGCGAGGCCTGGGCCCTGGCCCGGCTGGCCCGGGCTTGGGCACTGTCCGGTTCTGGGGACGAGGCACGCGGCTGCGTCGCTGAGGCCGTCGCGCTGAACGCGGCGTTCAGCGGAACGCGACTGGGGTCCGAGCTCGTCGCCGAGTGCGCCGAGGTGCTCGTGCTGGCCGGCGGTTCCCGGGCGTAGGCGCTGGCACACCGGCGGCGACGAGATCGACATGGTCGGCGCACCGCAGCTGGGCGGCGGCCGCGCCACGGGGCCGCGCCGGCGCCGGCAGGGCGCGCCGGTTGCCCGCTCACGCCGGACCGGGACGCCGGGCGGTGCCGGGCGACGGAGGGCGGGGGCGCCCGGCACCGCCAGCCGTGGAGAGCCGTGCGGCGGCGAGGGACCGGTTGAAACCGCACGCGACGGTCACCCCGTCCGGGTACCCGCCCCGGGAGCCCAGCGCCCACATCCGCGGCGCGTGCTGGTCGAACTCGCTCTCCACGGTGGCCAGCGCCAACTCTCCGGGGTGTGGTGCAGGTCGGCCGGGAGGCGGTCCGGTTCGGTCAGCAGCAGGTCGGGTGGTAGGGACTGGTCACCGCGGCGGTCAGGCTGAGCTCACCTTCCCGGCCGCCAACCGTTCGCGCGGTCGCTGGCCGGTCGCCGGCTGGCCGTCCGGGTCGCTCACCCCGGGCGTGAGGGTGTGCACCGGCGGGGTCACGCCGAGTCCCACCGGGATCCGCAGCGGCTGCTCCGCACCGGTCGCCGTGCGGACCCCGGTGTACTGGTTCGGCGCGGTCGCCGCAGTGTCCAGCCGTACGGGCGCGGTCGCCCGCCCACCGGCGGGGATGGTCAGCCGGGCCGGCGTGACGGTCAGCGCGGCGGCGCGGCCGGTCGCGCCGGCATCGACGGCGTCACGGCCAGGTCGAGGTGACCGCCTGCCGGCCGGTGTTGTGGTGGGGCACGCCCGACGCGGCCCGGACCCCGGCCGGCACCGGCCGAGCACGATGCTGGCGGTGTCGGCCCGGACGGTCTGGTTCAGCGCGGCCGACACGTTCAGCAGTTCAAGGAGCTGACCAACTCGCGGTCGCGGATGTTGGGCTGGCGGGCTTACGAGCGCGGCTGGACGTGACCTCCCGCCACCGGTGACCCGCCGCGATATCAGAGGCGCCGCTCCGACGGCTCGATGCGGTAGTCGTTGATGCTCGCGTCGCGGACCGCCATCAGCCCGTCCGGGGCGAACTGCCACAGCTCGTTGCCGTGGCTGCGCCACCACTGCCCGTCCGCGTCGCGGCTCTCGTACTCGAAGCGCACCGCGATGCGGTCGCCCGTCCATGCCCAGAGGTGCTTCACCAGTCGGTAGTCGCGCTCGCGCTGCCACTTGCGGGTGAGGAAGCGGACGATCTCGTCGCGTCCGCTGAGGAACTCGTCGCGGTTACGCCAGCGGCTGTCGGGGGTGTACGCGCGGGCCACCCGCTCCGGGTCGCGGGTGTTCCACAGGTTCTGCGCGATCCGCACCTTCTCGGTGGCGGTCTCGGCGGTGAACGGAGGGATGATGGGTGTGCTCATCGGTGCTCCTCAGGCGGGCAGGGAAAGGGGTCGCGGGTCGGTGAGACGACGCTGGATCTCCGTCTGGTAGGGGGCGAGCCGGCTGGTGCGGTTGGCCGCCAGCGCGCCGACGAGTTGGCCGTCGCGGTGGTACGTGACGACGAGGCGGCGTTTCGTGCCGTCGTGCTCGACCACCTCGCTGGTGTCGGCGAGGTGCGGCAGCCCCACCGCGCGCATCCGCACCCCGTACAGGTCCGACCAGAACGACGGCACCGGCCGGTAGGCGACCGCCTCCTCGGGCCGCAGCAGGGTCTGCGCCGCGGCGTGGGCCTGCTCGACGGCGTTGCTCCAGTGCCCGAGCGAGACCAGTTCGTCGCCGGCCAGCGGGTGCGGCCACCGGGTGAGGTCCCCGGCTGCCACCAGGTCTGGCGCGGGCTGGCCGTCGGCCCGCAGCGGCCGGCAGTTCTCGTCGCAGACGAGTCCCGCGTCGACGAGCAGGCCGGCGCTGGCGAGCCATTCGACGTTCGGCTCGGCCCCGAGCGCGAGGACCGCCAAATCGGCCTCGACCCGGGTGCCGTCGGTCAGCTCGGCTCCGGTCAGCTCGCCGCGGCCGTCGGCGGCGAAGCCTCGGATCCCGACGCCGGGTCGCAGGTCGACGCCGTTGGCCTGGTGCAGGCTGGCCACGAACCGCCCGACGTGCGGGCCGGTGGGCGCGAGCAGTGGCAGCGCTCGGGGCTCGACGAGGGTTACCGCGACGCCGAGGGCGCGGGCCGCCGAGGCCACCTCCCCACCGAGAAAGCCGGCGCCGACGACAAGCAGCCGACCGGCGCGGGGCAGGGCCTCGGCCACTGCGGTCGCGTCGTCGAGCCCTCGGATGGTGTGCACGCCCGCCGGGGTGGGGCTCGGCCAGGGCCGGGCGCGGGCGCCGGTGGCGAGCACCGCCCCGTCGTAGTCGAGCCGGGTGCCGTCGGTGAGGCGCACCGCGCGGGCTGCGACGTCGAGTCCGCCGGCGGCCACGCCCAGCCGCCAGGTGACGTCGAGCCACGCGGGGACGGGCAGGGCGGTCCGCTCGGGTCGCCACCCGTCGCTGAGGATCTGCTTGGTTAGCGGCGGCCGGTCGTACGGCAGGTGCGGCTCGTCGCCGAGCAGCACGAGTTCACCCGCGTGGCCGGACCGGCGCAGCGCCTCGGCGGCGCGCAGCCCGGCCAGTGAGGCGCCGACCACCACGACCCGGCGCAGGGCTCTCACGGCCCGCCCACCAGGCGGATGGCGCGGACAGGGCAGGCGGCCACGGCGGCGCGCACCTCGTCGAGCCGCGACTCCGGAGGCTCCGGTTGGTAGGTCAGGACTTCGTCCTCGTCGAACGCGAACATCTCGGGCGCGGCGTACACGCACTGCCCGTGGTTCTGGCACAGGTCGAGGTCGACGGTCACGGTCATGGCTGGTCCGTCTCCGGGTCGAGGGTGGGGTTGAAGCGTGAGTAGGTCGGCGCGCTCCAGACGAGCGGGCTGGCGTGGTCGATCTGGACGACGCGTTCGAGGTGGAAGTCGACCGCCCGCTGCGCGCCGGGCATGGCGACGGCCGGTTCCCAGTCGACCTCGGCGGTCCCGGTGAGGTGCAGTGTGGTGCCGGTGGACCAGTCGACCAGTAGCAGACCCGCGGCCGGGTCCTGTTGCAGGTTGCCGAGCGTCATCAGCATCGCGTTGCCGATGTAGTCGGGCCAGCGCAGCCGGGCGGGCGAGAGGACCCGCACGAAGCCGGGGTTGCCGCCCCGATGCGAGGCGTCGCACGCGCCGGCCGCGGACCGGGTGGCCACGAAGAAGGTGTCGGCCCGCCGGACGGTCTGCTGCTGGGTGGGGGTGAGCGTCGCACCGACGACCGGTGGGGCGGCCGGGCGGGCTTCGGCGACGCGGTGCGGGGTCCGCTGCTGGATGTACTTGGGGCAGTTCGCGTACACCTGCTCGGCGGTGACCCGGAGCCCGCCGGGCCTGGGGTGGCTGACGCCGTTGAGCCGCATCCGGCGTCGCGTACCGGCCTCGATCGCGATCGTGCCCACCTGGGCCGGCCGGGCGAGCACCGGGGCGAGCGGGTCACCGGGCACCGGGCGCGTGTCGACGTCGATGGTCCGCTCGTCGGGGGCGCTGATGAACCCGGGCGGCCCGGTGAGCAGGCTCGCCCACATGCGGCCGTCGTCGTCGGCCCCACCGATGACGATCATGGGCTGCTCGGTCAGGAACCGCATCGCCGGCGGTGGGAGCGTCGTGCCGATCGCGAGGCGCGAATACTCGGCCTGCTCGGCAACTCCGGCCCGCCGCTGCGCGGCGAGTTCCCCGGGGTGGTACTGGACCATCACCGCCTCCTTCCGGGCGCTGTCGACACTGGCAGCGGTGGTGGGGGGGGCCCCCCCCCCCCCGGCCCGCCCCCCCCCCCGCCCCGCCCCCCCCCCCCCGGGGGGCCCCCCCCGCCGGCGGGGGCGGCGGGGGGGCGGCCGGGGGCCGGGGGGCCCCCC
>NZ_JBIDDA010000005.1:210342-272026 GCF_043204915.1 Micromonospora sp. NPDC047670
GTAACCGCCTGCGGTGAGGCGTACCCCCGTGGGGGGGGGGGGGGGGCGCCGCCCCCCCCCCCGGGGCCGCGGGGGGGGGGGGGGGGGGGGGGGGGGGGGGGGGGGGCCCCCCCCCCCCCCCGGGGCCCCCCACCACCGGTCGGCCTAGAAGAAGCCGCAGGTGGGGACGCCGCTGACCGGGGCGGCCGTCGGGTCCGCGCCGGTCGGCGCGTACACCTCGAGCCGGATGCCGTCGGGGTCGACGAAGAACACGCCGCCCGAGTTCGCCCCCTCGCCGTGCGGGACGACACCGTCGTAGGCGAACTGCGCGCCGAGCCCTCGCAGGGTCTCCTGGACGGCCTCCACCTCCGCCATCGTCTCGACCTGGAAGGACAGGTGGTGCAGTCCGGGGCGGTCGGTGGGGAAGCGGCCGTCCGACTGCTGCCAGAGCGCCACGAGCATTCGCCCGTCGCGGCCGAGGAACGCGAAGAGCCGTCCCTCCTCCTTGCCCTCGGCCTGCACCTCGAGTCCGAGCACCGTTCGGTAGAAGTCGACCGAGCGCGCCAGGTCGGTGACGTTGAGCCCGACGTGCCCGGTCTTCAGGTCGGTCGGGGCGGCGATCGTGGTCATGGGGACTCCTCCGTAGCGGGGCGCGCCGGATCACCCGGCGCTACCTAACCTGTGATTGGGAGATTAAGGGTTAGAGGACAACCCGTCAAACCCCCTTCATGGGTTAGGGTGGTCCCATGAGTGGCGAGGAACCACCGCGCGATCCGCGTCCGCTCATCGGCGAACCGCTCAGCCTGGACCTGCTCAACACGATCTGGGTGGATGCCGAGGGCGGGCAGGACCTGCTCGGCGACCTGACGGGCACCCGGCTGTGGCTGGCCAGCAACAACCACTCCCACCACCCGGCCACCGAGCCGGTCCGCCAGGCACTGCTCGTCACGCGCGAGGCGATCCGCGCGCACCTCACCGACCCGACTTCGCCGGCGGCGCTCGCAGACCTCAATGCCGTACTCGCCTGGGGGCACATCACGCGCAGCGTCGGGCCGGGCGGTCCGGCGAGCATCGTGCGGGTCGACGACCCGGCACACCTGGCGGCCTGGCACGCGGCGGACAACTACCTCACGCTGCTGGCGCAGCGCCCCGAACGGCTGCGGCGCTGCGCCCACCCGGACTGCGTCCTGCACTTCTACGACACCAGCCCGAAGGGCAATCGGCGCTGGTGCTCCATGGCCGGCTGCGGCAACCGGGCAAAGGCCGCCAGGCACTACGCCCGCGTCCGGCGCCCGGTCAACTGAGCGGCCGGCGTGCACCGGCACGCCGGATCGAGGCCCTGACGCTCCCCGACGCTCCTCGCCGACCTGTACGCGGCACAGGAAAGGTCGACGGTGCCCACGAGCACAGCCCCCGCGCGGTGGCGGCCGCCCGCGCCGGCGGGTACGCGCTGGTGGCCGGTCGGGCGCGCAGCCGTCCGCCCCGAACTTCCGGCCTGCCCGCGTGCCCCGCCGGCGACGGCGGCGGCTTCCCCGTCCTAAGTCATCCGCGACATCGGGTTGGGACCGGTCGTCGGGATCCTGCTGATCACGGGCACCGCCGGGCCCCGGGGCTGAGTCCTGCTGACGGAGGCCGTCGTCCCGTTCGGCGACATGACCAACGTCCTGGCCCACCACAGCTCCGTGACCGCCGCGTACGGCCCCACCGCCTGACCTCGGCGCTGGTCGCGCTCACCGGCCTGCTGATCGTGCTCGAGACCGGTAGGAGCCGTCAGGCCCGCGAGGCCGCCGCGGGGCCCGCCTGACGTCCGCGACCGCGGCGGGGGTGGCCCGGCCGCCTCCCGCACGGGCGCCCGGTGCGCCCGCCGGTCATCCGTCACGAGGCGTCGGTCTGGCGACCCGGGCCTGCGGCGCCGTGCGCCGGACCCTGGCCCGCGTCGTCGGCCCGCCGCCTGCCCGCGGTCTGCGCGCTCCCGTCGAGTTCGGCGCGCAGTTTGCCCGCGTCAGGGTGTCCCAGCCCGTCGAAGATACGCAGCGCCTCCTGCCTGGACCGCCGCGCCAGGGCCGGCTCGCCCGCCAGGTCGTAGGCGGCGGCGAGCTTGCGCAGGGTCTGGCCCTCGTTGCTGAGGTCGCCAGCCTCCCGGAACAGTTCCAGCGCCCGCCGGTAACCGGCCACCGCCTCCCTCGGCTCGCCCCGCCGTTGGTGGATGTAGCCGAGGCTGTCCCAGGTCACCGCCTCACCGAACCGGTCGCCGGCCTCCCGCAGCAGCGCCAGCGCCGCCCGGCAGTCGGCGAAGGCCTGCTCCAGCTCACCCAGCTGCGCGCGCTGCCAGCCCACCGTGTTGAGGGCGTTGGCGGTCATCGCCCGGTCGCCGAGCCGCTCGTACCGCAGCATGGCCTCCCGGGCGTGGTGCAGCGCGTCGCGGGAACGGCCCTCCCGCTCCGCCACCCAGGACAGGTTCCCGTGCACGTGCGCCGCCCCGGCGTCGTCACCGTGCCGTTGGTAGAGCGCCAGCGCCTGGCGCAGGTGGGTGTCCGCCTCGCGCAGCCGGCGCAGCCGGCTGTAGGCACGGCCCAGATGGCGCAGGGCGTGCGCCCGGGGCAGCGGGTCCGCGTCGTGTTCCGCCGCGTCGAGCGCCGCGTGATGCACCGCCACGTAATCGTCCCAGTGTCCCTGCCGGTCGAAGTAGGTCACCAGGGCCCAGGCCAGCTGCCAGCGATGGGTGTCGAAGCCGGTCGACGCCGACTGGACCAGGGCCACCAGCACAGGGTGCTCCGCCCGGAACCACCGCATCGCCGTCGGGGCGTCGGCCGGCGTCTCGGGGCGGGCCCCGAAGCGCGGCGGCACCGGCGCGATCGCGTCCCGGCGAGGATTCAGCAACCGGTCCGCGGCCAGCGCCGTGTGCAGATAGTGGTCCAGCATGCGGTGCGTCGCCGCCCGCCGCCGCCCCTCGTCGTCGCGGGTACGCACCAGCTCGGCGGCGTACGCCCGCAGCAGGTCGTGCATGCCGTACCGGCCCGGGGACGGCTCGTCGAGCAGGTGGGCGCGGGTGAGCGAGACCAGCGCCCGGCGGGCCTCCCCCTCGTCGACGCCCGCCAGGCTCGCCGCGGCGGCCACCGAGACGCTCGGCCCGGGATGCAGCCCCAGCAGCCGGAACACCCGCGCCGTGCTGTCGTCCAGCATCCGGTAGGACACGGCGAGCACGGTACGCAGATCGTTGCGGGGACCGCCGCCGTCGAACCGGTCGAGGCGGTGGTGCGCGCGCAGCTCGGCGGCGAGCGCGGTCAGCGGGAACGAGGGCCGGCCGGCAGCCCGGGCCGCGACGACGGCCAGGGCCAGCGGCAACCGGGCGGAGGCGTCGATGATCTCCCGCACGGCCTGCGGATCCCGGCGCACCCGGTCGACGCCGAGCCGCCGAGTCAGCATCTGGTACGCCTCCGCCGGCGAGAACAGGTCCAGCGGCACCGGCACCGCCCCCTCCGCGGCCACCAGTCCGGCGAGGTCGGCCCGGCTGGTGACGAGCGTGAAGCAGGACGCCGTTCCGGGCAGCAGTGGACGCACCTGGTCGGCGTCGCGGGCGTTGTCCAGCACCACCAGCACCCGCTGGTCGGCCAGCAGACTCCGGTAGAGGCCCGCCTGCGCGTCCAGACCGGCCGGGATCCGCCCGGCCGGCACCTGCAACGCGTCGAGCAGGCCACGGACCGCCTCGGCCGTGGTCATGGCCGGGCCGCCGGGATCGAAGCCCCGCAGATCCACGTAGAGCTGCCCGTCGGGGAACCGCGCGTGCGCCTGGTGCGCCCACCGCACCGCCAGCGCGGTCTTGCCGACTCCGGCGGTGCCGGTCACCACGACGATCCGGGCTCCGGTCCTGGAACGCGCGGCCGCGTCCAGGTCGGCGAGCTGTTCCGCACGACCGACGAAGCCCGGCAGCTCGGCCGGGAGCTGCCGGGGCACGGTGACCGGCAGCCCGCCGCCCTCCGTTTCGTCGCCGCGCAACAGCAGCTGCTGCGCCCGGCGCAGCACGGCACCCGGATCGACCCCGAGTTCGTCGGTGAGTCGGGCCCGAACGGCCGCGTAGACCTCGAGCCCCTCGGCGGTGCGCCCGCAGCCGTGCAGGGCGAGCATCAGCTGGGCGTGCAGCCGTTCGCGGAAAGGCTCAGCCTGCACCGCCTGCCGCAGCGGACCCACCACCTCGGCGTGCCGACCGGCGGCAAGCTCGGCGTCATACCACTCCTCGGCCACGACGAGGCGACGTTCCCGCAGCTCGGGGCCGCGGGCGGCGCGCAGATATTCGGTGGTGCCGCCCAGCTCCGGCCCGGGCCACCCGGCCAGGGCCTGGCGCAGCAGGTCGGCCCGCGCGGCCGGATCACCGGTCTCCCGCTGGGCACGGGCCACGGCCTCGTCGAAGTCGTGCAGGTCGAGCTGGCCGGGCCGCACGGTGATCAGGTAGCCGGGTGGGCGACGGACGATGGTCGCCGGCCCGAGCCACCGGCGCAGGCCCGACACGTACACCTGCACCTGGCCGCGCACCGTCGCCGGCCAGGTCTCCCCCCAGGTGAGGGCGATGAGTTGTTCCTCCGGTACCACCCGGTTGGCGTTGAGCAGGAGCGCGGCCAGGATGGTGCGGGGTTTCGGCCCGCCCAACGGCACCGGCACCCCGCCGTCGTGGACCGTCACCGGCCCCAACAGGTGGTAACGCCGACCCTGGTTCCGGTCGTCCATGCCCCCACTATGGATCGTCTTTCCTCGACGGGTTGTCCCCCTCGCGGTGCCGCGCGCCACACCGCCGCACCGGCAACCCGCACGCCTGCCGCCGGTCACCCGAGCGCCCTCGGCCGTTCATCGGCCGGGCCGCCCGGCCTGCCGTTCGAAGGGTTTTCGAAGCGCCCGTCCCTACCGTGGCGCCGCCCCTGATCCACGGAGACGTCCGCGCCGTCGACGACTCCGCCACCCACCCGCGCAGCGGGACGGTGGCGGGCGCGGCGCCGCGCCTGCTGGCGGAGACGCCCCACCCCGCCTGACCAGGAGCGAGCGGCGTCGCCGGTAGGGGCCGGCACCGGCGGCGAGAGACGCCGACGGATCACCCAGGAGGTCGTGGTGGACAGACAGACACGAAGATGGGACCGGCCCCTTCGGGCCGGGCGTCCCGGCGGCGGTGGCCGCCTCGTCGCCACCGCGCTGTGCGCCGTGCTGGCGGCCGGCCTCGGCGCGGCGGCGCAGGCTCCACCGGCGCAGGCGGCGCCGCAGGGACCGACAGCCCCGGCCGGGGAGCCCGACGGTCCGCTGGCCCGGTCGGACGAGCCGGCGGCGCTGGCCACCGCGCGGCTGACCGGCAAGCGCGTCCTGATCAGCAGCCGGACCACCGCGACCACCCAGTTCTGGGCGCTGCCCGGCGGCGAGGTCGAGGCGGAGATCAGCGCCGGGCCGGTGCGCGTACGCGGCGGTAACGGCGACTGGGTCGATGTGGACACCAGGCTGCGGCGCAACCCGGACGGCTCGGTGACGCCGACGGCGCACCCGTACGGGCTGAAGCTGTCCGGGCCGGCCGGCGCCGGCGAACACGAACTGATCCAGCTCGGCACCGGCGGCCAGCGGTCGAGCCTCGGCTGGTCCGGCCGGCTGCCCGAGCCCACCCTCGACGGCGCCACGGCCACCTACCCGGAGGTCCGTCCCGGGGTGGACCTGGTCGTGACGGCGACCCGCACCGGCTACGAGCAGACGCTCGTGGTCAAGAACCGGCAGGCTGCCGCCCAGGTCCGGCAGATCCGCATGCCGTGGCGCACCGCCGGTACGGCGCGCGCGACCGCGACGCGGGCCCGCCAACTCCCGGCGCTGATGTGGGACTCCCGGGTCGATCCGGCCTCCGGGGAACGCACCCGGCGCGCGGCCGTCGGCGTACGGCACGAGGGCACCGGCGCCAAGTCCGCGGTGGTGCTGACCCCCGACGCGAAGTTCCTCGCCGACCCGGCCACCACCTACCCGGTGGTCATCGACCCGTCGCAGAGCCTCGGCCCGAACTTCGACGCGTTCGTGCAGAACACCTACACCAGCGACCAGTCGACGGCGACGGAGCTGAAGCTGGGCACCCACGACGGCGGCTCCACCAAGGCCCGGTCGTTCCTGAGCTTCCACAACCTGTCCTGGCTGTGGGACAAGCGGGTCACGGCCGCGACCCTCAACCTGTGGAACCACCACTCCTACTCCTGCTCCGCCCGGTCCTGGGAGGCCTGGCAGGTCAACCCGGTCAACAACACCGCCCGGTGGACCGCACAGCCGGCCTGGCTGGCGAAGGCGGGCACCTCCACCGCGACCAAGGGGTTCAGCACCGCCTGCGGTGACGGCTGGGTCAGCGTGCCGGTGACCCTCGCCTTCCAGAGGACCGCCGAGGAACGCTGGCAGACCTCGAACATCGGTCTGCGGGCCACCAGCGAGACCGACAGCTACAGCTGGAAGAGGTTCCACTCCGCCGAGGGGGCGAACCCGCCCAAGGTCACCCTGACCTACGAGTCGAAGACCACCGTCACGACCCAGGCCACCGCGCCGTCCACCGTCTGCGCCACCGGCGCCGACCGGCCGTACGTCGCCAGCCTGACCCCGCAGCTGCGGGCCCAGGTCACCGACGCCGACGGGTCATCCGTCCACGCCACCTTCGAGTGGCACGCCGTCGGGGGCGCGCTCATCGGGTCGGCGACCGAGGGGCCGGGCGCGTCCGGCTCCTGGCTGTCGACCACCGTCCCCGCCGGGGCGTTCGTCGAGGACGGCAGCTACGCGTGGCGGGTGCGCGGCAGCGACGGCGCCGAGGCCGGCGCCTGGTCGCCGTGGTGCGAGTTCACCGTCGACACCGTCGCCCCGTCGGCGTCGCCCACCGTCTCCTCGACCGCCTACCCCGCCGGGCAGTGGGCCGGGGCAGCCGGCACCGCCGGCAGCTTCACCCTCGGTGCCGCCGGGGTGGCCGACGTCGCCGCCTACGAGTACGGGCTCGACACCAACCCGCCGAACCAGGTCGCCAACGCCGCCACACCGGGCGCGAACGTGACCCTGTCGCTGACTCCCGCCACCGACGGCCCGCACACCCTGTACGTGCGCACCCGCGACCGGGCCGGCAACCGGTCGCCCCTGCGCGCCTACCCCTTCTCGGTGGGCGGTGGGGCGTTGACCGGCCCGCGGACCGGCGACATCACCGCGGCGAAGACCGCGATCACCGGGATCGGCCGGTCCACGGCCACCGGCGTGACGTACCAGTGGCGGCGCGCCGACACCGACGCGTGGGTCGACATCCCCACCTCGCACGTGACGGTCGCCGCCGGTGGAGGGGCGGTGACCTGGCCGTTGCCGACCAGCGGCGGCGGCCAGTTCCCGAAGCTGAACTGGGACGTGGCCGCCACCCTCGCCGGCGCTGACACGCAGGCGGTCCCCCGCGACGGCCCCCTGCAACTGCGCGGCACCTTCGTCGGCGGCACCGCCGGCGCGTCCGGCGCGGTCCGGATCACCTTCGACCGGGACCGGGCCACCGCCGCCACCGAGGAGATCGGGCCGGGCACCGTCAACCTGATCACCGGCGACTTCTCCGTCACCGACACCGACGTGTCGGTGGACGCCTACGGCAGCGACCTCACCGTCGGCCGCACCTACCACAGCCGGCGCTCGGCCCAGACGGACGCCGCCGCGATGTTCGGCCCCGGCTGGGTGTCCGGCGCCGCCGTCGAGGAGGCCGACGCGGGCTGGACCGGACTGACCGTGTACGGCTCGCTGGTGCAGGTCGGCACCGCCGACGGGGACACGGTGGGCTTCTCCCGGCGCACCGCCACCGCCTTCGATCCCGAGGTCGGGATGGAGACGCTGAAGCTGACCCACACCGCCGCCACCGACACCTACACCCTGACCGACACCGACGGCACCGCCGTGACGTTCACCCGGATCACCGGCGCCACCGCCGGCCGGTACGTGCCCACCGCCACCCGCACCCCGGGCAGCGACCAGACCACCACCTGGAGCTGGGAGCGGGTGACCCTCAACGGGCAGGAGGTGCTGCGCCCGACCCGGATGCTCGCGCCGGTGCCCGACGGGGTCAACTGCACGACGCTGACCCGCGGCTGCCGCGCGTTGGTGTTCCGCTACGCGACCGCCACCACGGCCACCGGCGGCGGAGAGGACGCCTGGGGCGACTACCTCGGCCGGGTCAGGGAGATCGCCTTCACCGCGTGGGACCCGGACCAGGCCACCCCCGGCATGCGGACCGTGGCGCTGGCCCGCTACGCCTACGACGACGCCGGCCGACTGCGGGCGCGGTGGGACCCCCGGCGGGACCGCACCGACGGCGGTGTCGTACGGCACCAGTGGGAGACCTACGGCTACCACGCCGACGGGGTGCTGTCCACGATCACCCCGCCCGGTCAGGAGTCGTGGCGGTTCCGGTACACCACCGTCCCCGGTGACCCCGGGATCGGCCGGCTGCACCAGGTGAGCCGCTCCGCGCTCGCCGCCGGCACCGCCACCGACACGGTCGTCTACCGGGTGCCGGTCTCCGGTGGCGGCGCGCCGTACGACCTGTCGCCGACCCAGACCGCCCGTTGGGGGCAGTCCGAGGCGCCGACCGATGCCACGGGGGTCTTCCCGGCCGACCAGGTGCCCTCGGGCGACCCGGCGACCGGCGCCCTGCCGTCGAACTGGGAACGCGCGTCGGTGACCTACCTGGACGCCAACGCCCGGGAGGTGAACACCGCCGCCCCCGGCGGACACGTCACCGCCACCTGGCGGGACGCGCACGGCAACGTGACCCGTTCGCTGACCGCCGCCAACCGGGCCCGGGCGCTGGACGACGCGCCCGACGACACCCCGGAGCGGGAGAGCAGCCTCGCCTTGGACCACTCCACCGAACAGGTCTGGTCCGACGACGGGCAGCGGCTGCTGTCCACCCTCGCCCCGCGCCGTGAGGTGGTGCTTCCCAACGGCGCCACCGTCCTCGGCCGGCCCCTCACCCGCAACGCCTACGACCAGGGCGCGCCGTCGACCGGCGGCCCGTACCACCTGCCCACCAGCCGGGAGGACCTGGTCCGGCACTGGGGGCCGACCGGTGGCGAGGTGGACACCGACAAGCGCACCACCAGCACCGCCTACGACTGGGCGCTGCGCCAGCCGACGGTGACCACCGCGGACCCGGGCGGGCTCGCCCACACCGTGCGCAGCAGCTACGACCCGGCCACCGCCGTGGAGACGGTCACCACCACGGCGGCCGGTGGCGCCTCGACGGACACCCCGGCCACCCGCCGGACGATCGTCTACCGGGCCACCGCCGGCTCCGGGCACGCCGAGTGCGACCTGCGACCGGAGTGGGCGAACCTGCCCTGCCGGGTGCAGCCGGGCGGGCAGCCGGCCGACGGGCCCGAGGTGCCGACGACCGTGACCACCTACGACATGTTCCACCAGCCCCGGACGGTCACCGAACGCACCAGCGCCGGGGTGCTGCGGACCACCACCACCACGTACGACGCGGCGGGCCGGGAACACGAGACGACGGTGACGGGTCCGGCCGGTTCCGGCACCGCCGTGCCGGCCGAACGCAAGGTGTACGACCCGGTCTCCGGGCTGCTGCTGCGGACCCAGTCGGTCAGCGGGGGCGCGGTCGTCGCCGAGATCGTGCGCGGTTACGACACGCTGGGCCGGCTGACGTCGTACACCGACGCCGACGGCAACGTCTCGACCACCACGTACGACCTGCGCAGCCGGGTGGCGACCAGCACCGACGGGCGGGGCACGAGGGTGCACACCTACGACGGGGGCACCGAACGGCGCGGCCTGCTCACCTCCGTGCACGACAGCCAGGCCGGCCTGTTCACCGGCCGCTACGACGCGGACGGCACCCTGGTCGCCGAGAACTGGCCCAACGGTGTCGCGGTGAGCCGGCAGATCGACCCGAACGGTGAGCCGGTCGCGGTGGCGTACACCCGGCCGGGTTGCGCCGCCACCGACTGCACCCTGTTCCGCGAGTCGGTGGACCGCTCCGCGCACGGCCAGGCCCGGGAGATCGTCAACACGCTGTCGCACCGGTCGTACCGCTACGACCAGGTCGGCCGGCTCACCCGGGCCGAGGTCACCGTTGGCAACGCCTGCACCACCCGGGCGTACGACTTCGACGCGGCCAGCAACCGCCGGTCGGGCACCGAGTACGGCCCGGCCGACGACGGCGGCTGCCAGGCCACGAGTCCGGCGACGACACGCACCTGGGACTACGACACCGCCGACCGGGCCACCACCGCCGGCTACGCCTACGACTCGCTGGGCCGTACGACGAGCGTGCCGGCCGTCGACACCGGGAACCCGGCCGGCGGGGCGGCCACCGTCGGCTATCACGTCACCGACCTGGTGGACACGATCACCCAGGACGGGCGGAGCACCGACTACCGGCTCGACGTCGACGGCGAGCGGGTCCGTTCGTGGACCGACACGGCGGGCGGCGCGACGGTCACCGCCGTGCACCACTACGACGGCGACGAGGACACGCCGGCGTGGACGCAGGAGAACGCCACCGACCACACCCGGCCGGTGGCCGGGCTGGCGGAGCTGGCTGGAATCTGGGACAGCGCCGCCGGCGCGGTGGCCTGGCAGTTGACCAACCTGCACGGCGACGTGGTCGCCACCATCCACGGTGACGACGCGGGCCTGACCACGGCCGGTGAGGCGTCCGAGTACGGCGTCCCTGCCGACGGCGCCGGCGAGCGCCGGTACGGCTGGCTGGGCGGCAAGCTCCGCGCCGCCGACGCCCCGTCCGGGCTGGTGCTGATGGGCGTCCGGCTCTACAACACCGTCACCGGCCGGTTCCTGCAGGTGGACCCGGTCTACGGGGGCAGCTGCGGCCGCTACGAGTACACCTGCGCGGACCCGGCCAACAAGCTGGACCTGGACGGTAAGCGCATCTGCGTGTGGAAGTACTGCTGGAACCGCAGCGGCGGCTCGGGCAGGGTCCGGTGGTGCGGCACCTGCTGGCTCAACGCCGGCGCGAAGAAGTTCCACCGCTTCACCAAGAAGTGGACGAGCCGCGGCAAGCGCTACGGCAAGGCGTGCGCCTACGGCGCGTTCGGCGGGGTCGTCGCGGACACCATCAAGAACCGTCGGGCGTTCCGGGGCAAGGCGCGGGCGTGGGGCTACGCCGGCTGCTTCGCCTACGTGTACACGAAGTGGTCACGCGGCCGATGGTGACGGCCGGATGACACCGGCGGGCCGGGTCGGCACCTGCCGGCTCGGCCCGCGGGGGCCGGAGGACGAGCGCTTCGGACCGCACCGGTCGGGGCGTCGCCAGGCATCGACCGCAGGACCGTCAGGACCAGCACCGGCCGGCACGCCGCGCGGCCGGTCGACGAACGGAAGTGAGACAGTGATGCCCCTCCTGAACCGGCTACTCGGGATCCCGACCGCGCTGGCGCTGCTGCTCGCCTGGGCGGTGGTGACGGACCCGGACCCGGCGGTCGCCGCGGTCGCCGAGGGGCGGATCGTCCTGTCCCCCGGCACCCACGGCTACGCCTGCTACCGCATCCCGGCGCTCGTCCGGGCCACCGACGGCACCCTGCTGCTCTTCGCCGAGGGCCGCACGCCGGACTGTGCGGACACCGGCGCCCACGACGTGGTGTTGGTCCGCTCCCGCGACGGCGGCCGGACCTGGTCGGCGCCGGCGGTGGTCCACGCCGGCCGGACCAGCACCGCGCACAACCCGGTGCCGGTGGTGGACGCCCGCACCGGACGAATCAGCCTGGTCACCACCCGGGGCTACCGCACGGTGTGGGTGCAGCACAGTGACGACCAGGGAGCCACCTGGACCGCGCCGAGGGAGATCACCGCGTCGGTGAAGCAGCCGAGCTGGTCCGGCTACGCCACCGGCCCCGGACACGGCATCCAGACGACGAGGGGTGCGCACGCCGGCCGGCTGGTGATCGGCACCAACTACTCGGTCGCCGCCGACGGCAGTAAGGGCGGCGCCCTGATCTTCAGCGACGACGGCGGCACCACCTGGCAACTCGGCGCCTCCGACCACAGCGCCGACCCCGACCTGCGGGTGCAGGAACTGTCCGTCTTCGAACGCCCCGACGGCGCGCTGTTCGCCTTCGCCCGCGACGAGAACGGCGCCAACCCGGCGACGGTGGCCTCGGCGACCTCCACCGACGGCGGGCTGACCTTCTCGACACCGTTCCACGCCGGCGCCACCGAGGCCGGCCTCGCGGTACCCACCGTGCAGGCGTCCACCCTGGAACTGCGGGCGACGGACCGCGGCGACCGCTACAACCGGGTGCTGCTGTCGGCGCCCACCCGGCAGGCCGAGACCCGGGAGCGGCTGACCGTGCGCAGCACCTACAAGGGTGGCGCCGAGTGGGTGGACCCGGCGGGCGGCACCCTGGTCTACGCCGGGATGGCCGCCTACAGCGACATGACCCTCGTCAACCGCGACACCGTGGGGCTGGCGTACGAGCGGGCGCGGTCCTGGTCGCACGGGTACATCTGGTTCACCACCTTGACGGAGGCCGACCTGGGTCTGCCCGACGCCGCTTCGGCCGGGAAGCCCACCACCGCGGACCTCTCCCCGGCCGGGCTCGACGCCTACCTGCACGGTGGCGCGACCCGGGTGACCGGTCGGTTCGGCGGAGCGGTCAACCTCGACGGCGTGGACGACCACGTCCGGCTGCCGTTCGCGGAGGCCCTGGCCGTCAGCGACGACGACTTCACCTGGACCGGCTGGTTTCGCTACGGCGCCAGCGACAGCACCCAGGCGCTGCTGTGGGCCTACCACCAGGGGGAGGTCTACTCGCAGCTGTGGCTGCGGGCCGAACCAGCGAGTGGCCAGCTGCGGGCCTGGGCGCAGAGCGGCCAGACGAGCTTCACCCTCACCTCCACCCGGGCCTACGACGACCAGGCCTGGCACCACTTCGCGCTGCGCCGCTCCGGGGGCACCCTGACCCTCCACGTCGACGGCGCCGCCGTCGGCTCGGTCGACGTCACCGGCCTCGGCTCGGTCAGCCCGAGGCGGCCGTTCCAGATCCACCTGGGGCAGCGACTCGACGGCGCGCAGCGCCTCCGGGGCGCCCTCGACGAGGTACGCCTCTACGACCGGGCGCTGACCCCGGCCGAGATCAGCTCGTTGTACACGGCGAACAGCCCCCTGACCGACGGGCTGCGCATCCGGCTACCCCTGGACACGATCCGCCAGCCGTGACCGCGCGCGTCGGCACGCCGACGCGGCCCGTCCGAGGGGGCGAGTGCCGAACGGCACTCGCCCCCTCGGGGCTGCGCGTCGCGCCAGTCAGGTAGTCATTACTCGTACGTTGGTGTTCTGCATGGCACTGATGGATCCACCGAGCTCAGTCCTCTCGGTCGTCACGACCGTACCGTGGTTGCTGAAGCTCCGGTCCGGAGTTGTCCTGTCCTGCTTCCCGTGGACGACGGCCGCAGGCTGCACGCGATCGCGCAGCCGGGCGTTGCGTCCGACGGCGGACCTAGCCCGCCGCGGTGATCCGCTCGAACGGCAGCCACAGCACCTGGCCGATGGTGGCCGCCGTGTTCTGCAGCCGCACGTCGTCCAGCTCGGTGGGGGTGAGCGCGCGGCGGAACACCCGCACCTCGTCCAGCGCGCCGTTCAGGTCGTCCGCGCCGTCCGGCCGCCGCCCCAGGTATAGCCCCTTGATGCCGCCACCGTGCCCGGCGGTGAGCGAACCGGCCGGGGCGGCCCCCGCGGCCACCCGCACCCCGTCGACCCAGAGCAGCAGTTCCCCGCCGGTGCGCTGGAGCGCCAGGTGGTGCCAGGCGTCGTCGCCGTACGCCGGGGTCGTCGACGTCCACCCCGCGGCGACGTCCGACTGGGCCCAGGCCACGATCTGGTTGTCGGCCGGTTGCGCGCGCAGCCAGAGCTGACCGCTGTCGGCGCCGTGGTCGTACGCCCAGAGCAGGCTGTGCCTCCCCGGCCCACCGGGGTGGCGCAGCCACATGGTGATGGTGAAGTCGCCCGCGCCCAGGTCCAGCGTGCCGGTGAAGGGCAGGTGGACGTGGTCGTCGGTGCCGTCGAAGGCCAGCGCGTTGCCGAAGCGGCCGGTGGCGAGCGTGGGCCCGCCCCGCAGCAAGCCGGTGTTGCCGTTGCCGGACAGATCCGCGGTGGTGAGGCCGTCGGCGGTGAAGGGCAGCCGCAGCACGGCCCCGCTGGCGCTGGTGGCGTTGCTGGTGCGGATGGCGTCGATCTCCGCGCCGCTCAGCGCGCGTCGGTAGAGCCGCACCTCGTCGAGCTGGCCGTGGAAGTGGTGGGCGCCGTCGAGTCGCTGCCCGACGTACATCGTGAACGGCCGCCCGGGGCTGATCGAACCGGTCGGCGCGGTCGCGGTGGCCGCCACCGTCCCGTCGACCCAGAGCTTCAGCTGGCCGCCGGCCCGTTGCAGCGCGACGTGGTGCCAAGCGTTGTCGTTGTACGCCCTCGCGCTCGCCACCACCGCGCTGACGCTGCCGCTCTGGATGAAGCCGCGGATGCGGTTGCTCTCCGGCTCCGCACGCAACCAGAGCTGCGAGTGGTCGCCCTGGTGGTAGGCCCAGAGGATGGCGTGGTTGCCGGTGCTGGCGCCGTACCGGATCCAGGCCGTCGCGGTGAAGTCGCTGTTGTCGATCGCGAGCGACTCGGCGAACGGCACCTGTACCGCGTCGTCCACCCCGTCGAGGGTGGCAGCCTCGTCGAACCGCCCCGCGCCGTACGTCGTCCCGCCGCGCAGCCGCCCGTCGTTGTTCAGCCCGGACAGGTCCGGTGTGCGGATGCCCGAGTAGTCGTCCGGCAGCCCCAGGTCGCTCTCGACGAGCCGGGTGAAGCGGATCTCGTCGCGGGCGTCCCCGGTCGACTCGCCGGCCTCGTAGAGCAGCCCGATCTCGCCGCTCGGCAGTTCCGCCAGGTCGGAGTACCCGGACCGGTCCGCGGTGATCTGCTTGGCCGGTGCGGTGCTCCAGGTCCGCCCCTCGTCGTAAGACGACCAGATGGTCAGGTACCTGCGGTACGTCGGGTCGGCGGGCGAGGCGAAGAGGATGCGGTTGTATCGGTCCCCCTCGTCCGCGGCGCGCAACCGCAGCGTGGAGCCCTGCACGCCCGGCGCGGTGACGCCGGGCGTGCTCGCGAAGGGTGCCGCGAAGGTCTCGCCGCCGTCCCTGCTCACCGCCCAGGCCCGGTGGGTGCCGTTGACCTGCGAGTTGGTGCGGGCGGCCGCGTAGATGCCGCCGTCGGTGCGCTCGACGAGGGAGAGCTCCTGCGGGTCCAGGTCGTCCGAGCGGATGTCCGTGGCGCCGAGCTGCCAGTCGGCGCCGCCGTTGTCGCTGTGGACGAGTGCGGCACCGTGGCGGCCGGACCCGTCGGTGAAGTTGACCCCGGCGACCAGGCGGCCGGCGTGCGCTCCCCGGGTGAGCTGGATGGCGTGGCTGGGGCCGGTGGCGTACCAGCCCCACTCCGGCTTGTCGATCTGGGCGGCGATGCTGCGGGCGGTGCTCCAGGTGCTGCCGTCGTCGTCGCTGTACTGCACGTACGGCGTGCGCGGCCGGGAGGTGGTGCTCGGGTTGTACGTGGTGAGCAGCACGATCCGGCCATCGGGGGCGCCGGTGTCCGGCGCGCCGGCGAGTTTCCGGTAGACCACGGGAGCCGGGTTGCCGCGTGTGGCGGGGGTCGTCGGGCTGCCGTCTGTGCCCTCCAGGACGACTCGTTGGGCGCTCCAGGTTCGCCCGTTGTCGGTGGAGCGGCGCATCACCAAATCGATGTGGCCGACGTCGTTGCACCAGGTGGTGCCCGAGATCCGCTTCTCGGCGAAGGCGAGCAGGCTGCCGGCCTTCGTCCGGATCAGGGCGGGGATCCGGTAGCAGGCAGCGCCGAACGTGTCCCGCTGGAACAGCGTCTGCTCCACCAGCGCGGCTCGGGCCGGTGACGAGACCACCAGGGGCCCGGCGAGCAGCAGCACACCGGCCAGCATCTCGCCCAGCCGTCGGCGCCAAACCGCGCGGAACGCCATCCCTGTCCTCCAACCCGTCGACCCGCCGACAGGTGCCCACGCTATGGCCCGTCGTGGTGGGCGCCAACGCGACCGCGATGACGAACGGATGAAGCTTGTGTGTGCGCTTCAGACGGACGCGCTCGGAGTCCGTGCCCGGTCGGCCGCCGGAGCCGCGGCGGCGATTCCCACCCGCACCTGTGGCCCGTTGCTCTGGCCAGCCGAGAGCTGTCGCCTGACTTCACATCGACGTCCACGCCTTCGGTTGACCACGACCGACGATACGTACGTCACGACCGTGCGGCAGCCGTCGCGCGGGGAGACCGGCGACCGGGGCGACGTGGTCGCGTTCGCCGACGCGGCGGTCGCCGCCGGCGTGGACGCCGGGGAGAACCTGCCGCAGCGAGCCGCTGTGCTGGGGCGCATCCGCCGGCCGTGCCACGTGGTCGACGGCGCGGAGCTGGCAGCACTGCGGACCGCGGCCGGCTCGGCCGGCGGCGTGACCCGCTGGCAGGGCGACAACCAGCAGGTCCGCCTGG
Source organism: Micromonospora sp. NPDC047670 (assembly GCF_043204915.1). Lineage (NCBI taxonomy): Bacteria > Bacillati > Actinomycetota > Actinomycetes > Micromonosporales > Micromonosporaceae > Micromonospora > Micromonospora sp. NPDC047670. The sequence continues at coordinate 226,844 of NZ_JBIDDA010000005.1, forward strand.
TGGTGCGGCCGAGCGGGCCTGCGCGGACCTCGGCTGAGGGCTCGGCCGGGCCCGTCGCCGCCGCCCGGTCACTGCCCGGGGGCCGTCCTGCGGGCGCCGGCAGGCCAGATGATCGTGGTCGGGATGCCGTGGCGGCGCGCCCAGTCGACGGTCCGGTCCGTCGACGCCTCGTGGCAGCCCGGTTCGCCGTCCCACACCGCCACGAGTCGCTGCACCCGCCGCACCAGTTCGCGGTTGGCCGCCACGTATGCGGCGGTGTTCGAGCGGTCGTGCCCGGTGTGGACGACTTGCGCCGCCCGGGCGAGCAGTTCGTCGAAGACCGTACGGTTCTCCGGGCGGATCACGGCGGTCCGGTAGTCGCGAGCCGGGAGGATCACCTCGTACGTGCCGCCCAGGTCCAGGACCGTGCGTACGAAGACCTGGTCCGCGCCGGCCGCCAGGCAGGACACGCCGTGCACCGGCCGTTCGCTGATCCGGCGCAACTCGACGCGGAGCGCGTCGGCGACGAGCAACTCGGTGTCGCGGGTCAGGTTGATGTGCCCGGTGATGCCGACGCGCACCGGTGCGGGATCAGCCGGCATCCCCTGGTCCTCTCCGCTGCGCGGGCACCGCGGGTGCCAGCCGGATCAGCTCGAACCCGCTGTCGGACAGCACGTCGGGCAGCGCCCGGATCTCCTCGCGGTTCTGCTCCTGGACGTCGGGGGGCAGTTCGTCCCACGGCCGCAGGGCGGGATGCCGCCGCCGGGCGTCGTCGCGGGGCTCGCCGTACGTCCAGCCCTCCCCTCGCCGTTCCCGGCACCACCGTTCGTGCTCGAGGCGGGCGAGATCCTCGATCCGGTCGTCGATGACCTGCCCGGCGGCGCAGGCGTCCCCGGTGTTGCCACGCCGGGGCGCCACGACGCACCCGAGATTCAACAGTTTGGCGGCGATGTCCTGGACGTGAGCCCGGTTGGCCCGCCGCAGCGACTCCGGCAGTCGCGACCACTCCACCATCGCCGGCGCGTCGCCGGGGCGCACCCCGGCGCGATGCTGGGTGTGGAGGTACCGCTCGTGGATCAGTCGGGCCAGCCGCTCGGTGAGATCCTCGGCGATCAACCGCGCATCGCAGGCGCGGGTCAGCACCGGATAGAGGCGGAGCTTGCCGTGCACCTCGTCGAGCAGGTCGTGGTGGGAGTCGCCGTGGAAGGCGGCGGCGAGCGCTGCCTGCTGGTAGACCGGCACGAAGACGGAACTCTCGGCGAGCTGCCAGAGGGCGGGCGTGTCCAGCACGAACTGCAGGCCGCTGGTCTCGTCCGGCGCGCAGACGTAGATGCGGTCGTAGCGGTCGCGTTCGAGCTGCGCGAGCCCGACGAGGCCGTCGAGGTCCAGGTTGTACGCGGTGAGCTGGCAGACGGTGGCCAGGAACGGGTAGCGGGACGCCGCGACGGCGAGTTCGGCGCCGGCGTCCGGGGCCACGAGGTCCACCCGCAGGGGTGGCACGACGTGACCGGGTGGGGCGTCGGCGCGGCGGGCCCGCCAGTGCCGAGCGGTCTCCACCAGGAGGGCCCGGCGGAAGACGCCGGTGCCGGCGATGAGGACCTTGGTGGGTCGGCCGCTCGCGGGTGGCAGCGGGTGGTACCGGTGCAGGGCGCGGGCGGCGACGTCGTCGACGTGGAAGTAGTCCAGCCGCAGCCGGCTGGATCCGGCGGCGCCGAGTCGTCGGGCCTGCAGTGACAGGCACATCTCGGAGTCGTGGACCAGCACGTAGACCCGAGGTGGTTGCCGTCGGTCCTGGACGAGACGGCTGGCGGTGTTGGCGATCGCGTGGTTGCGGTCGTCGTCCTCGCTGCAGGCGTAGACGGTGTGGGCCCTGCTCAGACCGGCGCCGCGCAGCACCTGAGGGCTGGCCGGGTCGCCGACGACGCCGAGGTATCGGCGCAGGCGGTACTCCAGCGGCCCGAACGGTTCGGAGCGCACCACCACCACGCGTTCCCCGTCGGCGAAGAGCCGGTCGGCGAGCATGTGGGCGAACTGGGAGTCGCCGCAGACCAGGACGTGGCCGCGAGCTCGCCGGGCCCGCAGGCGGCGGCTCTCGGCGGCCAGCAGCAGCCGACCGGCCTCGGCCACGGCGAGGAGGGTGAACAGCGGGGCGGCGAACCGGGCGACCTGTAGCTGCCACGGGTAGGGGCCGGCGTTCTGGAAGGGTTCGGCGCCGAAGACGAAGAGTTGCAGGTCGTAGTAGAGCACGTCGTACGGGTCGTGGGCGGTGCCCGGGCGGGCCTGCAGCAGGCGGTCGAAGCCGACGTAACCGAGTATGAAGGCGGCCAGTCCGATGACTCCGAACACGGCGCGAAGCCACCATACGACCAGGTGGCGCGGGCCGGCGACCGGCTCTGTCATGACCCCGATGGTATTTGACGAGGTCGATCCGGCACTTGCTCGGCGCGCACTATCGGCGGCACCGCCCGTCCGGGCGTCCGGTCGGGCGCGGTCATGGGAAGTCGTCGGGTCTGGTGTCGGGCAGCGCGGCCAGCAGTTGCCCGGCCAGCCGCCGTACGGTGCCGTCGTCCTCCTGGCGGGCGAGCCGCACGAGCACGGTCCGGGTGCGGGTGTCGCCGGAGTAGTGGCGGGTCAGTCCGAGCAGCGCGGTGCGCCGGATCTCCCAGTCGTTGTCGTCGGCGAGCCGCAGCAGCAGCTCGTGTACTCCCACCTGGCCGGCCAGGGTGGCGCCCAGCTGTTCCACGGCGCGGCGCCGGACCTCGAGGTCGGGGTCGTCGCGGACGAGCCCCACCAGCAGGACCCGGACCTCGGGGTCGGCGCCGAAGTGCGCGCCGAGCGCGGCGGCGATGCGGGCGCGGATCGCCGGGTCCTGGTCTGCCAGGCGGCGCAGGAGCCGCAGGGTCACCGTCATGGATGCCGTGCCCTGCTCGGTGAGGCAGCACACCGCCGCGTCGAACACGGCGGGGTCGGTGTCTGATTCGACGCATTCCAGCAGCACGTCGGTCACCACGTCAGGACTGCCGTGTGCGCAGAGAGTCTGCACGGCGGCCAGCCGGATGCCGACGTAGCTGTCTCGGCGGGCTCGCCGGCACAGTGTCTCCGTGAGGCTGTCGGTCTCGCCGTGGCGGGCGAGCGCCTGGGCGGCCGCGCGCAGCACGTTCGGGTCGGGGTCGCGGCTGACCTGCTCGGCGAGGCACTCCAGCACCTCGGGGTCGGGCGGGTCGGCGAGGCGGGTGAGGCGGAGGGTGACCCGTAACCGGACGATCGCGTCCCGCTCCTGGGAGGCGCGGCTGATGAGCAGGTCACGAGTGGCGTGGCCGAGTAGTGGTCGGCCGGTGAGCAGGTCGATCGCGGCGAGCCGGACGCTCGCGGTCGGGTCGCCGTCGGCTTTCTCCAGCAACAGCTCCCCGGTGCGGTGGTCCGGGTATGCCTCGGCCAGCGCGCGCACGGCGGCGAGGCGCACCGTCGCGTCCTCGTCGGCACGAGCCGCGTGCGCCGCCACGGTCCACGCGGTGTCGTCGGCGCGGTCCCGGTCGATCAGTGCGGTGACGGCGGCGGCACGCACGGAGGCGTCCTCGTCCTGCTCGATCTGGTCGACCAGCCGGGCCCGGCAGCGCCCCTCCGGGTCGGGTACGAGCGCCAGCCGCTGCACGGCGACCGCGCGGAGCCGCGCGGAGGTGTCCGAGCCGGCCAGCTTCAGCAGCAGTTCGGTGCTCTCCGGGCTGGGCCGCCCGGGCAGCAGCTCGGTCACCACGCAGCGCCGTACCTCGTCCGGGCTGTCGCCGGTCACCCGCTGCAACGCCCGGGTGCGGGCGGTTTCGGCATGCTCCGGCAGGGCCAGCAAGCCCTTCAGAGCGCACTGCACCACGCCGGGGTCGGTGTCGGTGGCCAGCAGTCGCTGCAGTGTCCCGGGGGCGTCCGGCAGGTCGGCGCGGTGCGTGGTGAGCACTTCGGCGGCGGCCCGCCGCACCGCGGTGGCGGGGTCCTCGGTGGCCCTGGCCAGCACCTGGCGGACGTCCTCGGACAGCTCGGTGCGGCCGCCGAGGGACTGTACGGCCAGCGCGCGCACCGCGTGGTCGGGTGAGTTGGCAAGGTCACGCAGCACGTCGAGGTGGTCGGGGTCGGCGCCGAAGTGCGCGACCAGGGCTCGTACGGCGGCCTGCCGCACCGCGGTGGAGACCTCGGCCTGCGCCTGGGCGAGCAGGAGGTCGCGGCATCGGCGGCGGCTGCGGCTCGTGGTGTCCAGCCGGCCGGCGGTCTCGGCCAGCCCCGCGACCAGGATGAGGTGGGCCTGCCGCTCGCGGCCCTGCCCGAGTTCCCGGATCAGCAGTTCCTCCAGCTGCTCCTCGGCGGTGGAGAGCGCCGCCGCGATGCGGGTGGCGAAGGCGGAGCCGGAGCGCCAGCTGGTCCGCACGCCGCGACGGCGGTACCAGTGCAGGAAGGTTTCCCGGCCGGGCCAGTTCGGTCCGAGTGCCCGGATCGAGGACAGCAGCTCCTGCTCGGTGAGCTCCACCAGGTTGGGGTCGTCGACGGAGATGCCGTGTTCGATGAGCCGCACGACCTGGCACAGCACCGCGTCGCCCGCGCCGGCCAGGTCGGCGGGTTGTGGCGCCTCCGCCACGCACTGCGCGGCCAGCACCAGGTTCCATGGTGGGCCGATCAGGTTCAGCGGCGGCCAGGGTTGGTTGGCCTCGGTGGCGAGCAGGATGACCAGGTCGTTGGCGGTCTGGGCGGGCAGGGCACCGGCGACCAGCCGGAGCACCTCCCGCCAGGAGGGGTCGGCCCAGTGCTCCCGGAACAGGGCGCGCAGTTGGTCGAGGCCCCAGGCGTCCGGGTCGTGCTCGAACCTGTCCACGATCTCCTCGGCGCAGAAGAACTCCAGGAACGTGCGGTGCACGAACCCGAACAGTCGCAGTCCGTACCGTTCCAGGATGAAGCTCCGCTGACGTAACTTGTCGATCATCGAGTAGGCCATGGCGAGTGCCCGCTCGTTCTCGAAACCGTAGAACGCGACGAGATGGTCCCGGAAGATACGCGCCAGTTCGTCGGATTCAATGTAGTTTCCGGCCGGGCCGGACTCGCGGAACTGCATCCAATACGCCAGGTGGCGCACCAGCCGGTGCTTTGCCTGCAGGTCCAGTTGCGGCACGTCGCCGTGGCTTTCCCGCAACTGTTTGGTCACGTCCCACTCGGAGATCAGTACGTCGGTGACGTGCGCGTAGAGGCGGTGCCGGTTGCGGGGCAGCGGGTGGCCCCGGCCGACGATCGCCATGAGCATCAGCAGCAGGGGGTTGCCGGCGATCTCGTGCATCGCTCGGGACCTGTTCACCACGTCGAGGATCTGTCGCCGCTGCCGGTCCGCCTCGGCCGCCGGTGTGGGCATCACGTAGCGGTACCAGTTGCCGAGGAACTGGGCGATGCGCTCGTCGTCGAGGTCTTCCAGCGTGAAGTGGTCGAAGCCGGCGTTGGCGAAGGTGTGTCGCAGGTAGCCGGCCGCCCGCGAGGTGACCAGCGTCCGCACCCCGGGGTATTCGTTGGCGAAGGTGGCGATCTGCGCGGCCACCTCTTCGCGCTGCGCGGGGTCGAACACCTCGTCCAGGCCGTCGAACAGGAACAGCGCCTGGCCGCCCTGGCGCAGGTACGCCTCCAGCACGCCCTGGTCTATTCCGGCTAGTCCCTGCTGGTGGCGGTGGCCGACGTAGTCCAGCAGGCCGTCGCACCGCCCGTCGCCGCAGTGCGCGGCGTAGGAGCGCAGCTCGATCAGGACGGGCAGGTACCGGTCCAGCGCCGCCAGTCGGGGCTCGGCGCAGACCCCGGCCAGCGCCAGCGCCAGGTATCGCGCGGCCGCGGACTTGCCGGAGCCGGGGTCGCCGAGCAGCACGATCGCTCGCCGGCCCGGATCGCACACGACGTCGAACAGTGCCAGCGCGTCCTTGGCCGCGTACTCCTCCCAGAGCCGCTCGACCTCCTCCGGGTTGACCACCCCGGGCAGCCCGCCGGCGTCGCCGCTCGCTGTGGAGCTGGCCCAGCGCCACCAGGCCAGTGGCATCTCCGGCCGGGTGTCCTCGTGCACGCGGGGCTCCACGAACATCTTCGGTAACCCGACCGTGAGGTATCCGATGGTGGGGCGTGGCGAGACCGCGTCCAGCGGAACGGCCTGGTATCTGAGGGCCAACTGTTTGTAGTACTGGCTGCGCGCGGCTTCCGGCAGGTGGGTGTCCGGGTCCGCGGGCTCGCGCGTCGGGGATCGGCCGCTGCGCACCTCGGCCAGCGCCATGGTCACCTTTGCGGCGAGGTCGTCCACGCCGGAGAAGAAGGCGCAGAGGTGGCGCTCCTTGAGTTCCCGGCGCAGCGCGACGATCTGTTGCCAGTCGGCGTCCCGGTCGATCATGTCGACCGGCCAGGGTGTCTCCTCGGCGAGTAGGAAGATCAGGCAGGGCTTTCCGGCCGCGAGTGCCTCACGGTACTCCAGTTCGGTGATGGAGGACTCCTGGCCGGGCGGCCGGAATCCGTAGCGCCAGGCGAACAGCCCGACGTAGAGGTCGCACCGGCGCACGTCGGCCAGGCAGCGTTCCAGCGGTGGTCGGATGTCGGCGCCGTACGCCTCCATGGCGACGTCCTCGATTTCGAGGCGACGTGCCACGACGTGTACGGCAGCACGATATTCCAGCAGGTCCTTTTGGGTGGCTGAAATGTAGACCTTCATGAACGGCAAACTCCAGGGGGTGGCTGGCGACCGCACCAATGAAAATATCAGTCGATGTCGAATCGTCCCTGCCCGCGGACGCCCGCCACCCCCGTCGTACATGGGAATCCCGCGGACAGTGGGCTTATGATGTGCACAGGACAGGTAGGGATCCGGGGCGAGCCGGATCCCGTCCTTGCGGGGAGTTTCGGTAAACCCGCGCGGATCCGTGTCGGTGCGGGTCACGGCGGCGTACGTCAATCACCATGGGACCGCGTTCCGCGGGGCGACCGCGGAGCCGTGCCGGCGATGCGGAGGAAGCCATGCTCACGGTGGGTGAGGTGCACACCAGCCTGCTGCAGCACAGCACGGCGCTGGCCCAGGAGCAGAGCTCCGAGGTGCTCGGCCTGGTCGAGGGTGAGGTTGTGCTGACCTCCCGACGTCCTTCGCTCTACGCGGTGTCGCCCGACGTCCGCACCGGCGTGGACTGTTGGCTACCCAGCGCCAGGAACCGCCAGCTGCGTGGGGTGGGTGCGGTGGTCACCCGGGCCATCGTCACCGGCGGCCGGATCGTGCAGGCTTCCTCGGTCATCCAGGTCGTCGCCGGAGAGCGTCGCCGGCCGTGGTCGCACTATCTGGCCAACCCGGGCGTCCTCGAGACGGTCGGCAAGCTGGATGCCGCGGACCTGACCGCGGGCTTCCTGCGCGGCAACAACGCGGACGTGCTGAACCTGGAGGCGATCACCGGCCGGGTGCTCGACGGCGTGCAGATGTCCGACCTGCTGGACCGGCACCCGCCACTGCGCGCGGCGCGCACCCGGCTGCGCTGGACCGCGCAGGTCGACCAGCAGCCGGGCCGGGACGTCTCGGCGGTGGTCACCGTGGACTCCCCCACCCTGCGCACGGTCGAACTCGTGGTCGGCCCGCAGGACGTGCCGGCCGCCGTGGCTGGCCTCTGCGAAGACCTCGCGCTGCACGACTGGCTGCTGACCATGCTCTCCTCCCTGGTGGAGGCCGCGGTCACCCGACCGCCCTCCGGGCAGGAGCACATCGAGCGGCTGCGGCCGGTGTTGGAGCATCTGCTGCACCTGTGGCTGCCTGGCGCCCGGGTCCACCCGCGGTTGCGGCCGATCTGGGACCGCCTGGAGCAGGTGCCCGGGTTCAGCCGGCAGTGGAAGTCGTCGGTCAACTGGATCCGGGATCAGATCAGCGTCAACAACATGGCCCTGCTGCGTGACCTGGCGGACCGGGTGGCGGTCAAGCAGCCGTGCGGGCGCTGATGCCGCCTACTCGCCGATGAACACGTAGCTCAGCCGGTCGACCAGTTCGCTGGGTAGCTGGAGCCCTTCGCCGCCGGCCCGCTTGGCGACCTGCTGCGCGACCGCCGGTGGCACCGCCACCTGGCCGAGGATGGTCCGTACGGCCAGCTCCACCGGCAGGTACTGGGTGTCCATCAGGGTCAGCGTGCGGTACGCGCAGAACGGCGCGGCGACCGGGTTCAGCTGGACGATCGCCGGCAGCTCGTCCCAGCTGGTGGGCAGCTCCCCGGCGAGCCGGCACGGCTGCCTGATCGTCTCACCGCGGTGCCGCAGCACGCCCAGCCGGGTCAACTGCCAGACCGAGGCGAGCAGCGCGCATGCCCACACCCGGGTGTTCGGCTCGTCGGACCACAGCTCGATGTCGACGAAGATGGAGTGCTGGGGATCGCCGGACTGCACCGGCGGGGACCACGGCCGGGGCAGGGTCATCGCCGGGGCGTCGACGTGCCCGGGCGACCGCTGGCCGTTGGACAGCCAACCCGACTCGCTCAGGGGTGGGCGGCTCCCGGTGGTGTGCCGGGGCGGCTCCACCACCAGGGTGTCGACCACCAGCTGGGCCAGCTCGACGCCGTCGTGCCGCGCGAAGCTGGACTCCCGGGCCACGTAGTCCAGCACCAGGCCGTGCTCCGCCGCGGCGCTCTGCACCTGCGGGATCACCTCGCGGGGGGTGCCGAAGCGGTGGAAGTAGTCGTCCACCATGAAGCAGGTGCTGATCCGTGGTTGCCGGTGCGGGGGCAGCCCGCGTCGGGCCAGGGCCGGGATCGCGGCCGACCAGTCCGCGATCCGCTCGAACTTGCGCCGCAGCTCCTGGCACCCGTCGCCGAAGTCCTCCGCGTAGAAGTGCCCCAACTCCACCGACAGATGCGAGTACGCCACGCTCTCTGTACGTCGCACCGCAGCTGCCTCCTGGAACCTGACATCCACGCCAATCACACGGTCTCCCATGCCGTCTCGTCGAAGAGCTTCTCGGTCAGTTCCACGAAGGCGTCCACGGTCTTGACGTTCGCGATCTTGCTTTGCACGTCGTGGTCCGAGATGAGCTGCTCCCGCCACTGCAACAGGGGATCCAGTGGCACCGCGCCGAACAGCGTGGTGCGCCCGACGCCCCGCCGTCGGGCCAGCTCCGACAGCTCCGCGTCGCACTTGCGCAGGAATGCCTGCTGCGCGAGGTCGAGGTGGCCGACCTCGGGGCCGCGTGAGTCGATCACCGCCGTGCGGATGAATCGCAGCGACTCGCGCAGCCGCTCCGGCTCGTGACCGTACTCCTTGCCCATAGCCACGATCCCGCCCGCCTCGAAGGCCAGATCCGCAGCCGCGGTGACGTGCTGGGGAGTCCACCGGTGGAAGACCAACCAGCGCACGGTCACCTTGCGAAGGGTCGCGATCGCGGTGGCTGCCAGCGCGATCTGGCTGGCGTACGACCGGCCGGCGCTGAGGTCGACCAGGGTCAGGTCGAACTCCTCCTCCAGGCGGAGGAAGAGTTCGGCGCAGCGCTTGGCGATGTCGTTGGTGAACCCGAACTCGCTGCCGTTGCGCTGCCCGGGCAGGAGAACCAGCGGACCGGACCCGATGGGCCGCTGGCGCAGGCTGGCCCGCTCCGACGTGCCCCACACGTCCAGCTGCTCCGGAGACGGGATCTCCCCGCGCAGATAGCGGTGCAGGCCACCGCCGTTGGGCCCGGTGCCCTCCACTCCGTTGACGGCCTGCGGGATCTGGAACGTGATGCCGGCCGTCGGCGAGCCGAAGTCGTAGTCCAGGTAGCAGGTGGGGCGGCCGGACAACGCGCTGCGGTAGGCGATGTTCGCTGCGGTCACCGAGCGCCCGGTACCGCCCTTGTGCGACGTGACGAAGACCAGCATCAGATCCCCTCGCTGGCTTTCTGCTGCCCGGTCGCGACGTCGTTGAGCAGCAGCAGCAGGGCGTTCGCCAGGGCGGCCGCCGTGCCGGGGCGTTCGTCCACCAGCAGCTGTGCCCGGCGCAGGCTGGCCCGGATGCTGCGCATGCTGCGCTGCATCGCCTCGCCGGCGAAGGTGCCGCGCATCAGCTCCCGGTCGAACAGGTACTCGGCCTCGTCGATGAGATCCTGCGCGTACGCGGCGAGGCGGCCAGCCCGCGGGAACGGCCGCTCCCAGAGCAGCTGACCGGCGGTGACCAGCGCCTCCACCACCCGCTGGGTCAGGTACCAGGAGGGCGCGTCCGGCTTCGGCGCCAGCCCGGGGTAGGCGCCGGCGGCGTGGTCCCACAGCCCTCGGTGCTGACCGTCGGGGATACGTCGCAGCAACAGGTGATCCCACACCTCGTCCGCCAGCTCGAGCAGTTCGCTGCGGCGCCGGGCGTTGCTCAGCAGGCCGGCGACGGTGGCCGCCCGCTGGAGCAGCACCGTGGAGTACTCGTTCACGTTCCACGTCATGATCGGCTTCGACGTGTCGTCGTTCAGGGTCACCCGCTTGCCTGGCGCGTGCAGGAGCAGCGCCGGCTCGTCGGGCGAGGCACGTCGGGTGATCCGCGCCCGCTGCGCCAGCTCGACCAGCACCGAGGCGATCCGACCGAGCTCCTCGTCGGCGCCGCGCCCGCCAGCGATCAGGCCCTTCACCGCCAGCGACGTGGCCTGCAGGGTGTAGTAGTCGGTCCGGTCGCCGTCGGTCGTCCGCCAGGGGATGTCCTCGATGGGCCACCGCCGCCGGTTGTCGAAGGTGGCCACCGTCGCCCAGTAGGTCCGGGTCAGCTCCCAGCGCAGCTGCAGTGCGCGGGACAGCCGCTGCTGCTCCTCGTTGAGCAACCCGAGCAGGCGGGTGCGCTCGGAGTTGAGGTCCTCGATGGCGTCCATGGCGATGACCGTGAAGTAGAGGTAGGGGGCGTTCTCCGCCGAGCCCTCGCGTTGCAGGCCGGTCGGCTCGGTGGTCGGGACCTCCTCGGCGCCGGCGATGATCCCCCACGACCAGCCGCACTCGAACAGCATCTCGCTGTTGTCCAGGTCCTCGGTCACCCGGCCCGACCCGATGACCACGTTGCGCAGGCTGGCCATGGTTTCGCGCAGCTGTTCGCGCAGCGCGGCCACGAGTTCGCGGCGCGGCAGCTCGTCCTGGTTGATCATGTCGCACAGCCGGACGCCGTACTCGTCGGTGGCGGTGAAGACGAAGGTGCTGAAGCTGCGGAGCAGGCCGACCATGGCCGCGGTGAGCCGCGCGCTGGCCATCGCGTCCAGGGCGTCCAGCTGCGCCAGCAGGTCGCGCCGCTTCGTGGTGCCCCGGTAGACCTTGACGAAACCGATCGTCGCCAGGGTGAGCGTGACCGACACCGCGAACGAGTCGACGATGTCCAGGGAGCGTTGCTCCTCGGTGAGCTCCGGGCCGTCATCGAGCGGGGTGAGGTAGCTTCCGCCGCTGAAGATCGGGGTGCCGGTCTCGTCGGTGTACCGCGTGAAGTAGTCGCTGATCACGCTGACCAGCCGGCGGGGAATCTCGATCGCGCCGCCGAGCGGGCTGAGCGCCTCGATCACCTCTTCGTCGGCGCGATCCGGGTCGTCGAGTGACAGCACGGGGACCCTGGCCGCCGGGAGCAGCAGGGTCAGTAGCTGCTCGGCATCGCTGATCGAGTTGCTGCCGCTTCGACCACCCCAGCGCCATTCACCGTTCTGCCAGCAACTACGCACCGTGGCCCGCCAGATGTCGAGGATTTCCTGGCGTGGCTGTATCCGCACGATTCACCGCCGTCTGCTGTAGTCGTCGCCTCGAAACTGCTGGTGGTGCCGTTCACAGGATGATCTACGGTGGTCCACAATGACGTGCAACAACATGGTAGCGGGCCCGTCGAGTGCCACTTGAACAGCTTCGATGGCCGCGTGTCGGCGGCCCGGCCCACCTGTCGGGCGCGGTCGCGGCTGGAGTATCAGCCGTCACGCGTACGGTCCCGCACCACCGCGGCTTCGGCCGGTGGTCAGCAGCATGCTCAGGTAGCCGTCGCGCAGCGTGGGCGTGAGCCGCACCTCGTGGACGTCCAGGTCGTACGCGCCGGCCGCGATGCTCGCCACCACCTCGGCGCGTTGCAGCGCCACGGCGGGGAAGACGCGCTGGCCGACGCTGTAGCCGCGGGAGTCGAGCATGACCGCCACGGCAAAGGGTGAGCTGGGCCGCAGCGCGTCGAGGAAGCGGCCGATCGCGTGCTCGGCTTCCGCGCGATCCGCCGATATGGAACAGGCCACGAAGAACATCGTGCCCGCGTCCCAGGCATGCCTCGGCACATCGAAGACACTGGTCCGCATCACTCGGCCGACCCGCGCCAGGCGGCCCCGCGGATCAGTCAGCGTCGAGTACGCCGGGTGCTCCGCGCACACCTGCCAGTACGGGTCCCAGAGCTCGTCGTAGCTGTCGACCTGCGTACGCAGCCAGCTGACATTCGACGCCGACCAGTCACACAGGTCGATCGTGCGGGCAAACGGCAGGAGCGCCAGCGCCGGGTAGAGGTTCGCCCCCGACCCCACGTCGACACAGTGCGCGTCGGAGAGCTTCGCCTCGGCAAAGAAATCCCTGGTACGGCGGAGGATTTCACGATCGTCGGCACGCAGGACCGCGTAGTTGTGCCGGACATATGCCAGGGGGTCGAAGCTGTCCCATTCGACGTCTGAATTCACCGGCCTCGCGGATTGGCTCGGTGGGGATGGCGTCGACGACTCGTCGCAACCGCCGCCAGCCTCCGGGGTCAACGCCATGGACGTGCCTCCATCGATGTCGGCGGATCCCATTGGTCGTCGTTTCGGCGCGCTCCTTCGCGCTGCTCATGTGTATCCGAGGCGGTGTTGGCTCGCAAGCAGCGGCACTTCGCCAACCCCGGGGATTGACGACCTTGGCGGTGACCACGCCGACCGGTCCAGTTCACGGTGCCGAGGCGTGGGCCTGACGCGCTCTGACGGACATCCGATATCGGGGCCGCGCGGCACCACCACACACAACTCGCGGCGCCGAGGAGCGGCTGATCAACAAGCACGTGGCCCGGCGAGGCATCGAACCCGCTACGACAAGACCCCCCGCAGAGCGACCTCGCCGTCCTCCGCCTGCGCCCCTCGGTGGACCAGGATCGAAGAGCTCACCCGGACAACCCGTTGATCACAATAGGATGCGCAGTGACGGACGGTGAGCGAGGCCGACGATGACGCAGGTGAACACGGCGGGGACGGGGCAGGGCGACGCCGGCCGCCGGGACACCGGCGCCGGGGCCTGGCGCGCCCGCATCCGCCGGGTGATACGCGCCGCCTCCCGCCCGAGCCCCTGGAGGCGCGGTCCGGTGCTCGCGGCGCTGGCGCTGTTGCTCGGCCTGATCCTGCTGCGGCACGCGCAGATCACGAACCGCGGGGGCCTCGGCAGCCTGGTGGAGACCTTCCTGCCGTGGCTCGGCCTCTTCATCCCCGTACTGCTGATCGGGGCGCTGTGGCGTCGTTCCGCCTCCGCGGTGGCCGCGCTGCTGCTGCCGGCCGTGGCGTGGCTGAACCTCTTCGGCGGGCTGCTTGGTGACAAGTCCCGCCCGGGCGGAGACCTCACCCTGGCCCAGCAGAACGTCAACGCCGACAACCCCGACCCGGCGGGCACCGCCCGCGACCTGGCCGCCTCCGGCGCGGACGTGCTGGCCCTGGTGGAGCTGACCCCGCAGGCCACGGGCACGTACGAGAGGGAACTGGCGCAGGCGTACCCGTACCACACGGTGCAGGGCACGGTCGGGCTGTGGAGCAGGCTGCCGCTGTCGGACACTCAGCCGGTCGACATCCAGACGGACGCCGGGCCGCTGGCGGCCACCAAGCCGGTCGACGTCAAAATGGCCTACAACCGGGCGCTGCGCGCCACGGTGGCCACTGACCAGGGGCCGCTGGCGGTGTACGTGGCCCACCTGGGGTCCGTACGGCTGTATCCCAGGGTGGGCTTCTGGACGACCCATCGGAACCGGAACGCGCAGGCCCTGGGCGAGGCCATCGCCGCCGAGCGGAACGAGCGGGTGGTGCTGCTCGGCGACCTGAACGGCACCATGGACGACCGCGCGTTCGCCGGCATCACCTCGCAGTTGCGCTCGGCGCAGAGCGAGGCCGGGAAAGGCTTCGGCTTCACCTGGCCGGCGACGTTCCCGGTAGTGCGGATCGACCACATCCTGGTCCGCGGCGTGCAGCCGGAGAGATCCTGGGTGCTGCCGGCCACCGGCGGCGACCATCTTCCGGTGGCGGCCAGCATCAGCTGGTGAGCACCGCGTAAGAGCTCCGGTGCTGTCTCGAAATCCGGGAGAACGCGACTCAGGCGCGCCAAATGATGATCAATGGGACCGGCTCACGGTGCCCGACGGTTGGCGCGCAGGGCGGCCAGCACCAGGCCGGGCGTGACCAGCGACCTCGGATGCGCACGCATGGAGACGACCTCGTTGAACCGCCGCGCGACAGCCACGTCCGTGACGGTCGCCGCGACGATCTGCCGGCTGATCCGGCTGGAGAACCGGTACCCGCGCGGGTAGGGCCCGTCGACGTGCGGAAGGGCCAGGTCAGCCGACGTGGACGTCGACCACGCGGCATCGACCACGATCTTCTGCCAGTCGAAGAACCGGCGCGCGGGCAGGCCCAGATCCGGCCGAGACCGCAGGTACGCCGACAGGCAGGCAGCGTGCAGGGCCGCCGCCGTCATCCCCTGCCCGTACACCGGGTTGAACGACGCGACGGCGTCGCCGACGCTCACCAGCCGGCTCGGGAACCGCTTGAGCGCGTGGAAGTCCCGCCGCCGGCTGTCGGCATGGCGGTAGGTCGCGACGTCGCCGAGCATCTCGTTCCCGGCGACGGCACCGAACTCCGGTGGGAACTGGTCTCGCAGCCGCCGCACGAAGTCCTCGCGGCTACTCCCCGGCCGGTTGTCGCCGTACCCGGCCATCATCGCCATCCACCGGCCGTCCTCGACGGCGAAGACCGCGGCACCGGCCACGTCCGGCGACGTCCCCGGACTGTGCAGTGCCATGACGACGGTGAGGTCGGGATGTGTCTCCCGGCGTCGGAACAGGGCCGTCGCGTAGTTCAGGTTCACGGTCATCCGCCGCGTGACGGGGCGGTCCCAGCCGGCATGCTCCAGCCACTCGGACAGCCTGCTCGAACGCCCCATGGCGTCCACCACGAAGTCACCGCTCTCGACGCCGGGCATTCCGCCGACGTCGCAGCGGACGCCGGTGGCCGCGCCACCGTCGAGCACGAGACCCGTGGCGCGGGCGACGACCGTCTTGACGTTGGGCAGCCGGAGCACCTGCTGACGGATCAGCCCCTCCAGCAGCGGTCGGGTGCCCGCCAGGCTGTCCGCGTCGTCGGGTACGACAACCTTCAGCCGGCCGTCGAGGTACGCCCGTCTGGTTACGGGGGGAGCCTCGATCGCCCCCTGGGCCAGCGCTTGTTCCCGGAAGCCGGGAAAGAGGCGTTCGAGTTGGAGAAAGCCACCGGGCAGCAGTGCGTGCAACTGCGTCCCCTGTGGCACGCCCCGCCGGCCGCCGGTCAGATGCAGGTCGTCGCGGTCGATGACGACGACGCTCTCCGCGTGGTCGGACAACGCCCGGGCGGCGAGCAACCCGGCGACGCTGCCGCCGACCACGACAGCCCTCTGCATGATCGGAGACTGCCGGGCGGGTGGTCGCACGGCGTTCAACGCGGCGAAGACCCTGGTCGGGGAGAGGGGCATCGTGCTCTCCAAGAGGTACGAGAGGCGCACGCGCACGCACCTGCCGAGCGGCCTGAGCGTACGCGGCCGCGCAGGACGGACCGGTCGAGATGACGCCCGTCGATCGTCGCACAGGCACCGGGCTCCGCCCCGGCGTCCGACGGACCGCCGACAGAAACGGTCGGTGGGTCACGGCCGACGGGGCACACTGACGCTCCTGCTCACCTGGCAGCCGCTGCTGCGGCCGGACGCGCTCACCCTGACCGCCGCGGCGGCCGTGCGGCGCGTGTACCCGGTGGTCGGGGTTTGTCGACCACCACCTCGCCAGCCCCGTCGCGTCAGAGGGTGATGACGACTTTCGCCCGGGCGTGTTCGCCTTCGAGGTACCGGACGGCTTGCGGCACCTCGTGGAGCGGGTAGGTCCGGTCGATGACGGGGGTGAGGTGGCCGGCCTCGGCGTGGGCGCGGAGCGTGTCGAGGTGGTGGCGGCTGGGTGCCGTGGTGAGTGTGACGATGCGGTGCCGGACGAAGGGTGCCATGAGCCGCCCGCGCGCGAGGAGCCAGACCGGTCCGACGAGACTGCCGCCGCGGTACACGCCGCCGCCGGAGAGCACCAACGTCCCGGTCGGGGTCAGCGCCCGCCGGAGCGCGGTGAGGGAGCGGTTGCCGACCAGGTCGAACACGACATCGTGGCGGCGGGCGTCGCGGGTGAAGTCCTCGCGGGTGTAGTCGGCGACGTGGTCGGCGCCGAGGGAGCGGACCAGGTCGGTGTTGCGGGTGCTGCACACCCCGGTCACGGTCGCGCCGAACGCCTTTGCCAGTTGGACGGCCAGGGTGCCGACGCCGCCGGAGGCGCCGTTGATCAGGACGCGGTGGCCGGGCTCGACCTGCCCGACGTCGCAGAGCCCCATCAGCGCGGTGACACCGGCCAGTGGCAGGGCGGCCGCCTGCTGCGGCGTCAGGTTCGCCGGCTTCGGCGCGACCAGAGTCGCGGGCACGCACACGTACTCGGCGAACGCGCCGTTGGCGTCGCCGAGGTCGCCGAAGACGGCGTCCCCCGGGCGTACCTGTCGGACATGGGCGCCAACGGCTTCGACCCGGCCGGCGAAGTCGCGGCCGCGGATGCGCGCGCGGGGCCGCGACCGGCCCATGGCCAACCGCGCCATCCGGGGATCGCCACGCATGGCATGCCAGTCGTACGCGTTGAGCGCGGCGGCCTCGACCCGCACGAGCACCTCGTCGGCGGCGGGCACCGGCGCGTCGACGTCGGCGAGCTTGAGCGTCTCCGGCGGACCGTACCGGTCCTGGACGATCGCTTTCATCTTCCCCTCCCTCAAAGGTGTACGGCGTACACCTCACGGTAGGTGTACGCCGTACACCCGTCAAGGCGGTTATGGTTTCAACCGCTGCCGAAGACGAGGACCGAGATGGCTGAGCAGGCTGAGACGCTGCGCCGGGCGCCGCTGAGCAGGGACCGGATCCTGCGCGCCGCCGTCGCGCTCGCCGACGAGGCCGGGATCGAGTCCCTCAGCATGCGCAACCTCGCCCAGGATCTGGGTGTCGTGCCGATGGCCCTCTACAAGCACGTGGCCAACAAGGACAAACTGCTCGACGGCATGATCGACATGGTCGTCGGCGAGATCGACCCGCCGGTGCCCGGTGTCGATTGGAAGCACGCGGTCCGCAGCCGCATCCTCTCGGCGCGGCAGGCGCTGCGTCGCCATCCCTGGGCGCCGCTCGCCATCGAGTCGCGGAACATGGCGACGCCGGCCATCCTCGCCTACCTCGACTCGATGATCGAGGCGTTCCGGGCCGGCGGGTTCTCCGCCGACCTCACCCACCACGTGATGCACGCAATGGGCAGCAGGATCCTGGGGTTCAGCCAGGAACTGTTCGACGCCTCCCGGAGCGCCGGCCGGTCCGGCACGACCAACCCCGACCCGCCGGCGGCCCTACCGCCGGAGATCGCGGCCCGGTTCCCGCACCTCGCGGAGATTTCCCTGGCGGCGTCCCACGACGACGCGTCGGTCGTGGGGCAGGGCTGCGACGACCAGTTCGAGTTCGAGTTCGCGCTGGACCTGCTGCTGGACGGCATCGAACGGCTGCAACAGCAGGACTGGACATCGTCGCGTCGAACCCGGTGAGACGTCATCACGAGCCATGACGCACGACCCGTCACGGTGCAAGCGCCCGGGTTGCGGCGATGAGAGGGCTCGAGGCAGCTCCGCGCGTCGATACAGTGCTCCGTGATCAAGGACCTGACGGGCGCGTACCTCCGAGCGGTGGACGAGGCACTGCCGGGCTTCGTCGAGAAGCTCTACGTGGTGGGCTCGGCGGCGCTCGGAGCCTGGGTGCCCCACGCCAGCGACGTCGACACGGTCATCGTGACATTACGCGTCGCGAGCCCAAGTGACCTGGCTGTGCTGGCAAGGGTTCACGAGGCCATGCCGGCCAAGCCGCACCTAGGCAGTGTCTCAAGTCGGTGTCCTGGCGCAGCGCATCTGATGTGGTGCAGTGAAGTTGACGTCTCGGCTTGGGTGAATCTGATGCCGGCTCAGTGAAAGTGATGCGGTAGCTGTCGGTGGCGTACGCCAGCGCGGGCCGTTGGGATCTTGCGGGAGTGTCGTTCGAGCCGTGCCGGCGCGGTACGCCGGTTCACGTCGCGGCAGGGGCAGCGCAGGGAAGGGGATTGTGCCACCATCGACCGGTTCTCTTGCTCGGCAAGCACCCAGAGAGGCGAGGACGTGATGAGGGCCGACTACTACGACGGCTTCGCCCAAAGCTACTCAAGAGAGAACGAGTCAGGCCTCTTCAACGCCCACTACGAGCGACCGGCAATGCTCAAGCTCGCCGGCGATGTCCACGGCCGTCGAATCCTCGACGCTGGCTGCGGCTCCGGGCCCCTGTCCGAAGCCCTCCGTGCGAGGGGCGCCGTCGTGACCGGGTTCGATTCCAGCCCCGCCATGATCGAACTGGCACGAAAGAGGCTGGGTGAGGACGCCGACCTGCGGGTAGCCGACATCAGCCAGCCGCTACCGTTCGCCGACGGCGCGTTCGATGATGTCGTCGTCTCGCTCGTGCTGCACTACCTGCAAGACTGGAAAGCACCACTGTCCGAGCTGCGGCGCGTGCTGAAGCCCGGTGGTCGCCTCCTCCTGTCGGTCAACCACCCCCGCGTCCTCGAAGCGAGTGACCCCAAAGCCGACTACTTCTCCGTCACGCAGTACTCGGACGAGTACATCTTCGGCGACGAGCGCGCCGTGCTGACCTTCTGGCACCGACCCTTACACGCCATGGCGGACGCGTTCACCGAGGCCGGCTTCCGCATCGCGGTCATCAGTGAGCCTCCCTTCTCACCCGACACCCCACGCGAACTCCTCCCGCCCGACCTCGGCGACCGAACAGCCTTCATCTGCTTTATCTTCTTCGTCTTGGAAGCACACTGACGGCAGCCGTGCCGATGTCCCGATCGAAGGGACTCGGTGGATCTAATTACGGCTCAGCCGTAGCGTCACCAGGGTGGGCTTGCTGATGGTGCTGCGCCGCCTCCGGTAGAGGGTTCATCGACCAAGAAGACCCTGAATACCGGAGACCTCGTGGCCACCATAGCGGTGACGAGGCGGCACGACCTGACTGACGCCCAGTGGAGGGTGTTGGAGTCGCTGCTGCCTGTGGGTAAGCGGCCGGGCCGACCGTCGCGGTGGAGCAAGCGACAGCTCATTGACGGCATCCGGTGGCGGGTGCGCGTCGGTGCGCCGTGGCGGGACGTGCCGGCCTGCTACGGCTCCTGGCAGGCGATCTACGCGCTGTTTCGACGCTGGCAGCGGGCCGGGTCTGGCAGCAGATCGTCACCGAGCTGCAGGCCCGCGCCGACGCGGCCGGTTTGATCACCTGGGATGTCAGCGTCGATTCCACCATCGCTCGAGCCCATCAGCACGCCGCGGGCGCACGTCGGCGCCCGCACGAACAGATCGAGCCACCCGGCGGTGCCCGTGCCGAGCCGGGCGACCATGCTCTCGGCCGGTCCCGTGGCGGGTGGACCACCAAGCTGCACCTGGCCTGCGAGCAGGGCGGCAAGCCGCTGTCGGTGCTGCTGACCGCCGGGCATCGCGGTGACAGCCCGCAATTCGCCGCCGTGCTGGTCGGCATCCGCGTGCCCCGACTCGGTGTCGGTCGTCCTCGCGTGCGACCCGACCGGGTCATCGCCGACCGGGCCTACACCTCCCGCGCCAACCGGACCTACCTACGCCGCCGCGGGATCCAAGCGTGCATCCCGAGCAAGGCCGACCAGGACGCCCACCGGCGGGCCAAGGGCTCCGCCGGCGGCCGGCCACCTGCCTTCGGACCCCGAGATCTACCGACAGCGACACGCCGTCGAGTGCGGCATCAACCGACTCAAACGCCACCGAGGGCTGGCCACCCGATACGAAAAGCTGGCCGTCCGCTACGAAGCCACCATCCACGTCACCGTGATCAACGAGTGGCTACACGCACTTCGAGACACTGCCTAGACGGCGTGTACCTTGATCAGGCGGCGTTCGAGGAGTTGCCCATTGATCCTCGCGTTGTTCCATTCGTAGTCAATGGCGAGCCTCGCACTGGCCCGCCATGCGGTGAATTGACTCCTGTGCTCTGGCTAATCTAACACCACAGTCGGCGACATGACGATCCTGCTGCCGGACCTCGACCCGGACGACCTCGACAGCGTGACCGACCCAACGGACAGTCTCGTCGAGGCCCTCGTCGAGGGCGCGTCCTGGCGCGGCACACAGTTCGAGGAATGCAGCGTCCGCAGCAGCCGAATCACCGGTGCAGACCTCAGCGAGAGCACCTGGGAAGCCGGAGCGCTCTACGGCTGCGAGATCACCGGCACCGACCTCTCCGGCGCAACCCTCACCGGCACCACGATTGAACGGAGCGCCGTCACCGGCTCACGGTTCACCGGCATCAGACTCACCGACGTCCGCCTCAAAGACGTCCTGTTCGACAACTGCCGCTTCGACTACGCCACCTTGCAGCGCATCACCGCCGCCGGGTCGGTCGCCTTCACCGACTGCACCCTCACCAACGCCACCTGGTCCTTCTGCCGGCTACCTGGCATAGCTTTTCGGTCATGCCACCTCGCTGGCATGGAACTGGACTCGTGTCAACTCGACGGCGCAGACCTGCGGGGCAGCCGCCTGCAAGGGCTCAAGACGCCACTTGAAAACCTACATGGCGTCACCCTCGGCGAGGACCAACTTTCCGATCTCAGCCAGCTGGTCGTCGACGCCCTGGGCCTCACCGTGCGTAGCGACTGACGGCAAGGAAACCTCGTGGCCGCGGACGCCGTCCCTACCGATAGCCCCGAACACGGCGACTCGGAAAGAGCAGCACCGCCCCGTGCTACGACCCGAGGGAGCCGCTAATGTTGCTTGCTCCGCTCACCATCGACCGGATCCCCGACGTGGAGAGCCTGCTGGCTCTCGGCGAGCCGCACATCAAGCTGCGCGGATCATCCAACTACTGATTGTACGCGAAGCTGTTCTCCACGACCTGCCCCATCGGGGTCTTGGACGGCGAAATTGTCGGCTGCGTGATCGCATTCCGGAGCCAGGACGACCCGGCCAAGATCGATCTGCAGGACGTGATGACACACCCCCGACCACCGGCGTCGGGGGTAACCGGAGCGTTGGTGGACGAAGTTCGATGGCAGGGCTCGCGCTGGGGCTGCCAACGTCTTTACCTCACCCTTGAACCCGCCAACCGGGCTGCGCACGCCGCCTGGCTGGCGCTCGGTTTTGTCAACGTAGAAGGCGACCGGCTGGTGGACGGCGTGTCCGTGATCTCCAACTACAAGGGGCCTGGAAAGCACCGCGCCGTGTACGAGTGCCACATCGGCTCATGATTCGTTGCCGTCAACGCGCGGTGCCACGTCACCGCCTCAATCGATGCAACCGAATGCCGTTGACATCAGCGCTTGGTTGAGCGGTACTGGATACACGTTCCCCGTGCGGCGGTCTCGTTCGCCGGGCCATATCGGTCGATGCGCGGGCGCTCCATGGAGCGCCCGCTGTCGTTGTGGCCTGGCCTGGGCGGACTCGTTGTCAGAGAACCAGCGAGACGACAGGAGGACCACGATGAAGGATCTTCTTCCGGCGTGAGCCCCGTCGCCGTGCCGCAGTATGTCTCGGCGGTCGGGAGCGTGGCCGTGGCCCTATCCCGTGCCGTTGCTGGGCCTGAGCGCCGGCCCCGGGATGACACCGCCAGCTTGCAGGGCCGAGGTTCGAATACCTCGCGCATGTGGCCGCGCATGCCGCGGAGGGTGCTGAACACATCCGCGTGACCGGCTCGCAGGCATGCCGGTGCCTTGCTCGGCCTCTCCAGAGCCGATCGCGCCTGCCCACCCTTCGAAACCTGCCGGCCGTTCCCTGGTTCGACCGCTGGTCCCAGTCGGTTCCGGCAGTCAGCGCGGCATACCGCCGTCGGTGCCACACCGGCGGCGCTGACCACTTTTCAATACGACAGAGGAGTTTCCTTGTTCTCTACAGATTTCTCCGCCGCCAGGGTCGCTGGCGGTGACAGCTTCCGGCTTGACCTCCGTTGCGGGGTCGGGCTTGACGTCCCCGTTGGGGTCAGTCTTCAGCCGGACCCTCGAACGGACCCCCTGGTTCCTCTCACACCGCAGCTCAGCCCGTCCGTCAGAGCTGGCGGCTTGTCCTGCGACAGACCCTGCCTGGTCTCGGGTCTCTCCCCCTGGGCGGCGGCATCTGCTCGGAGGGAGGTGGTGGCTGGTGGATGATCCGGTTCTGCGGGTCCAGTCGCAGCTGACCGACCGCGATCGGGTGCTGCTGGGCTGGCTGTACGACCACGGGGTGCTGACCTCGTTCCAGATCGCCCGCGCGTTGTTCCCGTCGCTGGACTTCTGCCAGCGTCGGCTGCGCACGCTGTACCGGCTGCGGCTGGTGGCCCGGTTCCGGCCGCAGCGCGCCGACGGCGGCTCGTACCCGTACCACTACGTCATCGACCAGCTCGGTGCCGAGGTTGTCGCCGCCGCCCGCGACGAGCGCCCACCTCGCCGCGACCACGCCCGTGCCGAGCGGCGGCGGTGGACATCCAGCCGTACGCTGGCTCACCGGCTCGGGGTGAACGGCTTTTTCACCGACCTCGCGGGCTATGCCCGCACCCATCCCGACGCCGAGCTCAGCGAATGGTTGCCGGAGGCGGTGTGCCAGCGGGCCGGCACGTTCACCGGGCCGGATGATCCGGGTCTGGTGCGGGGCTACCAGCCGCGGGTACGCCCGGACGGCTACGGCCTGTGGGCGGAAAACGGCGTCACCGTGCCGTTCTTCGTCGAGTACGACACCGGCGGCGAGCAGCTGTCGGTCCTGGGCGGCAAGCTGGCCGGCTACCGGGAGCTGTTCGCCACGATCGGGCGGGCGTGGCCGGTGCTGTTCTGGCTGCACTCCGCTGCCCGCGAGCGGAACCTGCGCCGCCTGCTCGCCGACACGCCACCGCGGATTCCCGTAGCCACCGGTGCCCGCGACCAAGCCGTGTCGGCGGGACTGTGTCCCGCTGAGGCGGTCTGGGGCCCACCCGGTGGAGGAGGGCAGTGGTGGCGCCTGGCCGATCTGGCTGCCTACGTCGTCAATGGCCAGGACCACCCGGGCGAGGCGGCGTGATGGCAGGTAGCGGCCATGTGGCCGCAGATGATACCTCGCCTACGTGCAGGACAGCAATGTCCGGCCGCTCCCGCTGCTCTCTGAGTGTTTGGCCCGCGGCGGCTGACAGCGCGGTGAGAGCGGCGGACCGTTCCGTCAGCGGCGGGACGGAGGTATGGTCCCGCACCTTCTGCGGCCGGTCCACCACCGGTCGCTGGTCCGCGTTCGTCGCGGTCCGCGACGGGGACTCCCGGACCGGCCTCCTCACTACCGAATCCAGCTTGGCTGGCGGAGCCTTCCCCGCGGTCCCGCCCGGGGAGGTGGTCCGCTACGCCACCGGTATCTGATCCGGGCCGTGGTCCGCGCTCGAGTCGAGTCGAAGGTGGCGTCCAAATCGTGATCATGCTGGCCATCGGTGGGGCGGCTGGTGCGGCCAGCTTCACCCACGTCCACAACGTCGCCGCCGCCCATGGCCAACCCGGCTGGCTGGCCTGGGCTGACGCGGTCGTGCTGGAGTTGATGTCCATCGCCTCCGGCCTGGAGCTGCGCCGCCGCAAACGCGCCCACACCTCGACTGTGTTCCCCGCGACCGTGCTGGCCTGCGCGGTCACGCTGTCTCTGGCCGCGCAGGTCGTCGAGGCCGAGCCGTCCCCGATCGGCTGGATCGCTGCGGCGGTGCCGGCGCTCGGTTTCCTTGTCATGGTCAAGGTCGCCCTCGGCTATGCCAGTACGGCGCCCGGGACCGACCGGACCACTGCCGCACCGTCCACCGTCCACCCGGTGAGCCCGTCCACCACCAGCGCTTCACCAGACGGCGGACCGGAAGAAGGCATCCGGTCCGGCGCACGCGCGGTGGACCCGGCCGTCCCGACGCGGACGGTCCACCAATCCGATGGCGGCCGTCCCGGCGGACCGGACCCCCACCAGTCCGGGAGACCGGGCCGCCGGCGCAGACCACCGCGCCGCAGTCCGTCACCCAACAACCCGGCCGGCCTCAATGAGCTGCTGCCAGCGGCACGGCGCGTCCACGAACGGCTTACCACCCATGGGCAGCCACTGACCCGTGCCGCGCTGGCCGCCGCGCTGCGCGCCGCCGGACACACCGTGTCCAACACCAGGGCCTCGGAGTTGCTGAAGATCCTCAAAGCCGAGCAGGCCGCAGCATCCGCACCAGGCTCGCACCAACAAGTGGCCGCGAGTCTGGCAGCCGACACCGAGCCGGCGACACCACCGGGGCCAGCCACCGCCTCACCGGTGGCCCCACCCACACCACACTCGCCCACCCCGGAGTCGGGGACCCCGACGCCATGACCAACATCGACCTGACAGAGCAGCCCTCAAATCCGCCGTGGTGGTGGGGCCCGAAGCAGGGCGCGGCACGGCACGTGTCTCGGCTGTCCTCGGCGGCGACGACTTGATCTTTGTGGAGAGTCGAGCGTCAATGCACCCGGTCGCCTTCCGCTGGCCTGCGTGGCGGCCATCGGCGCCAACACCAACTGTCGAGGGGCAAACGCTAATGACATCGCCGCGCCGCCACCCTGTGCCCGCAGCGTTACCGACGCCGACTGTGGTGCTCACCTCCAGCTCTGCCGCCGCTCACCTCCTTCACCCCGGACAGCCCGGCGGCTGCGCCAGCGTGCCTACCGGCCGTGCATCGCGAGACGGACTTCCCGCTACGCGGCAGGCCATCACAGGAACACACGCCCTGATCATCCCCACCCCACTGCCACGGGAGAACCTGTGCCTTATCGCCCCCGTATCCTGCGACAGCTAACCCACACCCTCTCTGCCCAGAGCACCGCACGGACTGCCCACGGCGACGCCGTGAGCGCCCCTGACACCACCGGCAACTTCGGCAGCGGCGAACTTCTCGCTGACGTCGCCGCGGACTTGGCCGACGCGGAGACCGAGCAGGGGTGGGCATGAGTATCGAAGCGGTCGCCTGGGCGCTCAACCACGCCCCCGACGTTCCACCCCAGTGCCTCGCCGTCCTGATCGGCCTCGCCAACCACGCACACGCCAACGGCCGCGCCGCATACCCCACACAAGACCGGCTCGCCCACTACGCCCGCAAGTCCGTCCGCTCGGTACAACGCGACCTTGACGAGTTGGCGCGACGCGGCCTGATCCGGCGCGGCGACCAACGCCACACCGCGTTCCTCCCGGCCGACCGCCGACCCGTCGTGTGGGACCTCGCCATGGAACGCCGCAGACCGCTACCCGACGCCCTCGACCCGCTCGCGGAGCCGCAGTCCGGGCGCCCCACCGAGGTGCCTGAGCCTGTGGATAACCGGGGTGACGCACATGACGCCCCGGTGCCCGACCGGGGTGACGTACACGTCCGAACGGGGCGACGTACACGACCGGACGGGGCGACGTACACGTCGCATAAACCGTCCTTAACCGTCCAGAACCAAACGCGCGCGCGTACGCGCACGCGCGCGTTTCATGGCACCGCGCCGCCCATTAACCCCATTGCGCACTGCCCTCGACACCGGGGATCCCCCGCCGGCAACTGCGGGCCATGCCGTTCGGAAATCTTGGCAGGTGGATCATGACGCCGCCGCCGGGCTTGCGCTCCGCCTCGTCGAGGATCCTGTTGAGGACCCGAAGTCAGTCAGTCAACGGGTCAGATCCCGGCGGGAGGTGCTCACGAACATCATCTGTCAGTCGACGACCGCACGGTGTCGTTACCAGGCGCATGAACGGCTCGTCCACCCGCACTCCCGCACGTGGTCGGGCGGATGCTCTGCCGCTGCGCCTGCCAGCCAGGCTGCTGCCCACCGCACCACCGGCCCCCAGGAAACCGCCCGCCGTCAAGATCGACTCCGGATCGGTGACCGTGTCCGCCGGCCGTTCTTAGCCGGTGCAGCTCGTCCGGGTGGTGCCCCCGTCGGGGAACCTGACCGTGGCTCAACAGCAGGTATGGCTCGGCCCCGCCTTGGCCGGCGACCCGAAGTTCCCGTCACCCGAGCTACTCGACATACAGCCCGCTTGATTCGTCGACTCCGCTCACCGCTCGCGCATATCAGTGCGACGTCAGGTGGCTTGGCTGGCACTGAGCGGCGCGGACGGACGCCCGCCGCCCCGCCGGTGAGAGCAGCCTCCGGCTGCTCTGGTACGAACGCCAGGTGGCCTACTTCGAGGACTTGAGCGTTTACAGCTGCAGCGACGTCGACATCATCGAGATGGACTGGGGATGGCTTCAGTTCCAGCCCGGATACGACCGGATCAACGTCGGATGGCTCGATGCCTCGCACGCGTTCGAGGAAGGACTCACCCCGAACTGGTTCGCCGACGCGCTGCTCGACATCATCGCGGGACCGCGAATCAACACCATGCGTGGATATCACCGGTGCCCCTTTTGCCCGAAACGCCCGGACGATCACATGCTCTCCGTGGGCCATCCGAACGGCACTCTCCTGCTGGGACACGCCGAGATCAGAGTCCCGTCGGGGCAGGGCGTGACGTTCGCCGCGCCCTCGCTCATCTGGCACTACGTCATCGCCCATTCCTACCGGCCGCCGGCCGAGTTCATCGAGGCCGTCAAGCAGTACGACCACCGCTGGACTGCGGAACCGAGCCCGTGGATACCCCACAACGCTCACCGCATCACGTTCGACTGAGCCGCAGGCGCTCGTAGCGTCGCACCCAACCGGGCCGAGAATGCGCGGCAACCGAAGGTGCATGGTCGCCGTCGGCGGCGACTCAGGTAAGTGTTCGAGTCGGCGCCTGCCGGCGTAGGGTCACCCGGTGACCGTGTACGACATCGCCGTCAGGATGCCCACCATTGAGCTGCTGCGGGAGCGATGCAAGGCACTGGCCGTGCTGGAACGCATCATCGACGGCGGCAAGCCCTACTACGTCTACATCCCGGCATGGGGCAAGGATGAGGCGGCGTTGATGAGCAACGGCAGCGGTGACGAATGGGCGGTCGTGTTCACCGAGGACGGCGTGTTCATCCGGGTTTTCGATCACGAGTCAACGATGTCGCCGTACGGCGATCCGGACCACGAGTTGTGGCCAGGCCTGACTGACGGCATCCCGGTGGCGTTGTGCCCGCAACTGGAAGAACCGGCGTTCTGCGATGAGACGGGGCAGTTCATCGCCACCGCAGTGCTATGGCGGCTCGTTGGTGACGACCGCTGGCACGCCGGAGAAGGCATTACCTTCCCACCGCTGCGCGGACCGTACGACGACACCGGGCCGGACGGTTCCAGCATGCTCGAGATCCTGCTCGACGACATCGTTGACCGGTTCGTCGAGTTCGCCAGGGACTACTACGAGATCGAGGTGGACCGAGCGATTGTCGAGCACGTCGTCGCGCACCAGCCGCTCAGCGATGCCGTGATACGGGCGCTAAACCCTCACCTCACCGTCGCCGATCTGCGCAAGGACGTCGCCACGATCGGCTACCCGATCGCCGCGACGTAGCGGCGCCCTCGGCCCGCGGAGCGCCTATCGCGCGACAGGGGCGCCTGACCGGCGGCAAAAGTGCGTGCGGTTCAGGCGGGTATGGAGGCTCTTCGAGGTTAAGCGGGGTTGAGGTGTCCGCGGTGGCGGCGCAGGTACGTAAGCGCTGGTTTTCGGGGTTCAAGCTGTAGGCGTCGCGGCGATGGTCTTGATGACCCGGTTGGTTCCTTCGGAGCCTGCGTTGGTGATTTCGGTGGTCAGTCAGGAACGCGTGGATCTGCGGCCACCAGATAGCGGCGCAGGCCGCCGATATCGGCGACAGCCCTAGAGGTTTTCCGGGGCTGTCGCCGGTTGCTAGTCCGGTCACAGGGTGACGATGGCGTCCTCGGCGAGGGTGAACAGACCGGCGTCGAAGGTGATCGTCTTCAGCTTGGTGCCCTTGGGCACGTCGAAGTAGACGTTCGCCTTCACCGAGTTACCCGGGTTAATCTCGTCGAGGAAGCCCTTGGCGTCATCGTTGCCATAGATAGCGGCCTCTCCGTCGACGTCGTACTCTCGGCCGGAGGCGTCCTATGCGGTGATGGTGCCGTCGGCATGGAATAGGTGCGCGCTCTTGGTGACGTTCTTAGCGGTCACGCTTACCCGGCAGAAGGTGCCCTGCGCCTTGTGGTTGAAGTAGCTGCTGCCGACCTGGGAGATCCCACACTTCACGCTGTTGACGGTGAACTCGAAGTCGCCGCCGCGCACCTTGTCGCCGATGCCAAAGGTCTTTGGCTTTGCCGGCGCCGGGGCGGTGGTCTTCGGCGCGGGCGCCGCGGAGCTCCTCGTCGGGGCCGGGGCCGCCGCGCTCGGGGCCGAGGTGCTCGGGTTGACGGCGGGGATTTCCTTGTTGGCGGAGACACCATCGGTCTTCTTGTCGTCGCTGGCCAGGCCGATCACCATCGAGCCGCCGCAGCACAGCACCACGAACACACCAACGCCGATGAGGGTCGGAAGCAGCCAGGAGGGACGCTTCCTGGCGACGGGAGGCGGCAGGAACTGGCCGGGCGGCGGCAGGAACTGGCCGGGCGGCGGCAGGAACTGGCCGGGCGGCGGCGGGAACTGGCCGGCGGGAACCTGCGGAAACTGAGCGGTCGGCGGCATCGGCTGCTGGTCGGGCTGGTTCTGGGCAGGGTCGTAGGGGGTGGTCATGGGTGTGGAGGTCTCCCAGCTCTGGTTCGCGCTGCCCGTACTGAGCGCAATACCACCGACGCTCTCACAGCCTCCCCACAGATGCCTCCACTGGCAGTGCTGACATAGACGCCGGTTGCCTGGAGCAATATCCGATCGACTGACCCACAGTCCGACGATGAGTCACCCGCCAGTCACGCTCCGGCCGCGGCATCCCAGAACGAGTCGACCTCTTCGCCGAGCAGCAGCGGCACGTCGTACACGGATCGGTTCAGCCGCGGACGCACGTACCACGCCCGGTGACGCCAGCGCCGGTGCTCGAAGGTAGTGTCCACTCGATCTCAGCCACCGCAGTCGGCTCCATCTGCACGTAGAGCAGTGCCTCGGACCGGTCCAGCTGCCCGCTCCAGCTCGCGGGCAGCGGCTGCGGCCAGGGGTGCGCGACGATGCTCCGGCGCTGCAGCCGGGGTGGGGACAGCAGCTGCCGATCTCGGACGGACTGGCGGCGTCGCTGTTGCAGTGGGCACAGACATACGACGCGTTGGATCAGGATGATCCAGCCTCGTCCGGATTCACCAACGCAGACCAGGAGGCGGACTTCCACGCCACCGGGCACGAGCTCGCCCGGCGTTCCGCCGCCGAACTCTCAGGTCGGTACCCCGTCGAGTACTTCGACTGGCGAACCGGACGCCTGGTCCCCGCTGGCTCGTAGGGCGGACACGCACTCACAGCCAGACGCAACGGGAACGGAGCCGGCGGGTCGCCGGCTACCACTGGGCGCCAGGGCAGATCCGCAGCCAGTGCTCGTCCGCGCTCACCGGGGCAGGCGGCGGGAGCAGGCGCTCGTGGTCGGCACGGAGCAAGCAGCGCTGGCCGCCGGGCATCCGCAGGTCGCAGAAGACCCGGTGACGCACGTGCTGGTTGTCCTCTTCCGAGACGGTGATCTCCCCCGGGTCGGTCTGCGGAAGCACCAGCAGCCAACGGCTGATCACCCGGGCCAGCCGCTGCGCGGCCGGCAGGTCGGCGGCGGCCACGGGCAGGTGGACGACGTACCGCTGGGTCATGCTTGGTTTCCCAGGTTGGCACGGGCGCGGGCCTGCTCGGACTGCCAGCGGCGCAGCGCGTGCTTGATGACGGCGGTCTCCCGACGGCTGGCGGCCAGGGCGGCATAGACGGTGGCCATGTCGCCGGCGACGCGGTCGAGGAAGTCGTAGACGTCGGCCGGTTCCAGGCCGCGACGTCCGAGCCCGACCGACTTGAAGCGGCGCTCACGCACCTGCCACGGCAGCAGGCTGGTGTACGCCGAGGAGCGGTAGGTCGCTCCCGGTCGCTGGTTGCGGACGCTCATCTGCGGCCTGCCTCTCCCTCATGGATTGGAAGGGGTGGCCCGCCCGCCCTCCCCGCACGCACGGGCCACCCCGCCCTGCCGCCGCAGCTTCGATCAGCGGTACGACGCCAGAGCCTGTGGTCATCCGGTGACGGCGCCAGCGTCGAGGCAACGTTCCACGGCAGAATTCTTCCCAGGTGTATTGACTTTCTTTGCTGCTATCGACAGCTGTTACATGGCCAGGTGACGCGGTGTTGCGCGATGGAACCAGGGAGTGTCCGGGTGACCGAGGTCGTCGGATCGACCGTGCCGCGCCCGCAACTCGGCGGCTGCTACGCCAGTACCGCACCGAGGCGGGCGTGGCCCTCGACGCCCGCCGAGGCCCTCGAATACAGCCGGCAGAAGATCTGGCGGATCGAATGCGGCATGGGCCCGGTCCGGGTGCTTGACATCAAGGCGATGTGCGAGCTGTACGGGGTGTCCGCCGAGATGACCGAGGCGATGCGCGGGCTCGCCACGGAGACGAAGTCCAAGGGCTGGTGGCACGCGTACGGGGACGCGGTCCCGAACTGGTTCGAGTTGTACGTCGGCCTGGAGTCCGCCGCTTCGCATCTCAGGCAGTACGAGGAGACGCTTGTCCCCGGGCTGCTTCAGACTCGCCAGTACGCCCTCGGACTCGCCCGACTCGACTGCCCCTCGCTCAGCGAGGAGGAGCATGAGAGGGCCGTCGAGGTGCGGCGGCAACGCCAAGGGCTGCTCACTCGACGGCTACCCCAGCCGCCGCAGCTCGACGCGATCCTGTCGGAGGCGGTACTCCGCCGCACCGTCGGTGGCCCCGGAGTGATGATCGGGCAGCTCGGTCAACTCCTGGAGGTCGCCAGCCTGCCCAATGTCAGCGTGCGGGTGCTGCCCTTCGCCGCCGGACCGCATTCCGGCGCGGTCGCCGGCTCCTTCGTCATCCTGGACTTCCCCGCGACAAAGGCGGTCGAGCTGCACCGGAGCCGTCGGTCGCCTACAGCGAGTCCCTGACCGGAGCGCTGTACCTCGACAAGCCAGACGAGTTGGCCGCCTACCGGGCCGCCTGGAAGAATCTCGATGCGCTAGCACTCGATGAGGCACAATCGAGCGACATGATCGAGGGGATCATCGGGGAGCTGCGGCATGACTGACCTGACCGGCGCCGTCTGGCGCAGGAGCACTCGCAGCGGCGGCAACGGCGGCAAATGCGTCGAGGTGGCCACCAACCGTCCCGGCACCGTCGCCGTCCGCGACTCGAAGAACGACACCGGATCGGCACTGGCCTTCGCCCCCGATGCCTGGCAAGCCTTCGTCAGCAAGGTGAAAGGCGGCGGCCTGACGTCTTGAGGCGCGCCACGGCTCGGTTCTTCCAGCCTGGTATCCGACGTCCCGCAATGGAGAAATGAGTGGATCGCCTCGCAGCACGTGTACGGGCGTTCGCGGAGGAACGTGAGTGGCAGCAGTTCCACACGCCCAAAAATCTGGCCATGGCGCTCGCCGGCGAGGTCGGTGAGCTGCTCGCCGAATTCCAGTGGCTCACCTCCGAGCAGTCCACCGAGATCATGTCCGATCCTGAGGCCGGCGCCCGGGTCAGGGCCAAAATCGGCGACGTGATGATCTACCTGACACGGCTCGCCGACGTCCTCGGCATCGACCTGGTCGAGGCGGCCATGACCAAGCTGGACGAGGTGGCCACCCGCTACCCCATCGAACAGGTGAAGGGCTCGGCCGCGAAGCGGTAGTCCACGCCGTAGCGACGAGATGATCTCTTCGCTACAGTCCCCCCATACAGGCGCGTAACGACGGGCTTCCGGTAGTGGCCGGACACGCCCCCCATGCGCACGATCACTTCGTGCTGCCCGGGGGCAAGTGTTGTCAGCGTTCCGCACCTCCGCCGATGGTTTGCTGCGCCTGGCGACGAGCGGCGTCCTCCCTGACCGGATCGCCGAGAGCATCGGCCACAATGTGAGCGCCAGCGAACGCCGCTCCTGGTCCCGGAGCCTGGCCGTACTCGGGAATGACCTCGCGGACGCCGGGCTGGGTCAGGTCGAGGTGCTGGTCGAGTACCAGCTCCCGCTGACCAGCAAGCGGGTCGACGTGGTGCTCGCTGGCGTGGACCCGAGGACCTCCGACGACTCCTACGTCATCGTCGAGCTGAAGCAGTGGTCACAGGCCGAGTCCTACGAAGGCTCCGACCGGCTCGTCCTGGTCGAGCACGCGAGGGGCCCTCGTCTGCACCCGGGCGTGCAGGTCGGCGACTACTGCGAATACCTCACGGATTTCCTCGGCGTCCTGGCCGGTCGACGCAACCCCGTACGCGGTGTCGCCTACCTGCACAACGCCGTCGACCGGGATGTCAACGACCTGTTCGCGCGCCGTCCGACCGAGCAGAGCCGGATCTTCACCAAGCAGCGACGCGGCCAGTTCCTCGACTACCTCCGAACGCACCTGGCGCCCGCGTCCGGCGCTGCCGCCGCAGACCGCTTCCTCACCAGCTCCGTGCGACCCAGCAGGCACCTCCTCTCGTACGCCGCGCAGGAGCTGAAGGAAAGGTCGCACTTCACGCTGCTGGACAAGCAGCGCCTGGCGTACGAGCTGGTGTTGCACGCGGTGGAGCGTGCCCGGTCGGCGGACCGCAAGTCCGTCGTGGTCGTTGCTGGCGGACCCGGCAGCGGAAAGAGCGTCATCGCCCTGTCGGTGCTCGGTGAGCTGGCCCGCCAGAACCGGTCGGTCATGCACGCCACCGGCTCACGGTCGTTCACCCAGACCCTGCGGCGCTACGCCGGCAGGGGCTCCACCCGGCTGAAGAACCTCTTCGCCTACTTCAACAGCTTCATGACGGCAGAACGCAACGGTATCGACGTGCTGATCTGCGATGAGGCGCATCGGATCCGCGAGACATCGGTCAACCGGTTCACGCCGAAGGCGAAGCGCGACAAGGCACGCCCGCAGATCGACGAACTGATCGCCGCCGCACGGGTTCCCGTGTTCCTGCTGGACGAGCACCAAGTGGTCAAACCCGGCGAGTCGGGGAACGTCGACGTCATCTCCCGGTACGCCGAACACCTCGGCCTGGAGGTCGAGGTGGTTTCGCTGCACGACCAGTTTCGCTGCGGCGGCAGTGAGGCGTACGAGCAATGGGTTCTCGACCTGCTCGGTCTGGACAGCGGCGATCCGACGGTCTGGACCGGCGACGGCCGGTTCGACCTGCGGCTGGCCGCCTCGCCGGAGGAGTTGGAGGCGTTCCTCGCCGCGAAACAGGAGCACGGTGAGACGGCGCGCATGTCGGCGGGCTACTGCTGGCCATGGAGCGATCCGCGCCCGGACGACACCCTGGTGCCGGATGTGCGGATCGGCGCCTGGTCCCGACCTTGGAACGTCAAGAGCGACCGCAGCGTCGGCGAGGCGCCAGGTAGCGCGTTCTGGGCCACAGACCCGCACGGCTTCGGCCAGGTGGGCTGCGTCTACACCGCGCAGGGATTCGAGTACCGGTGGTCCGGCGTCATCATCGGTCCGGACCTGGTCGCCCGTGGCGGTCGGCTGGTGACCCGCCGCGAGGAGTCGAAGGATCCGGCGTTTCGCAGCCGGAAATCGGTGAGCGACGAAGAGGCGGATCGGCTCATCCGCAACACCTACAAGGTGCTGATGACCCGGGGCATGCGCGGCACCATCCTGTACTCCACCGATGCCGAGACCCGAAACTACCTGGCCTCGCTGGTTCAGGTGCGGCGCACGCTGGAGACCGTGTACGAGCCCGTCTTGGCGGAGTGACCGAACCGCTGAGGCGGCCCGGTCAACTGGTCGCGTCGGACCGCGGCGCTCCCGGCCTCCCCGTTGCGAGCCGGCCCAGGCCTGACGTGAG
Organism: Micromonospora sp. NPDC047670; assembly: GCF_043204915.1. NCBI lineage: Bacteria > Bacillati > Actinomycetota > Actinomycetes > Micromonosporales > Micromonosporaceae > Micromonospora > Micromonospora sp. NPDC047670. The sequence continues at coordinate 260,918 of NZ_JBIDDA010000005.1, forward strand.
CAGCCGGAATGCGTTGTCGGCAGCGGCTTTGGCCGTGTCGTACAGCGAGGCGGCTGTTTCTCCGGCGGCTAGCCGGCGCCAGTTCTCCCGGGCCAGGATGCGTTGCGCCGCGATGATCTGGGCGGCGGCGAGCCGGGCCGTGAGCTGATCGGGGATTCGTGCGGTCTGGACCAACGCGTCGGCCAGCGCCTCCTCGTCGCGGGCGGTGTACTCGTTCAACCGCGCGGCGAGGCTCGGCGTCGAGAAGATCATGTTGTGGAAGGCGAGGACCTCGGGGTCGTCGTTGAGCCCGGTCACCGGATCCCGCCGAGCGAGGCCGTCCAGGAAGTGCTCGTGCAACGCGGCCAGGGGCCCCTGGCTCGCGGACCGCCGCCGGACCACCCGCGCCGCTTCCCCCTCGTGGTCCGCGATGCGGTGCAGGACCAGGTCCTCCTTGGACCGGAAGTAGCGGAACAGGGTGGGCTTGGATACTTCGGCCGCCGCCGCGATATCCGCCACGGACACCCGGTCGAAGCCGTGCTCCAGGAACATCGAGATCGCTGCGGCCGACACGGCGTCGTGTGTGCGCTGCCGCTTACGTTCCCGCAAGCCCACCTGCTCCGCCATGGCTCGACTGTATCACTGCTGAGACCAGGGCAATATTGATTCGCGGATAGAAACGTTACCCGGTTACAGTATTGCGTCGAGCGCGCCTCCGGAGGGTTTCCATGTCATCGCCATCCACCACGCAGCACGCCGAACGCGACCACCTCGACCGCGACTTCGCGGAGGAGGTGGCGTTCCTGGCCCGGGCCCGGCAGGCGCTGGCCTGGATGAAGGAGCACGCCCGGATGCGGGTCACCACCGGTGAGCAGGTAGCCGGCGACCGGTACACCGCCGAGCAGCTCGGCCGGATGCTCAAGAGCTACGCCAAGGAACTGGCAGAGGAGCCGGACAGCCCGCTGTACTTCGGGCGGCTGCAGTTCGGCACCGGGCCGGACGCCGACGAGCACCGCGACCAGAACTACTACATCGGCCGGCGGCGGATCACCGACGAGAGCGGCCAGCCGCTGGTCATCGACTGGCGGGCGCCGGTGTCGTCGCGCTTCTACCGGGCCAGCGCCCGCGACCGCCAAGGCGTAACATCCCGACGCCGGTTCGGCTGGACGACCCGCCACCCGGTACAGCTCACCGGCTTCGAGGACGAACGCCTGGACCACGGCGAGGAGCTCGGCACCACGAGCCGACTGCTGACCGCGGAGATCGAACGCCCCCGCGTCGGACCGATGCGCGACATCGTGGCCACGATCCAGCCGGAGCAGGACGAGCTGGTACGCGCGGACCTCGACCGCTCGCTGTGCGTCCAGGGTGGGCCGGGCACCGGGAAGACCGCCGTCGGCCTGCACCGCGCGGCGTACCTGCTCTACACCCACCGTCAGCAGCTCAAGCGCAACGGCGTCCTGGTGGTGGGGCCCAGCCCCGCGTTCCTGCACTACATCTCCGCGGTGCTCCCGGCGCTCGGCGAGGTGGACGTGCAGCAGCGCACGCTCGACGAGGTGCTCAGCGAGCGTCCGCCCGCCGCGGTGGACACCGACGAGGCCGCCCGCGTGAAGCACGACGTGCGGATGGCGGCCGTGCTGCGCCGGGCGCTGTACGCCCAGATCGCCGACCCGGTCGAGTCGATCGTGGTACCGGACGGCTCGTACCGGCTGCGGGTACCCGTCACCGCGCTGGCCCGCCAGGTCGCCGAGATCCGCAGCGAGGACGTGCCGTACGGCGTCGGCCGCGAGCGGTTGCGCGCACGCATCGTCGCCCTGCTGCAGCGGCAGTTGGAGACGCGCGCCGAAACCCCCGGCAAGATGTGGATGCAGAAGATCGGCCGTGCCCGTCCCGTGGCCGCGGCACTCGACCACGCCTGGCCGAAGGTACGCCCGGAGGAACTGCTCACCACGCTGCTGGGCGACCCGGAAGCGCTCGCCCGCGCCGCCGACGGCATCCTGACCGCCGAAGAGCAGAAAATGATCCTGTGGCAGCGCCCGCGCAGCGTCAAGAGCGCGAAGTGGTCAGCGGCCGACCTCGTGCTGCTCGACGAGATCGCCGGCCTGATCGAGCACCCCGCGAGCCACGGGCACATCGTGGTCGACGAGGCGCAGGACCTGTCCCCCATGCAGTGTCGGGTGCTCGCGCGGCGCAGTGAGCACGGCTCGCTGACCGTGCTCGGCGACCTGGCGCAGGGCACCAGCCCCTGGGCGGCGAGCGACTGGCACGAGCAGATGGCGCACCTGGGCAAGCACGACTCGCCGGTCGCGGCCCTCACCATGGGCTTCCGGGTTCCCGCTGAGGTACTGGCCTTCGCCAACAGGCTGCTGCCCGGGCTGCGCGTCACGGCACCGGCGACCCGGTCGATCCGCACCGATGGCGCGCTGCGTGTGCGTCACGAGCCCGACCTGGCGTCCGCCACCGTCGCGGCGGTCCACGCCGCCCTCGACCGGGAGGGCTCCGTCGCCGTGATCGCGACCGACACACTGCTCACGAGCCTCTCCGCCGCCCTGCACGCCGCCGGCCTCGCGGTCAACACGGCCCAGGAGGACGACCCCGACCGGAGGGTGACCCTGCTTCCCGCGGTGCTCGCCAAGGGCCTGGAGTTCGACCACGTGATCGTGGTCGAACCCGACGACATCGTGCGGGCCGAGCCACGCGGCCTCAACCGGCTGTTCGTCGTACTCACCCGGGCCGTCTCCCGGCTGGACGTGCTGCACTCCCGCCCGCTACCCGCGCTCCTCGCCGCCGAGTAGGGAGTATGGATCTAACGGCCTCGCTCGCGGCGGAACTCAGCTGTGAGTGACCCCTGAGACCGGACACCTCCCGACTTGGCGTCCTGCCGAGGAGGACGAAACCCTGCGACTCGACAGAGCAGGTACCCCGAGGAGTTTCGGCGGCAGGCCGCTGCGCTGGTGCTCGGCTCCGGTCGCACAATCCGTGACGTCGGCCGTCGCGAACGATGCTGGCCGCCCGGATGTGTAACCAACCCTTCACGCGCCGCATCGAGGTGTCGGGTAACTTGAACAGCCCTCACCATGGTCATCGATAGGAGAGACGGTGTCGCGCATCGAGCTGGTCACCGGTGAGCTGCGGGTCTTGATGCGGTGTGGGCAGAGCCCAGGGGCTGGCCGTCGCTGCCGACAACCAGGCGCAACAGGTGGCGCTGCGTGCCGCAGGCGCCGGCTTCGCCGCGGTGGCAGCCGGCATGGCCCGGGTGCGAGATGCGATCGCGTCGATCCAGGGCGGATTGGGCGGCATTGCCAGATCGATAGACGAGGCCACGAAGATGATTGCCGCCGTTCCCCGCGAAGCCACTCCCGAAGAGACCGTCGCCGCACTGATGCCGGTCCAGGCCGGTGTCGACAGCGCCCGTGACGCGGCGGCTGCTGTCATCACCCAGGTCGGTGCGGCACAGCAACTCGTCAACATAGTTCTCCAGGGCGGGCAGCCCAGTCCACTGCTGCAGTCACTGGAGAGCTTCAAACAGGTCCTGGTGTCCGTGGTCCAGCGCGCTGGTTCCGCCCGTCAGGCCGTCGATACAGCCGTCGCCGAAGCACGGCAGCTGGGGTCGGGAAACTGATCGGGGCTGGCGGTCCCACACCGGCCAGCCCTACCCCGCACGCCACCGGAAGCCCGACCCCAACGGCTCCCGCCTCGAGTGACGGCACCTCCCACGGCCGCGGCCCGACGGCGTGGAGCAGGCACCCCACCGGTGATCAGGGCGGGTCGCCGACCGGGCCGCGTACCAAGATCCCGCCCCGCGAGGACGACACGGTGCGACGATCGCTGGAGCTGGAGAACGAGTGCGCCGATACCCTGGCACGCGAGGGCTACCTGGTGCACCAGAACCCGACGAGACCGGAGATCGCCGATGCACGGCTGAAGACCGGCGACGTGGGCAAGCCGGACAAGGATCCCGATTACCTGGTCGAGGGTCACGTCTTCGACTGCTACTCGCCCACTCCCGCCAAGGCGGTGCGCGGGGTGTGGACGGAGGTCTCGGGCAAGGTGACGAGCCAACAGACCCAACGCGTGGTGTTGAACCTGCAGGACTGGCGCGGCGACCTCGCCGCCCTGCAGAAGCAGTTCGACGACTGGCCGATCGAGCACCTCAAGGAACTGGCGGCGGTGACCCGAAGCGGTGCGATCATTCAGATCGTCCGCGAGACTGAGAAGGCAGGCAACAGGTGGGTATCGAATACCGATTGACACTGGCGGGTGACATCCCGCTGGAGCAGGTCGCCTCGGTCGCCGCTCCGGAAGGCGTCGAAGAGTCGGCCCTACCCGGCTACCCTCGGCTGCTCAGCAGCGGTCTCGCCGAGGAACTCGGGTACACCATCACCGTCTCCGGGGGCAGCCACGGCTACTTCGACGCCGAGAACGACGACGGAACCCAATGGGAGTGGGAGCCAGACGCGTACGTCAACGTCGTCTTCCACATGCGCAAGAACGACCAGCCCGAGGCCGCGATCCCCAACATGGTGTCGGCCGTAGGCCGCGTACTCGCCAGCCAGATGGAAGACGCCGCGCTGGTACTGAACGGCAACTGGCTACTGCTCACCCGAGTCGCCGGGACAATACGTAAGCACCGACCGTCCTGGTGGGACAACTACGGCATCGGCGACATGATCTTCGAGTGAGCGGGCTCTTCGCGTACTCCCGCGGGCTCCTGCCGCTACATGGCAACCGAAGAGTTCGTCCGCGGTGCTGGCATCGACCAGCGCACCACCGTCTACACCCTCGGCCGCACCATCCACCACCTTCCGGACTCCCCACACGACTGGCGGGGATCGCCGGCCCAAGCCAAGATAGCGGCCCGCGCGAGCCGTGCGGCACCCGCAGACCGATATTCGGACGTGGCGGGTTTGGTCGCAGCCTGGCGACCCACGCTGAGGTCGTGAGGCACCGCGACAGCCATTCTTGACCGGCCCACGTCGCCAGCCGGTCGCCAACCCGATCGAGAAGCGACGCGGCGGGCATCCCCCAGAAGCGACCGGCAGCGGTTAGGACCAATGCCATGAAATCGGCAACGCATGCCATGGCCAGCAACTCGTCGACCGACAGGCCGTAACGCCTAGGACTTCCGCGTGCGATTGGTTGCGGTTGCGATTGTGTACGCGCCCCGCCAACCTACACTCACCGCAACTTACTCCACCTCGAAGCCACCGTGTTCGCGAGACAGCGCCAGCCATTCGAGCCAAGCGACCCATTTCGGACGCGATTCGAGTTCCGCCCGGTGACTTGCCGGCGCCTTGGCGTACGCAACCAGCGCTTCGTCGATCTCGCGCGCCGTCACGATCCAACGATCATTCGAACCCAGCTTGAACAGCGGGATCCCCAGCCTGCCCGGTGTGGTCTGCGATCGCCACGCCACATCCCACGCCAGAGCAGCGGCTTCGTCCGACACCCCTCGTCCGGTGCCGACATAGGGCTCCCAGGGCGCGATATCGGCCTCGTAGCCCATGCCAGTCAGCAACATCCCTTCGCGGATGTCCACAAACTGGCGATACCGGAACTCCCACGGATCGATGACACTGACCGCCTGGTAGCGCTCGGCGCAGTTCGGGTCATGGTGGCATGGCTTCCCCGAGTCGCGGCACCTATCGTACTGATATACGGCGGCGGCCACGTCGGCCAATGAAAGGTCGAGTCCCACGCGTCGCACTCCTCTCCGGTGGGGGTGCCTCGCAAGGCACTCTGCGACAACTCTGCCAGGTCATGTGGTCACCGAGCGTCCTGCGCTCGCACACCAGCCGCGACCCGGCGCTTAGGTCAATGTCGAGGTGGGGGTAAGTGCCTAGACAAGCTTCACGGGCACCAGTATGACCAGCGATGATCAGCACCGCTCTCCGATTTCTCGGAACCCTGTCGGTGCCGCCCCGATATACCTCACACCCCTCCGCGCGGCTGCGACGGCGAATGCCCCCGGCCCGCGCCGCGCCCCCGGGACCCCGGTCGTCGGGCGACGAGCGGTGCGCCCAACATCGAGATCTATATTCCGGGCTGTCGCGCCGCTACCAAGCTGGTGGTCACCCACAGGGAGCCGTCCGGTGCGTACGCGACGGTTCGCAGCCGGGTGGCCGAGGCTGTAGACCGGTGATTCGGCCATCGGATTGCCCCAGGGCACGCTGCCGTCCGGACGGATCCGCAGGATCCGTCAGCCGCGACACGATCACCGAGGCCGCCCGATTGCTTGGAGCGGGCGCGGAGTGGATGTCGTCGAGACCCTCGTTCGCCCTGCTGGTGCATTCGGATGTGCGGCTCGCGCCACGCAACGACCACACGTCGGTTTCTTTTCCGTACGGGCTCGCGCGTGCTGCCGGTCCGCGACGGGCCCGGCGATCGCCGTTCGGGTGCTGGCCGTTCGCCGCGCCTGACCGCGCCGGCGGGTGGCTGCGTGCCGGCCTGGGTGGGGCAGCACGCAGCCAGCGCTCAGCGCAGCGCGCCGAGGTCGATGGCCTCGGCCATCGCGCGGTAGCCCGCGTCGGATGGGTGCAGGTGGTCACCCGAGTCGTATGCCGGGTTGATCCGCTGCGGGTCGGCCGGGTCACGCACCACCGCGTCGAAGTCGACGACGGCGTCGAAGTCGTCACTCGTGCGGATGAACTCGTTCACGGCCTGCCGCACACGGTCCCGTTCCTCGGTGTAGGAGCGCCATCCCTTGATCGGCGTGATGGTGCCGACGACGATCCGCAGGCCCTGTGCGTGCGCCTGGGCGGCGATCTGTCGCAGGGCGAGTTTCAGGGTCTCCGGGTCGGGGTGTTGGAGGTTGAGGATGTCGTTGACGCCCTCGAGCACGATGACCGTGCGCGCCCCGGATGTGGTCAGCATGTCGCGGGACAGGCGTGCGAACGCGTTCGGGCCGCCGATCCCGGTTCCGGTGCTGCTGTTCAGGATCCGGTTGCCGCTGATGCCGCTGTTGACCACGCCGAGCTTGGTGGGTCCCGGCTCAGCGGCGAGCCGGTCGGCGAGGACGTCGGGCCACCGCAGGTTCGCATTGTTGGTCGACCTGTCCCCGTCGGTGATCGAGTCGCCGAAGGTCACCACCGTGCCGCGCGCGGACGAGGATCGGACGTCCACAGCTGTCACGTAGTGCCACGCCATGGTCGGCTGGGTGAACGCGGTGCCCTCCTCGTCGGCCGCGTGGTCACCGTTCGCAGCGATGAACGACGTCTGATATGCGCGCGGGTGTTCGGTCACGGGCCCGGACGGCGCCGGGGTGTAGACGGTCACCAGCAGGTTCCCGTCTGCCGGCACGGGCATGAGTATCGGGTCGCTGAGCACTTCACCGCCGGCCGGGATGGTCACCGACGGCGCGCCGCCGAAGGTCAGTTCGCGCATCGTGCCGGCGACGGCGTCCGGCGCGTCGGGCCTGGCGGCCACCGCCAGCGTCGTTCGCCCCATCAGGACCGGCGCCGTGCCGAGCGCGTTGGACAGCCGCACGCGAGCCGCGTCGCCGCCCACGCTGGTGTGCACCACGTTGCGGATCGAGTGGTTGGGCATGCCGTGGTCGGTACCGGGCGTCGTGCGCGCCATGGCCGTCTGCCAGGTGCCGACCCAGTGGCCGGGCGGGCGGGTGTCGAGCTTGTCCAGGTCGACGACCGCTGCCATCGCCTCGTAACCGGCGTCCTTCGGGTGCAGGTGGTCGCCGGAGTCGTACTCCGCCCGTAGCCGGTTCGGCATCGCGGGGTCCCGGAGCGCGACGTCGAAGTCGGCCACCGCGTCGAACGCGCCGCCGTCGCGGATGAAGTCGTTGACCGCCTGGCGTACGCCTTCCAGTTCCTCGGTGTAGTTGCTCGACCCGCCGAACGGCGTGAGCGTGCCGCCGGTGACCCGCAGCCCCTTCGCCTTGACCTGGGCCGCTATCTGGCCCAGCGCCGCGATGATTTTCGACGGCTCGTGGTGCTGCGGCTGGCCGCCGATGTCGTTGATTCCCAACATGACGATCACGGATCGCACGCCGGTCGCGGTGAGCACGTCGCGGTCCAGTCGGGACAGGGCATTGGGATTCCAGGTGCTGTTGAGCAACCGGTTCGAGCTGATGCCGGCGTTGAGCACGCCAAGGCGCGTCGGCCCAGGCTCGGCGATCAGCCGGTCGGCCAGGTAGTCCGGCCAGCGGTGGTTCGCGTTACGGGTCGAGTTGTTCCCATCGGTGATCGAGTCGCCGAGTGTGACCACTGCACCCTCCGCCTGCCCCAGGACGTCCACGCCACTCACGTACGGCCAGAAACTGATCGTCGTGGTGAACGCCGTGCCGGACTCGTCGGCCGCGTGATCACCGTTCTGCGACAGGTACGAGGTCTGGTTGGCCACCTGGTGATAGGTCACCGGCCCGGACGGCACCGGGGTGTACACGCTGACCAGGAGGTTGCCGTCCGCCGGCACGACAAGGGGAATCGGGTCGCTCAGCACCTCGCCGCCGGCCGGGATGATCACCGACGGCGCGCCGCCGAAGGCGAGAGCTCGCATCGTGCCCGCGACCGCGTCCGGCGCGTCGGGTGCATCAGCGACCGCGACCGTCACCGCTTCCAGCCGTACCGCCGCCGTGCCGAGAACGTTGGTCAGCCAGACCCTTACACCGGAGCCACCAACGCTGGTGTGCACGACGTTGCGGATGGTGCGGTCCGCATATCCGGTGGGGAGATTGGGCACGGTTCCGGAGGCCGAGGCGGACCAGGTGCCAACCCAGTCATCCTGCGGTGCCGTCGACTGGGCGTCCTGGCCGGCTGCTGGGGCCGGGCTGGGCAGGCCGAGCGCCAGCGCCAGCACGATGCCGGCGGTTTGGGTCATTCCCCGTATGCGGGACATGGGATCTCCTCCCGATCGGCAACGAGTTTGGCCTCCCGCCGCCGCTGCGGTCAACGGTTTACGTTCCACGACATAGGACGTAGGATGTCCGGCAACGTTTCGTACGTAACGAAGAGTTGGCGGTACGACAGAGCCGCGGGCGCAACAGGTGCGACAACCGACCACTGCGGATCCACCTGCCGCTCGAAACGATCCACGCCAGCTGCGACCAGCGGAGGTATCGCCTTTCATGACGACGAGACAAAGACGCAGCCCCACACGCCGTCGACTGCTGTCCACCGTGGTGATCGCCGCGATGGCTGCCGCGCTGCTCACCAACGGCCCAGCGCACGCCGCCCAGCCCTACCACGAGGCCCGAGCGGTCTACACGGCAAACACCGACGGGTATTTCTGCTTCCGCATTCCCGCGATCGTGAGGGCCAGCAACGGAGCCCTGCTGGCGTTCGCCGAGGGCAGGCTCAACAACTGTGACGACAGGGGCGACATCGACCTGGTGCTCAAGCGGTCCCACGACGGCGGCCGTACGTGGGGTCCGCTGCAGGTCGTGTCGCGCGGCAACGGTGACACGCACGGCAACCCGATGCCGATCGTTGATGAGCGGACCGGTCGGGTCGTGCTGTTCACGACCCACAATCCGGGCACAGCGAGCGGGGGCCGCGTCCCGTACCTGCAGGTCAGCGAAGACCACGGGGCGACCTGGAGCGCGCCGCGGGAAATGACCGAGCTCATCCGGCCGCAGTGGCGCGCCTGGTACGCCACCGGTCCGGTGCACGCCATCCAACTGAAACGTGGTCCGCACGCCGGGCGGTTGGTGATGAGCGCCAACCATGAGTCCTTCGCGCCCGACGGGCGGCGCATCGCCGGCGTCCACCTCGGCTACAGCGACGACGGCGGCGACACGTGGCGCATCGGCGCAAGCGCCGGTGGCGCCGCCGACGACATCTTCGTCAACGAGTCGACGTTGGTGGAGCTGACCGACGGGCGGATCTACGTCAACGTGCGGGAAGCCGGCACGGCTGAGGGCACCCGGGCGTACGCGATCTCCAGCGACGGCGGCGAGAGCTACGAGGCGCCGTTTCAGATGGTGCCCGAGCTGACGATGCCGGTGGTGCAGGGTGCGTTGCTACGGCTCACCGCCACCGACGAAGGTGACGCGCGGGACCGCCTCCTGTTCTCCGGACCCGCCAACCCCGGCAAGCGCGAGGCCCTGACGATCCGGTCCTCGTACGACGAGGCCCAGACCTGGGAGCCCTGGCAGGAAGGCAAGGTCATCAGCTGGGGTCCGGGCGGGTACTCCGACCTGGTCAAGATCGAGACCGACCCGGTCGCGGGCCCCGTGGCCGGGGTGCTGTACGAAGGCGGTGTCGCCGCCCTGTACGAGGTGATCCAGTTCGTCCGCTTCAACGAGGCGTACCTCGACAGCCCGAACGGTTCGCCGCCGGGCCTGCCGCCGCCACCGGAGCCGGGGCCGACGACCCCGGACGCGGCACCGCGCTACGACAACACCGCCTACGTGCGCGGCGGCGCGACCCTGACCAAGGGGCGGTTCGGCGAGGGAATCGCGCTCGACGGCGTCGACGACCACGTGGAGGTGCCCTACAACCCGGACGTCGACCTTGATGACAACCAGTTCACGATCATGACCTGGTTCCGGTACAGCGAAACCACCGGCAACATCGTGATCTGGTGGTTCCACCAGGTGGGTACGGGAGCCGCGCAGATCTGGCTGCGGGCCGAACCGGCGAGCAACCGCATCCGCGGTGTCGTCGGCACCGGCCAGGGCGACGCGAACATCACCATCGCGGGCGCGTACAACGACGGGCTCTGGCACCACGTCGCCATGCAACGCACGGCGACCCGGGTCACGGTCCTCATCGACGGCGCCACCGTCGCCGACCTGCCCGCTCCCCGCGGCTCGGTAACCACCGGCAAGGAGTTCGGCATCCGCAGCATCTACCTCGGCCGACGGGTCGACGGCCTCAACAACCCGTTCCGCGGCACCCTCGACGAGTTCCGCATCTACGGGCGCGCCCTCACCCCGCAGGAGTTGCGGGATGTCCGGGAACACAACGTTCCCATCGCCGGCCAACTCCGGCTCCGCCTGCCGTTCACGACCATCTGCCCCCAGCAGTAGCCGCAGCGTCGGGGCCCCCCCCCGGGGGGGGGGGGGGGGCCCCCCCCCCCCCCCGGCGCCGGGGGGGGCGCCCCCCCCCGGCGCGGCACAAGGGGCCTCCGGCGCCCGGCGGCGGGAGGGGGCCACCACCACCCCCCCCCAGGGCG
>NZ_JBIDDA010000005.1:272036-550801 GCF_043204915.1 Micromonospora sp. NPDC047670
GGGTTTTTCGCGCAAAAAAACCTTCCCCTCCCCCCCCACCCCCCGCCCCCCCCCCCCCCCCCCCCCGCCCCCCCCGCCCCCCCCCCGCGGGGGGGGCCCCCCCCGTGGGGGGGGGGGGGGGGCCCCCGCGACCCGCGAGGAGCCGGGCTATGTCCATCTCCGTGGCGCGGAACATGGGACGTCCGTCGCCGTGCGGATGATGGGCGACACCAGCAGCCCCGCAATGGGCGCCCTGTGTACATTGCTCCTGAGCGGGGCGCGGTTTCCGGACGTAGGATGTGCGCCGGCCGCGGAGGATCCTGGAGGCACGGGGATGGCAAGACGCAACGGCGAGACCGTGCAGGACCGCATCGTGGCCCTGATCCACGATCGTCAGCTCCAGCCCGGCGCTCCGATGCCGACCGAACCGCAGCTCATGGGCCTGCTCGGGGCGAGTCGGAACAGCGTACGCGAGGCGGTTCGGGCGCTGCAGGCGCTGGGCATCGTCGAGATCCGCCACGGTTTCGGCACCTTCGTCGGCCAAGCTTCACTCGATGTGCTCAGCCCGTCGCTGGAGTTCCGGATCCGCTCCGGTCCGCACGGCGTCCGCGCGCTCCATGACCTCGTGGAGGTGCGGGAGATGCTGGAGACCGCGCTCATCGCGCGGGTCGCCGGCTCGACCAGTCCGAGCCGCCTGGCGGCGCTCGACGCCCTCGTGACCGCGATGCAGACCGATCTCGAGGCGGACCGGGCCTTCCACGCGCTGCTCTACGAATCCTGCGGCAACGAGCTCGTGCTGCAGCTGATCGACCTGTTCTGGCAGGTCTACCACCAGGTCGAGCCGCTGGTCGGCGGGCCGGACGAGCGCATGGACGTGACGGTGGGCAACCACCGGCGGATTGTCGATGCGCTGCGCGCCCGGGACGCGTCCGCCGCCCGGGAGGCGATGCAACGGCACTTCCGCGATGTCAAGGAGCGCGTCGCCCGTGCCGAGGCGGCCCAGGCCGCGAAGGCGCTCGACAGCGAAGCGGCGTGAACCGGGTCGGTCAGCGCCAACCGACCTCTGTTCCGCACGGCAGCACCGCCGCGACCGAGGCGGGCGAACACGGTCAGTGTTGCCCCAGGCGGGCCAGCCGGGCGCGCACGCCGTCGAAGTGGGCGCGCATCGCCGCCGCCGCCGACACGCGATCCCCCGTGACGACGGCTGTGTAGATGTCTCGATGCTTACGAGCCACGTCGGCGGGCGTCTCGTCGGGCGGGCCGAGGTCGTCGCTCAGCTGGTGGTAGACCTCCCAGAACGCGCCGAGCAGCCTGCCCACCAGCGGATTGCCCAGCGGGCGGTAGAGCACGTCGTGGAAGAGGCGGTCGGTGTCGGGTGAGACCGTGCCCACCCGCGCCTCGGCCTCCATCTGCGCGATGACATCGCGGGCCGGGGCGAGGCCGGGTGCCACGTCCCGGTCTTCCTGCTGGTCGATCAGGCGTTGCACCAGGCCGCTCTCCAGCAGTTCGCGAATCTCGATGAGGTGGCCGAGGTGGTTGCGCTCGCCCTGCAGGGTGATGCGGCTGTGGAAGGCCAGTTCGTCGACGAGGCCGTTGAGCGACATGCGCCCCACGAACATCCCGAAGCCGTGGCGGATGTCGACGATGCCGACGGCCTGAAGGACCTTGAGGGCTTCTCTGACCGAGTTGCGGCCGATGCCCAGCTCCTCCATCAGCTCGGACTCGGTCGGCAGCGGATCCCCGGTGGCCAGCCCGCGCTGCAGGATGAGGCCCTTGACCGCCTCCTGCACTTCGACAGCGCGGCTGAGCCGACGCGGCTGACCTGCGGGAATGCGGCGTGCTGTGGGGGGCCGGGCCGAGGCGTCGCTCGCGTCCTGACGATCGGCGTGTAACACCACGGAAATCTCCTGGTCATTTGGTCTTGACCGGCGACGAGCGCGGCCCCTAGCCTCCACTCTAACAGGACATGGGACGTAGGACGTCCAATGTGATGGCTCGAAGAGATCACTCCAAGACGACGCCATAATCCCTTACAGGAGGCACCGTGAGCGCTCCGGTTTCTCGGCCAGTTTTCAGCCGCCGCGACTTTCTGCGCTACAGCGGAACGGTGAGCGCCGCCGCGGCCATCTCCGCCACCCTCTCCGCCTGCAGCGGCCCCGCGTCCACCAGCTCCGCGGGGGCCGGCGGCGACAAAGACCTCGTCACCGCCGTCATCGGATACGGCAACAACCAGAGCTGGGACCCGACCATGACCGCCTCGGCCTTCTCCATGGCCGCCAACAACCACATCTACGAGGGACTGGTCGACACCGACCCGATCACCCGCGAGCCCTACCCGGCCCTGGCCACCGCCCTGCCAGCCGACACCGCGGCGACCACGTGGAAATTCACGCTGCGGCAGGGGGCCAAATGGCACGACGGGCAGCCGGTCACGGTCGACGACGTGCTCTTCACCTTCCAGCGCATCCTCGACCCGGCCGCCAAGACGCTCACCTACTCCTTCTTCGGCACCTGGCTCAAGGAGGTACGCAAGGTCGACGACACGAGCGTCGAACTGGTCTTCAACTTCCCGTTCCCCGACGCGTTGCAACGCCTGACGATCGCCAAGATCATGCCGAAGCACGTCTTCGGCGCACCCGGCGGCTGGGACGCGGCCAAGGGCGGCAAGGCGGTCGGCTCCGGCCCCTACAAGATGGTCGCGCACAACCCGAAGTCCAACACCGTGCTCGAAGCTTTCGCCGACTACAACGGCCCCCGCAAACCCGTCATCAAGAAGATGAACTGGCTGTCCATCGTAGAGTCGCCGGCTCGGGTCGCGAAGATCTCCGGCGCCAGCGCCGAGGCGCAGATCGCCGACAACATCCCCTACGCCAACATCGACCAACTGCGCAACAGCGGGCTGAGCGTCGAGGGCGGCGAGGGCATGAACCACATGTTCCTCATGTTCAACACCGCCCAGAAGCCCTTCGATGACGTACGCGTGCGCCAAGCGCTGCTCTACGCCATCGACACCAAGAAAATGATCGACGTGGCGCTCAAGGGACACGGCACGCCGGCCACGAGCTTCCTCAACGAGCAGAACCCGTCGTACGCCAAGGCGAAGACCGTCTACCACCACGATCCCGCGAAGGCGAAGGCACTGCTGGCGGCCGCTGGCGTGACCAACCTGTCCGTCACGCTGATGGCGGTCAACGTCAGCTGGATCGCCGACTGCCTGCCCACCATCGCCAACTCCTGGCAAGCGGTCGGCATCAAGACCACGCTCGAACCACAGGACACCGCCGCGCTCTTCACCAAGATGGACCAGTCGCAGTCCTACCAGGTGGTCGCGGCGGCGTCGAACCCGAACCAGTTCGGCCTGGACGCCGACCTCATCCTCCGCTACAACTACACCTCCGGCGGCACCTGGATGAAGTACACCAAGTGGGACACCAGCCCGGAGGCCAAGAACCTGTTCACGCTGATGGACAAGGCCGCCCAGGAGACCGACCCGACGAGGAAGCTGCGGCTGCTGCACCAGTACCTCGACGTCATCGCGGAGCAGGCGGTGCTCTACCCCGTCCTGCACACGGAGCTGATGACCGCCTGGGATCCGAAGAAGCTCACCGGAGTCCGGCCGCAGGCCTACCCGGGCATCAACCTGCTGCAGGCCCAGCGCGTCTGACCCGCCGTGGGGGGGGGGGGGGGGGCGGGGGCGCCCCCCCCCCCCCCCCCCCCCCCCCCCCCCCGGCCCCGGCCCCCCCCCCCCGGGGGGGCCCCCGGCCCCCCCCCCGGGCGGGGCCCCCCGGGGGGGGGCGGGGGGCCCCCCCCGCCCCCCCACCCCACCGCCCATCAGCCGGACCCCGCACCAGGAGGTCAACCAGTGGCAGTCGTCGCCAGAATGCTGGTCCGCCGGACACTCATCCTGATCCCGCTGCTGCTGGGTGTCATCCTCTTCGTGTTCATCATCATGCGGTTCTCCAACAACAAACCGGAGTACGCCTACTTCCAGGGCGCCAACCCGACGGCGGAACAGATTCACCAGTTCCAGGTGGAGAACGGCCTGCTCGATCCGTTGCCGGTGCGCTATGTGCGCTTCGTCGGCGACCTGCTCCACGGCGACATGGGCACCAGCGTCCTCACCAAGGCGCCGGTGCTCGACTCGGTCGTGACCGCGCTGCCGCTCACGCTGCAACTGACCTTCCTCGGCCTGTCGGTCGCCGTGACCCTGGCCCTGATCTTCGGCGTCACCGCGGCGATCTTCCGCGACCGCTGGCCCGACCAGCTCATCCGGCTGGTGTCGCTGATCGGCGTCGCCGCGCCGGCGTTCTGGCTGGCCCTGCTGATGATCCAGTGGCTGGCGGTCGACCGCGGCTGGTTCCCGACCAGCGGCTACATCAATCCCGGCGACTCGTTCAGCGGCTGGCTGCGGTCGATGACGCTGCCGGCGCTCTCCCTGTCGCTGCCCGTCGCCGCCCAGCTGACCCGGATCATCCGCACGTCGATGGTCGAGGAGTTGGACAAGGACTACGTCCGCACCGCGATCGGCAGCGGCCTGCCGCCGATCGTCGTGATCGGACGCAACGTCCTGCGCAACGCGCTGATCAACCCGCTGACGGTGCTGGGCCTGCGCATCGGCTACCTGCTCGGTGGCGCGGTGGTCATCGAGACCATCTACTCGCTGCCCGGGATGGGACAGCTCATGATCAACGGCGTACGCGACGGAGACCCCGCCGTGGTGCAGGGCGTGGTACTCACCATCGCCACCGGCTTCGTCGTGGTGAACCTCGTCGTAGACGTCCTCTACCTGCTGATCAACCCGAGAATCAGGAGCGCAGCGTGATGCGAAGCGGACTCGCGAGGAGACTCTCCCGACCGGGAATCGGTTTCCGGCGGCTCGGCGTGCCCTCGTGGATCTCCATCGCCGTTCTCGTCGTCATCGCCCTCGCCGCGCTCCTCGCCCCCGTTCTCGCCCCGCACTCACCGTACGTGCAGCAGGCCGCCGGCGGCGGGCCCAGCACGACACACTGGATGGGCCTGGACAGCGCGAACCGCGACATCTTCACCCGACTGCTCTACGGCGCACGGTGGTCACTGCTCATCGGACTCGGCGCGACCGCCATCGCGCTGGTTTCCGGCGCGGTGATCGGCGCCGTCGCGGCCACGTCACGCAAGGCCGTCGACGAGGCGATCATGCGCAGCCTCGACGTCGTCATGGCGTTTCCGGGCATCGCGCTCGCCGCCGTGCTGGTCGCCGTCTTCGGTGGCAGCATCCCGGTGCTGGTGCTGGCCATCGCATTCCTCTACATGCCGTCCGTCGCCCGCGTGGTACGCGCGAACGTGCTCGCCCAGTACGGCGAGGACTACGTCGCCGCCGAACGCGTCATCGGCGCCCGCACCCCACACATCCTGCTCAAGCACGTGGCGATCAACTGCGCCGCACCCATCCTGGTCTTCTGCACGGTGATGGTGGCCGACGCGATCGTCTTCGAGGCGTCACTGTCGTTCATCGGCGCCGGAGTGCGCCCACCGGACCCTTCGTGGGGCAGCGTCATCGCCGACGGCCGGAACATGGTCCTGCTCGGCGGCTGGTGGGCCACGGTCTTCCCCGGCCTGCTGATCCTGATCACCGTCCTCACGCTCAACATCCTCGCCGAGGGCGTCTCCGACGCCTGGGCCGCACCCACCGCCCGCCGCGCGGACCCGGTCAAGAAGGCGAAGGACGTCGACGCGCTTGAGCAGGCAACCCCCGGATCAGGTGAGATCACCGAACTGCCGGGGCTGGCGAAGGCCGCGCAGCGTCTGGCCGAACGGGCCCGCCCACTGCCGCAGGGCGAGCCGATCCTGCAGGTCCAGAACCTCACCATCGGCTTCGAAGGCCGGCACGACGGCGTGGACGTCGTCGACGGCATCACCTTCGACGTGCGCCCCGGCGAGGTGCTCGGCCTCGTCGGCGAATCCGGCTGCGGCAAGTCGCTGACCGCACTGACCATCATGGGCCTGCAGCCGCGCGGTGCCCGCATCGGCGGCCGGATCCTCTTCGAGGGCAGGAACCTGCTCACGCTTCCCCGGGCCGCCCGCCGCCGGCTGCTCGGCCACGACATGGCGATGATCTACCAGGACGCACTGTCATCGCTCAACCCCGCGATGACCGTCAAGGCGCAGCTGAAACAGGTCGTCCGCCGGGGCGGACGGCGGAGCCCGACGGAGCTGCTGAAGCTGGTGGGCCTCGATCCCGCGCGTACCCTGGCGGCCTACCCCCACGAGCTGTCCGGCGGGCAGCGGCAGCGGGTCCTGATCGCGATGGCCCTCTCGCGCGAACCCAAGCTGATCATCGCGGACGAACCCACCACGGCGCTGGACGTGACCGTGCAGGCGCAGGTGATCCAGCTGCTGCTCCGGCTGCGTGCCGAGCTCGGCTTCGCTCTGATCCTGGTCTCGCACGACCTCGCCCTGGTCGCCGACGTGACCGACCGCGTCGTCGTGATGTACGGCGGTCAGATCGTGGAAACCGGCGTCACGGCGACCCTGGTCGGCGCACCCGCACACCACTACGCGCGCGGGCTGCTCGGCTCGGTGCTGTCGCTGGAATCCGGCGCCGCGCGGCTGACCCAGATCCGCGGCGTCGTACCAGCCCCGGCCGACTTCCCCCGCGGGTGCCGCTTCGCCGACCGCTGCCCCATGGTCACCGAGATCTGCCGAACCCGGACGCCGCGGCTGGCGGGGCAGCGCCACCACGAGGTGGCCTGCCACCACCCGGCGATCGACGTCACGACGTCCGCCCTCGCCCCCGGCGCGAACGCCGCACCGGCCAGCCCCGCGGAGGCACGATGACTGCGCCAGGCACCCCAAGCCTCGTCGAACTCACCGACGTGCACGTGACGTACAAGGCGCGCTCCGGCGGGCTGTTCCGCCGCGATCACGTCTACGCGCTGACCGCCGCGGATCTCGCCATCGAGGCCGGCGAGACGGTGGGCGTCGTGGGCGAATCCGGCTGCGGCAAGTCGACGCTCGCGAAGGTCCTCGTCGGGCTGGAGAAGCCCACCACGGGCACGGTGCGGTTTCGCGGCCAGGACCTCTGGTCGATGCCGCACTCGGCGCGCCGCGCGGCGATCGGCTCCAGCACCGGGATGATCTTCCAGGACCCCTCGACGGCGCTCAACCGCCGACTGTCCATCCGGCAGGTGCTACGCGACCCACTCGACGTGCACCGGGTGGGCACCCCCCGCCAGCGTGACGAGCGGGTACGTGAGCTGCTCGACCTGGTGGGCCTGCCGCCGAGCGTCGCCGACCTGCTGCCGAGCCAGGTGTCCGGCGGTCAACGCCAGCGGGTCGCGGTGGCCCGCGCGTTGGCGCTACGGCCGCAGCTGCTGATCGCCGACGAGCCGACCAGCGCGCTCGACGTCTCGGTGCGCGCGCAGATCCTGAACCTGCTCCTCGACCTGAAGGAACAGCTCAACCTGGCGATGGTCTTCGTCTCGCACGACATCCAGACGGTGCGGCGAATGAGCGACCGGGTCGTGACGATGTATCTCGGGCGGATCGTCGAGCAGACCCCGGCCGAGGCCGTGCCCGGCCGGGCCCGCCACCCGTACACCCGGGCACTCTTCTCCGCCACTCCCGGTCTGCTCTTCCCGATCGACCCGATCCCGCTGGCCGGGCCGGTTCCCTCCGCCACCCGACCGCCCAGCGGATGCCCCTTCCGTACCCGCTGCTGGAAGGCCGACGACCAGTGCGCCAGGCAGATGCCGGCAGCGCGGACCGACACCGTCGTCCGGCCCGACGATCACCTGTTCCGCTGCCACCACCCGATCCGCGACGGCGCGACCGACCTCGAACTGACCAGCCAAGCCCAGGAGACTGCATGATCACCCACGAACTGTCGCCACAGCGGTCGGCCGCACTGACCGGCGTCATCCCTCCGGTGTCCACCCCACTGACCCCGGACTACGAGGTCGACACCGCATCGTTGACCCGGTTGGTGGACCACCTGCTCGACGGCGGGGTGGATGGGCTGTTCGTCCTCGGCTCCACCTCTGAGGTGGCCTTCCTCCCGGACGGCCACCGCAAGATCGTGCTCGACACCGTCACGCGGCACGTCGCGGGCCAGGTTCCCGTGCTCGCCGGCGTGATCGACATGACCGCCCTGCGTGTGCTGGACCATGCGCGGGTGGCCGTCGAGGCGGGCGTGGACGGGCTCGTGGCCACCGCCCCCTTCTACACTCGCACGCACCCCGCGGAGATCGAGCTGCACTTCCGCACCATCGCGGCGCGCGCGGGGCTGCCGTTGTACGCCTACGACCTGCCGGTCTCGGTGCACAGCAAGCTCGGCGCCGACCTGCTGCTCGAACTCGCCAGCGACGGCGTGCTGGCCGGAGTCAAGGACTCCAGTGGTGACGAGGGCGCGATGCGCGGGATGATCCTCGGGCGACGGGACCGTCGGGACATCGCCTCGTTCAGTGTGCTGACCGGCTCCGAACTCACCGTCGACTCCGCGCTGTGGATGGGCGCCGACGGCGTGGTGCCGGGCCTGGGCAACGTCGACCCGCACGGCTACGCCCGGCTGTTCCGCGCGGCATCGCACGGCGACTGGCAGGCCGCGCGAGCCGAACAGGAGCGGCTGCTGCGCCTCTTCGAACTCGTCAATGTCGGCAGACCGCGGATGGGGCTGGGTTCGTCCGCGCTGGGAGCGTTCAAGGCCGCACTGTACCTGCGCGGAATCATCGACCATCCGACAACGGCGGTGCCGCAGATCCCGCTGAACGAGGACGAGATCGCCCGGGTCGGGAAATACCTGAGCGCTGGCGGCCTGCTGTGATGCCCGGGAGCGGCGACTGCGGACACCGCGACACGCCGCATCGGAATCACCAGACGTGGCGCCGGCACTGAGATCGGCAGATCTACGCGGTACCTGGGGGACGGTGCTCCTGCCGTTGCATGCCGACGACACGATCGCCTGGGACCGGCTGGCGCACGCTCTCGACGTCCTCGTCGGCGCCGGGCTCGATGGCGTCTACGCGCACGGCACCGCGGGCGAGTTCCACACGCTCGGTGAGGAGGAGTACGACCGGATCAACGAGCTTGTCGCCGACAGGTGCGGGCGCCACCGGATTCCGTTCCAGATCGGTGCCAGCCACATGAGCGCCCAAACCTGCCTGGGCCGAGTCCACCGGGCGCGGGCGTTCGCGCCGAGCGGAAGTGGCGCCCACCGCACGCCCGGTGGGCGCCACTTCCCGACGACGGCTGTCGGTCAGCGGACGGTCTCCAGCGGCAGCCTGAGCCCGAGTCGGCCGCCGATCGGGAGGTTCCGCTCCTGGATCAGGGCCAGCTCGGTGGCGGAGAGGGCGCGCCGGTAGACGCGTACCTCGTCCAGCGTGCCGCGGAAGCGGTCCACGCCGTCCAGGCGCTGTCCGATGTGAAGCCCGTGGACGCCGAACTCCCGGCCCAGGGTCACCGAGCCGGCCGGCGCCACCGCCGACGAAACCTCGACGCCATCCACCAGCAGCCTGAGCTGCCCGCCCGCCCGTTGGAGCACGACGAAGTGCCACTGCCCGTCGTTGTACGCGCTCCGCGACTGCACGGTGACGTCGTACCGGCCCACCGCGAGGATCGCGCGAATACGGCCGCTCGCCGGCTCGGCCCGCAGCCATAGCGCAGGCGGGTTGGTGCCGGAGTCCACCCGGTAGAACCACAGGACGGAGTGCGCGCCGGCCTTGTCCGAGTACCGGATCCACGTGCTCAGCGTGAAGTCGTGCGCGCCGAGGTCGATCGACCGGTCGAACGGCACCTCCACCCGGTCGTCGACTCGATCAAGTGCCAGCCCGTTGCCGAACCGGCCAGCGGTGACCTGGGCGCCACCCCGGACGTAGGCGGCATTGTGGTACGGCGACTCGTCCGGCGTCTGCGCTCCGGGCGCCGGCGGGGCGGGAATGCGGGGCGGAGTGCCGTTCGGGGTGTCCAGGTACGCCTCGTTGAACCGGGCGAACCGGATCGTCTCGTACGGGTTGACTGGGCCGGCCTCGTACATCAGCGCCGCCTCGTCACCGTCGAGGCGCACCATGTCGGAGTAGGCCGAGGGACCCCAGTAGAAGACCTTGCCCTCGTTCCAGGTCTCGAAGCTGCGCCCCTCGTCGTACGACGAGCGGACGCCCATCGCCTCGCGGGCGCTGGGGTGCAGCGGCGAGGAGAAGAGGATGCGGTCATCACCGAATCGCAGCAGGGAGCCCTGGACGTCGGTCGTCGCGAGCGCCGGCATGGTGCGGAATGGCGCGTCCCATGTCTCGCCGCCGTCGCTGCTGAACGCGTACGCCCGGTCGCCCGGGTCGGTGCCGCGCTCCCGGGCCGACGCGTAGATCCGCCCGTCGGTGAGCTCGACGACGGTGACCTCCTGCGCGATGACCGCACCGTCGTCGCGGAAAGTCTCCGCACCGATGTTCCAGGTCACCCCGTTGTCGTCGCTGTAGAGCAGATGCGTGCCGTAGACGTGTTTGCCGACCCGGTCCCAGGCCTCGAAGCTCGCCCCGACCACCAGCCGGCCCGCGTGCGCTCCCCGCTGAAGCTGGATCCCGTGCATCGGGCCGGTGGCGTACCAGAAGTTCCACTCCGGACGCTTGCCCTCGCTCATCTCGCGGGCGGTCGACCACGTTGCCCCGTTGTCGTCACTGAACTGCACCCACGGGTCGCGGTCACAGCCGTTGGAACACGGCTCCGGACCGTTGTGCGTGCTCACCACCACCACGCGACCGGTGGTCCGGTCGACGATCGGCACCGGGTTGCCGTGGGTCTCGCCGTTGCCCTCGGAGACCACCTGCAGTGGCCCCCAGGTCCGGCCTCCGTCGGCGGAACGGCGCAACACGAGGTCGATGTCCTCGTCGTCGCCGCAGTCCTTCACCCGTCCCTCGGCGAAGGCCAGGATCATCCCGTTCTCTGCTCGCACCACGGCCGGGATGCGGAAACAGGCGTATCCGAAGTCCCCTCGTTGGTAGAGCACCTGCTCGGCGACGTACGGCTCGCTGGTCTGGCTTGCGTTGGCTGTCGTGCTCGTGCCCGTCGAGGCGGGCTCGGCGCTCGCGGGGCCGCCGATCATGCTGAGGACGACGCCGGCCAGGATCAGTGCCGCCGCGAGGCCACGGTAACGGCGGCGTGAGTCGGTCGGAGCCTCCGGGAAGAACCCGTCGTTCATCTCGTCGCACCCTCCGTGAGAGTCGTGCGCCCCGTCGTCCACGCGATGGCTTCAGGCGACCGATCGCGTCAGCCAGGCTGAACACATAGGACGTAGGATGTCATGCCCAGGACAATACGCGCGGCATCGAGACAGCGACAAGCATCTCTTGACGCCAACTCATGGTCGCCATACTGTCCCCGACAACCAGGACATCCCATGTCATGGTCGCGCGCCGCCAGCGCGAACTGCCGGCCGAACCCACCGAGAGGAAGGGTGTGGCATGACCATGCCGAAGATCGCGTTCGGCGGGGACTACAACCCCGAGCAGTGGCCCGAGGACGTGTGGGTCGAGGACATGAAGCTCATGGCCGATGCCGGGGTGTCGCTCGTGTCCGTCGGCATCTTCTCCTGGGCGAGCGTGCAACCACGTCCCGACACGTACGAGTTCGGCTGGTTCGACCGGGTGATGGACAACCTGGCCGAGGCTGGTATCGGAGCCAGCCTCGCCACCATGACCGCTTCCCCACCACCCTGGCTGTCTCGGCTCCATCCCGAGGCGCTGCCGGAACGAATCGACGGGGTGCGGCTCTGGCCGGGCGGGCGACAGCAGTACTGCCCGTCGAGCCCGGTCTACCGGGAGTACGCCGGGCGGCTGGTCGAGCGCCTGGCCCGTCGCTATGCCGGGCACCCGGCGCTGCAACTGTGGCACATCGGCAACGAGTACGGCTGCCACGTGCGGGCCTGCTACTGCGACGTGTCCGCCGAGGACTTCCGGTGCTGGCTGCGCGAGCGGTACGGCGACATCGACGCACTCAACGAGGCGTGGTCGACGACGTTCTGGTCGCAGCGCTACGACGACTGGGCCGACGTCCTGCCCCCGCGCACCGCGCCGACCTTCTCCAACCCCGCCCAGAAGCTGGACTTCGCCCGGTTCAGCAACGATGCCATCCTCGCCTGCTATCTCGCCGAGCGTGACATCGTGCGCCGCTTCGCCCCGGACGTCCCGGTGACGACGAACTTCATCGGCCTGGTCCACAAGCCGATCGACTCCTACCGGTGGGCCGCCGAACAGGATGTCGTCAGCCTCGACAGTTATCCCGACCCGTACCACCCGCGGGCGCACGTGGAGGCCGCGTTCGGCTATGACCTGATCCGCTCGGCGCGTCGCGGCCAGCCCTGGCTGCTGATGGAGCAGGCACCCAGCGCGGTCAACTGGCGCGAGCGCAACGCGCCGAAGCCGCCGGGGCTCATGCGGTTGTGGAGCTGGCAGGCGGTGGCCCAGGGCGCGGACGCCGTGCTCTTCTTCCAGTGGCGCCAGGCCGTCGGCGGCGCCGAGAAGTTCCACTCGGCGATGGTGCCGCACGGCGGTACCGAGACCCGCGCCCATCGCGAGATTCGGGCGCTCGGACGGGAGATCGCGGGAGTCGCCGAGCTGGCCGGCACGCGCGTGCACGCCGACGTCGCGCTGCTGCACGACTGGGCCAACTGGTGGGCGCTGGAGTCGGACGCCCACCCGGCCGTGCTCGACCTGCTGGAGGCCCACCGGGCGCACTACGCGCCGTTGTTCGACGCCCACGTCACCTGCGACGTCGTGCCGCCGACCGCGGACCTGTCCGGCTACCGGCTCGTCGTGGTGCCGAACCTGTACCTCATGTCCACCGAGGTGGCCGCCCGCCTGCGTCGCTACGTCGAGGGCGGCGGGCACCTGGTGGTGTCGTTCTTCTCCGGCATCGTGGACGAGTCCGACCGCGCGTACCTGGGCGGATACCCCGCCCCGTTGCGGGACCTGCTGGGGCTGCGCATCGATGAGTTCTGGCCGCTGCCGGCGGGCGACACGATCGAGTTGGACTTCGCGGGAGAGCGACACAGCGGCACCGTGTGGTCGGAATGGATCGAGACCGAGGGAGCAGAGGTGGTGGCCACCTTCGCCGACGGCGAGCTGGCCGGCCGGCCGGCGATCACCCGCCACCCGTACGGCGCAGGTGTGGCCTGGTACCTGGCCACCCAGCCCGAGCCGTCGACAATGCGCGCGCTGTTCGACCGCATCCGTGGCGTAGCGGACGTGCAGCCCGTGCTACCCGACCTGCCCGCAGGGCTGCAGGCGGTGGTTCGGCACGGCCCGGACCGGTCGTACCTCCTGCTGCTCAACCACAGCGCCGAGACGGTGACGGTCGCGCTGCCCGCGCCGGCGGTCGACCTACTCGGCGACCGCACGTGTGCGGCCGACGCCGTGACGCTCGCTCCCCGCGGCGTCGCGGTGCTACGGAGGTGACGGGGGGCGGTTCCCGGCCGTCTCGCCGGGCGAGTCTTCTGGTGCGCCGCGGCTGGAGCACCACGAAGAATCACCCGTGACGACGGGCGGCACGGGTGCCGCCGCTCTGCGCAGCGGCACCCGTGCCGGGATCACCGGTTGCGGCGATCTGGTGCCGTAGGTTCGCGGCCGGCGGTCACGGCCGAAGCTGAGTGACCGGGACCCGCCGGAAGGTGATCGTCTCGTTCGCCCCGAAGTTGCCCGTCTCGTAGAGCACGCCGACCGTGTTGGCGCCGAGCTGGACCAAATCTGAGTAGGCGGCGGGGAGACCGGACAGCGCCAGGGCCGGCCGCCAGGTCACGCCGCGATCGGTACTCACCCGCAGGGTCAGCGCCGCGCGGGCGCTCGGGTCCCCGGGGCCGGAGAAGAGCAGCTGGTTACTCGCACCGGTCAGCTGCAGGACGCTGCCCTGCACGACCGGCGCCACGAGCGTGGCCTGCGGACGGTGCGGAAGCTCCAGGGTCTCGCCGCCGTCGCGGCTGTACGCGTCGGCGCGGTTGCCCGGCGCGCTGCCATTGTGCTCACGGGTGTTGACGTAGAGGCGGCCGTCGGGCAGTTCGGCCACCGTGGACTCGTTGACGTTGACGTACCCGTTCGGGTTGTCGTCGACGGATCCGATCCGCCAACTCTCGCCTGCGTCGTCGCTGTAGAGCAGGTGCCCGCCGTAGTACTTCGCCTCTGTACCGAGGTCGGCGGAGCCGGCGGGCGGTGCGATCGAATGGTTGGCCGGGACCACGAGCCGGTCCCGGTGCGCGCCGAGGGCAAGCCGGATCGCGTGGCCCGGGCCGGTGGCGTACCAACGCCAGTTCTCCGCCTTGGCCTGCGCGGTGATTTCGCGTGGCGCGGACCAGTTCGCCCCGTCGTCGTCGCTGTGCTGGACGAAGACCCGACGGCTCTGCTCGGCCGGCACCTCGCCGCGCATGATCGCAGCCTCGGAGGCGGTCCCGCCGTTGTACGTCGACAGCAGCACGACCCGACCGGTCGCGGTCACCACCGGGGCGGGGTTGCCCGCCGTGTTGGGGCCGCTGTCGTGTACGACCTGCAGGGATCCCCACGTGCATCCTCCGTCGATCGACCGCTTCAGCACGAGATCGATGTCGCCGGCATCGCTGAGCGAGGCGAGCCGCCCCTCCGCGAAGGCCAGCAGGGTGCCGGACCGGGTGGCTACGATCGCGGGGATACGGAAACCCTTGTACCCGTCGGCTCCGGCGGTGAAGGGCACAGACCCTTCGCAGCGTGAGCCCTGATCGGTCTGGGCCGGCGCCGCCGCAGCTGACGGGACGCTGGCGCCGGCCAGGCTTGTGAGCAGGGCGGCGCACCCGACGGCGATCGCCGTCCGGGGCGCGGGAACCTTGCGGGTGATGGTTGACACGATGCCACCTTCCTTCGCGGATGGGACGTGGGGCGGTGAGACGGACCAGCGGCGCCGCGGTGTCTCGACGCCGCTGCGGAGTAGGGCCACCAGGTCAAGAGGCTGCTCGTCCGGAACCCGGACGAGCACGGGTTCCGCCACGAGTTCGGGTTTGGCCGGCAGTACGTCCGGGGTCGAACCCGCGAGGTGCTCGGCACCAGGTTCGCGAGGTCGAAGTCCCGAGGCTCGGCGTGCGGGTGGGCGACGGCTGCGTGCCGCGCCTCCAGCGGCGCCTCGCTGTAGCAGTTCGTCAGCCGCGCGCGCCTCCTTACTGGAGCGGGCAACCTGGCAATCAGGCGAGGACGTAGGACGTCCTATCTGAACACTAAGGCCGAGATGGCGGCCAAGGCCATGCGCTACGCGACGAACGGTCGATCTGCTGCGACAAGCGGTCGACAGCAGTCGATAAGGTCCCATGTCTGCCAACGCGCGACGGCGCCACTGCGGCCGCTGCCGAAGAAAGAGACTCGTGCGCATCCGGACCACGGCCCAGCGCCGGCAAATCGGCCAGCAGTACGTCCAGCCCGGAGACTATTCGCAGCCGGCGTCCGCCACGATCCAGACGCATCGGTCAGTCGGCTGCCACTGTCCGGCTGCGGTCAGCCGCCGCACTGCCGGGACACCGTTGCCGCTACGGCAGGCACCCAGGACGGGTCTGCGCCGAAAGCCAGAGCTCATGCCGGCCCGTACGTAATTCGCCGACTGCGTTACGCAGCTCGCCCCGGCACCCGGCTGGGCCGCCGGTCCGGGAGCCGCTATTTCACCTTGCGCGTCGAGCGGGCCACGATGGCGTCGTACTCGGGGTGCTTGCCCAACCATCCGCTGAGGAACGGGCAGATCGGCACCACCGTCCGACCTCTGCCGCGGGCGTCGTCCATCACCGCGCGAGCCAGGGTCGAGCCCACTCCCTGGCCCTCGAACTCCGCCACGACCTCGGTGTGGGTGTAGGCGACGATGTTGCCGGTCAGTTGGTAGGTGACGATGCCGGCGAGTGCTCCGGTCTCGTCCCGCGCCTCGAAACGCTCTCGCTCCGGCGCGTCTGTCACGGTGAACTGCACTCGGCCATCCAACCACGGGCCACCGCGCTGACCGGTCGGGGCCGCCGGGGTGTTCCCCGGGCGGCCCCGACCCCCGCGTCAGTGGAGCAGGACGGGCACCTTCTCCTGCTCCCCCTGCTGGTCGTCGAGCAGGTGCGACGGCTCGCGCCGGCGGGGCAGGAACGCGGCCGGAATGAACGTGGCCACCACCAGCGCGAACGCGATCCAGAACGTGTTCGAGAACGCGCCGGCGGCGAAGTCGAGGCCCCGGTCGATGAGCGACGGCTCGACGGGGAACTGCTGGGCCAGTTCCGGCTGCTGCTGGATGGCGGTGGCGAGGCCGGCCTCGGTGACCGGCTCGCCGTTCGGGTCGGTCACGCCGGGGATCGGTCGCGAGTTGTTCATCTCGTTGGTGAGGATCACCGACATCACCGCGGCGCCGACGGATCCGCCGATCTGCTGGAGGATGTTGACCAGCGTGGAACCGCGGGCGACCTCCTGGGCGTTCAGGGTCTTCAGCGCCGAGGTCATGATCGGCATCATGGTGCCACCCATGCCGAGGCCCATGACGAACAGCGAGCCGCAGAGCAACCAGTACGACGTGTCCGCGTCGAGCTGGGTGAAGGTGAAGAATCCGGCGGCGATGAGCACCAGCGCGAACGGCACGGTGCGACCGACGGGCACCTTGTCGGCGAGCATCCCGGCCACCGGCATCGTCATCATCGCGCCGATGCCCTGCGGCGCGATGAGCAGGCCGGCGGCCAGCGTCGACTCACCGCGGACCAGCAGGAAGTAGCTCGGGAACAGAATGCCGGCGCCCATGAACGCGATGATGAACACGAACATGGTCACCGACGCGATGGTCAGGTTGCGATTGGCGAACAGCCGCAGGTCGAGCAGGGGGTGCCGGGGCTTGAAGGAGTAGAGGACGAACGCGACGACGAGCGCTCCGCCGACCAGCATGGGCGCCCACACCTCGGGGTCGGCGAAGGTGCCGGCCTCGGGCAGCGTGGAGACGCCGTAGAGGAACAGGGCCAGGCCCGGGGAGAGCATCAGCATGCCGACGAAGTCGAACGACTCGGACGGCTCGGGGGCGTCCTTCGGCAGCGCCAGCGCGGCGTAGACGAGCGCGATGGCGCCGATCGGCAGGTTGATCAGGAAGATCCAGTGCCAGCTCGCCGTGTCGATCAACCAGCCGCCGAGGATCGGGCCTGCGATGGGCCCGAGCAGCATCGGGATGCCGAGGACGGCCATCAACCGGCCGATCCGGTGGGGTCCGGCGGCCCGGGTCATGATCGTCATGCCGATCGGCATGAGCATGCCGCCGCCGAGGCCCTGCAGCACGCGGTAGGCGATCAGCTGCCCGATCGTGTCGGCTGTGGCACACAGCACCGACCCGATCGTGAACAGGGCCAGCGCGACCATGTAGAGGCGTTTGGTGCCGAACCGGTCGGCGGCCCAGCCGCTGAGCGGAATCACTGTGGCCAGCGCGAGCGTGTAGGCGGTCATTGTCCAGGCGACCTCGGCGTAGGTCGCGTCGAATTCACGCTGGAAGGTCGGCAGGGCGACGCTGACGACCGTCACATCCAGGATCGACATGATCGCGCCGAGGACGACGACCCCTGCCACCTTGAGTACCGCGGCGTCGAGCTTGTCTGAGGTCGCGATGGTTTTCTGTGTCACTAAGTCTCCTGAATCCCCGTTGGGGCCAGCGGGAGCTGGCCGGTCGCCGGTCCGGTGAACCCGGCGCGCGCTGTCACGAGCGCAGCGATGTCCGCGCGCAGACTAACGACCCGCAGTGACATTCGGCTTCCGGATTTCCGGCGGTAGAGGCGGACGTCACTCCCCACAAGTTCCGCCGAAAGGCCCACTTCCGGAGATTGAAGGCGCTCCGCGGAGCCCTTCGGCGCGGTTACCGACGGTACGCACCGACCAACCGCTACGCCGGCGGGCGGGGCGCGGCGGGCGCGGGCCCCAGCGCCGCGAGTTGGAGCTGCAACGCCAGCCGCGCGCGCGGTGACTCGAGGTCGACGGCGACGACCTCGGCGAGACGGCGCATGCGGTACCGCAGCGTGTTGGGATGCACGTGCAGCTGCCGGGCGGCCTTCTTGGGGTCGCCCTGCTGCTCCAGCCAGGCCGCGACCGTGGCGACATAGTCGGTGCCGTGCCGGCGGTCGTGGGCGACGAGGTCGGGCAGCGGCCCGCCGACCAGCAGGTCCGCGCTCGGTACCGCGCTGACCACGCGGTGCACGACCACCTCCGCCCACTGGTCCTCGAAGCGCAGCACCGGACCCCGCTGCCGGGTCAAGCCGGTCAGCGCGAGCAGTTCCGCCGCCTCGCCCCGCGACCGGGGCAGGTCCGTCAGGTTCCGGGCGACACCGCCGGACGCCGCGCACAACCCCGGGTCGTGCACGGCGATGTCGCGGATCAGCCGCTCCATCCACCGCCGGGATCCGGGCGAGTCCCCCTCCTCCACCAGTACCGCGAACAGGACATCCCCGACGTCCGCGATCAGTGGCTGGCGCCAGCCGTGCCGGCGGGTGATCGACTCCCACAGGGCCAGGTTGTCCACCAGCTCGCCCGTCCCGCCGTGCGCGCCGAGCGCGACGACCCGCCACGGCCCCCGGGGCAGCGCCAGTTCCTCCTGGCCCATCCGGCCGGGGGCGCGCAGGGCGGCGCGCAGACGCTCGGCCGATACCCGTCGGGCGACGTCGGCCTGCACCCGCAGGCGGAGCAGGTGCAACGCCAGCACGGACGCCGTGCCCTGAAGGTCACGCAGGCGCTCGTCGGGCACCGGGCCGTCGACGACTGCCCAGATCGAGCCGAGCAGCTCACCGCCGGCCCGGATCGGGATGATGAGCCGGGGCAGCGTGCCGTCCGGCCCCTGCGGCACGAAGATCAGTTCGGTGCCCGTCGCGAGCTTGCGGAAGACGCCCCGCGACCGGAAGTGGGCGATCACGTTGCCGGGGGCGCGGCGCCCGACGATCGTCGAGACGCGCGCCGGGTCGGCGCGGTCCTGACGTGACGAGTACGCGAGCACCCGGGACTGGGCGTCCTCGATCGTCACCGGCGCGTCGACGACGGCGGCGGTCGCGTCGGCGAGGGCGAACAGCTCGTCGTACACCCCGGACTCGCCGGTGTCGGCCGGGCCGGGCGCGACGGCCCGGTCGATCACCCCGCGCAGCAGCCAGACGAGCTGGGCCCACGAACCGTGGCTCTGCAGCTCGACCAGGGTCAGGTGGCGCTCGGCGGCCGCCGCCCGCACGGCGGGATGCGCGGCCAGCGGAGGCTTGAGGACGAGGCCGGCGGCCCCGGCCTGCGCGTAGCGCGCGACGACGGCGAGCGCCTGCTCCGCTGTGCCGATGCCCGCGCCTAGGACGAGGTCGCCGCTCTGGCCGCTCGTGGCGTCGTCGACCTCGGCGAGGGTCACGTCACGCACCTCCGCCGCACCCGCGGCGACGACGACCTTGAGCAACGCGGCGCCGACCGCGTCCACCACGCCAGCCACGGTGATCACGACCAGATTGTGCCCTGCCCTTGTTCGCTTCGACCAATCGGCGAGACAAGCCTTGGCCTGGCAAAACAATGACGTACCGGCGCCGGCGGGGCCAGGATTGGCGCGATCCCGGTTGCCCTGAAGGAGAAACGACCATGCCCCCCATCGAGTCCGCGCGCGCCCCCCGACACGTCGCCGTCATCGGCGCGGGAATGGTCGGGCTGGCCACCGCCTGGTTCCTGCAGGAGCGGGGCGTCCAGGTCACCGTGCTCGACCGTACGGGCGTGGCGGCGGGCGCGTCGTGGGGCAACGCCGGCTGGCTCACCCCGGGCATCACCACTCCCCTGCCCGAGCCGGCGGTGCTGCGCTACGGGCTGCGCGCCGTGCTGAGCCCGTCGTCGCCGGTCTACGTGCCGCCGCGCGCCGACGCCCGGCTGCTGCGGTTCCTGACCGGCTTCGCCCGGCACAGCACCCCGTCGAAGTGGCGCACCGCCATGCGGGCGTTCATCCCGATGAACCGGCGCGCGTTGGCGTCGTTCGACGCGCTGGCGGCCGGCGGGGTCGGGGCGATGACGCACGAGGCGAAGTCGTTCATCGCGGCGTACCGGAGCGAGGCCGAACGCTCGGTCCTGCTGGACGAGCTGGCGCACATCCACTCCGCGGGCCAGGAGATCGAGTTCGACGTCCTGACGGGGGCCGAGGCGCGCGAGGTGGAGCCCTCGCTGTCGGACAACGTCGGCGCCGCCATCCGCCTGCATGACCAGCGGTACATCAACCCCGGGCAGTACGTGCACGCGCTCGCCGATTCCGTCCGCGCCCGCGGCGCGTCGATCGTCGCCGGCACCGACGTCGTCGATGTCCGCGACGAGGCCGGCGGGGTCCGGGTGGTCACCTCCGCCGGCACGGACGAGCGCTACGACGCGGTGGTGCTGGCGACCGGCACCTGGCTCGGGGAGCTGGGGCGGCGCTTCGGCGTCCGGACCGTCGTGCAGGCCGGCCGCGGGTACAGCTTCAGCGTGGCCATCGAGCACATGCCGTCCGGCCCGGTCTACTTCCCCGCGCAGCGCGTCGCCTGCACGCCGCTGGGCGACCGGCTGCGCGTCGCCGGGATGATGGAGTTCCGCAGCGCCGAGGCGCCGCTGGACCGCCGCCGCATCTCGGCCATCGCCGAGGCCGCGCGGCCCCTGCTGCGGGGCGCCGACCTGGACGCCCGCGCCGACGAGTGGGTGGGCGCGCGGCCCTGCACCCCCGACGGGCTGCCCCTGATCGGGCGGACCAGGTCGCCGCGGGTCTTCGCCGCCGGCGGGCACGGCATGTGGGGCATCACCCTCGGCCCGCTCACCGGCGAACTGCTCGCCGAGCAGATCACCGGCGGCGGGCAGCCCGTGGAGCTGCTTCCCTTCGACCCGCTGCGCTGACGGGCGCCGCCCAAGCCTCACGGACGGCCCACCCGGCCGTGACCTCCGCCATCAGGACGACGCCGGCCCGCCGACCAGGATCCACGGTCGGCGGGCCGGCACCCTTGTCGATAGCCTCGCCGGAGTAGGTTTCAGCGCCTACGCCCGCCAGGTGCGCGATCCGGCCCTGCCCCACCGGCATCGGGTGTCGGCGCTGCGCTCCTGCGTGCAGCTGTACCGGCCCATCGGCTTCCACGCCACGCTGAGCTTCCCTGAGGAGCAGGCCGGGCCGTTCCAGCGGGACGAGGCGGCCCTGCTCCGCGCGCTCGACGTCCTCGCCGCGAGCCGACTCGCCAGGCGGGCCGAGTTCCGTCGCAACGCCGCCGCCCGTGGCGCGGCCAAACGCCGCGGGCAGCGCAGCCCGCGCCCGGACGATCCGAATCCGCACCACGTGTGGGGTTACTGGTACGGCGCGCCCCGGCAGGCCGCGCTCCACGCGCTGACGGTCTGGCAGCGCGAGCGCCGGCCGGCCCTGCTGCCGCCCCTCGACCCGGTCGGGACGTGGCTG
Source organism: Micromonospora sp. NPDC047670 (assembly GCF_043204915.1). Taxonomy (NCBI): domain Bacteria; kingdom Bacillati; phylum Actinomycetota; class Actinomycetes; order Micromonosporales; family Micromonosporaceae; genus Micromonospora; species Micromonospora sp. NPDC047670. The sequence continues at coordinate 293,379 of NZ_JBIDDA010000005.1, forward strand.
GACTCCTGCGTCCGCGCCTGCGTGGCGGCGGGAGGACCGTTGACGTCGGCCCAGCGGCAGCTCCTGGCCACCGCCGTCGACGCGCTCGACGAGCGCGTCCGCCCCGAGGTGTGGCGCGACGATCCGGTCGCCTACGACCGCGCGCGGGACCTGCTGCGGGTCGCCCAGTTCGTGGCGGTCGCGGCGAACGCCGCGTAGGTCGCGCGCAGTCTGGCCCTCTTCGTCTACCGGCCCTGGATCCGGTGCCAGGAGGGCGCCCCGGCCTTCGGCCACGTGCCCTCGGGCACGCCGCCGCAGGCAGCGGTGGGCGCCGCAGGCGTGCCATGGACGGCGGTGGCGCCGCGGGCGGGCTGCCGGTGAGGTTCCGGCTGACAGGTGGCGCAGAACCGCGCGGACGGCCGGTGCGCGAGTTCCTCGATGGGGATGTCGCGCGTGCATGCCTCGCAGGTGCCGTAGTGGCCCTGTTCCAGGTAGTGCAGCGCCCGGGCGATGTCGCCCAGGGCCCGCCGCGTGGCGGCGGTCAGCGCGGAGGCGGCCGCCACGTCGGCGCGCGTACGGCGGGCCTGCCGGTCCAGCAGCGCCAGCTGCGTGCTGTGCCGCTCGTACTGCTCCTCCAGGACGATCCGCAGCACGCCCAACTCGTCCTGCCTGCTCGCGACGTACACGATCGGGGTTCCTTCCTGCTCGGGGTGAAAAGAAAGGGCGGAGCGCTGATGCGCTCCGCCCGCCGGTGCCGGACATGTCAGTGTCGGCCGGGTGGCGGCGGGCGGCGCTGGCCGGGCGCCCGCCGGGTCGGCGGCGCGACGATCGGCGCGACGGCGCCCCGACGGGCGCGGGCGACCGCCGGCACGACGAGGTGACGCAGGATCGTGCCCGCGACGAGGTGAGCCGGCGCGTCCGTCGACGCCGCCGTGGCGGGGACCGGGCGCGGGCCCGCGGCAGCGTCGCGCAGCACCGCGGAGCGGGGCTGCCGGGACGGGCCGCAGATGATCACGGCGCCACCATAGACCGACCGCCCGGGCATCGGCCACCACCTGCGGCAGCGGCCACAGGGTGGCCACCGGCCTGGGCGCGCCGTCGCCGGCCCGGACGGGGGTTGACCTGCGACCGGGGTGCGGTGGTTGGCCGCCCTGCGCCGCCGCTCCCTCGGCTATCACGCCGCGGGGCCGGGCGGCCGGGTTTCGCCGTTCGCGCGACCCGACGCCGGTGGACGTCTCATCATCGAACTCTCAGCGACGTGACCGACGGTAGGTGGGACGAACGTGCGGGAGATGGCGGTTGCGCCGGTCGTCACCGACGTCGAGCTCGGCTTGGCCGAGGTGGTGTGGCGGAACGCCGAACGTGACCCGGACCAGGCGCAGTTCGTACGGTCGGACCCCGATCCCCGGTCCTGGCCGACCCGCCGGTCCGGGCGTGGCCCGAGCACCGTGACCTGCCGACAGTTCCGCGACGACGTGCAGGCGGTGGCCCGCGGTCTGGTGGCGGCCGGTGTCCAGCCGGGCGACCGGGTCGGGTTGATGAGCCGCACCCGGTACGAGTGGACCCTGGTGGACTACGCGCTGTGGTCCGTCGGCGCGGTGACGGTCCCCGTGTACGACACGTCGAGCGCGGACCAGTTGGCCTGGATCCTCTCCGACTCGGGGGCGGTCGCGTGCGTGGTGGAGACGGCCGAGCACGCCGCGGTGCTGGACGGCCTGCGCGACTCCCTGCCGGCACTGGCGCACGCGTGGCAGATCGACGCCGGAGACCTGATCAGACTGGCCGGCACCGGCCGCGCCGTCGAGATCGGGCAGGTGGAGGCCCGGCGCAGGCGGGTGTCGGCCGGGGACATCGCCACGATCGTGTACACCAGCGGCACGACCGGACGGCCGAAGGGTTGCGTTCTGACGCACGCCAACATCGCCCTGGACGTCGGCAACGCGACCGCCGTCCTGTCGCAGTTGTTCCATCCGGCGGCGTCGACGGTGCTGTTCCTGCCGCTGGCCCACGCCTTCGCCCGGATGATCCAGGTCGGCATGGTGCAGACCCGCGCCACCATGGTGCACAGCGCCGACATCGGCGGCGTGCTGGACCAGCTGCGCCGGTACCGTCCCACGTTCGTCCTGGCCGTGCCGCGGGTGTTCGAGAAGATCTACGACCGGGCGAGACGCAAGGCGGCCGACGAGCACCGGGGCTGGCTGTTCACGCTCGCCGACCGGGTGGCGGTGCGGTACAGCCGCGCGCTGGACACCCGCGGCGGACCTCGGCCCCCGCTGCGGCTGGCGCGTCTCGTGTTCGACCTGCTGGTCTACCGCAAACTGCGGGCGGCGCTGGGTGGGCGCTGCCGGGTGGCGATCGTCGGCGGAGCACCGCTGGGGCAACGCCTCGCGCACTTCTTCCGCGGCTCCGGCCTCACCGTGATCGAGGGATACGGGCTGACCGAGACCTCGCCCGCCCTCACGGCCAACACGCCGACGGCCATGCGGATCGGCACGGTGGGCCGTCCCCTGCCCGGAGTCGAGATCGCGATCGCCGAGGACGGGGAGATCCTGGCCCGGGGCTCGGTGGTCTTCCCCGGGTACTGGAACAACGCGGAGGCCACCCGCGAGACGTTCACCGACGGTTGGTTGCGCACCGGCGACCTCGGCGAACTCGACGACGACGGCTACCTGCGGGTCACCGGGCGCAAGAAGGACATCATCGTCACGGCGGCCGGCAAGAACATCGCCCCCGCCCCGATCGAGGACCAGGTACGCGCGGACCCGCTGGTCAGCCAGTGCGTGCTGATCGGCGACGAACGGCCGTACCTCGTCGCGCTGGTCACCATCGACCCGCAGGCGTGGCCCCGGTGGCGGGCCGCGCACGGCCGCCCGGAGGCGTCGGTGTCGGACCTGCGGGAGTCTCCCGAGCTGCGGGCAGCGGTGCAGCACGCCGTCGACCGGGCCAACCGCTCGGTGTCCCACGCCGAGGGGATCAAGGAGTTCCGCATCCTGCCCCGTGACCTCACCGAGGCCGACGGCGAACTCACCCCCACGTTGAAGGTGCGGCGGGCGGTGGTGCAGGAGCGCTACGCCACCGACATCGAGGCGCTCTACCGCGACCGCTGACGTCGTCCGGCGCGGCACGGTGTCGCTGCCGCACCGACCCGCCGGCCCGTCCGCGCCGGAATATGACGTGCGCCGTCCCGGCCGGCGCGTCTACGGTTCCGCCGTGGCTCTGGACATCGTGACCCTGGCGGACCGCCCGGACCTGGCACCGCTGCTCGACGAGGGCTTCGACGGGGCGTGGCCGCAGTTCATGCTCTGGGATCCGATGGGCGGCGTGTACTACAACGTCGCCAACGACCTGTATCCCGAGTTCGTGTTCGCCGCCGTCGACTCCGCCGAGCCCGGACGCGCCGTCGCCCGGGCGTACGCCGTGCCGCTGCGCTGGACGGAGGCGGAGCTGCCCGACGGCGGCTGGGACCGGGTGGTCCAGCGGGCCACCATCAACCGTCTCACCGGCGCCACCCCGAACATCGTCTCGGCGTTGGAGATCTGCATCCGCCCGGACCGGCGGGGCAGCGGGCTGTCGGCCCTGATGCTCGCCGCCATGCGGGAGGCCGTCGCGAAACGGGGCTACGACACGCTCGTCGCGCCGGTCCGCCCGAGCGGCAAGCACACCCAGCCCGACCTGCCGATGACCGAGTACGCGGCGCAGGTGCGCGAGGACGGCCTGCCGGTCGACCCGTGGCTGCGGGTGCACGTCCGCGCGGGCGGACGCATCGAACGCGTGGCTCCCCGCTCGATGACGATCACCGGGACGCTCGCCGACTGGCGCCGCTGGACGGGCCTGCCGTTCGACACCAGCGGCCCGGTCCACGTGCCGGGAGCCCTCGTGCCCGTGCACTGCGACGTGGCACACGACCACGCCGTCTACGTCGAGCCCAACGTCTGGGTCCGGCACCGCCTGTAGGCCGCGACGCACCCGCCACCGGTCACGCCGCGCCGAAGTGCCGGTACGACGCCGGGCGGGTGACCCCACGGAAGGTCGCAGCCCATCGCGGCCGGTTGTCAGCTCACTGGCGGCTGGCCCGCGACCGTGAGCCGCAGTTCGTGACCTCGGATTCGAAGTGGGCTCGGAGCGTGTCGTAGCTGACGCGGCCGTCATCGGTCTCAAACGACATGTCGGTCACGGGCGTACCGGCCGAAAACTGCGTCACGCGCACCCGCGACCGAGGGTCGCGATCCCCGAGGTCAGGCCGGCCGGACACGCACGTCGTGCGGCGCGGCGTCAGGCGCGGCGAGCCGGAGCATCCGGTGGCCCTCGGCGACGACCGCGTCGGTGTCGGCGGGACTCAGCCGAGTGAACGGCGCGACGGTGACGAACCCGGCGCGTCGGTCCAGCTCCCAGGTGCCGGACACCATCCCGTCGAGCAGGACGGTGGGTCTGACCAGGTCACCAACGCACACCCGGCGCCGGGTCTCGTCGGTCATGATCCGGGTCCGGTCGGCGAGGGCGAGCAGCAGGTTGTCGAAACCGGCGAGCAGGCGTACGGGCGCCGGCGTGTCGGGGTCGGGCCGGGGCGCGTCGGGAAGGTCGTACACCTGGCGGCCCGACTCGTCGCGGAAGGCGCGCAGCTCGCCGGCCATGTCGGCGACGACCTGCGGCAGCCCGCCGACGCCCGACCAGGCGCGCAGGTCCGCCGTCGTGGCCGGACCGAACGCGGCCAGGTAGCGCGACACCAGCCGCCTCGGGTCGGGCGGCTCCAACGCGCCGAGGCGCTCCTCGGCGAGGGCGAGCGGGGTGGCGCCGCGGGTGCCCCAGATGCCGCTGGGCGCGGGGTGCACCAGCGGAAGCAGGTACTGCGCGGACCACGCGAGTGCGGTGGGGTCGGCGCCCGGTCGGCGCTGCGCGAGGCGCCGTCCGAGTTCCGGGCGGCTCAGCGTGCGGCCGGCCAGGATCGCCCGGGCGTCGGCGACCAGTTCGGTCAGGTCGACGCCCACCGTACGCCGGCCGAACGCGTTGCGCTGCACCCGGGCCAGCAGCGGGCTCAGGATCGGGCGCAGCCACCGGAAGTCGCGGGCGCTGACCAGGTGCTGGGTGGCACGCAGCAGGCACGCGCGCACCAGGCGACCGTCCTCGACCGCCGCGGTCAGGTCGGCGAGCGTGAGATCGGTCAGCCGCGAGTGGAGGGCCAGGTACGGGTCGCCGGTGTGCTGGGCGTTGAGGCCGCCGATCGCCTCGACCGTCTCCACCACCCCGGTCGTGCCGCGTCCCAGTAGCAACTGCCGGCACAGCGTGGCCCGGTTCAGGGCCCGCCGGCCGAGGACCTCGCTCGAGGCCGGGGAACCCGGCCGACGGGCGCCCACCTCAGCGGACCTTGCGGAAGAAGTCGCGCACGTCGGCGGTGAACAGCCGGGGCTGTTCCAGGGCGAAGAAGTGCCCGCCCCGGTCGTACTCCGACCAGTGCACCACGTTGTGCTCGCGCTCGGCGAACCGACGGACCGTGATGTCCTTCGTGGTCGACACCAGAACGCCGGTGGGCACGGTGCCACGGGCACCGGCCGCCCAGTCGCCGGCGGCGTCGCTCCCGTCGTCGGGGCCCGGGTCACCCCACTGTCCCGCGTCGTCCGTCCACGCGTTCGCGGTGATGTCCTCGTAGTAGACCTGCGCGGACGATCCTCCCGCGCCGGTGAGCCAGTACAGGCTGACGTTGGTCAGCAGCCGGTCCCGGTCGACGACGGCCTCCAGGGTCGCGTCGGCGGGGCGGTCGGTCATGCGGTGGAACATCTCGACGATCCAGGCGAGCTGCGCCACCGGTGAGTCCTGCAGCCCGTACGCCAGCGTGTGCGGCGACTTGGCCTGGATCTGAAGGTATCCGTCGTTGTAGCTCTCCATCGCAGCGACACGTCGGCGCTCGGCGTCGGTGAGCCCGTCCTGCTCGCCCTCGACGCCGATCGGGTAGGTGACCAGGGCGTTGACGTGGACGCCGAGCACCCGGTCCGGGGCCTGCCGGCCCATGGCGGGAGCGACGTAGGAGCCGGTGTCGCCGCCCTGCACGCCGTACCGCTGGTAGCCGAGCCGGCTCATGAGGCGCACCATCGCGGTGGCCATCCGCTCGCTGCCCCAGCCCGGCTCGGCCAGCGGCGTGGAGAACGCGAACCCGGGCAGCGACGGGACGACGAGGTGGAACGCGTCGGCCGGGTCGCCGCCGTGTCCACGCGGGTCGGTCAGCGGGCCGATGACGTCGAGGAACTCCACGATCGAGCCTGGCCACCCGTGCAGGAGCATCAGCGGCGTCGCGTCCGGCTCGGGCGAGCGTACGTGCAGGAAGTGGATGAGCTGCCCGTCGATCTCGGTGACGAACTGCGGGATCTTGTTCAGCTCCGCCTCGTGTGCCCGCCAGTCGTAGCCGGTGCTCCAGTGCTCGGCCAGCTCCCGCAGGTACGCGACGGGCACGCCGCGAGTCCAGCCGACGTCGGGCAGGACCGGCCAGCGGGTGCTGGCCAGCCGAGCGGTCAGGTCGTCCCACTGATCCTGCGGGACGTCGATGCGGAATGGGCGAATCTCGGAATCGGTCACGGCCACCACGCTAGGAGCCGGTTAGGTCAGGACCCTTCCTAACCGGACTGGCATCCTGTGCCCATGCTGACGAACTCGGCCCGGCTGCTGAGACTGCTGTCGCTGTTGCAGACACGCCGGCACTGGCCCGGCGCCGATCTCGCCGACCGGCTCGGCGTGACGACCCGTACCGTGCGCCGGGACGTCGAGCGGCTGCGTGAACTGGGCTACCCGGTGCACGCGACCCGGGGCAGCGCCGGCTACCGGCTGGGCGCCGGCGCGGCCATGCCGCCCCTGCTGCTCGACGACGACGAAGCCGTCGCCGTAGCCATCGGCCTGCGTACCGCCACCGCCAGCTCGGTGACCGGCATCGAGGAGACCTCGCTGCGCGCGCTGGGCAAGCTGGAGCAGGTGTTGCCGTCCCGGCTGCGGCACCGGGTCACCACGCTGCAACAGGCGACCGTCGCGGCTCCCGTGGGCGGCCCCCGGGTCGACCCGGACGTGCTGCTCACGATCTCCGAGGCCAAGGGCCGGCGCGAGCGTCTCCGGTTCGACTACACCAGCCACCACGGCACGGAGACGGTACGTGACGTGGAGCCGCACGCCCTGGTCAACTGGGGCCGGCACTGGTATCTCGTCGCCTGGGACACCGATCGGGAGGACTGGCGCACCTTCCGCGTGGACCGGCTGCGCACCCGCGTCCCGACGGGGCCCCGGTTCACCCCCAGGGATCCACCCGACGGCGACGTGACCGCGTACCTGTCGCGGCAACTGTCCACCGGGCCGTGGGCCGTGCGGGCGACCGTCACCCTGCACCAGCCGGCGACCGCCGTGGCCGACCTGGTGTGGCCGGGGATGGGCGCGGTCGAGCCCGTCGACGACGGATCGTGTCTGCTGCACCTGGGCGCCGAGTCGGCGGCGGACCTGGCCTGGATGGTCACCTCGGTCGGCGTCGACTTCACCGTGACCGGTCCGCCGGAACTCGTGGACGCGATCCGCGCCCTCGCCGACCGCTGCCGCCGGGGCCTCCGGCCGCGCCAACCGATCCTTGACGCCCCACCTAGGCATGATTAGGGTCCGGGCCGTAATGGCATCGACGATCGGAGCCCGCCATGCCCATCAGCCGTCGCTCACTCCTGACAAGCAGTTGTCTCACCGGTGCCGCACTGGCAGTGGGCCACGGATCGGCCTCCACGCCGGCACTCGCGCAGGACGACAATGAGCTAACCCCGACGAGTTTCGGTCCGGCCTCTTTGACAGCCGCCGTCCGCGGTGCCGCCGTCATCGGCGACAGCGTCTTCATCACCTCCCGGTTCAACACCCCCGAGGGGAAGATGCGGCTGGGCGAGTTCGACGTCAACACCGGCGAGATGCGCGGCATCGACGACCTCACCATCGCCAGCAACGGCGGGCAGAAGCTCGCCGCCGACGGCCGCTACGTCTACATCGGCCCCGCCGGCAGCGCGTACGTCCACCGGTTCGACCCGCAGACCAGGGAGCTGGTGGCCTAGGCCCGCGCCGGGGGCAGCACCACCTGGTACTACGACATGGTCGTGCACGGCGAGCACCTCTACATCGGCACGTACCCGGACTGCACCGTCAAGCGGATCCGCCTGGCCGACGCGACCGTCGAGACGTACGGCCGCATCTCCACCTCCCAGTACGCGGCGGCCGTGGCGGTCGACGACGAGTACGTCTACGGCGGGTCGGCCGCGCCCGGCACGCTGCTGGCCTGGCCGAAGGCCGGCGGCGCCGCCACCAACCTGACCCCGCACCTGAGCGCCTCGCCGGTCGGCATCCTCGACATGGCGGTCTCCGACGGCGTCGTCTACGTCGCCAGCGGCCGGCAGCTGATCTCCTTCCACCGCGACGGCTCCCACCGGGTCTCCCGGGACATCCCCGCCGAGGACCGCTACGTCGACCAGGTCACCGTCGGCAGCGACGGCAAGGTGTACGCGCTGACCCGGCTCACCACCAACCTGTACGAGGTCACCGCCGACGGCCTGGTGAAGGTCGGCCAGCCCCTCGCCGACGTGGAGAACATGCTCCTCGCCCCGCTGCCCGGCGGCGCGCTGCTCGGCGTCAGCGGGCTGGGGCACGTCTGGAGGACGACGCCGGGCGGCACCGCCAGCGTGTGGCAGACCGCCACCCGGGGCTTCGGCTACCCCGAGACCATCCAGTCGATGATGCGCCACACCCGGGGCACGATCTGGGTCGGCGGCCACTACGCGATGACGGTGCACCGCACCGAGGCCGGCACCAACGACCGGTTCGACATCAACGGTGAGGTCAAGACGATGGCCGAGGGCAAGGCCGGCGTGGTCTACGCGGGCCTGTACCCGAGCACGCAGATCGTGGCGGTCGACCCCGACGACTACGGGATCAGGGTGCTGGGCCTGCTCGGCAACGAGCAGCTGCGCACCAAGCGGATCGTCGTGGACCAGCCGCGCAACCAGCTCGTCGTGGCGTCCAGCCCGCAGACCACCAAGCACACCGGCGCGCTGACCTTCGTCGACCTGGCCACCAACGCCTTCGACTCGCACCGCGAGTTCCTGCCCGAGCAGAGCGTCATGGACGTGGTGGTGCAGGGCGCCACCGCCTACATCGCCGGCGACACCTACGGCGAGGGCACCACCGGCCCGATCCGCAAGGTCGCGCAGGTGGCGGCCGTCGACATCGTCACCCGTACGCTGCTGTGGCGCGAGGAGATCAAGCCGGACTGGCAGTCTTACGAGAGCCTGCACGTGGTGGGCAACCTGCTCTACGCCATGGGCCGGCGACCGCGCGGCGCCTGGTTCGCCTACGACCTGCACACCCGCACCATCGTCATGGAGGGCGATCTCGGCGGGTACGGGCAGTTCAACGGGGTCGACGGCCGGGTGTTCTCCTGGGTGCACTGGACCAACGACATCTGCGAGCTGCCGACCGTGCCGGGCGGCGCGGTAACCACGCTCTACGACAACGTGCCACGCGGCTGGTACAACAACCCGTCGTTCCACTTCACCCCGGACGGCAGGTCGACCTGGGGCATGCACGGCACGGACCTGGCCCGCTTCCCGTTGCCCAAGAAGTAGTCCACCGAACGCGGGATGGGGCGGGCGTGCCCGCCCGCCCCACCCGTCGCAGTTCACGCCGGCTCGGGAGCCGGCCCGGTGTAGCCGCTGCTCCACCGGAACCGGTTGCTCGGCTGGGCGTACTCCTCGACGACGTGCGCGATCCAGCCCGCCGTACGGGCGACCGCGAAGATCACCTCCGCCGCGCCCGGCCCCATGCCGGTCGCGTGCGCCAACGCGGCGAGGGCGAAGTCGACATTGGGCAGGGCGTCGCGCCGCGCCGCCGTGGCGAGCAGGTCGTCGACGGTCCGCCGCAGCCCGTCCCCGACCGGCAACTTTGCGACGAGACCGAGGAGGGTCGCTCCGCGCGGGTCGCCCGCGGGATACAGCGGATGCCCGAAGCCGGGCAGCCCGCCGGTCCGCAGCCACTCGGCGATCGCGGCCGGCGCCCCGTCGCGCCGCGCGGCCTCGATCAACCGGTGGACGCTGCCGCCGACCGCGCCGTGCATCGGCCCGTCCAGCGCGCCGAGGCCGGCCAGCACCGCCGCGTACGGGTTCGCCCGGGTCGACGCCGCCACGCGCGCCGCGATGGTCGACGCGGCCAGGTCGTGGTCGGCGAGCAGGACGAGTGCGGCGTTGAGCGCCCGCAGACCCGCCGCGGACGCAGGCAGGCCCGTCAACCGGGACCACAGCCGGGTCGCCAGGGCGTCGTCGGCGGGCGCCTCGCCCGCGAGGGGCAGCGCGTCGACCATCGTGGCGAGCAACGCGGGCGCGAGCGCCGTCACGGTGGCCGGCGCCAGGTCGAAGCGCAGCGGGTCCATCGCGGCCGCGGCGGCGACGACCACCGGCAGCCGGTCGAAGAGCCGGGCCTGGGCGGGCAGGTGCCTGCTCGCCCGCCTCGCCGTCTCGACGGTCTCCGCGGGCGCCGTGAACGCCTTCCGGTGCCGCTGTCCCGTCCACAGCCAGTGCGCGACCTCCTCGAACGGCGTCACCGGCGCCAGCTTCGCGACATCCAGGCCCCGGTAGTGCAGCCGCCCGTACGCGATCAACGTGGTGGCGGTCCGCATCGCCGGGGCGGCATCGCGTTCCGGCCGGGTCGCCTGCGTGTGGGCCGCCAACCGCTCGACGTCGGCCAGCCGGAAGCGGCTGATCCGTTCGCCGGGAACCTTGACCCGGGCAAGCAACCCCCGGCTGACGTACGCGTAGATCGTCTCCGGTTTGATGCGCAGGCGGTGCGCCACCTCGGCGGTGGTGAGCAGCTGGTCCCCGGACATGTGGCCATGCTCTCACGTTGACTGGATCAATGTTGACTGTGGTGATGCGTGGGCGTGACGCTGCCGGCATGGCTGACACCATCACCGTTCCCCGCGGACTCGCCGGCGTCGCGGTCACCGACACCACGATCGGCCACGTCCGCGGCCAGGAGGGCTTCTACCACTACCGGCAGTACTCCGCCATCGACCTGGCCGAGCGCCGCACCCTCGAGGACGTATGGGCGCTGCTCATCGACGGCCACCTTCCCACCGACCCCAAGGGGCTGCACCAGGAGATCGCGCCGCTGCGCCACATCCCGCCCGCGGTGGCCGCCGCGCTGCCCGACATCGCCGCCGCGTCGACGTCGCACGACCCGATGGGCGGGCTGCGCGCCGCGCTGGCCGTCGCCGGCCTCGCCGCCGGAGCCCGCCCGCTCTACGACACCACACCCGCCGAACGCCGGGCCCAGGCCATGGCGCTCTGCGCCCTCACCCCCAGCCTGCTGGCGGCGCTGTTCCGGCTGCGCGCGGGCCTGGAGCCGATCGGGTCGCGCGACGACCTGTCGCACGCGGCGAACTACCTGTACATGATCACCGGCGAGGAGCCCTCCGAACTCCACGCCCGGGCGATCGAGCGGTACCTGATCGCCACCGTCGACCACGGCTTCAACGCGTCGACCTTCACCGCCCGCGTCATCGCCTCCACCGGCGCCGACCTCTACGCCTGCGTCGGCGGCGCCCTCGGGGCACTCTCCGGCCCCCTGCACGGCGGAGCTCCCAGCCGGGCCCTCGACACCCTCGACGCCATCGGCTCCGTCGACCGGGCCGACCCGTGGCTGCGCGCGCGCATCCTGAACGGCGAGCGGATCATGGGGTTCGGGCACCCGATCTACCGCACGGAGGACCCCCGCTCCCGCATGCTCAAGGGGATCGCCCAGTCCCTCGGCGGGCCGCTGGTGGACTTCGCCGTGGCCGTCGAGGAGCGGGTGCTGTCGTTGCTGGCGGAGCTGAAGCCCGGCCGGGAACTGCACACCAACGTCGAGTACTACGCCGGTGTCGTCATGCACCTGTGCGGGCTACCCCGGGAGATGTTCACGCCGACCTTCGCCACCAGCCGGGTCATCGGGTGGTGCGCGAACGTACTCGAACAGGCCGAGGACACGAAGATCATCCGGCCGGACTCGCGCTACGTCGGGCCTCCCCCGCCGCAGCCGGTGCCCTAAGCAGCCCACCGGTCAGGTCATCGCGGGCTCCTCTGCGGGTCGGTGGGCGGGGAGGGCTCATCCGCCGACCGGGAGAGCTTGTCGGGGTTGGTCACGGAGAAGACTCGGCGCACCATCTCCCGGTCGGGGTCGAGGTCGAGCACGAGGACGGCGAGCGGGGCGCCACGCTCGAACAGGATCGCCGCGGGGTCGCCGTTGACCCGCCGGTAACGGATGTCGAGCCCGGCCGGCACGTCGGCGGCGACCGCCAGGAGCAGCCCCGCCACGTCGTCGCGGCCGTGCACCGGGTGCAGGCTGGTGGCCGGTCCCTTGCCCCCGCCGTCGGTCCACAGGGTGACGTCCGGCGCGAGGACGGCCAGCAGCCCGCGCAGGTCATCGCCGAGCGCCGCGGTAAGGAACCGCTCGGTCACCTGCTGCTGGAGCCCCGGATCCGACGGGAAACGGGCCAGCGCGCCTGCACGTGCTCCCGCGCCCGGTGCGCGAGCTGACGCACCGCCGCCGGCGAGCGACCGATGATGGCCGCGATCTCGGTGTGCGGGTAGCCGAACACCTCGTGCAGCACGAAGACGGCCCGTTCGGCGCTGCTGAGGGTCTCCAACACCACCAGCAATGCCATCGACGACGATTCGGCACGCAGGACGGCGTCGACGCGGCCCACGACGCCGGCCTGAAGGCAATCGCGCACGCGGTCACGACCCGGGAGGTCACCGTCGCCCTGGACGCCGGCATCGACGGGCTGGCGCACGTCTACGCCGACGCCGACGAGACCGCTCGGCGACTCGCGGACCGGATCGCCGCCGAGGGCGTCTTCGTGGTCACCACCCTCGCCTACTTCGAGGCGATCAGCCAGAGAACGGCCGCCGACCACATGAGCCCCGCCACCGCCGCCAAGGCCGCGCACGCCGCCCGGATGCCACGCGAGGCCGGCGTCGCCCTGCTGGCCACCACCGCCATCGTCGACGTCTGGCGTCGCGGCGTACGCCAGACCCGGCAGCCGGCCCTCGCCGACACCCGGCAGAAGTGACGGCCGACGACGTGACAACCAACGTACGCGACCACGCCGGGCGGTGCCGGGCGAACAGTCCCATGACCGTCCGGCACGACGGCCGCGCGGTCGGCCTCGGCGTCTGCCCGTCGGTCAGGGCCACGGCGGACGAGGTGACAGCGGCAGTTCAGGTTCCCTACCGACGGCCAGTCGCGCTGTCACGATCCGTGACACGGTTTGCGTGCTCAGTCTGGACCGGCGAGCGGCGTTCGCGGCTCGGAGCGAGGTGAATGCCGAGATCGGTACGGCCGGGCAGTAGGTTTTCGTGCAGAGCCCGTGTGCCGTGATAGTCACCGTCACGGAGGCGCCGATAGCGCCGGGCCGGTTCCGAGCCGGCCGTGCGTACCCGTTCGCGCAACCGTTCGATCTCGTGGTCGACACCGGCGCTGTCCAGACCGTCGGCGTCGTGAATCACGTGCAGGTCCAGAGTCTCGATGCCCACGTACCAGAAGACGCCGTGTGTCAGCGGGAACAGCAGGGAGTCGAGATCGCCGCTGATGCCGCGCGGGCCTATCGACTTCGCGTCCTCTCCGGCGGTCACCACGATCAGCGCCTTGCGCCCGGCGAGTCCGCCGTCGCCGTAACGCCGGGGCACCCCGAGTTCAGGGTCGGTGTCCCCGTACGCGAACCCGCTGGTGAGCACTCGGTCGAACCAGCCTTTCAGGATCGCCGGCGGCCCGTACCACCACAGGGGGAACTGCACGATCAGCAACTCGGCGGCGGCGAGCTTGGCCTGCTCCGTGCGCACATCTTCGGGTGTCTGGCCTCGCGCGTACGCCTCGCCCGCCAGTTCGGCGATGTTGCCGGGCTTGCCGGCCAGGTCGCCGAGGTCACGGTCGCCGAGGACGGGGTCGAAGCCTTGTGCGTACAGGTCGGAGCGCAGAACCTCGTAGCGTTCCGAGAGCGCCTCGACTCCGGCGGTGAAGAGGCGGTCGTTGAAGGACCCGCGGCGCGGATGCGCGTACACCCAGAGGGCGGTGCCGGTCTTCGGGGAATGGCTGATGGTCATGGGTTCGTCTCCGTCGTGTCGGGCCCTGCGTCAACGGCGAGGGCGGTGATGACGCGGGTGAGTACGTCGCGCGCGCGGGCGGGGCTGATCCGGCCGGCGAGCGCGCTGCGGGCCAGGGCGTCACCGGCGCCGATCAACGCGTGCAGCCCGGCGACGTCGATCGGCCCGCAGAAGGGTTCGAGTGCCGTACGGCATCGGGTGAGGTATGCGTCCTCCGCCTCCTGACGCACCTGGCTGAGGGTGGCGGAGCCGGCGAGTGCGGCGACCACGTCGGCCAGCTCGCGCCCTTCCGCGAGGCAGCAGTCGATGTAGGCCCCCGCGACGACGCTCGCCACCGCCGCGAGGGAGGGTGCGGCCTCGTTCAGTGCGCTGTCCAGTGCTTCTTGCTGGCGGGCCTCGAACTCGCGGTACAGCTCCGCGAGGATGCCGGCCCGGTCGCCGAAGTGTCCGTAGACCAGGGGTTTGGTTACTCCGGCCCGCTCGGCGAGTCGTCCGAGGGTGAGTTCGTTCGTGCCCTTGTCCCGAATGAGCTGACGTGCCACCTCGAGAAGCTGGGCGTGGCGCGCCGCTTTCGACAGCCGTCGACGCGGGGCGGTGTCTTCGACGTCATGCATGCGATCCCCAATCTAGTTACCGTTGGTAACTTACCAGAGGTAACTTACTGGATCACGTGAGATGCGGCTCGCCCTCCCCATGCCGCCGCCCGTGCGTGGGCACTGTCAGCAGTGAAAGCGACGTGGCACCTCTGCCTCGCCGGTGGGCGTCGGCGCCCACGTGACTTCCTTCGCTGAAGGCTTGCCGGTGGCGAGGTAGGCGCTGACTGGATGCTCATCCGCCGCAACCGCATCGCCGGCGAGCTGGCTCTCTACCTGTGCTGGTCACCACACGGCGCCGGTGCACACCCTGGTCCGAGTAAACGGCTCCCACTGGAGCATCGAGGAGCTGTTCCGAACCGGCAAAGGCCAGGTCGGCCTGGACCACTACCAGGTCCGCGGCCGGGGCGGCTGGCACCGCTTCATCACCCTGGCCCTGCTCGCCCTGGCCGTTCCGACCATCCTCGCCGCGCAGCAGCTCAGCGCCGGCCCGGAGATCATCGCGTTGACCGTCGCCGAGATCCGCCGACTCCTCAACGCCTTCGTCCTCGCCGTGACGCTTCCACCAGCGCACACCCTGCACTGGTCGATGTGGCGACGAACATCCCTAGCCCGAGCCCGACGAGCCCACTACCAGCACAGACAGGCGAAGTGACGTCTTGACCTGGCAGACGCAGGAACCCGCGAGCAGGGCCGCGGCCGTCACGGCAATCGTGCTGGCCCTGACCGGTCTGGCGGCGTGCGTGGTGGCCGGGCCGGCCCGGACAGCACCCGCCGATGTCGCCTCACCGTGAGGCACCCGGCCGACCATTTGGCCCGCTCCACCGCGGATGTCGGTCAGCCGTCATGCCGAGGTCGCGGCGACGCAGAACTCGTTGCCCTCCGGGTCGGCCATCACGATGTGGTGCCCGGCGTGTTCCGCCAGGACGGTCCCGCCCGCCCGCACCAACCGCTCGGACTCGGCCCTGATCCGCGCCCACCGCTCGTCCGGGTCGCCGTGCCCCGGCACCCGGACGTCGATGTGGAGGCGGTTCTTCGCCGTCTTCGGCTCGGGGACCTTGAGGATGGACAGGTGGGGTCCGACGCCGTGCGGGTCGCACAGCCACACCGCGTCGTCCACCGAGTCGCCCTCCGGCAGGTCGAAACTCGCGTGCCACTCCTCGCGGGTCAGGAAGGGCGCGGGTGGCGGCTCGTCGACATAGCCCAGCGCCGTCTTCCAGAACTCACCGAGGAGCTTCGCGTCCGCGCAGTCGAGGGTCAGGTCGATTCTGGCTGCCATGGCGGGACGGTACCGCCCACCACCGACAGTCGAGGCGGCGCCGCAGAGCCGACGGCTCCCGGCGGCACCGCCTACCTGGCCAGGTGGACGAGCCCCAGCGTCGTCGCGTCCCCGATCTCGACACGTGCCGTACGGAGCCGGTAGGTGCCCGGCTCCACCTCGACACGGAGGTGACCGGTCGGCTCGGCCTCGTCACCGCTGAGGGCGGCGTCGAACAACTCGGCCGGCCCGGTGGTCGTCCAGCTGCCGGCGTCCTCCCAGTCGGCCCTGTCGACCGCGTCGGGAACGAGCCGGACGACCTCGGCCTCGGAGTCCGCGAAGATCCATCGTACGAAGAGACGACGTTCGGGAAGGTAGGTGGTGGTGGCGGGCTCGTCGGCCAGGATCAGCGCCTCGGCGTCACCCACCTGCACGACGCCCGCGTATCCCTCGACCGCGCACGCGCGGCCGTAGTCGCCCCAGGTGTCGAGGTCGTCGGGGTCGAAGCCGTCGGCCGCGCCGCGCCACGCGGACAGGGCCGTCGCCGGTACGACGACGAGCGGCCCACCGGCGCTGTCGATCCAGTGGAGGCGGCCGGCCGGTCCGTGCGTCGCCGCGTTGTCTTCCGGGAGGTCGGACATGTCGCTGATGATCGCATCGGGACGTCCCCCGCCCACCCGGCGGGTGCCGGACATCAGGACCACGTGTCGACGGACGCCACGACCGGGGCGCGGGCGCATTGGCGGCAGGCGCGGGCGGCGGCAGCGATCCTGGTGTGCAGGGCGACGGTCAGCACACCGATGAGTGCGCCGAGCGCCCAGTTCCCGGCCAGCGCCGCCGCGACGGCGAGGGTGAGGGCGCTGGTCACCAGCGCGACGGTGGCGGCGGTGCCGGCCCAGGCGACCACCAGCGGAAGCCGGTGCGGGGTGGGCAGCCGGCGGGCCAGGACGCCGGTGGCGGCCAGCGACGCCCCGGCCAGCAGGGCGGCCGCGGCGGCCACGCCACCCAGGTGGGCGGCCAGGACCTGGGCGAGGCGGGGCACGTGCCGGCCCTGGCCCCCGCCGACGACGGTCACCAGGTGCCAGCAGGCCAGCAGGAACGGAACGGCGAGCACGACGACACGGGCGGTGTGGCGGGCCTGGGCGACGGTGAGTTCCTGCTGGAAGGCGGGCGCGACCTCGTCGACGCTGCCGAAGTCGCGTACCGCCTCGCGGGCGGCGCTCTCGTCGGGGGTCGCACCGCAGGCGAGTCCCGTCGCGGCGTCGGTGAGTCCGTCGCGCGCCTCGGTCAGCATCCGGGCCTTGGCGCGGGGCGGGCCGTGCAGCGCGGCCGCCAGTGCCGCGAGATGCTCCTCGATCGGGTCGCGTCCGGACTCGGCGCGGCGGTCGAGGGCCGTCACGTGGCCGGCCGCGGCGTCGGCGAGGGCTCCAGGACGGCGCCGATCGCGGAGGTGAGTTCACGCCAGGCCGTGCGCTTGTCGACCAGGGCTCCCCGGCCGGCGTCGGTCAACTCGTAGCAGCGACGGCGGCGCTCGCCGACGGACTGCCAGTCGCTGCGCAGCAACCCGAGCCGTTCCAGCCGGTGCAGGGCCGGATACATGGTGCCCGTACGCAGCTCCAAGGCTCCGCCGCTGCGGTCCCGGACGGCCGCGATGATCGCGTAGCCGTGCAGCGGCCCCTGCTCCAGCGCTGCCAGCAGCAGCGCGTCCAGGTGCCCGCGAACGGCGTCGTCCTTCATCAGTAGGCAGCCTACCCTTCCTGTCGTAGGTGTGCTATCTATTGCTAGCCAATATGTAGGGCACCAACCTAGGGGGAACCGGTGACCAAGCTGCTGCTGTCGGTGCACGTCCTGGCGGCGATCCTGGCGATCGGGCCGATCGCCGTGGCCGCCTCGCTCTTCCCGCGCTACGCCGGCGGCGGAGGCGATCCCGGCGGGCGGGCGCCCCAGATCGCCGCGTTCCTGCACCGCACCTGCCGCGCCTACACGATCGTCGGTGTGCTCGTCCCCGCCTTCGGGCTCGCCACCGGCGCGCAACTCGGCGTCCTGACCGACGCCTGGCTTCTCACCTCGATAGCGCTGACCGCGATCGCCGCCGCCCTCCTGGCGCTGGTCATCCTCCCCGGCCAACGGCGCCTACTGGCCCCGACAGACGGCGCGACCGTCCACAGCGGAACGCGGGCGGCAGCGAGCCGGCTGGCCATGACCACCGGGATGTTCAACGTGCTCTGGGCGATCGTGGTCGTCCTGATGATCGTCCGTCCCGGCTCCACGACGGGAGTGTGACCGACGTGCGCACCCTGCGGATCGTGGCCGCGGCCGAGGCGATCTCCCTGGTCATCCTGCTGGCCAACCTGGCCACCGTGCACGCCGAGGCGATCAGCGCCCTGGGCGGCCCCGTGCACGGCGCCTCCTACCTCGCCGTCATCGCCTGCACCTGGCTGACCGAAGCCGCCACCCCCGGCGCCCGCTGGCTCGCCGCCATCCCCGGCGTCGGCGGGCTGCTCGCCCTTCGACGCATCCAGCGCTCCCCCGCGCCGGCCACCAGCGAGACGGATCCGAGATGACAAGGGCGCTGCCGGGCCGCGCACCGGACGACAGCTACGGGCACGGCACCCGGTCGGGCTGATGACAGCGCCGCGGCGGCGACAGGCAGGATGGGCGGGTGCCTGCCCCCACTCCCCCGCCGGCCGTGCTGGACGCGGTGCTCGAACGGTTGACCTACGTCAACGAGGAGACCGGCTACACCGTCGCCCGGGTGTCCACCGACCGCGGCGGCGACCTGCTCACCGTGGTCGGGGCGCTGCTCGGCGCCCAGCCCGGCGAGAGCCTGCGCCTGTCCGGCCGATGGTCGTCGCACCCGCAGTACGGCCGGCAGTTCGAGGTCCACTCCTACACCACCGTCCTGCCGGCCACGATCCAGGGCATCCGGCGCTACCTCGGCTCGGGACTGGTCAAGGGCATCGGCCCCGTCTTCGCCGAGCGGATCGTCGCCCACTTCGGCCTCGACACCCTCAACGTCATCGAGACCGAACCGGCCCGCCTGGTCGAGGTGCCCGGCCTGGGGCCGAAACGCACCGCGAAGATCACCGCGGCGTGGGAGGAGCAGAAGGCCATCAAGGAGGTGATGGTCTTCCTCCAGGGCGTCGGCGTGTCCACCTCGCTGGCCGTGCGGATCTTCAAGCAGTACGGCGACGCCTCCATCACCGTGGTGCGCAACGAGCCGTACCGGCTGGCGGCCGACGTGTGGGGCATCGGCTTCAAGACCGCCGACACCATCGCCCAGGCCGTCGGGATCCCGCACGACAGCCCTCAGCGGGTCAAGGCCGGCCTGCAGTACACCCTCTCCGAGGCCACCGACAACGGCCACTGCTACCTGCCCGACGCCCAACTCATCGCCGACGCCACCAAGATTCTCAACGTGCCCGGCGACCTCGTCACCGCCTGCCTCGACGAGCTCGTCAGCGAAGAGGGCGTGGTCCGCGAGACGCTGCCCGGACCGGACGGCGAACCGACGTCGGCGGTGTATCTGGTGCCGTTCCACCGCGCCGAGCAGTCCCTGGCCGGCTCGCTGCTGCGGCTGCTGCGCGACCGCGCCGACCGGCTGCCCCACTTCAACGGCGTCGACTGGGGAAAGGCGCTGGCCTGGTTGAAGGCCCGCACCGGCACCGACCTCGCCCCCGAGCAGGAACAGGCGGTCCGGCTCGCCCTCACCTCCAGGGTCGCCGTGCTCACCGGCGGACCCGGCTGCGGCAAGAGCTTCACCGTCCGCTCCGTCGTCGAACTCGCAGCCGCCAAGAAGGCCAAGGTCACCCTCGTCGCGCCGACCGGCCGCGCCGCCAAGCGACTGTCCGAGCTGACCGGGCATCCCGCGGCCACCGTGCACCGGCTGCTGCAGCTGCGCCCCGGCGGAGAGGCCAGCCACGACCGGGACAACCCCCTCGACGTTGACCTCCTCGTCGTCGACGAGGCGTCCATGCTCGACCTCGTCCTGGCCAACAAGCTCGTCAAGGCCGTCCCGCCCGGCGCGCACCTGCTGCTCGTCGGCGACGTCGACCAGCTTCCCTCCGTCGGCGCCGGGGAGGTCCTGCGTGACCTGCTCGCCGCCCCGGCCATCCCCCGCGTCCGGCTGACGCAGATCTTCCGCCAGGCCGCGGAGTCCGGGGTCGTCAGCAACGCCCACCGCATCAACGCCGGCAAGCCGCCCCTGCTCCAGGGCCTGAGCGACTTCTTCCTGTTCGCCTGTGACGACACCGAGGCCACCGCCACCCTGACCGTCGACGTCGCCTGCGCCCGCATCCCCGCCCGCTTCGGCCTCGACCCGCGCCGCGACGTGCAGGTGCTCACCCCCATGCACCGCGGTCCCGCCGGCGCCGCGGCCCTGAACACGCTGCTGCAACAGCGCCTCACCCCCGCCCGCGAGGGGCAACCCGAGCGCCGCGTCGGCGGGCGGGTGTTCCGCGTCGGCGACAAGGTCACCCAGATCCGCAACAACTACGACAAGGGCCAGGCCGGCGTCTTCAACGGCACCGTCGGCATCGTCACCGCGCTGACCCCCGAGGAGCAGACCCTCACCGTACGCACCGACGAGGACGAGAACATCGACTACGACTTCGACGAACTCGACGAGCTGGCCCACGCGTACGCCATGACGATCCACCGCTCGCAGGGCTCCGAGTACCCCGCCGTGGTCATCCCCCTGACCACCAGCGCCTGGATGATGCTGCAACGCAACCTGCTCTACACCGCCGTCACCCGCGCCAAGCAGCTCGTCGTCCTCGTCGGGTCCCGCCGTGCCCTCGCCGCCGCCGTCCGCACCGTCGGCGCCGGACGCCGCCACACCGCCCTCGACCACCGCCTCGCCTGAGCGCCCTGTCGACCCGGCGACCGTCAGTCGGCGCGACTCGGCGCCCGACGACCCGGCGACGGCCTGCCCCGCGGTCAGCCTCCGCCCATGTGCGCAGACGCCTCGCGCAGTCGGAGCACGATCTGGCCGGAACCTGGCGTCGCATCATCCGCGGGGAGAGCAAGTCCTGGGCCGCATTCGCCCACGGCACCTGCGTCGTGTTGCCGGACCCCGGTGTTGACCTCGCCGCCCAGGCCGTCGACATCCTGCGGGAGTACGGCCCCGTCTACGCCGGCTCACCTGCCGGAGACTTCGGCACCATCACCCTCGATCCCGGATGCGGATGGGTGGTCTACGGCCACCACAACGACGTACTCACCTACGTAGAACCCGACGAGGTCTCCGACACCAGCGATCTGGCCGTAGGTCTGCACGGACGCCGCAAGCGAGACAAGGACGGCCACGAGCTCGACGTCGTACCCGTCGAGGACAAGCGGGCCCGGCAGCTCGGAGCCGAGGCTTCGTCGTCAGGCGGTGCGGCCGCTGCCTCGCCACCTGCGGTTGAGCGGGCCATCAGGGACCCGGACGCTGGATCTACGCACCTCGGGACACGTCGAGGCGGAACAGTTCGGCGGCGTTGCGCCACGCGACCCGCTCGGCCAGCTCCGCGTCGAGGTCGGCGGCGAGCATCGCGCCGAAGGCCGCGGCCGGGTCGATGAGGGTGGCGTCGGTGCCGAACAGCAGCCGTCGCGGGTCGACGGCCGCCGCCACGGCGGCGAAGCGGCCCGCCTCGGTGTGCGAGAAGCACGGCTCCAGCCAGAGGCGGTCGACCGAGTTGGCCGCCTCGATGGCGTGCCGCCAGCCGTTCGCGCCCATGTGTCCGGCGATGGCCCGCAGGCCGGGGATGTCGGCGACGGCCTGGGCGAGGTCGAGCGGCGTCGCGTCCCAGGTGTGCACGAGGGCGGGCAGGTCGTGCGCGGCGACGAGTTCCAGCGCCGCCCGGGCCTGCGGGGAGTTCGCCGGGGAGCCGGTGTAGTCGGTGTGGATCTTCACGCCGACGAACCGGCCGGTGGGGAGCAGTTCGCGCAGGTCCCGTTCGGCGTCGTCGAGCCGGCGCGGGTTGACCGTCAGGTAGCCGAGCAGCCGGTCGTTGGCCTCCAGGACCCGGGCCATCGCCCGGTTGCCGGCGGCGACGTCGTAGATGACCGCCTCGGTGGCGGAGACGACGGCGAGGTCGATGCCGTAGCGGTCCATCACCGCGAGGTTGGTGGCGACCGACCCGACGTCCATGCTGAAGAACCACGGCCCCCAGTGGGCGTGCACGTCGATGATCATGCCTGGCCCTCCAGGATCCGGCGGGCGTTGCCGCCCGCCACGGCCGCCACCTCGGCCGGCCCGAGGCCGCCGCGGGACAGCCGCAGTCGCGGCACGACCGGCTCGTAGAACGGGGTGCGAGAGCCGTAGAGCAGGCGCTCGACGCCGACGTGGGCGGCGACGGTCTCCAGCGCGTCGGGCGAGTTGAGCAGCCGGGTGGAGGTGTGGAAGCCGGGCTCGTCGCGGGCCGCCACCACGAAGTCGCCCAGGTGGTAGAAGTGCGTGTCGAGGAAGACCACGGTCGCGCCGCGCAGCGGCCGCCAGAACCGGCGGACGTCCCCGCCGGCCAGGATGACCAGACCGGCCTCGGCGGCGCGGCGGGCGACGTGCCGCACGGACGGGAAGTCCGGCTCGACGCGCTGCTCGTCGGGGAAGAGCCGCACCGCCCGGAAGCCCCGCTCGGCGAGGCGGACGACCTCCCGTTCGGCGCCGAGCGGATCGCGCAGGTCGAGCGCGCCGACCGGCAGCACGGTCGGGCCGGCCAGGGCGGCGGCCTCGTCGTTGCCGCTCGGCACGTCGAACAGCGCCGCCCGCAGGCTGGCCACGGCCGCCCGCGCGATGCCGTTCGCGCCCAGGGTGGCCGCGACGTTGCGGGGCTCGCCGGTGGGGCCGGGCCGGTCGGCGTACCGGCCGACGAGGACGTCGACGTCGAAGGTGACCGGCGGCAGGTCGGCCGCGACGAACGGGTTGCCGCTCACCGCTGCCTCGCCACCGCGAGCACCCGATCGCGGTCGCCGTCGGGCAGCGCCGGGCCGTACGCGTCGACGGCGTGGCCGGCGGGGATGCGGCCCTCGTCGGCGGCGATCTGGAGCATCCGCTGCACGTACCCCTCCATCGGGTCGGTGAAGGTGACCCCGGCGAGCCGGTCGAGGCGGGCGGAGGCGACGACGAAGTCGTCGTGCTTGCCGTCGGCGTACGCCCGCAGGACCGCGGCGGTGACCGGCACGGCGGCGGCGGCGAGGCCGACCAGGGCGGCCTGCGCCCCCCACATCAGCGACGGCCCGAACATGCGGTCCTCGCCGGTGACGGCGAGCCGGTCGGCGCGGTGCGCCGCCGCCAGCGCGGCCTGGCAGGCGAGCGCGTCGTGCAGCCGGGCCACCTTGACCCCGGCGACGCCGGGATGCGTCAGCAGCTCGGCCAGCCTCGACGGGGAGTACGGCCGGGTGTAGAGGTCGAAGGCGAGCATCGGCAGGGCGGCGGCACGCCAGACGGCGTCGTGGTGGGCGACCGCGTCACCGTCGACGGGGAAGACCATGACGCCGGCCGCGCCGAGGTCGGCGGCCCGGGCGGCCTGGGCGGCCACGTCGTCGGTGTGCTCTCCGGGCCGCCCGCCGACGCCGACGATCACGGGCACGCCGGTGTCGACGGCGCGCCGGACGACGAGGTCGCGGGTCGCCGCGTCGAGGTAGGGACCGCGGCCGGTGTGGGCGCAGACGGCGAGGGCGTCCGCGCCGTCGGCGACCAGGCCGCGCAGGTACCGGCCGAGCACCGCGGCATCGACGGTCCGGTCGGCGTCCATCGGGGTGGCGGTGGCGGCGACGAGCCGCCACCGCAGCCGGTCGCGCAGCGCGGCGGCGGCCGGCGCGATCACGGGGCCACCGCCGCGCGGACGGCGTCAGCGATCTCGTCGACGTGCGCGTCGGTGTACCGCTCGTTCCAGTCGATCACCAGCAGGGTCTGCGCGATGAGCCGTTCGGCGACCGGGAACGCGCCGGGCCCGTACGTCGGCAGCCGGTCCGCCGGCGGCACGGTGAGCGGGAACCGGGAGGTGCCGTAGACGGGGGCCTCGGTCAGCGCCGGCGCGCAGTGCAGCGGCTGGTCGAGGTAGCCGGCGCGGGCGGGGATGCCGGCGGCGGCGAGCTTCCCGGCCACCTCGTGGTTGGTCAGCGGCGGGTCGAGCACGATCGGGAACAGCCACCAGGCGTGTGCGTCGGGGTCCGCCGGCAGGTGGACGCCGGGCAGGTCGGCCAGCGCGGCGGCCAGCCGTCGGGCGGTGCGCCGCCGGTCGGCCAGCACCCCGGGCAGCTTCGCCAGCTGGGCACGGGCGACGGCGCCGGCGAGTTCGGTCATCCGGTAGTTCAGGCCGAGGCCGACGTGCCGGCGGGCCTCGTCGCGCGGCCAGCCCTTGTCGGCGAAGAGCCGCATCCGGCGGGCCAGCACCGCGTCGTCGGTGACGGCGAGCCCCCCGTCGCCGCAGGTGATGTGCTTCCACTGCTGCAGGCTGAAGCAGCCGATCGCGCCCGCCGTGCCGGCGAGGGTGCCGTCGGGGTAGCGGGTGAGCCACGCCTGGGCGCAGTCCTCGATCAGCGGCACGCTGGCGGAGTCGGCGACGGCGCGCAGGTCGGCGGCGGCGCCGAACAGGTGCACCGCGAGGATCGCCCTGGTGCGCGGCCCGATCGCGGCGGCGACGGCCGCCGGGTCCAGGTTGCCGGTGTACGGATCGACGTCGGCGAACACCGGCACGGCGTTCTGCGCGAGAATGGGCGCGACCGTGCCGAAGTCGCTGATCGGAGACGTGATGATCTCGTCGCCCGGATCCGGCGCGACGGCCGCGACGGCCAGGTGCAGGGCTGCGGTTCCGGAGCTGGCGGCCACGGCGTGCGACACTCCGTGGCGGTCGGCCATCTCGCGCTCCAGGGCGCGGACCTCCGTGCCCCAGACCGAGCTGAGCATGCCCGACTGGAGCACCCGGCTGACCGCGGCCAGCTCCTCCGCGCCGATCGTCCGGCCGCTGGCGTCGGCCATGCTCGGAAACGACACGCACCCTCCCAGGGCTACAGTAATACCGGGCCTGACCGTAATCTTGTGCTGCGCACAACGCAACCCCGACAGGAGGCAGCGGTGACCATTGAGATCGGGGTCGTCGGTCCGCACGACCTGGTCGACGACGTGGCCGCCACCTGCGAGGAGCAGCCCGGCGTCAACGCCCGGCGGCTGCACTACGACCACGAGTCGCAGGCCCCGGCGATCGTGGAGGCGCACGCCGGTCAGGTGGAGGCGTGGCTGTTCACCGGCGTCGTGCCGTACACCCTGGCCCGGGAGGCGAACCTGCTGCACCGGCCGGCGGTCTTCGTCGACTACACCGGCGCGACCCTGCTCCAGGCCGCCGTGCGGCTGCTGCGCGACGGGCACGACGTCACCCGCATGTCGATCGACACCGTCACCGGCACCGACGTGGCCGGCACCTTCGGCGAGGCCGGCCTGCCGGTGGACCGGGTCCGGTCGCTGCCGTACCGCAGCGGGCTGAGCTCCGACGACGTGGTCGCCTTCCACCGCCGCCAGCGCAAGTCCGGCGCGGACGTCGCCGTCACCTGCATCAGCTCGGTGTACGAGGTGCTGCGCCACGAGATGCCGGCGTTCCGCCTCGCCCCGTCGAACCACTCGGTGCGCACCGCGCTGCGCCAGCTGATGCTGCACGTCGGCAGCCAGGCGCAGGAGGACGCCCAGATCGCGCTGGGGCTGGCCAACCTGTCCGACGGCGACGAGGGGCTGCTCAAGGAGGTGGCCGGGCTCGGCGGCACCGTCGCGCGCTTCGCCCCTGACACGTACCTCATCGTCACCACCCGCGGGCCGCTGCACGACGCGACCGGCGGCTTCACCGCGCTGCCGATGCTGCGCCGCCTCGCCGACCGGCACGACACCGTGCAGATCGGGTTCGGGCTGGGCCGCAGCGCCGCCGAGGCGGAGAACCTGGCCCGCCGCGCCCTGAGCCGGGCCCGCCGGGTCGGCGCCACCACGGCCGTGCTGTCGCTGCGCGGCGAGACCGACATCGTGCTGGAGTCGACCGCGCCGGCCCCGCCGCCGGCCGAGGTGAACCTGGCGGTCATCGCCCAGCGGGTCGGCCTGTCGGTGCCCACCCTGCTGCGGCTGCGCGAGGTGCGCACGGCGGTCGGCGACGAGCCGCTGACCAGCCGGGAGGTCGCCGACCAGCTCAGCGTGCAGCAGCGCACCGCCCGGCGCATGCTGCACCGCCTGGAGCTGGCCGGCCTGGCGGAGCGGACCGGCAACCTCGCCTCCGGCGCCAGCGGCCGCCCGCTGACCCTCTACCGCCTGACGCTCTGACCGCCCGCCCGCCCCTGTGCCGGGCGGGCGGTTTCGGGGCCGGCGGCGGGGACCTGCCACGCCGCCGACCCCGTGAGGATGTCGGGACCGGTCAGGCCAGCCACTTGTCCAGGTGCGCGGCGACGAAGTCGTCGTCGCGCAGGTGCGGGTACGCCCGGTGCACCCGGTCGAGCTCGGCCAACTGTCCCGGGGAGAGTTCCTCGGCCGGATCCAGGCACCACCGGCCGGCCAGCAGGCCCTGCCGGCGCAGCACCTCGTGGATGCCCGGGATGCAGCCGTGGTAGCCGTTGGCGGCGTCGAAGATGGCGGCGTTGGCGTCGGTGAGGTGGCCGTCGAGGGTGAGCAGCCGGCGCAGCGCGGCGTCGTCGCCGGCGCGGGCCCGGTGGGCGTCGTCGAGCAGCGTCACCGCGGTGTTCGCCCAGACCGCCCACTGACCGAGCAGTCCGCCGACGAACTCGACCTCGACGGGCCGGCCGTCCACGATCACCCGGTGCGGGGCCACGAGGTCGGCCAGGATGTGGTCGTCGTTGCCGGTGTAGAGGGCGAGGTCGCCGTTGCGGCCGGCCGCGCACACGCCGTGCAGCACGTCGAGGGTGCGGTAGCGGTCGAAGGGCGCCACCTTGATCCCGACCACCGACTCGAGGGCGGCCAGCCGGGCCCAGAAGCCCCGGGACAGCTCCCGGCCGCCGACGGCCGGTTGCAGGTAGAAGCCGATCACCGGCAGCACCTCGCCGACCGCGCGGGCCCGCTCGACGAGGGCGTCCTCGTCGAGCGGCGCGTACGGCGACAGCAGCACCATGTGGTAGCCGAGCGAGGCGGCCAGTTCCGCCTCGGCGACGGCCTGGGCGGTGTCCCCGCAGGCGCCGGCGACGAGCACGGCGTCCGAGCCGGCTGCCGTCTCGGCGGCCAACTCCAGGACCGGGGCGAGCAGGCCGACCTTCGGGTCGTGGATGGCGAACTGGGTGGTGTGCACGCCGACGGCGATGCCGCCCGCGCCGGAGGCCAGGTAGTAGCGGGTCAGCGCGCGCTGCCGCCGCTCGTCGAGCCGTCGGTCGGCGTCCAGGGCGAGCGGGTGCGCGGGGATGACGCAGCCGCGCCGGAACCGGGCCAGGGCCGTGGTCTGTCGGGTGCTCGATGCGGTCAACACGGTCTCTCCTAGAAGTTGCCGTCGCGGCGCTGGAAACCGGTCGGCTTGCCGAGCAGGGGTTGGCCGTCGGCGACCCAGTCCGCCGTCAGGTCGATCAGCTCGGCTACCGGCACGTCGGGGTAGCTGAAGAGCCGGTGGCAGAGCTGGGCGTTGGACAGCAGCGCGGTCGGCGCCTCGGTGCCGGTGAAGATCGGCTCACGGCCCAGGCGGGCGGCGAGCGCGGTGGCGACCTGACGGACCGAGACCAGCTCCGGCCCGGTCAGGTTCAACACGAACGGCGGTGTCCGCGTGTGGTGCAGGGCCCGCAGGGTGACCTCGTTGGCGTAGCCCTGCCAGACGATGTTGGCGTGCCCCATGGTGAGGTCCACGGGGTCGCCGGCGTGCACGGCGCGGGCGATGTCGACGAGGACGCCGTAGCGCATCTCGACGGCGTAGTTGAGCCGGATCAGGGCCAGCGGGGTGTCGTCGCGCAGCGCGAAGTGGGTGAGGATGCGCTCGCGGCCCAGGCAGGACATGGCGTACTCGCCGACCGGCTGGACCGGGGTCTGCTCGACACAACCGCCGGAGGCCACCGGGACCAGCGGGTAGACGTTGCCGGTGCTCAGGGCCACGAGGCGCGAGCCGGCGAAGCGCTGCGCGACCCGCCCGGGCAGGTAGGCGTTGGTGGCCCAGGTGGCGTGCTCCCGGCCGGAGGTGCCGAACTTCGCCCCGACCAGGAAGACCACGTTCGCCGCGTCGGGCAGCGCGGCCAGGGCGGCGTCGTCGGTGACGTCGGCCTCGACCACCACGGCGCCCTCGCCGCGCAGCGCGTCGGCGAGCCCCGCCTCGGAGAAGCGGGACACCGCGATCACGCGGGCGCCGGTGCCCGCCGCGGCGACGCCGCGCAGCGCCAGCCGGACGAGGCTGGGCCCCAGCTTGCCGCCCGCCCCGAGGATCAGGATGTCCCCGTCGAGCTTGCGCAGGTCGTCCACCAGGACGTCCCGCGGGCGCGAGAGCCGCTCCTCCAGTTCCGCCACCGTACGCATGCCAGCCACGCCCCTCTCGAAGTAACGGTCATGACCGTAACCTCCGACCGGAGGGGCGTCAAGGCACCCGACGCGCGGATCGGGCCGGCGGGGATCAGGCCACGGCGCGCGCCGAGGCGAGGACGTCCAGAACCGCGCGGGTCTGCGCCCACGGCACCGGGCTCGGCGCGCCCCGCACCATGCCCAGGAAGGCGTCGATGGTGGCCCGGTAGCCCAGCTCGTCGGCCCCGCCGCGCAGCACCACCCGGCGCTCCCCCGCGGCGGTGTGCACCGTGACCTCGTACGCCTCGCCCTCGCTGACCCCGAGCACCTCGACCGTGCCGGGCACCCCGTCGTCCCACTGCACGGCCAGCAGCCCGGTGTCCTCGGAGCGCAGCCCCCGGTGCCGGCGCACGGTGCCGGCGGCCCCGACCAGCCGCACCGCCGGCCCGAGCAGCGCGACCAGCAACTCGACCCCGTGCAGGCCCATCATGACCAGGGTGCCCCCGCCGACCGCCGGATCGTCCTGCCACGGGTTGTAGCCGGTGGCCCAGATCCCGACGTCGTGCCGGACGGTGGCGCGCACCGACAGCACCTCCTCGCGCGGCACGTCGAAGGCGACGAACTCCGGCGCGAAGCGCAGCACCGACGAGGTGAGCACCAGCTCGGGCGCCCGCGCCACGACGCGCTCCAACCGCTCGAGCTGCCCGGCGGTGGCGGCGGCCGGCTTGTTGACGAAGCAGGGCAGCTTGTGCTGCAACACCTGGGCCAGCGCGTCCGGCACGTCCGGGGTGGGAACGGTGAGCACCACACCGTCCGGGCCGGTCGCCAGCAGCGCGGCCAGGTCCGGCGCCACGACCGCGTCCGGTTGCTCGGCCCGGAACCGCGCCAACCGCTGCGGATCGGGCTCCCACACGACCAGCTCCGCGTCGTCGCGCAGGGTGCGGGCGTCGGTGTAGGGGTGACTGGTGGCCAGTCCGGCGAGGGCGATGCGCATGAGCGCAGAGGCTACTCATCCGGCCTCCCGCCGCGCCAGGGCAGGTCAGCGCCGCTCAGCCGGTGCGATCGAGGTCCTCCGGTCGCACCTCGTGGCGCAGCGGCTCCCCGCGGAGAAAACGGTCGATCTCGGCGACGACGATGCCGGCGGCGCGCCGCCGCGACCCGAGAGTTCCCGCCGCCTCGTGCGGGGTGAGCAGCACGTTCGGCAGCCGGCGCAACGCGTGGTCCACCGGCAGTGGCTCGGCGTCGAACACGTCCAGCGCGGCGTCGATCCGTCCCGCGCGCAGCGCGGCCAGCAGTGCGGCCTCGTCCACCAGGGCCGAGCGGGCGGTGTTGACCAGCAGCGCGCCGTCGGGCAGCAGGGCCAGCTCGCGCGTGCCGATCATCCCGACCGTCTGCGGCAGCACCGGCGCGTGCAGGGACACCACGAGGCTGCGGGCGAGCAGGTCGTCCAGGCCGACCCGCTCGACGCCGAGCACCTCGGCGTCGGCGTCGGAGAGGTACGGGTCGGCCACCAGCACCCGCGCACCGAGCGCCCGGACGAGGCCGAGGTAGACCCGGCCGGTCCGGGACGCGCCGACGACCCCGACCGTCGCCCCGCGCAGCTCCCGCCGGGGCGGCGCGGCCTTCGCGGTCGCCCAGTCGACCCCGGTCCGCAGCGCGTGGTCGAAGCGGTGCACCCCGTGCAGCAGGGCGAGGGTCAGCGCGAGCGCCTGCTCCCCCACCGCGTACGCCATCGCGTCGCCGGCCTGGGTGACGCGCACGCCCCGGGCGAAGCTCTCGGCGGTGACGAACGGTTTGACGCTGGCCCCGGTGTGCGCGAGCAGCCGCAGCCGGGGGGCGGCGGCGAGCACCGCCGCCGACAGCGGCGCGCAACCCCAGCCGGTGACGACGACGTCGGCGTCGGCGAGCAGCCGGGCCAGGGCGGCCTCGTCGCCGACGTCGGCGCCGGCGGCCGGCAGCCGCATCTCCCCCAGCCGGCGCAGCGCCGCCCAGGCGTCGGCGTCGAAGAACAGCTCGCGGACCTCCGGCGACGCCGCCACCGCGATGACGCTCACCCCTTGATACCCGTGGTGGAGACGCCCTCCTGGAAGTAGCGCTGCCCGACCAGGTACGCCATGAAGATCGGCACGAACGCGACCACGGACCCGGCGAGCAGCATGTTCAGCGCCACGTTCTCCTGCTGCAGCGAGGCGATGCCGGTGGTGAGGGTACGCATGTCGAGGCTCTGCCCGACGATGAGCGGCCACAGGAAGTCGTTCCAGTGCCACAGGAAGACGAACACGCCGAGCGTGGCGAGGATCGGTTTGATCAGCGGCAGCACGATCGAGACGTACACCCGCCACTCGGAGCAGCCGTCGAGGCGGGCGGCCTCGAACAGCGAGTCGGGCAGCGACGCGATGAACTGTCGCATGAGGAACACCGCCTGGGCGTTGGCCAGGGTCGGCACGATCATGCCCCAGTAGGTGTCGACGCCGTTGAGCTCGCTGATGATGATGAACGTCGGGATCATCGTGACGTGGTACGGCACCATCAGCATCGCCAGGAACGACCAGAACATGGTCTCCTTGCCCGGGAAGCGCTTCTTGGCGAAGGCGTAGCCGGCCATCGAGGCGAACAGCAGCACGCCCACCACCGACACCACCGAGTAGACGACGGTGTTCCACATCCAGCGCAGCACGCTCTTGGCGCCGATCACCTGGTCGTACGCCTCGGTGGAGAACGGCCAGGGCAGCAGGCTGTCGGGGAACGTCACGGGCCCGGTCGGCTTGAACGACAGCACGACCATCGCGTAGAAGGGGAACAGCGTGACCGCCGCGCCGACCAGCAGCAGCGCGGTGCGCCCGACCAGCCAGCCCCGGCTGGCCCTGCCGGGCCGGTACGGCCGCCGGGAGCCCCTGGGCGACGTCGGCGCAGCGGGGACGGCGGTGGCCGGCGCCGTGATCGTGTCCGTCATTCTTCCCTCCCGAGGGTCAACCGCTGGATCAGCGCCACGATGATCGTCATGACGAACAGGGCGACCCCGATGGCGCTGGCGTAGCCCAGGTCGAAGTACTTGAAGCCCTGGTCGTAGAGGAGGTAGACGATGCTGTAGCTGGAGCGGACCGGACCACCGCCGGTCATCACGTAGATCATGTCGAAGACCTGGACCGACACGGTGGTCTCGATGATGGCCACGAAGAACAGCGCGGGCCGCAGCTGGGGCAGCGTCACGTACCGGAAGCGCTGCCAGGCGGAGGCGCCGTCGGTCAGCGCGGCCTCCTCCAGCTCCGCCGGGATGTCCTGCAACCGGGCGAGCAGGATGAGCATGCCGTAGCCGAAGCGGGACCAGACCGAGACCAGCACCAGCGCGGGGACCACCAGCACGCTGTCGGCGAGCCAGGAGCCGGCCGGCAGCCCGATCGCGCCCATCACCCGCGACCACGGCCCGTCCTCGGCGAAGACCCAGGTGAAGACCACGCCGGCCAGGACCAGGCTGGTCACCACCGGCAGGAAGAAGATGGACCGGAAGAGCTTCGCGCCGCGGAAGGCCCGGCGGGTCAGCAGCGCCATGCCGAGCGAGGCCAGCATCGACAGCGGTACGGACAACACGGTGAACAGCACCGTCACCCGCAGCGCCGACCAGAACGTGGGGTCGTCGACGAGCCGGCGGAAATTCTCCAGCCCGACGAAGCCCGTGTCGCCGCCGACGGTGTAGTCGGTGAAGCCGAGGACCACCCCGGCGATCGCCGGCCCGAACCGGAAGACGACGAAGAGCAGCAGGAACGGCAGGACGAACAGCAGCGCCGTGCCGGCCTCGCGGGCGGAGGGGCGGCGCACGCGTACGCGCTGGCGGCGGCTCCCCGGTAGTGCAACCATCTGACAACCTTTCTCGGCGGGGGGGGGGGGGGGGGGGGGCGGCCCCCCCCCCCCCCCCCCCCCCCCCCCGCGCCAGCGCTATCCGAGCAGCGGGGTGGCGGCCTTCGCCGCGTCGTCGAGCGCCTGCTCCACGGACTTCTTGCCGAGCAGGGCGGCCTGGATCTCCGGGGAGAGGACGCCCTGGACGTCGCGCGCCTTCTCGTGCAGCGGGCCCACCGTGCTGGTGGCCACGTGCTTCTCCTGCTCCGCGAGGACGGGGTCACTGGCCCAGAGCGGACCGGTGGACTTGCGCGGGGAGAACAGGCCGGCGCCCATGTCGTACTTCTTGGTGTTCTCGGCGTTCGTGGCGAACGCGATCCACTTGCCGGCGGCGTCCTTGTCCTTGGCGTTGCGCAGCATGGACAGCGAGCCGACGGTGCCGTAGCCGATCTGCTTGGTCTCGGTGAAATGCGGGACGACCTGGATGTTCTCCTTGCCCCAGAACTTCTCGATCTCCGCCACCGGCACGTGCCAGACGCAGGCGACCTTGTTCTGCGCGGCGCGGGTCTGCTCGATCGGCGGGCCGGCGGTGATCAGGGACTTGTCGACGTAACCGGCGTCGACGAGCTGCTTGAGGAAGTTCAGCGCCTTCTTCCCGGCGTCGCTGTTGAAGGCGACCGACTTGCCGTCGGGGCTGAACACGTCGCCGCCGGCCTGCCAGAGCAGCGGGTAGAAGGTCTGGTTCAGGGTCTGCTTGGCGTCACCCGCGTACGCGGTGATGTCGTAGCCCTTGGCCTTGAACTTCGGGGCCAGGGCGAGCAGGTCGCTCCAGCTGGTCGGGTACTTCGTCTCGCCGACGGCGGCGAAGACCTTCTTGTTGCAGATCGGGGTGGCGGCGCTGGTAAGGATCGGGGCGCCCATCATCTTGCCGTCGATGGTCACCGACTGCACCACGTTCTCGTGGAAGTCGCTCTTGGCCGCGGCGTCGAGGTACTTGTCGACGGGCTCGATGTTGCGGGCGTACTTGGGTAGCTGGTCGGGGATGAGGTAGACGACGTCCGGCCCCTTGTTGCCCGCGATGGCCGTGGCGAGCGCCTGGTCGCGGTTGGCCCAGGGGAAGATCTCGGTCTTGACCTCGATATCGGGGTTCGCCGCCTGGAACGCCTTGATCGTCTCGTCCCAGTGGGCGCGGTGCTTCGCCTCGTCGAAGATCACCGGGTATGTCCACATTGTCACGGTCGTCTTGCCGGAGTCACCGGAGCCGGAACCGCCGCAGCCCGTGGCCGCGAGAGCGGCGACGAGCGCCACCGCCACGGCCGACAGGCTCTTCCGAACACGCATCTCGCATCCTTCCGGGGGAGTCATGTTCGCAGTACATTAACTTACGGTCCGGGCCGATACTAGAGTCCGTAAGTACCAAGGTCACATCGTTACTGTTCGTGCAAATGACTGGGCAGATCGATCCAGATCCGTAATAGCGAAGGACTCCGATGACCGTCACCCTCGCCGTCGTCGGCGCCGGTAACCGCGGCAGCACGTACGCCGGATACGCGCTGCGCCACCCCGAGCAGGCCCGCGTCGTCGCGGTCGCCGATCCCCGGCCCGCCCACCGCGCCGCGCTCGCCGACGCCCACGGCATCGCGGCGGCCGGGTCGTTCGACTCCTGGCAGGCCCTCGCCGCGCAGCCCCGGCTGGCCGACGCCGTCGTCCTGGCCACCCCCGACCGCGAGCACGCCGAACCGGCCGCCCGCCTCGCCGACCTCGGCTACCACATCCTGTTGGAAAAGCCGATCGCCCCCAGCGAGGCCGAGTGCCGGGCGGTCGCCGCGGCGGCCGAGCGCACCGGCGTGCTGCTCGCCGTCTGCCACGTGCTGCGCTACACCCGCTACACCGACGCGGTGAAGCGGTACGTCGACGCCGGCGCGCTGGGCCGGATCATCGGCGTCGAGCACCTCGAGCCGGTCGGCTGGTGGCACTTCGCGCACTCCTACGTGCGCGGCAACTGGCGCCGCGCCGACGACTCCTCCAGCAGCCTGCTCGCCAAGTGCTGCCACGACCTGGACTGGCTGCGCTACATCGTCGACGACACCCCGGCGCGGGTCAGCAGCGTCGGGGCGCTGCACCACTTCCATCCCGGCAACCGGCCGCGCGGCGCCGCCGACCGCTGCCTCGACTGCCAGGTCGAGTCGACCTGCCCCTACTCGGCCGCCCGCTTCTACCGCGACTGCCTCGCCGACCCGGACCGGCACCAGTGGCCGCTGTCGGTGGTGACCCGCGACCTGACCGACGAGGGCGTCGACGCGGCGCTGCGCGACGGCCCGTACGGGCGGTGCGTCTACGGCGGCGGGAACGACGTCGTCGACCACCAGAGCGTCACCGTCTCCTTCGCCGGCGGCGCGACCGCCACCCTCACCATGAGCGCCTTCACCCCCGGCGGGCACCGGCGCACCCGGATCATGGGCACCCACGGCTACCTGGAGGGCGACGGCGAACAGGTCACCGTGACCGACTTCGTCACCGGCGAGACGGCCACCACGGACACCCGCGGCGGCGGAGCGGACGCCGGCTCCGGCCACGGCGGCGGCGACATGGCACTGATGGCGGCCTTCGTCGAGGCGGTCGCGACCGGCGACCGGTCACGGATGCGCTCCGGGCCGCGGGAGTCCCTGGACAGTCACCTGATGGCGTTCGCCGCCGAACGCAGCCGGCTCGCCGGCGGCGTCCCCGTGGCGCTCGGGCCCGCCGCATCCTGACGGGGCGGCACCCGCCGCCGACGAGTCGGCGCGCACGACCGGCGGCAGAAGCGGACACGCCTTGCCGCGGGTTTGTTCGGCAGCACGTCAGCGTTGGTGGCTGGACCGAGCCGGCCCGTCGACTCATCCGTTGACACCATCACTCGCGCTCCAATACGCTTAACAGGTTGGTTAAGTGAAGGGGCTTCCGATGGCTGGCACCGATCAGCTCAGCGCGGTGTTCTCGGCGCTCGCCGACCCGACTCGACGGGCAATCCTCGCCGAGTTGGCCGAACGCGACGCCACGGTCACCGAGCTCACCGCTCCTCTCTCCATCTCGATGCCAGCGGTGTCACGGCACCTGAAAGTGCTCGAGCGTGCCGCGCTCATCTCGCGGTCGCGGTCGGGCAAGTGGCGCGCGAGCCGCCTCGAGGCTGCCCCCCTGCGCGAAGCGGCCGACTGGATCGAGCGCTACCGGCGGTTCTGGGACTCGTCCCTCACCCGCCTCGATGCCCACCTTGCCGCGGTGCAGGCCGCCGGACCGGCGACGGACCGGACGGCCAACGACCCCAAGGAGATCGAATGAACAGCGAAACTCCGCAGATCGTCATATCGCGCGTGTTCGACGCGCCGCGAGAGCTCGTCTACCGAGCCTTCACCGATCCCGACCACCTGGCGGCGTGGTGGGGCCCGACCGGCAACTCACTGCCGCGCGACGAGATCGAGTTCGACGTGCGCCCCGGCGGCTATCAACGGTGGACGGAGCTCAGTGCAGCCGACCCCGGCCTTCGCGTGCACATCCATGTCGACCTTCTGGACATCGCTGACGGCGAACTGCTCGAAGGCGTCATGCACGTCAGCGGCCGGCTGCAGGAGGGCATCGAGCCGTTCGAGACGAGGTTGCGGGTCGAGTTCCACGACGAAGCCGACGGGCGGACGCGACTGGAGATCCGCCAGTGGCTGCCCGAGCACCTGACACACCCCAGTGAGGAGGGTTGGCGCCAAGCGTTCACCAAGCTGGACGCCACGTTGACGAATCTCCATGTCCTTGCAACTGATCATCGAAAGGTACGAGCATGGCCAAGCTGATCTACGTGACCAACACGTCGCTTGACGGCTACATCGAGGACGAGCGCGGCGCCTTCGACTGGCTCCCACCCGACGACGAGGTGTTCGCGTTCACCACCAATCTCCTGCGGTCGGTCGGCACGTTCCTCTACGGACGACGCCTGTACGAATCGATGGCGGTCTGGGAAACCGATACCGCTCTGGCCGCCCAGTCCGAGCTCATGGCAGACTTCGCCAGCGCCTGGAAGGCGGCGAACAAAGTCGTCTACTCCACGACCCTCGCCGCGGTGTCGACCGCCGACACCCGAATCGAACGCCAATTCGACCCCGCCGCGATACGCCGACTCAAGGCCACGGCCAGCAGCGATCTCACCGTAGGAGGTGCGAACCTCGCGACGCAGGCTTTCCAGGCCGGGCTGATCGACGAGTGCCAGCTGTTCGTCTGGCCCGTTGTCGTCGGCGGGGGCAAGCCAGGGCTGCCGACCGGCATGCGGACCGACCTTGAGCTCCTCGACGAGCGCCGATTCCCGAACGGCGTCTTACACCTCCGCTACCGCCCTCTCGGCCGATGACCGACAGCCCTCTCCGATCGGCGGCGCCTGCCTGACGCGCCGGAGCGTTGACGGCGTATTCGGCTGGATGAGGTTGCCCATCACGAACCGGCGCGCGAGCAGTAGGTCATGTGCGGGGATGGCTGGTGATGCCGTCCAGGATGGTGATCAGGTTGTGGCGGAAGGTTTCCTCGGCGTCGAGGTGGGCACCGTCGATGACGAGCCGGGCGACCGTGGGATAGCGGCCTGTTTCGAGCATGCGTGTCAGGTAGGGCCCGAGGGCGGCCTGCCAGGCGGACACGTCGGTGCCAGTTGACCGTGCGGTGCGTCGCTCGGTGATCTCCCTGCGGAGCGCTCCGACGATGAACGCGTCGAGGGTGCCCACGGCTCGCTGGAGATCGTCGATGCCGCGCACGCCGGGGGCCTGGCTGAGCGCCGCCGCGGTCGATTCGCCCACGGCCAGCGCGTGCGGCCCCAGGTGTGGCCTTCCGCCGAGCAGGTCGGCGAACCACTCGTGGTCAAGGGCGGCTTCGCGGGTCGCCTGGGCGATGGCCAGCACCGTGGCGCGCCACTCGGGGTGCTGGCCGGCCTCGGCGATCCGGGCATACACGGCGTCGACCATCAGATCGAGCAGTTCGGATCTGTTGGTCACATAGTCGTAGAGCCGCATCGGACCAACGCCGAGCTCTTTGGCGATCTTGCGTACCGACAGCCCGTCGAGGCCGTGTGCGTCGGCGAGCCGGATCGCCGTGGCGGCGATCTTCGCGCGGCTCAGGGGCACCGGCGCCGCGCGAGGCTGGGGCTCGGGCCGTTCCCAGACGGGCAGAGGTGCGCTACCGTACGGCGTATCCATAAGATACAGCGTACGGTAACGGAGATGATGATGCGAATCGCGATCGCCGGCGGTGGCCTCGGCGGCCTGACGCTGGCCCGGATCCTGCACCAGCACGGCATCGGCGCGGTGGTGTACGAACGCGAGGCGAGCCGCTCCGCGCGATCGCAGGGCGGCTCGCTCGACCTGCACCCCGAGTCCGGGCAACAGGCCCTGGCGGCGGCGGGCCTCGCCGGCCGATTCCGGTCCGAGGCACGGCCGGAGGGCGAGGAGCATCGCATCCTCGACCCGGCCGGACGCACCCTCGTGCACCACACGCCACAACCCGGCTCATTCGCCGGACGCCCCGAGATCGACCGCAGCGCGCTGCGTGATCTCCTGCTCGATTCGCTCCCTCGCGACGCGGTCGCGTGGCAGCACCGGCTCGTCGCGGCGACGCCACGACCCGCCGGAGGCTTCGGGCTGACGTTCGACGGCGGCCGCAGCGCCGACTGCGACGTCCTCATCGGCGCGGACGGCGCGCGCTCGGTCGTCCGGTCGCTGCTGACCGACGCGAAACTGTCCTACGTTGCCACGCTGGTAGAGCTGAGCATCGGCGACGCCGACCGACGCCACCCGGATCTCGCCGATCTGGTCGGCCCCGGAAACCTCTGGTGCGTCGGCGTGAACCAGATCCTGGCAGCACAACGCCTTGGCGACGGCAGCATCCGAGTCGGGATCTCCCTCCGCGCGGAGGACCGCCACATGGACACCTACCGCAGCAAGCGCGCCCTGCTGGACATGTTCGACGGCTGGAACCCCAGCCTCACCGCGCTCATCGAAGCCGGCGACAACCCGTCCCCACGCAGGATCGAGGCGATGCCCACCGGTACACGCTGGGCCCACCAACCGGGCATCACCCTGATCGGTGACGCCGCGCACCTCATGCCGCCGGTCGGCGAGGGCGCCAACCAGGCCATGCTCGACGCCGCCGAACTCGCCGCCGAACTCGCCGCCAACCCCGCCGGCCCCGACGCGGCGATCCGGACGTACGAGGAGGCGATGTTCGTCAGAACCCACCCGATCGCCGAAATGTCCGCACGAATCCAGGCAATGATGCTGTCCCCCACCGCGGCCGACGACATCGTCCGCTTCTTCACGCCGCGGCCCGCCGAGCCGGCACCCGCCGGTTGACAACACGGGACGCAGCCGGTCCCAACCCTCACAGACCTGATGGCGGAACACGGCAACCACTGCTACTTTTCCCGGAGGCCGTGCGAGAGAACGAGGAGGTGGTACCCGTGAACGCAACGACATGGGTGCTCCCCTCCGGGGTCACGGTCGGACGATAGATCGTCCGGGAGCGCCGTTCACGAGCACTCCCGAAAGGCACGACCGTGCGATTCACCTCCGAACAGCGCCTCGACGACGGTCTCCTTGAGCGCGCATTCGCCCTCGGCGAGATCCCCGGCATCCTCTGGACGCCCGGATCCGCATCCGCACCGGCCCCGCTGATCCTGCTCGGTCACCCCGGCGGACTGCACAGGATGTACCCCCGACTGTTGGCCCGGGCCCGGCACGCCGCAGCGGAGGGCTTCGCCGCGGCCACCATCGAGCTTCCCGGGGGCGGCGATCGGCCCCGGTCCGCCGCCGCCGAGAAGGCCCGCGCCGACCTGCACCGGGCGCTGGCGGCCGGCGAGCCGGTCGACGACGATATCGTCGACCGGCTCGTCCTCCCGCTGGTCGCAAAGGCGGTACCGGAATGGCGGGCCGTACTGGATGCGGCCCTTTCGCTGCCCGAGATCGGTGGCCCGGTCGGGTACGCGGGAGGGGTGATCGCCATCGGCATCCGGCTCGCGGTGGTCGAGCCGCGCATCTCGGCCGCCCTTCTGTTCGCCGGGAGCTTCGTGCCCCGCACCCTGTTCGACGAGGCCCGGCAGGTCACCATTCCGCTGCATGTCCTGCTGCAGTGGGACGACGAAGGAAACGACCGGCAGCTGGCCCTGGACCTCTTCGACGCCTTCGGCTTCAAGGAGAAGACGCTGCACGCCAATATGGGCGGGCACACCGGCGTCCCACAGTTCGAGGGGGACGCCGGGAACCGGTTCTTCGCCCGGCACCTGAAGTGAGACCGGCCTGTCAGGCCGGCAGCAGACGATAGGAGCTGTCGGCCAGGATGCTGCTGATCGAGGATGGCCTGGCTTTCTCGATGACGGTGGCCAGCAGATCGGCAGCTGTCCCGAGCGCGCCGGTACCGCCCATCGGCGGTTCCGGCGGGCCCGGGACGATGCCGATCAGCGCAATCCCTCATGGGTGGCGGCGAGAATCCTGGGCGGTGCCATCGGGCGCGCCGTGACGGGGGTGCGCCTCCCACGGCGAGCCGTTGCCCCACGGCGACCTGCCCGGAGGCCAAGCGCAGCAACGGTTCCACCTCGGAAAGCCGGGCGGCGCTGTGGTGCGGGGTGGGCGGCCGGAAAGGTCGATGGGCGTCTGCCAGACGGCACACTTCGCCGCGTCCGGATGCATGCGCCCGTGAGCTGATCACCGTGCTTATTGACGCTTCGCGGCAGCGGGGTCGCGCCGATCAGAAGATGCTGACTACGGCGAGTTCGGAGGCTTGGCCTTCTGTGGGTAGATCGTTTCGTGGCGGGCCAGCATGGCGACGAACTCGCTGATCTTCCGCTCGCGGGTCCGCGCCTGTTTGACGGCGTTGAGGCGGTGGATGAGAGCGAACCGGTTGGTTTTGGTGAGTACGTCGAACATGGCCTGGGCGGCGGGGTTGGCAGCGATGGCGGCGAGCAGGTCGGCCGGCACCTCGGCCTCCGACGGCGGGGCGTAGGCGGCCGCCCATCGCCCGTCGGCTTTCGCGGCTTCCACCGCGGCGCGGCCCGGGGGCAGCATCCGCCCCTGCGCTTCGAGCCGGGCCACGTGGGCGACGTTGCGCTGCGACCAGGAGCTGCGGGGCCTGCGGGGGGTGAACCGGATCCAGGAGGTTTCCTGGTCCCGTTTGCGGGCCTGCCCGTCGATCCAGCCGAAACACAGGGCCTCGTCCACCGCCTGCTGCCAGGTCAGGGTCGTGACTGTGCCGCCCTTCTTGGTCAGGGCGAGCCAGACACCGGGCGACGTGGCGTGGTTGGCCGACAACCACGCGCGCAGCGCGTCGGCGTCCGCGACGATCAACTCATCCAGTTCTGCGCTCGCCATGACAGCAGGCTATCCCCACGCTGTGACAGCAGCCGCTGCCGTGAGCCGGAAGCGTACGAGCCGGCGACGCCCCGGGATTCCGCCGCGACCTCGGCCGCTCGGTTTGTTCGCCACCGGGCGAGAACGTCATCGACGGCAGGTGCGGCCGGATCGTCAGGAGTCACATTTCCGAGGTGTCGGGCGGTCTTCCGGTGCCGTCGCGCAACGTCGACGGCCCCGGCGGCTCGTCACCGGTCGTTCGGCGTCAACCGCACCTCTCGCTGACCGAAGGGCTGACGCTGAAGACCTGATCGGCTAGCATGACAAGCCCATCTGGATCGACACAGACCGGGCTCTACACCAATCTATGTTCCAGCTCAGAGGCGGTGTCTGTGTGGGATTTGGCGCCTTCCGATCCTCGTTTGGTCGGGCCGTACCGGACACGTGCGGTGTTGGGCGAGGGTGGTATGGGTCGGGTGCTGCTGGCCACCACCACCGATGGTGAACTCGCCGCGGTCAAACTCGTGCGCGGCGCATTCGCCGCCGACGATGGCGCCTTTCGCCAACGCCTACACCGCGAAGCCCTCGCCGCCCGACGGGTCGACAGCCCACACACCGCCCGAGTGATCGACGCCGACGCCAACGCCGGCGTGCCGTGGCTGGCCTACCAATTCCACTACGGCCCCACCCTCCTCCAAGCCCTCCAAGCAGCCGGACCACTCGACGAGAACACCGTGCTGCACCTGGCCGCCGGCCTCGCCACCGCGCTGCGCGACATCCACACCCGAAACTTCATCCACCGCGACCTGTCCGCCTCGAACGTGCTGCTGACCACCGACGGACCGATCGTGATCGACTTCGGAGTGGCCCGCCCCACCGACCTACCCGACGACTCCCCCGACACCAGGATCGCCACCGTCACCCAGACCGGCATGATCATCGGCAACCCCGGATTCATGTCCCCGGAACAAGCCATGGGCGTCTCCCTGCTGACCCCCGCCAGCGACATCTTCGCGCTGGCAACCGTGCTGGTACTCGCCGCCACCGGCCACAACCCGTTCCAAGGCAACACCAGCGAACAAACCCGCCTCAACATCATGACCAAAGAACCCGACCTGGATCGGGTCCCACAACGGCTACGCCGCCTCGTCGAACCCTGCTTCACCCGCGACCACACCCAACGCCCCGACGCCACCACCATCCTCAACACCATCGGCCCACTACCCCACCTCGACCGCCGCTGGCCCCCACCCATCGACCAACTCACCGAAACCCAAACCGCCGAAGTCCGCCGATACACCCAACCCGCCCCCACCGCCATCCTCCCCGGCCCCCGCGACCTCAACCCCACAAAAATCTTCCCGTCGAGCCGGGCACCTGAGTCGCAGCCCGGCACCGGCTCGCGGGCGAAGCGGCCGCGGCGATGGCTGATCGCCGCTCCCGCAGCCGCGGTGCTCGCGGCCGCTGGCGTACTGTGGATGGTCCTGCCGTCCGACCACCGCGGTACCGGCGGCGCTTCCGGTGCCCCGACAGCGCAGGATCCAACGCCGCAGGCCGACCACGTGTTCGCGAACGCCAGGCAGGGCGACTGCTTCCGCAACGTCGGAGACATGCAGCACCCGGATTTCCGTGCCGCCGACTGTGCTGGTGGCGTGTTCGAGGCCGTGCGCCTCTTCAGGAACACCACCGACCGGAGCGTCTGCGACTACGTCGACCGCGTCGAGTGGCGCCACTCCGCCCGCAACCCCGACATGGCGGTCTGCCTGGTGTACCGGCACAGCGAGGGCACCGCCTACAACGCGGACCAGGGCGACTGTGTCTACGGCAGGTCCGATGACTCCGCGTGGTCTCTGGAGCGATGCCGAACAGGAAACTACCTCGTCGTCGCCCGTTTCGAGGGGGAGAGCACCGCGCGGAAGTGCGAGGAGGTCCCCGGCCACGAGCAGGCCCGCTACTTCACCGTAGCGGGCCAGCCCGAGCTCAACGTCCGCCTCTGCCTGAAGCGCAACGGCTCCGGCGGCCGCTGATTGCGGCTCTCCGCGCACACGCCGGGGCCAGCGAGGACCTCGTCGCTGACCCCGGCGTGCAGGACTGCTCCCGGCTTCTCCCGGTTGACTTGGCACGTCACCCGCGGTCTACGTCCCGGTCGCACCGATCGCCACAGTCGAAGTCATGGACATCGTCAGTCATGCCGTGCTGGACCCGGCCGCCGCAGGAGCAACCCCGGCGCGGCACGTGTCCGGTAAGGCCCGACCAGGCGATGATCAGTATGCGTCGATCGAGACGGGCGGCTGCGAGTGCTGGCTCAGTCGCGGTCGCGAAGAGGCGAATCAGCTCACCGGGCCGACGTTGTATCCCAGGAAGTGCAGCCCAGTGTCCTCGTTGGTGGGATTCCCGTTCGCGTCAGAGACGCCGATGATCAGGCTGACGTTCCACTTGTCGTTCGCGAACTCGTAGAGGCCTCCTTTTCCGGTCTCCGTCTCGCGCACCGTCTTGAAGCCGTTGGACGTGAACTGGTCGAGCGTGGCCCGTACGTCCTCCGTGGACACCGCGAACACGTTCAGGGCGTGGTATTTACCGTCCGGCGAGGAGGCCGACTTGACCTCGTACTTCGCGGGCAGCGGGATCTCGCGCGGCCAGCTGTCGGAGATCTTGTCCTGGCCGTCCAGGCCACCCCCGGCGCTGGGCGCCGCGGAGGTTGCCGACGCGCCGGCCTGGCCCCGACCGTCCTCCGACGGCTCAGAGCATCCTGTCACCAGGGTCAACGCGAGCAGGACCGACGTGAACGCGGAAGCGGGTCGCAACATTGGGGGTGTCCTCCCTGTCGTCATGAAAGGTGTGGGGCGTGAGCGAACTGTGGGCGGGGCTCAGCTCGCCGCCGCCTCCGCCGACGACTCGGTCAGGGCCGGCAATCCATTGGGCCAGCGGATCGACAGCACGGTCGGTGAGACGACAGCGTTCCACATCGTGGTGTCGGCGGTCTGAGCTACCCGGCCCGCCGCGGAGGTCGGCAGAGCCCTCAGGCCCGTGCTGGTCCAGTCGAGGTCGGCCATCGCCCGAGTGATGGAGAACAGCAGAAGAATGGTGGTGGTGAGCGGCCCGGCTGCGTGGCGGGCTCCGGTGCGAGGTGGGACCGTGGTGGGAGGCCAAGGCCAGCCATGGCACACCCGGGTCGGCGTCGATAGGCGTCAGATCCCACACAGGCGCCGCCCTCTGATCCGGCCGGTTGGTCGAGAAGCCGGTCCAGCCTATCGACAAAGGCGCTTCCCTTGGCACCCAAGCAGATCCTCGCCGGTCGTCGAGGGCGCCGGAGACGGCGTCGGACCCGGATGGCCCGGACGGCGTTCGGGAATCGGATCGCGGTAGGGCCGGCAGGATCTTCAGGGTGCGGATCCCCCGTCGGCTGCGAACGCAGCAGGCGCCGGGGTCCGCGTCGGCACCGGCCCGCCAGGGCAGGGCAGCCGACTGGGCACGCAGGCCCGGCTGTTCGCCCTTCAAGATGGGATCCAGTGGGGGGCCGGCGTGTCGCTAACTCCCCGGAGCGGTTGGGGTAGGTCGATGCCGCGGCGACCCCTGATGATGATTACGGGTACACCCGGCCGCCCTGCCGAACTGCCGAGGATCTGAGCTGCCAGCCGCGTACGCGCATCTGATCCGGTTCGCCCCCGACGTCGCGCCCACGTCCCATCGGCCATCCATTGGGGCGAACCGTTTGCACACCGTCCGCCCGACCTGTACCGCTGTGCCTGCGAGGCGGGCACTGGGGCCGGAGTTTCCTCCGGCCCCAGTGCTGATACCCCGGGCCAACTCAGCCGCTGTCCGCGGCTCAGCTCAGCCGCGCGCCTCGCCGTCCCGGCGTCGGTAGAGAACGATCAGCATGCTCCCGAGCAGAAGCAGGCCGCCGCCGAGCGCGGCCGGTACGACGATTGACGGACCGCTGAGCGAGTCACCGGTGATCGGCAGCTTCGTCCTCGTCGGAGTCGCCGTCGGCGGCGCGGTCGGCGTGGTAGTCGGCGTGGCAGTCGAAGTCGCGGTCGGCGTCGCGGTCGGCTGCGCCTCGAAGCCACACACGAACCAGTAGCTGATGTCGAATGGCGTGCCGGTGACCGGGTTGATCGGCGAAGTCATGCCCTCGACCTCGATCGGTCCGACAAACGGCCCGACATACACGTTGGCGTTAGGGCCGCCCTTAACCACGATGCCGGTGGCGGTGAAGCCTTCGTTGATCGTGACGTCCAGCGTCTGCGTGCCGGTGACGGTCCCGGTGCCTGCGTCGGAACTCGCCGATCCCGAGGTATTCGGGCCGCCCAGAATGATCTCGCCTGCCAGTTCCGCGCCCTCGCAGGTCATGGGGTTGCCTGC
Organism: Micromonospora sp. NPDC047670; assembly: GCF_043204915.1. Taxonomy (NCBI): domain Bacteria; kingdom Bacillati; phylum Actinomycetota; class Actinomycetes; order Micromonosporales; family Micromonosporaceae; genus Micromonospora; species Micromonospora sp. NPDC047670. The sequence goes on from NZ_JBIDDA010000005.1 coordinate 338,309, forward strand.
GACCTCCCGGGGTTCCGGCGCCGGAATCGCACTCGCCATGCGGCCCGTGGTGGGGCCCTGATGGGTGACGGTTCGGGCCGATGCCGGGCCGGCGACCGACAGCACGATCGCAGGAGCCAGGAGTGCCCCTCCGGCAAGACGAACTAGCGTTTGCAGTTGCACAGAAACCGCCTTGATCAGTAAGAAGCATGTTTGCAGGTAGCCAATAAGGGCTAATAGGCGCAACTATGTAGATACCGGGACTGAGACCCCAAAGAGGTTCAAATGGGTGTAATAAACCCGGACGAGTGACCCTGCGCTAGTGACGGCGCATGTTCGGCTTGCCGGCCGAGCAGACCGCCACCATCGTGAACGCACCCGTGGCGGCCATGAACCTCGCCAACCACGCGTCAGCGGTTGCGTGGCGTGCCGCCCACCTCGTGCCCGAACCCAGCTTCGACCGGGTGGACGCACTCGTCGTCGGCGCGCAGGCCAGCGGCGTACCGGTCCAGCTGCGCGGAACCGGGCAGCCACGTCCCTCGCCCGCCGGGCATCGAGCTGGCGGCCCATTCGGGTGCAGAAGGCACTCGAAGTGCGGCCGGAGCGTCCGCGACCGTCGCCGTCAACGACAGCGGCCACTACCTGCGCGTGGAGGTCGTCGAGGGTCTGCGAGGTTGATGAGTGGGTCGGACAACGCCAGGTCTTGCGGGATGATCGCGAGCACCGAAGGCAGCGCGGCATACCGCGCCGGCGCTGATACTGCCGGTTGGCCCTCGACGGGTACGCCTTGTCGGTCAGGACGCGGTGCCGCGTCATGGTCAACCCACCGCGGGATCGGCGAGGACGTGATCGTCCGGCGCGATGCTGACGCCGCCGGGCGGCCCGAGCTGCAGTCCCCCCGGATCAGGGCCGGCCGCTCTTCGCCTTCTGTCGGGCGTAGTAGGCGCGGGCGCGGTTGCGGTCGCCGCAGTCCTTCGTGTTGCACCAGCGGCGGTTCCGCCGCGGTGAGGTGTCGAGATAGACCCAGCCGCACTTGGCGTCTTCGCACTGGTGGAGGCGGTCGAGGTCGTCGCGCTGGGCCAGCGCCACGAGCCCGCGGACGATGCGATCGCGGGGCAGGCGGAGGTCGGTTTCCCGGTCTCGCCACTGCCAGCTGCCGCCCGTGCGGACCAGGTCGGCCGCGGCGATCGCCGCCCGGTACATGCCCGCGAGGTCCGCGGCGGCTTCGGGGTCATCCTCGAAGAGAGCCGCGTAGGCCCGCTCGCGCGCTTCGATGACCTGTCGCCGTTCCCGCTCGGCGCGGGCGCCGTCCCGGCTGGCGAGGTCGCGCAGGGCCACGGCCTCGTCTCCGCTGATCAGCTCCGACTCGAGGCACCAGTCGACGACGTCGGAGAAGGTCCTCAGATTCTCCGTGCGTTCGCTCCCGCCGAGCCGCCAGTCGACGGTGTTCACCAGGTCGAGCATGCGGTCGCCCGCGATGTGACCGAACCTCACCACCAGCTCCTCTCATGGTTGAAGGCATTATTGCATGTGAGAGGATCCGCTGGCATGCCCACGCCCAATCGTCCGAACACCCATGAGAACATCACCGGGAGCCTGATCGTGCCTGCCGCCGCCCCACGCAGATCGTTCGCTGCACTGTGGGCGTCCCAAGCGTCCTCAAACCTCGCCGACGGGCTGCTGCAGGCCGCGGCGCCGCTGCTCGTCGCCACGCTGACCCGTGACCCGCTCGTGGTGGCGGGCATGACGGTGGTGCAGTTCCTGCCCTGGCTGATCGCAACCCTCCCCGCCGGCGCGCTGGCCGACCGGGTGGACAGGCGTCGGATACTCACCGCCGGCAACTGGCTGCGCGCGGCCGGGTTCGCGCTGCTCGCCGTGGCCCTGACGAACGGATGGCGGCACGTCGCCCTGCTCTACGCCGCCGTGTTCCTGGCCGGTTGCGCCGAGACGCTGGTCGACAACGCCGCGCTGACCATCCCGCCCCGCCTCCTGCCACGCGAGCGGCTCGAACGCGCCAACGGCCGCTTGTTCGCGACCCAGTCCGTCATCAACACCTTCATCGGCCCGCCTGCCGGGGCGGCGTTGTTCGCGCTGGCAGCATCGGCGGCCTTCTACACGGGCGCGGCCGCGTTCGCGCTCGCCGGCCTGGCAGCTCTGCTGCTGCCCGCGCTGCGCCCCACCAGCGAGGAACACGAGCGCCGCCACTCGACCCCGACCACCATCACCCAGGACATCCGCGCCGGATGGGCCCACTTCTGGCGCCACGACCTGCTGCGCCGGGTCGCGTTCATCTCGGCGGCAATCAACTTCTTCGGCGCGGCCACCGGCGGGGTGCTCGTTCTGCTGATCACCGGCCCGTACCACGTGCCCATGTCGCAGTACGGCCTGTTCATCGCCGTTCCCGCCGCCGGCGCCATCGCCGGCTCGCTGCTCGCCGAACACGTCGTGCCCCGCATCGGCGGAGGCTCCGTCACCTGGCTCGCCGCCCTCGCCCCGGCCGCCAGCTACGCCATCCTCGGCCTGGGGCACAACACTCCCCTGGCCCTTGCCGGCATGTTCTGCGCCGCCATCGCCGCCTCACTGAACCAGATCGTCGTCAGCACCCTGCGCCAAGCGGCAGTCCCCGACGAGCTCCTCGGCCGCGTCACCGCCGCCTACCGCCTGATCGTCCTGGGTGTCATCCCCCTCGGCGCCCTCGCCGGCGGCTTGCTCGGACGCGGCCTGGGAATCCGCGCCCCCTTCATCGCCGCAGCCGTCGGACTCGTACTCGCCGCGCTCCTGCTCGCCTCCCGGGTCACCACCCAAGCCCTCCGAGACGCCGAAACGACACATCGCCCCTGCAGGACCCAGCCATGCCGCTGAGTCTGTCCCACGCCGCCTTCGACGCCCGCGGTCCCCACGCCGTCGCCGAGTTCTGGCGCTCTGGGACGCCCATGACCCTGGGCGGGCCGCTTCGTCGCCGGGCTGCACGGCGAGCCGGCCGACGACCTGCGCCCGCCCTCCTCGCGGTCACCGTCGCGTCGGCCCCACCGGAACGTCCCCGCGCAGCGTGATGCGGTGCATGACGCGGCGCTGGTTGCCGTAGTCCCGGTTGGCATAGTGCGCGGTGCTCCGGTTGTCCCACATGGCCACGTCACCCGGCTGCCAGCGGTGCCGCACGATGTGCTCGGGCTTCGTCAGATGGGCGTAGAGCAGATCCAGGATCGCCCTGCTCTCGTGCTCGGAGACGCCCACGATGTGCGCGGTGAAGCCGGGATTGACGAAGAGGCTGCGGCGGCCGGTCTCGGGGTGCACCCGGACCACGGGATGCTCGACCGGGTCGAGCCGGGTGACCAGATCGCCGTCCCAGACGTTGCCCTGCCCGCCCCGACGCTGTGCCAGGTAGTAGCCGAACTCGCGGGTGCCGTCGTGCACGGCGGTGAGCTGGTCCACGAGCTGCCGCACCGGTGCGGCCAGGGAGTTGTAGGCCAGCTCCGCGTCGGCCCAGTTGGTGTCGCCGCCGGTCGGGGGCAGGGTCACCGCCCGCAGGATCGAACCCAGCGGTGGTCGCTTCATGAAGGTGACGTCGGTGTGCCAGACGTCGGCGAATCCGTTGTCCGCGCTGTCCAACGCGTACACCTCGGGATGCGCCTCGTCGACGCCCTCCACCACCGGGTGGGACACGGTCAGCTCGCCGATGCGGCGGCCGAGGTTCACCTGGGCGTCGTCGTCGAGCCGCTGGCCACGGAAGAACAGCACCTTGCGGTCGACCAGCGCGGCGCGGACGGCGCGGACCTCGGCGTCGCTCGCGTCGGCCAGGTCGACGCCGTGGACCACCGCGCCGAAGTGGGGGCCCAGCGGCTCGAGCGTGAGGTCGAGAAGGGTCGATGTCATTGATAGTCTCCCAATCGAACGTGGCGGGCCGATGGCCCGGACTGTCAGGCGGCCGCCGCGCGCACGGCGTGGCCGATCTGGGCGCGCAACGCGGCGTACTCGGGCAGGCCGCGCAACTCGTCCGGCGTGATGCCGGCGCGGGGCAGGTTGACCGGCAGGTCCAGGACGATCCGGCCCGGCCGGGAACTGAGCACGACGATCCGGCTGCCGAGGAAGACGGCCTCGTCGACGCTGTGGGTGACGAACACGCAGGTGCGACCGGCCTCGTGGCTGACCCGACGCAGATCCTCCTGGAGGCGCTCCCGGGTCAGCGCGTCGAGAGCCGCGAACGGCTCGTCGAGCAGCAGGAGCGGATTGTCCACGGCGATCGCCCTCGCGATAGCGACGCGTTGCTGCTGCCCGCCGGAGATCTGCCAGACCCGGCGGTCGGCCACGTCGTGCAGGCCCACCCTGGCCAGCAACTCGGCCACTCGGGCCCGGCGCGCCTGCGCCGGGACGCCGGCGTACCGCAGAGCGAGCTCGATGTTGCCGCCCACCGTACGCCATGGCAACAGCCGTGGCTGCTGGAACACCATGCCGGCACCGCGGCCTGGGCGGGGTGGGATGCCGCCGGTCCTCACCGCGCCGGCCGTCGGCTCCTCGAAGCCGGCGATGAGACGCAGCAGGGTGCTCTTGCCGCAGCCCGAGGCCCCGACCAGGACGAGGAACTCGCCGGCCGGCAGGGTCAGGGTGATCGTGCCGACGGCGACGACGTTGCCGTAGCAGTGTTGGACGTCGGTCAGCGCGACGGCGACGGGTTCAGCTGAGGGCACCGGGCAGACCCTTGACGTAGATCGCCTTCTGGACCGTCGCGAGGTCCGGCACCGCGTCGATCTTTCGCTGGCTCTTCAGGAACTCGGCGGCGCTGACCAGGTTCTCGGCGAGCCGGCCCACCTTCGCCTCGGTGCCGAGCCACTCGTCGGTGACCAGATCGGCGGGGCGCAGGAAGACCCCCTGGCTGAGCTGCCGCTGCGCGTCGACGGCACTGATATTGAGTTCGGCGCCGACTGCGGCGGCTGCCTTGGCCGGCTCGGTGGCGATCAGGTCGAGGGCCTGGCTCTCCGCCTCGCGCCACGCGTTCACCGCCTCGGGGTGCGCTTCGGCGAACGCGGTGGAGACGACGCCCAAATCCAGGGTCGGCTTGCCCGCTGCCGCCAACTCGCGACTGCTGACCAGGACCCGCCCGTCCTTCTTCAGGTCGTCCAGGGCGGGCAGCCAGGTGTACGCGGCGTCCAGGTCGCCTCGGGTCCATGCCGCGACGATGTCCTGCGGTTCGAGGTCGACCAGCGTCACCTCGGACTCCTTGATTCCGGCCCGGTCGAGCGCGGCGAGCAGGCTGTAGTGCGAGGTCGACGCGAACGGAGTGCCGATCTTCTTGCCGCGCAACCCGTCCACCGACGTGACGCCGGCGGCGTTGCGGGCCACCAGGGCCTCGTTGTCGCCGGCCACGTCCAGCACGAACGCCACCTGGTACGGGATGTGCAGCGGCGCCGAAAGCCCCCGCGCCACCGGGCTGGACCCGATGGCCGCGATGTCGACGCTCTTGGCGACGAAGGCAGTGTTGATGCTCGCGCCGGAGTCGAACTTGGTCCAGGTGATTTCGTAGTCAGGTAGCGACTTCTCCAGGAGGCGCTGGTTCTTCACGATCAGGTCGCCGCTGGGGAATGCCTGGTAGGCGATCCGGATGGTCTTCTTGGCAGGGTCGGTGTTCCCACTGGCAGCACCGTTGCCGCAGCCGGTCGTCGCGGCGAGCAGTGCGACGGCGAGGATGGGGAGAAGTTTCTTCACAGGGGTTCCTTCTGGGTCAGGCGGTGTGTCCACGCCAGGGGATGAGCAGGTTCTCGGCCGCCCGCAGCAGGGCGTCGATGAGCAGGCCGGACAGGCCGATGGCGAAGAGTCCGAGGACGACCACGTCGGTCTGGGAATAGCGCTGGGCGTCGCGGATCATGCCGCCGATGCCCGGAACGCCGTTGATGGTCTCGGCCGCCACGACCGAGGAGTAGGCCACGCCCACGGCGAGCCGGATGCCGGTGAAGATCTCCGGCAGCGCGCTCGGTAGTACGACGTCACGGACCGCCGCCGAGCGGCTGGCACCCAGCGCCCGGGCGGCCTCGACCAGACCGACGGGCGCGGCGTGCACCGCCGCAGCCGTCGCGACGGCGACGGGGGGCAACGCGGCGATCGCGAGCAGCCACAGCTTCGGCGTCTCGTCGATGCCGAACCAGATGATGAAGAGGCTGAAGTAGGCCAGCGGCGGCAACGCCCGGACGAACGTGACCACCGGCTCGACCACGAGCCGGATCCCGGACACCGTGCCGAGCACCACGCCGAGCAGCAGACCGCCGGCGACGCCGATGGCGGAGCCGACGAGGATCCGTCGAAGGCTGACGCCCAGGTGCTCGACGAGCAGGTAGCCGCTGTAGCCGCGAACGCCTCCGTGCACCGTGGAGGTCTGAATCAGCTGATGCCACACCGCGGCCGGCGGCGGGATGAACGTGGGATTCCGCATGACGCGGGCGGTGATTTCCCACAGGCCGACCAGGACGATGAGCGCCAGCACCCGGAGCAACATGCGACGGCGCTGCCCGGATCCACGGGACACTACGGGTTCCGGGCCTGCTGGCGCCTCGGGTGTCGGCACCGTAGCGACATCGATGGCGGTGGTCACCACTCACCCCGGGTGGTCCGGCCCAACGACAACCGGCGCAGGCAGGTGTGGGCGAAAATCATGTCGGGTCCTCGGGTCGGCGGTGGGTGGACGGCCCCACGCCGCCGGACGTGATGCCGGGACGACGGGGGTACGGCGACAGGACGCGGCGCCGCTCGGGCACGCCCTCATGCGGGGGTGACGACGGCCGGCACGGCGGCTACGGGAACACGCGGAAGGCAGGCGGCGCTGTCACGGCGGTACGGGCTGCCGCCGGTCGGGGCAGGGCGACGGTTCCGCGTTCGTCGGCAGGGTCAGGCGTCGCGGTCGCTCGCTGACGCCGGCGGCCTCAACAGGCGCTGCTGCACACCCGGAGGAAGTCGACGAAGCGGCGCCGGATCAGACGCGTGCTCCGATTCATGCCGATGACAGTAGCCGTCACCTCCTCGCCCAGTCAGCAGTCGTGTGACCGCGCTCACCCATATTTCCCATAGGTTAGGAGGGTTAATGGTCTCCGTTGCCGCCCTGGCACCGAAGAGGCTTCCGGCGCGCGCCACCTGCCAGGTCACGGCGGCGACCCGTGGGCGCGTCGTGGTTGTCTTCCGCAACGCACCATGCAGGGCGCCGGCATCGCCGGCCACACACCGAGAACGCCACCTCCGCCGACCGACCGCCCACTCCTCGACCCGCGTCGTCCCGCTCCCCGGTGACTGCTCGACATGACATTCGAGGAGGCGATGTCACGTTTCGCTTCGGCCTCAACGGCTCACGACAGTCTCCTGCTCCACCCGTGACAGCTTTTCGGGATTGCGCACGTGGTAGGCGCCGGTGACGTAGCCGTTCTCGACCCGCACCGCCACCACGCCGTCGATCTGCCCGTCGACCCGGACGAGCAGCCCCGGACCACCATTGATCTGCACCAACTCGACCGACCTGTCGACGCCCTTCCACCAGCCGACGGCCAGCAGGCGAGCCACCTTGCCTGCCCCCACGACGGGCCGGAGCAGGGCGTGTCTGATTCCGCCGCCGTCGCTCAGAGCCACGACGTCCGGCGCCAGGATGTCGAGCAGGCCCTGCAGGTCGCCGGTTTCCACCGCTAGCTGGAAGGCATGGAGGGCGGCTCGGGTCTGAGCCGGCGAGACGACGCCGCGTGGCCGGCGGGCGGCGACGTGCGCCCGCGCCCGGTAGGCGGTCTGGCGGACCGCCGCCGGGGTCTTGTCCACGGCTTCGGCGATCTCGTCGTACTCCAGGTCGAACACCTCGCGCAGCACGAACACCGCTCGCTCGACCGGCTGAAGCGTCTCCAGCACCAGCAGCATCGCCATCGACATGCTGTCGGCCAGTTCGACGTCGTCGGCCACATCAGGCGCGGTCAGCAGCGGCTCGGGCAGCCACGGCCCGACGTAGGACTCCTTTCGCCGTTCGAGCGCACGCAGCCGGTCCAGCGCCTGCCGGGTGACGATCCGCACCAGGTAGGCGCGCTTCTCCCGGACGGTAGTCAGATCGACATCCACCCATCGCAGCCAGGCCTCCTGCAGGACGTCCTCCGCGTCGGCGGCTGAGCCGAGCGAGCCGCTGCTCGCACACACCTGACGTCGGCGGATCCCCGTCACCCATCCGGCGCGATCAAGGAATCCTCCGCCGGGAGAATCCCTGATCGCGCCGCATGTCAGCCTGTTTGGAGTGCAGGCAACGTGGCGTTCTGGCAGGCGCCCGCGGGCAGTCCCGGCGGGGAGTCGCGCGGGCGGGCTCAGCGCTTCGCGAGTGCTTCGCGTCTGATCCACTGGAACAGGGTGGGGTTGCTGTCGGTGGTGATGACGCTGACGGTAGTGCGGGCGCAGCGGTCGTCGTGCAGCATGGCCAGCATGCTCGCGGCCAGGTCGACGCGGGCGGTGAACCTGCCGTCGGCGTGGCCCTCGACGAGGGTGTAGTCGGTGACCGACGGCAGATGGTAGAGCCCGCTCGGGCGTACGATCGTCCAGTCAAGATCGCTGGCCCGGACCAACGCCTCCATCCGGCGCATGTCGTCGTACATCGTTTTGCCCAGCACCCGCGTCACGTATGGCATCAGCACTCGGTTGAACAGGAACCCGCCGTCGGAGTACGGGTGGGGGTCGACGCCGCTTGAACTCACGACGGCGAGCCGACGTACCCGATGCCGTTTCATCGCAGCGACAATGTTGGCTACACCACGCGAGTAGGTGAAGATCGGCTGCTTCCCCGCCGTCACCCCGAGCGTCGACAGCACGGCATCCCGCTGCGCCACCGCGGTGTCGACGGCCGCTGGATCGAGCACGTCGGCGCCGACCACCTCGAGCCGATCATGACGCAGGGGAAACGAGTCCGGCTGGCGGGAGACTGCGGCGACCTGGTGCCCCGCATCCAGTGCCTGGCCGGTGAGCGGGCGGCCGGTGGGACCATTTGCTCCGAAGACGGCGATACGCATGACCACTGCCCCTCTGGTTGCTCTTGAATGTCCTGTCTGGTCAGAAGCTGCGGGCTCGCGGCAGCCGAGGAGCGCCTGGCATACGTTTCGTTTCCCTCACGCGGCGAGGCCCGAGCCTTGCTTCCCCGAGACGAGACAGCCCCGCCGTCCTGTGACGTGTGCGGCACCGACCGAGCCCGTCGACGGCCATCCGGGCCATGCCTCATGCACTTGACTGCGAAGGGCATCGGGGTGAGGTCGGGGAGCGGTGCCGGTCACGTCGGACGCGGGATTCTCCCTGCGACGCGGGGCTTTGCCGCCGGCTACGTCCAAATCTTCCGGCCACCGCCTGCCGGCGCACTGCTGAAGAAGGCTGGGGGGTATCGGCGGCAGCGAACGCACACCGATCGCTTGCCGGCTGTCGTGCCTTCCATGTCACAGCCGGTCAGGGCTGTCTCGTCCTGGTAGGTGGAGACAGACACTAACGTCGGAGGTGACGGTCATGCGGATACTCGTGGCCGGTGGGGCCGGGGTGCTGGGGCGGCGGCTGGTGCCGCAGCTGGTGGCACGCGGCCACGAGGTGGTAGCAACGACGACGAGCGCGGCCAAGCGGCCCCTGTTGGCGCGACTGGGTGCTGAGGCGGTCGTGATGGACGGACTGGACGCGATGTCGGTCGGCGAGGCGGTGGCCCGGGCCCGACCGGACGCGATCGTGCACCAGATGACCGCTATCTCGGGCAAGCCTGACATGAAGCACTTCGACCGCTGGTTCGCCACCACCAACCGGCTACGCACCGAGGGCACCGACCACCTGCTGGCCGCCGCCGAAGCGACCGGTGTGTCCCACTTCGTCGCGCAGAGCTACGCCTCGTGGAACGGCATCCGCGAGGGCGGATGGGTGAAGACCGAAGAAGACCCGCTGGATCCCACCAGCACGGGCAAGGGAGCGCAGGCGATCCACCACCTTGAGGACGTGGTCCTCAAAGCCGGTGGCGCGGTCCTGCGGTACGGCGCGTTCTACGGGCCGGGCGCCACCGACGATCAGGTCGAACTCGTGCGCAAGCGGCAGTACCCGATTGTTGGAAGCGGCGAGGGCTACAGCTCGTGGGTACATCTCGACGATGCGGCCAGCGCCACGGTCCTGGCCGTGGAGCGCAAGGTGCAGGGTGTGTTCAACATCGTCGATGACGAACCGGCCCCGGCCAACCAGTGGCTGCCCTATCTGGCGGCGTGCGCGGGAGCGAAGCGGCCGATGCGAGTCCCGGTCTGGCTGGCCCGGCTACTCGCCGGCGAGGTCGCGGTGACGATGATGACCGAGGGGCGCGGCTTCTCCAACGCCAAGGCCAAGCGGGAACTCGGCTGGCAACTGCGCTACCCGTCGTGGCGGCAGGGCTTCAAGGATGAACTGGCGTGAGCAGGGTTGAGGAGTTCGAACAACTGCGACCGCTGCTGTTCTCCATCGCCTACCGGATTCTCGGTAGCGTGAGCGAGGCCGAGGACACCGTCCAGGAGGCCTGGCTGCGCTACGACGCCTCCCCGACCCAACCCGCGTCGGCCAAGGCGTTCCTGTCGGCGACGGTGTCCCGGATCGCCATCGACGTGCTGCGCTCGGCGCGCGTGCGGCGGGAGAAGTACGTCGGGCCGTGGTTCCCCGAGCCCCTGCTCGACGACCCGTACGAGGACCCGCAGCGATCGGCCGAGCTCGCCGACTCGGTGTCTGTGGCAGCCCTGTTGCTACTGGAGCGGCTCAGCCCGCCGGAACGGGCGGTCTTCGTGCTGCGGGAGGTGTTCGGGTTCGGCTTCGGTGAGGTCGCCTCGGCGGTGGGACGTTCCGAGGCGGCGTGCCGCCAACTGGCGGTGCGGGCCCGCCGCCACATGGACGCCGGACGCGCCCGCTTCGCCACCGACCGCCGGGAGCGGAAGGAACTCGCCAGGCGATTCTTCGATGCCTTCCGGGAAGGCGACCTTGACGGGCTGCGCAACCTGCTCGCCGCCGACGTCCAGATGGTCGGCGACGGCGGCGGCAAGGCCCCGCTCTGGGGCGCGGGCGTCTTCGGCGCTGAAAACGTGGCTCGCGTGCTGGCCGCAATCGTCACGCCGTTCATCCGCATCGGCGGCAGCGTGGATCCGCATCAGGTCAACGGCCAGCCGGGCGCGATCTTCCGCGACCGGGACGGCAGGGTCGTGAACACCTTGGCGCTCGACATCCTCGACGGGCAGGTTCAAACGATCCGTGCCGTGATCAACCCCGACAAGCTCGGACACCTGGGCCCGGTCGCCGACGCTTGGGCAATCGTTCGCGAGGCGAACCAGGCCCGTTAGCACTCCAGCCGCGCTTGCGTGGTCTGGAACTCGGGGGCGGCGTTGACGTCCACCCAGGGCCAACCGGCCCTGGGACATGGCCCGCACTCCTTCGGCCTCTCCCCCGACAGGTCGGGTAGCCCCGGTGCATCGCTGCAGCGGGGCTACCTCCTCACAGGCCGAGCCGGTCAGGCGGCCGGTTCGCTGACGTGACTGTCACCAGGGCAGAGAGCCGCGCTCGCCGAAGAACCCGCCGGTGGGCCCGTCCGCGCCGAGGGTGGCCAGACGCACCACCACCGCCGCGCCCTGCGCGGCGGTGAGGTGTCCGTAGTGGTCATTGATGTCCGTGGCGCAGTAGTCGGGAGCGGCGGCGTTGATGAGAATGCCGTCCTTGCGCAGCTCATTCGCGTACTGCACGGTCAGCGCGTTCAGTGCGGTCTCGTCGCCGCGTCGCGGGTCCCTGGTGCCGATCAGGACCGTCATACCGAGCGCGGCGAGTTGCTCGGCGGTCGCGCGGCCGATCCCTTGTTCGCCCCGGTGATCAGCGCGACATTGCGGTGTGTGGTGTGCTCGTCGACGCCAGGCTCCTGTCGAAGAGGGTCCGTGCTCCCCGAGACGAGGGAGCCCGAACGTTCGGTGGCCACGCACCGTCGAGCCGGGCCGGCCCCCCCCCGGCCCCCCCGCCCCCCCCCCCCCGCCCCCCCCCGGCCCCGACGTGACCCCCGCGGCGCGAGGATCGAGGTGGCCCGCAGTGCCCACCCCACCCATCGGTGGCGAGTCGCTCGTCAATTCGGCGAGGATCCACCACGCCGCACCGGGAACCCGGCGAACCCCGGTGGGCGCCGCGCTAGCGTTGCAGCGTCAACAGACCCGGCCGGTAGGGCAGGAGGCCGTAGTCGCCGCCGGAGTTGGGAGAACGTCCCTGGTAGAGCAACTGTAGGTTGCAGGGATCGACGGTCATGGTCTGATCGGCGGTGGCACGGATCAACTCGCCGTGGCTGATGTCGTTGGTCCAGGTCGCGCCACTGTTGGCTTTGCCGGCGAAGGGGTTGCTCTCGGTTGCGGCCTGCGGTGTCCACGAACCACCCAGGCTGGTGGCGGTGAACGAGCGGAAGTAGCGCCCCTGTGCGCCGATCGCCTCGACGAGCATGAGGTACCGGTTCTGGCCCTGGAGCTTGTAGACCTGAACCGCTTCGAAGAGGTTGTTGGTCGAGTCGCTCATGATCACCGTCGACGTCGAGCCGAAACTGCCCGGGAAGTTCCCGAGGGGCATGCTGGCCCGGTAGATCCTGCCGTTGTCCCCGGCGAAGAACAGGTACATGTTCGTGTCGTCGCCGATGAGTGCCTGGTCGATGGGTCCGGTCGGGGAGTTCGAGATGCTGCCGGTGAAGAGCGTCTGAGGCGCCGACCAACTGTTCACGTTGGTCGGATCGGTCGACGTTCGGTAGGAGAACGCCGGTCCACCCCACTGGTAGGCAAGCACCCACACGTTCCTCGGGGCGAAGTAGAACAGTGTCGGCGCGACAGCCGCGAACGGCATGGCGTTCTGGCTCGCCGAGGCCATGTCCGACCAGTTCGTGAAGAGACCGAAGTTCATCGAGCCCCACGTCGTGCCCGTGTCGTGCGTCGTCCCGTAGACGAGATGCCTGCCGTTGTAGGGGGCGTGGCTGAAGTCCTTCAGTGAGACCCATCCCGGTCTCGGGTTGGCCAGCACGCCGGTCGATGTCCAGCGGTACGTCGACGGCAGAGCGCACGTGCCGGGCGGCGGCGTCGTCGGGGTGCCCCCGCCGTCGACGCGGACGAGTTGCCACTGCTGGTTGGCGCCGTTCCAGTCGTCGTACTGCACGATGTTCCCACCGTCGGCGGTCGAGGCGCCCTGCACCTCCACCACCTTGCTGCTGTGCCGGCTGACCAACCGGACATAGCCACCGTCGGAGTCGGTCAACCGGAACTGCTGGTTGGTCCCGTTGTGATCGGTCCACTGCACGATGCTGGCGCCGTTGGCGGTCGACCAGTTGTAGACGTCCAGCACCTTGCCGGACAGCCGCGACTTCAAGCGGTAGTAGCCGCCGCCCGAGTCCACGAACTGCCACTGCTGCTGGTTGCCGTTGTTCCGCGTCCACTGCACGATCCGAGCACCGTCATTCGTGGCCAGATTGTGCACGTCCAACGCCTTGCCGCTGTTGCGGTTGATCAACACGTACCACGCGGTCGTGTCGACTGCCGCCGCGGTGGCGGGTGTCGAGACCACGGCCGCCGCGGCGACACCGACGACGACCGCCGTCACACCGGCGGCGACGATCCGCGGCAACCAGCCACGCCGTCGCGGCGGCGGCGCGAGCGATACAGATCTACCAAAGGCAAACATGGTCCTCCTCTAGGGACGAGCCGAAGGGTCTTCGACGAGGGGTGCATCCGGCGACGCGTGGAGCTGGCCGAGCCGACGTTAGCGCTAACATGCCCGGACACCCTTGAGGTGCGTCGAAGCCACGAGTCGACGAAGCGGCCTGCCCGGTAGACCGCGAATGCCGGCGCCCTTATCCATCGACTGTGAGCGATAACAAGCCGCTAGTCAAGCTGTCGTCTTCTCGTGCTACCGGTGGCGCACCACTCCCCGCCGACAAGCCCCACCGGCTTCGAGGCAACGAGGCCGGCTCTCTCCGGCACACCCCCTGCGCCGCACGCTGATCCTCGTCGACGTGGCTCCCGTCGGGGCCGGACCGGCAAGCGTCGGCGTCGCCACGGAGCTGCTCGCCGCGGAGACTGCACGAGGCAAGCTCGCGGACGAATGGCCTGGCGGCGGCATGAGCCGGTGCCCGGAGACGGGCCCGGCGAGACCGGACTCAGCGGCGCGGTGGGGCGCCGACGCTGCGGCGAGGGATCAGGGTCGGTGCGATGGTGTGCCGCCCGGGGCCGGTGGTGTTCCCCTCGATCTGGGCGAGCAGCAGGTCCAGACTCGCCTGGGCGACCGCAGCGAAGTCGGGTCGCACGGTGGTCAGCGGCGGAATGAAGAACGCGGCCTCCGGCACGTCGTCGAAGCCGACCACGCTGATGTCGTCCGGCACCCGCCGACCGTGCTCGTGCAGGGCGCGCAGCACACCGAGCGCCAGGTGGTCGTTGGCGGTGAAGACCGCGGTGACCTCCGGCATCCGGGCCAGCATCTGCCCACACCGGTAGCCGGCCGCCGCGGACCAGTCCGCCGGCACCAACGGTGGGACCTCGGCACCGGCCGCCTGCAACGCCTGCCGCCATCCCTCGATCCGGCCGGCGCTGTCGAACCAGTCCGGCGGCCCCGACACGTGCCATACCGTGGGGTGCCCGGCGTCGAGCAGGTGCTGGGTGGCCGCGCGGGCCCCGGCCACCTGGTCGACCGTCACCAGCGGCACCGGCCGGTGCGGGTCACCGTCGACCGTGACCAGCGGAACGTCCTTCGGTAGGCGTTCCAGTGCCTCCCCCGCCGACTCGACCGGCGCGATCACCACGATGCCGGCGACCCGGTGAGCCAGGTGCCGCTCCACCGCTGCCGAGATCGAATGATGATCCAGGTCGTGGACGCTGCCGACACTGACGGCGAAGCCGGCCTCCGCGGCCTCCTGCTCAAGGGCGGCCAGCAGGGATGCCGGGCCGTAGAGGGTGGTGGTCTGCGCGACCACGCCGATCACCTGCGACCGGCCGGTCACCAGCGCGCGGGCCGCCCGGTTCGGCCGGTAGCCGAGTTCGGCGATCGCCGCCTGGACCCGTAGCCGGGTCTGCTCACGCACGTTGGGGTGGCCGTTCAGCACCCGGGACACCGTCTGGTGGGAGACGCCGG
The DNA here is from genome assembly GCF_043204915.1 of Micromonospora sp. NPDC047670. Taxonomy (NCBI): domain Bacteria; kingdom Bacillati; phylum Actinomycetota; class Actinomycetes; order Micromonosporales; family Micromonosporaceae; genus Micromonospora; species Micromonospora sp. NPDC047670. The sequence continues at coordinate 353,384 of NZ_JBIDDA010000005.1, forward strand.
CGAGGCGAGCGACGTCCGTCATCGCAGGACCGCGCACGGCCACCTCACTCTCCCGCCTGCCCTCGACGATCGCGGCCGGCCGGTCGGCGGAAGCGGCCTGGAGGGTACGAATCGTTCGGGCGAGGGCCACCGTGGTGTTTCCGAGTGGCCGGCGCCTGGTCGCCGACAGTCTACGCCAGTCGTCACGGCGGCCACGGCGCGGCTGAGCCGCCCGCCGAGCGCTCCGGTCGGAGAAAAGGCGAGGTGGCGGAACCCGTTTCGTTGCGGGACTGGCGGCACCGCGCAAGCGACCGCCACCTCGTTCCGACCCGCGCCGCGGAAGGTTCGTACCGCGTCGCGGGTCGGACAGGAAGCACCGTTGCCGGCCGTGGCGTTCGGCCGAGAGCGCGTCAGAGGGCTCCCGCGATCCCACCGTGAGGGCGCCCCCACGCTCTCCGCCGCACGCGACGGCGTCGATCCTGACGGACGTCACGGCGTTGTCAGGGAGAACTGGCGCACGGTCACCGTGCCGCCCAGTGACCGGGTGGCGTAGTTGAAGACCCCGAACCGATATCCCATGAAGAACTGCCAGGCGTTGTTGAGGGTGAACGCATTGCCCAGCGGGATGAAGGTGACCCCGTCGACGCTGTACGAGAACCGGGCCTGCCGGCCCGAGCCGGGCCGGATGTCGGCGTTGGCCCGCAACCAGATCCGCCCGCCGGACACCGGCGCGCTGGCGATCTCGGTCCCGGTCCCGGTGGTGTTCCAGTCGGCGCCCATGGCCAGGCCGTTGGTCATGGCCACACGGACCGTCCCGTTGTCCCGCTTGACGCCGATCCATGCCGACGTGTCCCGCAGCATCGCGAGCCCGGCCCGGTCGCCGTCGCGCATCGTCGAGTAGTCCAGTTCGATGGTTCCGGTGGAGGTCGGCCCCTGGATCCGGTGGGTCAGCGTGTTGCGGGCCCGGTAGAGGTCATTCGTCACTGACGCGGTTGTCAGGCGCAGGCCGTTGTTCACCGACCACCGGCTGTCGTCCGGGTTGTGGTTCCATTCGTACTGGACGCCGAGGGCGCCGAAGGTGTCGGTGCCGGTGAGCGGCTTGACCGGACGCAGCGGCAGCGGGTTGGGGTAGTTGACGCCCCAGGAGCCGTTGACGGTCTGCACCTGCGGCCAGCCGTCGGCGGTCCAGGTGATCGGTGCCAGGGTCGGCATCCGGCCGCCCGGGTACGCGTCGGTGAAGGCCATGTAGTACCAGGCGCCGTTCTGCGTCTGCACCAGCCCGCCCTGGTGCGGCACGCCGCCGCCGGCGATCGGACCGGGCAGGTTCAGCAGCACCTGCCGCTGCTCGTACGGCCCGAACGGGCCGTTGGTGGACTTGAGCACGTACTGGCCGTTGGCCGGCCGGGTGAGCCAGATGTAGTAGGCGCCGTCGCGCTTGTAGAACCGGGCGCCCTCCAGCGTGCCGATGCTCGACGGCGTCTGGTACACCTGCTGGGCCCGCACCTGGGTACGCCCGTCGGCCGACAACTGCGCCACGCTGATCGTGCCGTTGCCGTACGCGACGTACATGGTGTCGTTGTCGTCGATCAACATCCCGGCGTCGTAGTAGCAGTGGGGGATGGTGGCGTGCCGGCTCCAGGCACCGTCGACGGCGGACGCGGTGTAGATGTGCGTCTGGGCGAAGTCGATGCAGCCGGCCCAGTAGAAGGTCCGGTTGCTCGGCCGGTAGTTCAGCGTCGACGCCCAGATGCCGTCCACGTACGCCTGGCTGCCGCCGGCCATGTCGTACTTGGCCCCGAAGTCCAGCCTCGGCACCGAGTGCCCCGCGAACTCCCAGTTCACCAGGTCCCAGGAGCGCAGCACCGGCGCCCCAGGGGAGTAGTGCATGGTGGAGGCCGACATGTAGTAGACGTCGCCGACCCGGATGATGTCCACGTCCGCGAAGTCCTGCCAGACCACCGGATTGGTGAAAGCGCCGCCCGGGTTGCCGGTGTCGCCGACGCGGACGAGTCGCCACTGCTGATGGGCGCCGTTGAAATCGTCGTACTGCACGACGTTCGCCCCGTCAGCCGTCGAGGCGCTCTGCACCTCCAGCACCTTGTTCGAGTTCCGGTTGATCAACCGCACATGATCACTGTCTGAGCCCGCCAGCCGGAACTGCTGGTTGGCCCCGTTGTGATCCGCCCACTGCACGATGCCCGCACCGTTGGCCGTGGAGGAGTCGTACACATCCAGCACCTTGCCGGAATGCCGCGACCTCACCCGGTAGTAGCCGTCACCGGAATCCACGAACTGCCACTGCTGCCAGTTCCCGTCGTTACGCGACCACTGCGTGATCCGCGCACCGTCGTTCGTGGCCAGGTTGTACACATCCAACGCCTTGCCGCTGTTCCGGTTCACCAACACGTACCACACGTTCGTGTCGACCGGCGCGGCCGATGCCGGCGACGGGGCCACGCCCACCAGGGCAGCGGCACCACCGACCACCGCCGCCGCGACCGCGGCGACCATCCGCGACAGCCACCCCCGTCGACGCGCCACGCCGGGCGACAGCCCACTGATCGCAACCATGATCCTCCTTCGATGACGCGGAGTTCCCACGAGTCCGCCTCGCCGCCGTCCCGGGACACCTCGCACCACCCCGAGCGACGACCCACGGAAGGGGAGCGCTCCCCTCTCCGGTCCGGCCGCCCCCGTCAGAAGCCCCGGGCGAGCCGGTAGTACGCCTGGTTCCACCGCAGTTCGTCGGCGAAGCGGATCGGATCGGTGTCGGCGTCGATGACCACCAGTTCGGTACGGCTCATCTCGGCCAGGTCGCGCAGTTCCTCCACACCCACCGCCTGCGAAAGCACCGTGTGGTGCGGAGCGCCGGCGGTGATCCACGCCTCCGCCGAGCCGGGCAGGTGCGGCCGGGGCCGCCAGACCGCCCGGGCGACCGGCAGCCGGCGCAGCGGGTGCGGCGGCGGCACGACGTCGACGACATTGGCCACCAGCCGAAACCGCTCCCCCATGTCCGCCATGCCCAGCACGACGGCGGGACCCGGCGCGGCATCGAAGACCAGCCGTACCGGGTCTTCCCGGCTGCCGATGCTGAGCGGGTGAATCTCCACGTCTGGCACACCGGCGGCGATGCTCGGGCACACCTCGAGCATGTGCGCACCGAGGACCAACTCCTGGCCGGGGGTGAGGTCGTACGTGTAGTCCTCCATGAAGGAGGTGCCACCGGCGGCTCCGACCGCCGTCGCCTTGAGCATCCGGACCAGGACGGAGGTCTTCCAGTCACCCTCGCCGCCGAAGCCGTATCCGTCGGCCATCAGCCGCTGCACGGCGATCCCGGGAAGCTGACGCAGGCCACCGAGGTCCTCGAAGTTCGTGGTGAACGCCCGGAAGCCGCCCTCGTCCAGGAACGCGCGCAGGCCGGTCTCCAGGCGCGCGGCGTACCGCAGGGAGTCGTGCCGCGCGCCGCCGGGCCGCAGTTCTGGGGCGATCCGGTAGGTATCGTCGTACTCCTTGACCAGGTCATCAACCTGCGCCTCGGTGACGTCGTCGACCACCGCGACGAGGTCGTTGACGCCGTAGGTGTTGACCGACACCCCGAAGCGCAGCTCCGCCTCGACCTTGTCCCCGTCGGTCACGGCGACATCGCGCATGTTGTCACCGAACCGGGCGAGCCGCAGCGACCGCACCGCTGACCAGCCGATGGCAGCGCGGGCCCAGGCGCCGATCCGTGCGACGACCCGGGGGTCGGTGACATGGCCGGCGACAGTCTTGCGGGCGACACCGAGCCGGGTCTGGATATACCCGAACTCGCGGTCGCCGTGTGCGGCCTGGTTCAGGTTCATGAAGTCCATGTCGATCTCGTCCCACGGCAGCAGGACGTTCGCCTGGGTGTGCAGGTGCAGTAGCGGTGTCCGCAGCGCGTCCAGGCCGGCGATCCACATCTTCGCCGGCGAGAAGGTGTGCATCCAGGCGATCACCCCGACCGCTCCCTGCACGGCCGCGTCCCGGCACGCCGCGAGGATGTCGGTGCTGGAGGTGAGGACCGGCTTCCAGACCACTCGGACGGGGATGTCCTCAGACGCGTCGAGCCGTGCGGCGATCTGCCGGGACTGGTCGGCGACCTGCCGGAGGGTCTCCTCGCCGTACAGGCCCTGGCTGCCGGTGAGGAACCAGACCACGGGCTGGGGGTGGGTTGCCATGTCGTTGCCTTCCGCGGTAGGGGCGGTCACTTGAAGCGGATGCCGATGAGGCGCTGGAGAAGGATGAAGGCGAAGAGCAACCCGCCAATCACGATCTTGGTCCACCAGGAGTTGAGGCTGCCGTCGAACGTGATCAGGGTCTGGATGACACCCAGCACCAGGACGCCGAGGACGGTGCCGAAGACGTAGCCGGATCCGCCGGTGAGGACGGTGCCCCCGATGACGACGGCCGCGATCACGTCGAGTTCCATGCCGACGGCGATCAACGGGGCGCCGGACAGCGTGTAGAACGACAACAGGATTCCGCCGATGGCCGAGCACAGCCCGCTGACCGTGTAGACGGCGATCCGGGTGCGGCCGACGGGCAGGCCCATCAGCAGCGCGGAGTGGGAGCTGCCCCCGATGGCGTACACGGTGCGGCCGAAGCGCGTGTACGCCAGCACGTACGCGGCGACGAGCACCACCGCGAACGCGATCAACACGCTGATCGACACGAAGTTCCCGGCGGGGTTGCCGATTCGCTCCTGCGACATGGCCGTCCAGAAGCCGTCGGTGATGGGGATGGACGCGTCGCTGATGAACGTGCACATGCCCCGGGCGAAGAACATTCCCGCGAGGGTGACGATGAACGGCTGGATGTCGAAGAAGTGGATCGCACAGCCCATCAGGAACCCGAGCGCCGGGCCGATCAGCAGCGCGATGACGAGCACCAGGGCCGCGGGCAGCCCGCCCTGGAGCAGGGCGGCCGACACCATGGCGGTCATCGCGACCACCGAGCCGACGGACAGGTCGATGCCGCCGGTGAGTATCACGAAGGTCATGCCGACCGCGACGACGAGCAGGAACCCGTTGTCGATGAAGACGTTGAAGACGACCTGGATGTTCGAGAAGGCCCGATACTGGGACACGCCGATGCCGTACATGACCAGCAGCAGGGCGAGGGTGGCCAGGACCGGGACGTGCCGCCGGGGCAGGCTGGGCCGCCACGTACGGCCGGCGCTCAGCGACGTGCTGCTCATGCCGACACCTGCGCCTTCTCCCGGCGCGGGGCCGCCGGGCCGGGCACGGCTCGACCGCGGCGGCGGAACCGGGCGCGGAACCCGGGGGACTGGACGAGGCAGACGGCGATGACGACGACCGCCTTGAACAGCAGGGACGTCTGCGGCGAGATGTTCATGGCGTACACCGTGGTGGTGAGGGTCTGGATGATCAGGGCGCCGAGGACCGTGCCGCTGAGGGAGAACCGTCCGCCGGCGAGGGAGGTGCCGCCGATGACCACCGCGAGGATCGCGTCGAGCTCGATCCAGAGACCGGCGGCGTTGCCGTCCGCGCTGGACACGTTCGCGGTGATCATGAAGCCGGCGAGCGCGGCGCAGCCGGCGCTGACCACGTACACCAGGAAGATGACGCGGCGCGAGCGGATGCCGGCCAGTCTGCTGGCCTCCGCGTTGCCGCCGACGGACTCGACGATCAGGCCGAGGGCGGTGCGGCGGGTGAACGCGGCGACGAGCAGGGCCACCGCGAGTGCGATGAAGATCGCCAGGGGTAGTGTCAGGACGTGTCCGAGCCCGATCGCCCGGTACGGGGCCGAGTTGATGGTGATGATCTGCCCCTCGGCGATCAGCTGGGCGAGCCCCCGGCCGGCCACCATCAGGATCAGCGTGGCGATGATGGGCTGGATGCCGATGACGGCGACCAGGACCCCGTTCCACACGCCGAGCACGAGCGCGGCCCCGAGGGCCAGGGCGAGCGCGGTGAGGACGGTCGGGAGACTGCTCTGGTCGGCTGACCGGCTGATGTGGAGACAGGCGATGGCGCCGCTGATCGCGCAGAGCGAGCCGACGGACAGGTCGATCCCGCCGGTGGCTATGACGAGGGTCATGCCGAGTGCGACGAGGATCAATGGCGCGCTCAGCCGCAGGATGTCGATCGGCGTGCCGTACAGATGCCCGTCGTTGACCTCGACGGAGAGGAACCCGGGCCGGTAGATCGTGTTGGCGACGATCATGAGGAGGAGCACGAGGACGGGCCAGAGGAGCCGGTGGCGGGTCAGCCGCTGGAAACGGTCGGTGGCGGCGCTCATCGATCCACCTCCACCCGGTGGGTTCCGCTGGCGATGGTCTGCATGACGCGGTCGGCGTCGAGGGCGTCGTCGTTGTCGAGCTGGGCGACCATCGTCCGGTCGCGCATCACGGCGACCCGGTGGCTCAGCCGCAGCACCTCCTCCAACTCCGCGGAGATGAACAGCACGGCCGTACCCCCGTCGGAGAGCTCCACCACGAGCTTCTGGATCTCGGCCTTGGCGCCGATGTCGATGCCCCGGGTCGGCTCGTCGAGGATCAGCAGCCGCGGCTCCGTGATCAGCCACCGGGCCAGCAGCACCTTCTGCTGGTTGCCGCCGGAGAGGTCACGCACGGGCGCGTCGGGATTGGCCGGCCGGATGCGCAGCGCCCTGACGTACCTCTCGACCAGCTCGTCCTGACGGCGGCGCGGAATGGGCCGCGCCCAGCCACGCGCCGCCTGCATCGCGAGGATCATGTTCTCCCGGACCGACAGCTCGGGCACGATGCCCTCCGCCCGCCGGTTCTCCGAGCAGAATCCGATGCCGCGGTCGATGGCCTGCGCCGGGGTCCGCAGAAACGTCCGGCCGCCGTCGACCACCAGGTGGCCGCCGTCGGCGCGGTCGGCGCCGAACAGCAGCCGCGCCACCTCGGTACGGCCCGAGCCGAGCAGGCCGGCCAGCCCGACCACCTCGCCGGAGTGGATGCGCAGGCTGAACGGGGCGACGGCGCCCTTGCGGCCGAGATCCGACGTCTCCACCAGCGGGGTCCCTGCCGACTGCGCCGCGACGGGCCGCTTGGGCTGCTCGTCGAGGCGCTCCAGGGCGTCGAGTTCCTTGCCGATCATCTTCTCGACGAGGCTGAACTGCGGCAGTTCCTCGGTCCGGTACTCCCCCACGAGCGTGCCGTTGCGAAGCACGGTGATCCGGTCGGCGATCCCGTACACCTGGTCGAGGAAGTGGGTGACGAACAGGATCGCGATCCCCTCGTCCCGCAGTTGCCGCATGATCCGGAACAGCTGCGCGACCTCGCCGGCGTCCAGACTGGACGTCGGCTCGTCGAGGATGAGCACCCGCGCGCGCACGTCGATCGCCCGGGCGATGGCGACCATCTGCTGCACGGCGAGCGAATACGACGCCAGCGGCGCGGAGACGTCTATGTCGAGGTCCAGGCGGACCAGGAGCGCCCGCGCCCGCCGGCGCATCTCACGCCAGCGGACGGCACCGAGCCGGCGCGGTTCCCGACCGATGAAGATGTTCTCCGCCACCGACAGGTTGGTGCAGAGATTGACCTCCTGGTAGACGGTGCTGACGCCGGCGGCGGCGGCTTGCCTCGGGCCGGTGAAGGAGATCTGCTCACCGGCGAGAGTGATGCTGCCCGCGTCGATGTCGTAGACGCCCGTCAGCACCTTGATCAGGGTCGACTTGCCGGCGCCGTTCTCGCCCATCAGGGCGTGGACCTCACCTGGGAACAGCCGGAAGTCGACGTTGTGGAGTGCGCGGACCCCCGGGAAGAACTTGCTGATCCCGGTCATGGTCACGACCGGACGGCTACCCGCCATTCCATCACACCTTCTCTGGACGGTGTCGGCACGGAAACGAGCGACGAGCCGGGGCCGCCGTCCGGTGGACGGCGACCCCGGTGCGGTCAGTACTTGCGGTCGGGCAGTGCCTTCCTGGCCTGCTCCTGCGTGAAGGTGGTCTCCTCGGTCTCGATCCGGACCGGCACCTCCTCGCCGGCGTGGACCTTCTTCGTCAGCTCCATGAGCTGTGGCCCGAGCAGCGGGCTGCACTCCGCGATGAAGTTGAACTTGCCATCCGCGAGGGCCTGCATGCCGTCCTTCACCGCGTCGATGGTGATGATGAGGATGTCCTTGCCGGGTGTCTTGCCGGCCGCGGTGATCGCTTCGAGCGCGCCCAGGCCCATGTCGTCGTTGTGCGCGAAGAGCACGTCGACGTCCGGGTTGGCCTTGAGGAACTGCTCCATCACCTGCTTACCGCCGGCCCGGGTGAAGTCACCCGACTGGGAGGCGATGATCTTGAGGTTCGGGCTGGCGGCGATCGCCTCGGCGAAGCCCTTCTTGCGGTCGTTCGCCGGGGCGGAGCCGGTCGTGCCCTGCAGTTCGACGATGTTCACCGGCCCGGTCGCCGACCTGGTGTTCTCCACCAGCCATTCGCCGGACAGACGGCCCTCCTTGACGAAGTCCGACCCGAGGAAGGTCTTGTACAGCGACTTGTCGGCGGAGTCCACGGCGCGGTCGGTGAGGATCACCGGGATGCCCGCGTCCTTGGCCTCCTTCAGGACGGTGTCCCAGCCCGACTCCACGACCGGCGAGAAGGCGATCACGTCGACCTTCTGCTGGATGAAGTTGCGGATCGCCTTGATCTGGTTCTCCTGCTTCTGCTGGGCGTCGTCGAACTTCAGCTCGATTCCCGCCTCGGCGGCGGCCTCCTTGATCGAGGTGGTGTTCGCCGTCCGCCAGCCGCTCTCCGCGCCGACCTGGGAGAAGCCCAGAACTATCTTGTCGTCGCCACCGCCGGAGTCGCCGCCGGTGTCGCTGTTGCCGCAGGCCGCGAGGCTGCCGGCGAGCAGCACGGTGACGAGGGCCGCGACTGTGGTGCGTGCCGTTCTCCTGGTTCTCATCGGTTCTCCTCGGAATCGGGCGAGCCGGATCTCGGCCTCAGGGGGCATGCGGCCCGGCTGCCGTGGTGGGGGTGGTGCGAGCAGGGCGGTGCCGGATGAGCGTTGTCCGGTCAGGAGGTTCGGACGGCGGTGCTCAGTCCGGGCGTTGCCCGTAGACGTTCTGGTACCGGTCGTGGAGCGAGTCGATGTCGGCCGGCGCGATCGGAAGCGGCTGACCGAGGGCGCGGGCCAGGTGCGCGGTGCGGGCGACGTCCTCGCACATCACCGCCGCCTTGACCGCCGCGCGGGCGTCCCTGCCGATCGTGAAGACCCCGTGGTTGCGCATGAGCACGGCGGGCGAGCGGTGCCCGGACAGGGTGCTGACGATCCCCTTGCCGATGGCGTCCCCGCCGATCAACGCGAACGGCCCGACGGGGATCTCCCCGCCGAACTCGTCGGCCTGGGCGGTCAGCCAGCACGGGATGCCCTCGCCCCGGGCGGCCCAGGCGGTGGCGTAACCGCTGTGCGTGTGGACGACGCCGCCGACCTCGGGCATCGCCCGGTAGACGTAGGCGTGGGCGGCGGTGTCGCTGGACGGGGATCCGGCCCCGTCGACGACGTTGCCGTCGAGGTCGCAGACCACCATGCTGTCGGCCGTCAGGTCGTCGTAGTCGACGCCGCTGGGCTTGATGACCATCAGGCTCTGGCCGGGGACCCGGGCCGAGACGTTGCCGGCGGTCCACGCCACCAGGTCGTACCGGGTCAGCTCGCCGTGCAGGCGGGCAACGGTGTCCCTCAGCACGGCCACCTGTCGAGCCACGTCGCCGGTCATCCGAGCACCTCCAGAATCGTGTCGGCCCTCGCCGCGGCCGCGTCGAGCGCCGCGTTCCGGATCGCCCGCAGGCGGAGCATGATGTCGTTGCCGCCGCGGCCGAAGTGGTCGTGCAGCGCGCGGTACTCGGCGTAGAGGGCGTCGTACGCGCGCACGTTGTCCGGGTCCGGCCGGTAGACCGCCTCGCGCACCCGGCCCATCGCCGCGGACGCCTCGTGGATCGACGGGTACGCCCCCGCGGCGACCGCCGCGTGGATGGCCGACCCGAGCGCCGGTCCCTGGGCGGAGCCGATGACGCTCAGCGGGCGGTCGGTGACGTCGGCGTAGATCTGCATCAGCAGCCGGTTCGAGGTGAGGCCGCCGGCGGCCACCAGGTCGGTGACCGGCACTCCGGCGTCGACGAACGCCTCGATGATCATCCGGGTGCCGAACGCGGTGGATTCGAGCAGCGCCCGGTAGACGTCCTGTGGCCGGGTGGCCAGCGTCATTCCGACGATCAGGCCGCTCAGGTCGTGGTTGACCAGGAGGGAGCGGTTGCCGTTCCACCAGTCCAACGCCACCAGGCCGTGCGCGCCGACCGGCTGGGCGGCGGCCAACTCGGTCAGCTGCTCGTGCGTGTCCAGTCCGGCGGGCGCGGCGTGCGTGACCAACCAGCCGAAGATGTCGCCGACGCCACTCTGGCCGGCCTCGTAGCCCCAGGCGCCAGGGCTGATGCCGCCGTCGACGACGCCGCACATGCCGGGTACGTCGGCGCGGTGGGTGCCGTTGAGGACGTGGCAGGTGGAGGTGCCCATGATCGCGACCAGCCGGCCGGGGTTCAGGGCCTGGGCGGCGGCGGCCGTGACGTGCGCGTCGACGTTGCCGACCGCGACGGCGATGCCCTCCGGTAGGCCGGTCCAGGCGGCGGCCTGGGAGCTGAGGCTGCCGGCACGGTCGCCCAGGGGCAGCAGCGGACCGTCCAGCTTGGTCACGAAGTCGGCGAAGCCCGGGTTGAGCGCGCTCAGGTACTCCCCCGACGGGTACCGACCGTCCTGCCGGAGGCCCTTGTAGCCGGCGGTGCAGACGTTGCGGGTCTCGGTGCCGCAGAGCTGCCACACGATCCAGTCGGCCGCCTCGATGAAGCGATCGGCGCGCCGGTAGGTCTCCGGGTCCTCCTCGAGGATCTGCAGGCCCTTGGCGAACTGCCACTCGGCCGAGATCCTGCCGCCGTAGCGGCTGATCCACGGCTCGCGCCGCTCGTGGGCCAGCGCGTTGATCCGGTCGGCGTGCGGCTGGGCGGCGTGGTGCTTCCACAGCTTCACCCAGGCGTGCGGCCGGTGGCGCAGCTCCGGGATCTCGCACAGCGGCGTACCGTCGGCGAGGGTCGGCAGGACGGTGCAGGCGGTGAAGTCGGTACCGATGCCGATGACCTGAGACGGTGCGACGCCGGCGGCGGCCAGCGCGGCCGGGACGGCATGACGCAGGACGGCTCGGTAGTCCTCCGGGTCCTGCAGCGCCCAGTCGGGTGGCAGCGACGGCCCGCCCTCGGGGAGCGCGGACTCGATGACTCCATGGCGGTACGCGTGCACCGCGGTCCCGAGCTCCGCGCCGTCGCTGACCCGGACCACCAGAGCCCGGCCGGAGAGCGTGCCGTAGTCGACTCCGACCACGTACCGCTCGTCCGAACCGTCCACACCGCTCATGACCACCTCCACTCGATCGCGACCTTAGTGTTAACGCTCACATCGAACCTCGTCAAGACGCTTGCCGGCACCAGGCGGATGGCGCGCCCGGCAGCCCTGGTCAGGCGACCGCCCGGAGGGGCGACGTTGGGACCGCGCCGCCCAGGCGGGGCAACTCCGCGACGCCGGCCTCCGCCACGTCGGCGGCGATCAGCAAGACCCGGCACCGGGGACGCCCGGGCTGCGACCGCCACGGCGACGGCAGCCAGCGATGGAGCTCGCCGACGGCTCAGCCACCGCAGCCCGGCCGAACCGGGCACGCAGGTTACGGCAGAACACCTGTCCGACTCCGACAGCACGTGATCCATGCCGGAGTTAACGTTAACGACATCGATCGCCGACAATAGACGTAGGACCGAAACCCGGCGTGGCCGCGTCCATCACCGCACGCCCGATCGACCCTCACCGCAGGACTGTCACGGGAAGCCCTTGATGCCGGCGGCGCATTCTGGCACCGTTATGTTCGTCTATGTTAGCGCTCCCAAACCGGCGCCCATTCATCCCACCGGTGGCCGGCCAGTTCTGGGCGCGCTGACACGAAACCCGACCATCCCCCACGACACTCGGGAGCCACCGTGACACCACCGGCCCGACCACACCGACACCGTCCGCCCCGATCGAGGCGCGGGCTCCTCGCGCTGCTCTCCGTCGCAGCCCTCCTCGCCACCCTGTTCGCTCCGGCCACCCCCGCCACCGCCGGCACGACCCTCGGCGCGTCGGCCGCGGAGAAGGGCCGCTACTTCGGCGCCGCAGTCGCGGCGCACCGCCTCTCCGACAGCCAGTACGTCACCATCCTCGACCGCGAGTTCAACTCGGTCGTCGCCGAGAACGAGATGAAATGGGACGCCACCGAGCCCCAGCAGGGCGTCTTCACCTTCGGCAACGGTGACCGGATCGTCAACCACGCCCAGTCCCGCGGCATGTCGGTGCGCGGGCACACGCTGCTGTGGCACGCCCAGCAGCCGGGATGGGCGCAGACCCTCACCGGCAGCGCGCTGCGGAACGCCGCGATCAACCACGTCTCCCGGGTGGCCAGCTACTACCGCGGCAGGATCCACTCGTGGGACGTGGTGAACGAGGCCTTCGCCGACGGGGGCGGCGGCGCCCGGCGCGACTCCAACCTCCAGCGCACCGGCAACGACTGGATCGACGCCGCCTTCCGCGCGGCCCGCGCCGCCGACCCCGGCGCCAGGCTCTGCTACAACGACTACAACACCGACGGCATCAACGCGAAGTCCACCGCCGTCTACAACATGGTCCGCGACTTCAAGGCCCGCGGCGTACCCATCGACTGCGTCGGCTTCCAGTCGCATCTGGGCACCAGCCTGCCCGGCGACTACCAGGCCAATCTGCAGCGCTTCGCCGACCTCGGCGTCGACGTCCAGATCACCGAACTCGACGTGGCGCAGGGCGCCAACCAGGCCAGCATCTACGCCGCCGTCACCCGCGCCTGCCTGGCCGTCGCCCGCTGCACCGGAATCACCGTCTGGGGAGTCCGGGACAGCGACTCCTGGCGGAACGACAATCCCCTGCTCTTCGACGCCAACGGCCTCAAGAAGCCCGCGTACACCGCCACCCTGGACGCCCTCAACGCCGGCGGGCCGGGCGACCCCGGACCGATCGACCCCAGCGCCTGGTATGTGCTGGTGAACCGGAACAGTGGGAAGGCACTGGACCTGTACGCGTCGGCCACCACCGACGGGGCGCGGATCACCCAGTGGACCCGGCACGACGGGGCGAACCGGCAGTGGCAGTTCCTCGACTCCGGCGGCGGCTACTACCGGCTGAAGTCACGGCACTCGGGCAGGGTCCTCGACGTCTACAACTGGTCGACCGCCGACGGTGGGGCCATCGTGCAGTGGAGCGACCACAACGGGACCAACCAGCAGTTCCGCATCGCCGACTCGGGCGGCTACGTCCGACTGCTCAGCCGGCACAGCGGCAAGGTCGTGGAGGTGCAGGGTGCTGCCACGACCGACGGCGCCAACATCGTGCAGTACGCCGACTGGAACGGCGCCAACCAGCAGTGGCAACTCGTCCGGGCCGGCTGACGCCGCCTCGAACGACCGGCTCGGCAACGGCAGCGGCAACGGCCCGGCGGGATCTCCGCCGGGCCGTTCACGGCAAGTCCACCGGCCCGTACCGGGTCCGGGCGACTCCGCTGCTCAGCGCCCAGTAGCGGTCGCCGAACGACCAGTGCCACCATTCGGTCGGGTAGTTGACCATGCCAGCGGACGACAGCGCCCGGCCCAGGATGCCGCGATTGGTGCGGGCCTGCGGGGAGATGTCGGGTGATCCGGTGAAGCAGGCGTTGGCGCTGTCCACCGGGCTGGCGTTGACGATCGTGCCCAGGTCCAGTTCGAGCCCGTCGGCCGTGCAGAGGGTGAGGTCGACCGTCCCGCCGGTACTGTGCGGAGCCACCTCGGGCGGCGAGATGTACTTGCTGGCCTCCACGTGCCGGCGCGCCGGGTCCCACTCCGGGTACCTGCGGCGCAGTTCGTCCTTGTAGCTGTCGAAGTAGGTCGTCTGCAGGCTGAGGGGGCGGTACCCCTCGATGATCAGCAGCCGCAGCCCTCCCGGCAGGGTCCGTTGGGCGTCGAGCAGACGCTGGACCGTTGCCTCCCGCAGGTGTGCGTAGGCACCGGCCGCGTCGGCCAGGCGTTCGTCGACCCGAAGTTCCGCGACCTGGCGCACGTCCACCAGGGCCTCTCCGTTGTCGTGCAGCGGGATGGCCGAGATTCGCCGATCAGACAGCAGGATCATGACCGGGCCCGCCCGGCGGCGTCGATGATCGCGCTGGCCACGGCGGCGGCCGCGTGGGGGCGGCCGCGCTGACGGGCGGCGTTGGCTAGCTCCTGGCGTCGCTCCGGGTGGTCGAGCAGCATCGTGATCTCCTCGTAGAGGCGGTTGGCGGCGGCGTCGGGGCCGGCGAGCACGCGGGACGCGCCGGCGTCGGCGACGTTGCGACCCCACTCGTGCAGGTTCGGCGAGCGGCGCAGTTTGCCGGTGGTGATCGCCGCGAAGGGTATGCCCTCCTGCCTGGCGACACTGGCCTCCAGTCCGTAAGCGACGCCCACCAGGGGATGTCCGGTTCGGTGCCGGCTGCCGCCAGGCGGGCGCGCAGCGCACGGATCGTGGTCAGCGCCGGGTAGGTGCGTCCGCCCGTTCCCCCGCCGGTGACGATCATGCGGATGCTGCGCGGGTGTTCCGCGGTGTAGCCGGCCATCAGCAGGGACTCGGGCAGAGGGCGGCGGCGTCGGTCCGGTGCAGTGCGCCCTGGATGAGGATGTCGAGCAGCGCCGGGAAGTCGATTCCGGCCCGCTGCCAGATCTGCGGGTACTGGGAGGCGGCGGTGAACCCGGGGAACGTGTTGACCTCGTTGATCACCGGCTCCCGGCAGTCTCCGGTCCACGCTGTGCCGTGGTCGGCTTGCGGCTCCGGGAGGAAGAAGTCGACGCGGAGCAGACCACGGCAGCCGAGCGCGTGGAACGCCTGCACGGCCCGGTCCTGCAGGAGCCGGGTGGTGCCGGGGTCGAGCCGGGCCGGAATCTGGAAGTCGGCGCCGCCGTCGTACTTGGCTTCGTAGTCGAAGAAGGCGGCGTTCGCCACCCGTATCTCCAGCGGCGGCCCGGCCTCGACGCGGCCGTCGGGGTGCTGGAGGACGCCGACGTCGATCTCGCGCCCGCGCACCGCCCGCTCGACGAGAACCTTCGCGTCGCTCTCACGCGCGAGTCGCAGGGCGGCGGGCAGCTGCGCCCACCGCTCGACCTTGGAGACCCCCAGGCTCGAGCCGGCCCGGGCCGGTTTGACGAAGACGGGCAGTCCCAGCCGCCGCTGATCCCGCGACGACAGTTCCTCGTCGGGGCCCAGCGTCATTCCGGCGGCCACGCGCAGGCCGTCGGCGGTGAGGAGTTTCTTCGTGACCGGCTTGTCCATCCCCGCGGCGCTGGCGAAGACACCGTTTCCGACGAACGCGACGCCGAGCCACTCGAGCATCGACTGCACGGTGCCGTCCTCACCGTACGGGCCGTGCAGCGCCGGGAACACCACGTCCTGGTCGCCGAGGGTCCCCAGCGCCTGCGCGAACGTGGCCGGGTCGCCGTTCACCCGCCACCGGCCGTCCCGCTCGATCAGCACCTCGGTCACGTCGTACGTGTCGCGGTCGAGATGGGCCAGGATGCTCTCCGCCGAGCGCCGCGAGACGTCGTGCTCCCCGCTGCGCCCACCGAACAGCACCGCCAGACGAACAGTCATGATGTCGCCGCTCCCCCAGGTAGGTGTACACGCGCCACGCGGGCGCCGATTCCGGTCAAAATCTCGTGCGGGTTGGTGCCGGCCCACCGCGCCCACTCGGCGGCCGTCGGCTCGGCCGGGTCAGGCGAACCCAACTCGGCGCCGGGACCGAAGACGACCACGGGATCGCCGAGCGCCACCGGCAGATCGCCGACATCGACGACGCACTGGTCCATGGCGATGCGGCCGACGATCGGACACCGCCGACCGGCGAGCCAGACCCACGCACGGCCCTCGGCGGTGCGCGACAGACCATCGGCGTACCCGAGCGGCAACAGGGCGAGCGTGGTCGGGCGGCTGGTCACGTGGTCGGGCCCGTACGAGACGCCGGTCCCCGCGGGAACCCGCTTCAGGTTGACGACCTGTGAGCGCAGGGTCATCGCGGGCCGCAGGCCGAAACGACCGGGACCGGTCGCGCCGAACGGCTCGACGCCGTACATGGCCAGCCCGATCCGGCAGAGATCGAACCGGGTCTGCGGGGCGGTCAGCGCCGCCGCCGAGTTGGCCAGATGCACCAGCTCGGGATCGAGCCCGGCCCCGCGAGCGATCCGCAGCGCCTCCCGGAACGTCGCCACCTGCCGCTCGATGCTCGGGCAGCCCGGCACATCCGCGTTGGTCAGGTGGGACCACACCCCGCGTACCTGAAGGCTGCCCTCCGCCTCGTGCCTGCGGGCCCAGGTGACCAGCTCCGGCCAGTCGTCGCTCCGGGCACCGTTGCGGGACAGACCGACATCGGCCTTGAGCTGGACCGCCGCCGACACGCCGAGCCACGCGGCCGCGCCGGCGACCGCGCCCAGCTGGGGCAGGCTCGACACCGCGATGTCGACATCCGCGGCGATCAGCCGGGTGAAGTCCTCGTCCGGCCGGTGCAGCCAGCTCAGGACAGGCGCGTCGAGACCCGCCGCGCGCAGCGCCAACGCCTCCGCGGCCGAGGTCACGCCCAGCCAGCGGGCGCCCGCACCCACCGCGGCCCGCGCCACCGGCACCGCGCCGTGCCCGAACCCGTCGGCCTTCACCACCGCCATCAGCGCGGTGCGCGCGGTGGCCGCGATCGTTCGGAGGTTCGCCGCGATCGCCCCAAGGTCGATCACGGCTTCGGCCAACCGCCCGCCCCCGGCGGCGGCATGGGTCGCGACGCGCCGAGTGCGCGTACCCCGCGTCACCGCGCGGCCCGGGGCTCGGCGGGCGACTCATCCGGCGGTGGGGCGGCCCCGTGCTCGGCCGCGGCGGCCCGGCGCACCGCGAGCGTCTCCCGGATGCGCCGCCGGATCGCCCGCCGCTGGCGCTCGTCGCGGCGGCTGCGGTGTGCTGGCTCGAAGATCATGTCCGGCTCCTGACTGACACGCCGGAAACGGTAGGCAGCCGGTGGTGAAGAACCCTTGAAGAAGCCGTGGTCCCGCCGTGCGGATCCGCCCACATCAGTTCTTCACGGCTTTCGGGTTTACTTGACCCCGCCATCCACCAGGCAGAAGGGGAAACATGAGCGCGCGGATCCTGGTCGCCGAGGACGACCCGAAGCAGGCCAACCTGGTGCGGGTCTATCTCGAACGCGAGGGGCACAGCGTGCTGCTGGTCGGCGACGGGCGGTCCGCGCTGGAGCAGTGCCGGGCCCGCCGCCCGGACCTCGTGGTCCTCGACGTGATGATGCCGGTCGTCGACGGCCTCGACGTGTGCCGGATCCTGCGCGCCGAGTCGGAGACACCGATCCTGCTGCTGACCGCCCGCACCACCGAGGACGACATCCTGCTGGGCCTGGACCTCGGTGCCGACGACTACCTCACCAAGCCGTACAGCCCACGGGAGCTGGCGGCCCGGGTACGCGCGCTGCTGCGCCGGGCGCGGGTGGTGACCGCCGACAACCGGGCGGTGCTGCGCGTCGGTGACCTCGAGGTGGACGCCGGCCGCTTCGAGGTACGCGTCGGTGGCCGGCTCGTCGCGCTGACGGCCAAGGAGTTCGGCATCCTCGAGGTGCTCGCCAGCGAGCCGGGGCGGGCCTTCACCCGGGCACAGATCATCGACCGGGCCTTCGGATTCGATCATTACGTGCTCGAACGCACCGTCGACGCGCACGTGATGAACCTCCGCCGCAAGATCGAGGACGACGTTGCCGAGCCGCGGTACGTGCAGACCGTCTACGGCCGCGGCTACCGCCTCGCCGCGCCGGCGTCGCGATCCACCACCGCCTCGACCCCGGAGGGCGCGCCCGGAGTCCGCCGGTGAGCTTCCGGCTGCGGGTGCTCTGCCTGGTCATCGTCGTCGCGGTGAGCGCGACCGCGGCGACCCTGTGGCTCACCCTGCGACAGGCGTCGCGACAGATCAACGAGTCGGCCACCGCCGACCAGGCGCAGCTCGAAGAGGTCGTCGCCCGACTCCAGGCGTACGGCAGCGGGCACGGCACCTGGGAGGGCGTGCCCGCCCTGGTGCAGGACCTGCGTGCCCGAACCGGTCAGCGGATCCACCTGGCCGCCGAGGTGGGCCCGGTGATCGTGGACACCGACACCCTGGAGCGCCGCACCGCCCGGCCGCTCGGCTCGACGGTCGGGTTCGTCGATCCGCGGCCTGAGCTGAACCTGGCCGGACTGCCAGCGGACCCTGCCGGCCGGAAGGAGGAGGTGGTGAGCGAGATCGCCGCCTACCGCACGGGAGTCCGGTTCGCGGCCTGCCTGACCCGACACGACGTCCCCGTTGCCTCCGCCGCCACCAGCACGGGAGTCCCGAGGTTCGACGCCGATCTGAGCGAGGTCGACGTCCGCGATCGCCAGGGCCTCGACGTGACCATCGACGCCTGCCGCGACGTCGCATTCGAGTCGGGCCAGGACCGGAAGATCAACGCTGCCCGGGTGCACGCCTGTGGCACCCCGACGGCGGTGGGTTCACTGGACACCTGCCTGGCCCATGCCTTCGTCAACCAGATCAGCGACGTCGCGCCGGTACCCGCCCGGGTCTACCTCGGCGCTCGCGAGGATCCGGCGTCCGTGCTGGTGGCTGCTCCACTGCTCACGGCGGCGGCGGGCGTGGCGGCGGTGGCGATCATCGGTACCATGCTGCTGAGCCGGCGGGTGCTGCGCCCCATCGACACCCTCACCACCGCCGCCCAGCGCCTCGGTCGGGGCGACCTCACCGGACGGGTGCCGGTGCGCGGCAACGACGAGCTGGCGGAGTTGGCCCGGTCGTTCAACCGGATGGCGGACTCCCTGCAGCGCGGGGAGGAGCGTCAACGCCGCCTGGTCGCCGACGTCGCGCACGAGCTGCGCACCCCGCTGGCGAACCTGCGCGGCTACCTCGAGGCCCTCTCCGACGGCGTGATCGAGCCGGATCCGGAGCTCTTCGCGTCGCTGCACGAGGAGGCGGTACTGCAGCAGCGCATCGTCGACGACCTGCAGGACCTGGCCCTGGCGGAGGCGGGCAACCTGACGTACCACAAGGTCACGGTGGACCTGGCCGAACTCCTGGAGACCTGCGGGACCGCCCACCACGCCCGAGCGGAGTCGGCCGGGGTGTCGTTGACCGTGGCGGCCGAGCCGGTCGCGGTACGTGCCGATCCCGACCGGCTCCGCCAGGTGGTGGGTAATCTCGTCACCAACGCGCTACGGGCGACCGCTGCGGGCGGCAGCGTCCGGCTGGTCGCGAGCCGCACCGACACGCAGGCGATCGTCCAGGTCGTCGACACCGGCTCGGGAATCGCAACGGACGCGCTGCCGCATGTGTTCGACCGGTTCTGGCGGGCCGACGCCGCGCGGGGCCGCCGTACCGGGGGCAGTGGCCTCGGCCTCGCCATCGCCCGGCAGATCGTCACCGATCACCAGGGCGCCATCACGGTCGCGAGTGAGGTCGGCGTCGGGACGACATTCACCATCACGCTTCCCCGCGCCAACTAGTGTCCTGAGTCGTTGATCCGTTGGTAGGTTGACGGTATGGGTGATGGCCGTGGTCCGAAGCTGGCGCCGCCGACGTCACGGGCGACGCGGCGCCCGGCCGGGCGTACCCGCAGGAGGACGAACTGGGAGCTCATCGTGCCCTTCGAGCCTTCCCGCCAGGCGATCTTCTGCGCCGCGTCGCGTCCGGCGGCGCGAACGTGCTCGACCAGGCTGACAGCTGTCTTCGGGTAGCGCGGCTCGGTGCGGGTCGGTGGGTGGCCACGCCCGGACCAGACCCGCGGTACCGGCTGCACGTCTGGCCGGTGTGCGAGGGCGTCGCCTTTGACCTGCATGATGTAGCCGATCCCGCGCTCGTCCAGAGCGCTGCGGAACTGGCTGTTGTCGCCGTAGCCGGCGTCCGCGGCCAGCAACGGCGGACGAGCCCGCGGTCGGTCGACTCGTCGAGCATCTGCACCGCCAGCGCCCACTTCGGGCGATGACGCACCTCGGCAGGTATCGCGCACCGGGCCCGGCGAGCGACCGTATCGAGGCGATCAGCCTCGTCGACAGCTCGGTCGTCCCACGACGTCGAGAGGAACAACCGCCAATCCAGCGGGCACGACGCGGTGTCGGTGAACGCGTGAACAGCTACCCCGATCTGGCAGTTCGCGACCTTGTCCAACGTCCCGGAGTACTGCCTCAAGTCGGGTGCGGCGTGTCGGTGATCGATAGACGGCGAGGTCTCCGGTAGAGGATTCTTCGACCGAGAAGAACCTGAATGCCGGCAACCTCGTGGCCACCTTAGCGGTGACGAGGCGGCACGACCTGACCGACGCGCAGTGGACGGTGCTGGCACCGCTGCTGCCTGCCGGCGCCTGCGTCAGGCCCGATGTGGCTCATCGCAGGCGGAAGGGTGTTGATTCAGCACGGCACCTTTGTGAGGACGACGTGATCCCTGTGGACTTCGCCGACCATGACGAACTCGGACCGGTCGACATCACAGCAGAAATGAAGGTCGCTGGACAGATCAGCGCGTTCGGACACGGGTAGTCGCGCATAGGCACGGGCGTGCTCGGCGGCGCCGTCCATGATGCCTGTGACCAGGTCTACCCGTTTCGGCACTGCCCCCTCGAGAAGATCACCCAGATATTTCGCGCAGGCCCAGTCCTCGGCGGTCTGCCCGGTGCAGAGGAGAGTGCACGGAATGCCGGCGTGGTTGCTCGCGATCCACCGGGCGGTGGCACCGACGTTCTGCGCCGACACCGCGAGCAGTGCCACCGGGTCCGGACACCGGGCGAGCCCGAGCGTGCCGTTCGTCGTCGCCTGGATCAGACTTCTGCCGTCAAGCTGCGCCGTCGACATCTCGAACGGCGAGTTCCCGAAGTCGAAATCCGCGGGCTTAAGCCCCTTGGTCTCCCCCACCAGAAGGCTATTCGGCCGCAGCCACCGGAGATCGCGGCCGTTATCGACCGACGGCGCGTCGGCTATCTCCGTCACGCCACGCCCAAAGGCAACCGCAGCCGTCGTGAAGGCACGAATGACATCGATGACGACAACGACCCTGCCGCTCGGGATTGCGGCGTCCATACCTACGATCGACACGGACATGATCGTTCTCTGGATAGGCACGACTTGCAAGGGGTCTCGCATCGCGACCGCCCGCACGGAACCAGACTTGCCGACCGTCCTCGTCGCGGCGACCTGGACGGCAGGTTCGCCGACCACGCCAAGGAGCTGTGTGGCCTGTCGGTCGCCAAGCACAAAGATTCGTCATCCGCCTGGCGTGAGCCACGGCGTGAGCCACGGCGTGACCCTGCTTGGCGGGACATCGAGGACACCTCATGGCGGTCCGGACCGATTCGGCGGCCACCGCCGAGGCCTGATCCCGCGTAGCTTGCACGGTCGATGTATCAGCGAACAAGGAGGAGCCCCAGTGCTGCGGTCAACGGCGTTCCTGCTGGAGTGTCTGCTCCGGGCCGGGATGCGGGATGTCGTCACAGTGGAGCCGGCGACGGGTGGGCTCGCGGCGCTCGCGGGCATAGCCACCCGCCAGGATGCGCCGTCGGTGTTCGTCAAGGCCTTCGCCGACGCGCCGGCCGACGATGTCTTCCACATCGAGGCCGAAGGGCTGGCCGCTCTGCGCGAGCTCGGCGGCGTGGCGACACCCGAGGTGATCCTGACGGGCCGGGATCTGATCGTGTTGTCGGTGCTGCGGCCCAGGCCGCGCAGTGAGGCCTTCTGGCAGCAGTTCGCGCACGCACTCGCCCGCCTGCACATGAGCACAACCCATCCTCGCTTCGGATGGCACCAGGACAACTGGCTGGGCCGCTGCCGGCAGATCAATACGTGGGATGACGACGGCTTCGCATTCTTCGCACAGCACCGGCTGCTGCGGTGGCTCGAGCAGCCCCGCGTCGAGGCAGCGCTCGAGCCCGGAGACCGGGCGGCGCTGGAGCGACTGTGTCGCCGACTGCCCGAACTGCTGCCCGACCGGCCGGCATGCCTGACGCACGGCGACCTGTGGGCACAGAACATTCTGGCCACCCCTGACGGGCACCCCGCACTGATTGATCCGGCCGTGTCCTACATGTGGGCCGAGGTCGACCTCGCGCACCTGTGGTCCACCTCGCCCCCGCCCGAGGCGCAACGGTTCTTCGAGATCTACGCAGAGCTGACCTCCCTCGACAGCGACTGGCCGGCCCGTATGCCGATTGTCCAGCTGCGACAACACCTCGCCGTGCTGGCCCAGTTCGACGACGACTGGGGCGTGGTCGACCAGGTCCGCGCCACCCTTGCCCCGTTCCGGACACGAACCTGACCAGAGAAACGGCCGTGGACCGCGGCCACGGCACGAGTGTTGGCCTGGGCTGATGCCGGCGGCATGCGCGGCCGTTGCGTCGGCAGTGGAGGTGCACTGTCGCCGTGCCCTGCGGTGGTCGCGCCGCCGAACGCGTCGACGGCATCCAAGCCGAGATGGCATCTGATCCGGCCGATGGTGGCGGCGTGTGGGGGTGGACCAGACTCGGCACGGCCCGAACCGCATCCCGCAGTTCAGGGATCTGACCCCATCCGTTTCGGCCGTTCGCGATGACAGTTGCGGTACAACGTTCCCGTCAGCGTTGAACGCGAAGCAAGGTTTCGACGCAGCATCAGTCAGGCAGGTCGGCGATCCGGGTCGATAGTTTGCGCAGCACCGCGAGTTCGTCCGGACTCAGGTGATCGAGGAAGCGCCGTCGTACGGAAACGACGTGGTGCGGGGCGGCCTCGGCCAGCACGCTGAAGCCGTCGTCGGTCAGGTGCAGGATGCAGCCGCGCGCGTCCTGCGGGTCGGGCTCCTTGTCGACGAGTCCCCGGGCCTGCATGCGGGCCGCGTGATGGGACAGTCGGCTGCGTGACCACTCCATCTTGGCGGCGAGGTCCTTGAGCGCCCACCGCCGGTTCGGCTTCTCCGACAGCGTGCTCAGCACCTCGTAGTCAGCCGGCGAGAGCCCTGAGTCCCGGGCCAGGTCCCGGCTCAGCCGTGCCGGCAGCGCTATCAGCAGGCGCCGGAAAGCACGCCACGCGCGCTCCTCATCCTCGCTCAGCCAGGGAGTGTCCACCCGGCTACCCTACGCCTTGTTGACACGTCACAGAAGCCTCGTTTAAGGTCTGTGACATGTCATCGAACGCATCGAGCGAGCCACTGCACGTCCTGGTCATCGTCGCAAGCACCCGCCCCGGACGGCTGGGACCGGCAATCGCCAACTGGTTCGCCGAGGCAGCCCTTCCGGCAGCTGCGGCCAGCGGGGTCACCCTCGACATCGCGGACCTCGCCGACATCGGACTGCCACTACTCGACGAGCCCGAGCACCCCTCCAGCGGCGTCTACGCACACGAGCACACCCGCGCGTGGAGCCGACGGGTTGCCGCAGCCGACGCATTCGTCGTGGTGACACCCGAGTACAACTACGGCATGCCGGCGGCACTGAAGAACGCCTTCGACTTCCTCTACCACGAGTGGGCGTGGAAGCCGGTGGCGTTCGTCAGCTACGGCAACACCTCTGCCGGCACCCGATCCGTGCAGATGGCCAAGCAGGTCGTCACCACCCTGAAGATGATGCCCATCGGCGCCACCGTCGCCCTACGCCTCGCCGACAGCGTCCAGGACGGGCAGGTGCTGCGCTCCGCCAGGCTCGACGACACCGCCCGCGGAATGCTGCTCGAGCTGACCCGGGTGGCCACCGCGATGCGGCCCCTGCGCACCGCACCCGAGGGCGAGGCCGCCGTCACGACCGGGCCGGTCGACGGACTCAGGCTGGCCGCAGCCCAGCCCGACGACCTCGCCGAACTGCTCGTGCTGCAGCGGTGCTGCTGGGTGCAGGAGGCGATCGCCAACGACACCCTCGACCTGCCGCCGCTGCGGGAGACGCTCGACGAGCTGCGCGAGTCGCTGTCGACCTGGCAGGTGTGGTGCGTACGCCGGCACGGGCGTCTCGTGGCGGCGGTCCGGGCCCGGTCGCACGAGGGCGCGTGGCTGATCGGCCGCCTCATGGTGGCCCCCGACCAGGCCGGGCAGGGCATCGGCGGCTGGCTCCTCTCCCACGTCGAGCAGCAGGCCCCTCAGGAAACCACGCGCTACGAGCTGTTCACCGGCGAGGGCAGCACCGGCAACATCAAGCGGTACCAGCGCGCCGGCTATGCCCTCGCCAACGACGAGAACACCCCGCAGGGCAGCGTCCGCCTCACCAAACAGCGGCAACCGACCGCCTGCCTCGGGTGACCGGAACTCCGTGCGGCGGAAGAGTCGCGGGCCCGCCGGCAGCGAGGCGTCGGTTCGGGCGAGCTGGTGAGCATGCACCTGCATCTCGGCAGCACCGCTCGACCGGTCATGCGTGGCAACTGCTCTCGCCCCCGAATGTCTGCTTCGCCGTGCACCTCCGACATGGTGGCGTAAACGACCAGCGCCATAGACGAAGGCCCGTCGATGATTCGGGCGGCGAGGACGTCCGGGGCGACGCCGTCTGCGTTGCCGTGCAGGGATTCCCCGAGGAGTGCCTAGAAGAGCCGGCGCACCCGGTCGAGGTCGGCTGCTTCATCGATGAGCTTGCCGGCTTGGGCCCCTCTTCAGCGCTGCGGTGCAGTGACCGGCGACGTCCTGCTGGAGGCTGCCGGCCTCGCTGTCCTGGGCTTGCCGGCAGCCCAGGACGAACGCCCACACCCTCTTGACCTCAAGCACGTTGGCGATGATCCGGTGCATCGCCACCAGCTGCGGCGCAGCGTCGTCCGGCCTCGGCGCGGAGTTCGCCGTCCAGGCGCACGATGTGATCCTGGTGGCGCGTTCCGGCGACCGGCCTGCCGCCCTCGCCGAGCGCCTGATCGCCGAGCATGGCGTCGGCGCCCATGCGCTGGTCCAAGACCTCGCCGAGCCGGGCGCGGCCCGCCGCGTCGCCGGCCAGCTGGCCGCCCGCGGTTTGAGCGTCGACCTGCTGGTCGGCAACGCCGGCTCCGGTTCCTGCGGCCGCTTCGGAGAGATATCCGGAGCCCGCGACCACGACCAGATGACGGTCAACGTCGTCGCGCTCGTCGACCTCGCCATGCGCCCCGGTCCGGTCGAGGCCGCCTGCGCTGACACTGTTGGCACCCGCCGGGCGGCTGTCACCGGCTCCATGGCCACCCCGGCGCCCGTCGTACGAGCCGCACTGCGCGCGCTCGAATGCGACCGCGGCGGCAGCGCCCCCGGACTCAGCAACACCCCGCCCGCACACCTGACACCCCGCCGCCTCCGAACCCTGGCCGCCGCCATCGCCGAACACATCACCGGCAAGGTACTTGCCCTCTTGGCTGTCACCTCGACGGTGCCGGAGCACGCCGTATGAGATCCCCGGCCACCATCGGCGCGGCCTCGGCGATGCTGCTCGTCGGCACCTCGACCGCGGTCTCCGCCACCATCGCCGACTACCCGGTCTTCACCGGACAGGCCCTGCGCTATGCGCTTGCCGCGGCGATCCTGCTCGCCGTCGTAGGCCACCAGCGCCTGCCCCGCGTCCGTCTGACCGCACGCGACATCCTGCTCCTGATGGCGCTGGCCGCCACCGGCCTGGCCGGGTTCAACATCTTCCTCGTCGAAGCCACCCGGCATGCCGGCCCCGCCATGATCGGCACCGTGGTCGGAGCCGTCCCCCTCGTGCTCGCCCTCGTCGGGCCACTGCGGGAACGCCGGCGCCCCGCCCCCCGTACCGTCGCCGCCGCGATCGTGGTCGCACTCGGCGCAGCCGTCGCCGCCGGCCTCGGCTCGGGTAGCCTGATGGGCCTCCTGCTGTCCCTGGGCGCACTCGCCGGCGAGGTCGCCTTCTCCCTGCTCGCCATCCCCCTGTTACCCAAACTCGGCCCGTTGAAGGTCGCCGCCTATCCCGCCGCTCTGTCCGTGCCCATGCTGCTGGCGGCGGGCCTCGCCCTGGACGGTACGGCCGCCCTGCGGCTGCCCACACCCAGCCAGGCAGCCGCGTTCGGCTACCTCGGCGCGGTCGTCACCGCGGCCGTCTTCTTCCTCTGGTACGACGCACTGCGCCGCCTCGGCGCCGACCGGGCGGGCCTGTTCGCCGGTCTCGTACCGGTAGGCGCGCTGCTTACCGCCGTCGCGCTCGGCCTCGGCCAGGCAGGCCCCGCCGACGTCACCGGTGCCCTGCTCGTCGCAGCAGGCGTCGTCGTCGGCCTCCGGCAGCCCAGCCGCGACAGCCCAGAACCACACCACCCCGAAGGGGCAATGGGTGAGCCGATGGATGGCGGGCTACAGCGGAGACCACAAGGTGCCTGAAACGGGCCCAGGTCGCAATCCGGTGGGAGGGGTGTACGCCAGTATCACGCCTTTCTGGACCAGGGCGTGTCCTGTCGATCGTGTAGCGGTTGATCGTTGGCGATGTGCCGGTGATGCGTCGTGGCGAAATGACCGACGAGGCGTCGACGGTGATCCGCCGTCGCGGCCCGAGCCTGGTGGGGCTCAGGGGCGGTGGCGGTATCACCGTCAAGTCGTCAACGGATCCTGTGGAAGCTGCGGCGAGTACAACCCGGGCTCGCGTAACGCCCGGAGGCCGAGCACGGTCTCGTGGATCGGTAAGAAGGCGATGCGGTGTTCACGAGGTCCTCGACGCCGAGCAGACAACTGATCATTTAGCTATACGCTACATCGCTTGGTGACCGCCGCCAGGTGCTGTGGAGTTTCCGGCATGGCACAGATCAACATGACAGCCCAGACCACTCGACAGCGCACGGCGATCGTCACGGGCGCGGCACGCGGCATCGGCGCCGGGGTGGCCAAGCGTTTGGCGCGCGATGGCCTCGCGGTAGCCGTTGTCGACCTGAGCGAGGAAGACTGCGCCGGCACGGTGGATGCCATCACCCGCGACGGCGGAACAGCGGTGGCGTTCGCCGCCGACGTCAACGACGAGACGGCCGTGGCCACCGCTGTCGCTCGGATCGCCGCCGAGTTGGGATCGCCAACGGTGTTGATCAACAACGCTGGCATCGGCGGCCCCAACGCCGGCGTCGAGGAGACGAGCACCCAGCAGTGGGACGCGGTCACCGGCGTCAGCCTGCGCGGGGCGTTCTTCCTCACCCGGGCCGTGACCCCCTACATGATCGCGGCCGGCTGGGGACGGATCGTCAACATGTCGAGTATCTCCGCGCTCGGCGATTCCGGCCGTGTCGACTACGCTGCCGCGAAGGCCGGGCTGATCGGCTTCACCAAGTCGCTCGCGCTGCGGCTCGGCCAGCATGGCGTGACGGCGAACGCCATCGGGCCAGGCTTCGTGGTCAGTGACATGACCAGGGTCGCGGCCGAGCGACGGGGCCGCAGCTTCGAGGAGCACCAGCGGATCGTGGCGCAGACCATCCCGGTGCGCCGAGTCGGCCAGCCCGAGGACATCGCGCACACCGCGTCGTACCTGGTGAGCCCCGAAGCCGGGTTCGTCTCCGGCCAGGTCATCTACGTCGCCGGCGGGCCGGTGGACTGACGTGTTCGTCGCTCCCGGACAGGCGCTGCGCTCGTGGGCCGCCGGCTGCTGCTGGCGCTCACCTGCGGGTCGCCGTCGGAAACATCCACTGCGCCGGCGCCCTTGGTGACTGGTTCGGATGGCGGGCCCCGACCTGACGGCCGCGACATGCGTGCTGCCCATCGCGGTGGTCATGGCCCATGTCCTGCCGACAACACAGCCGCCGTCCGGGCAGTAGTATCCGGCGCTGCTGGCCACGGCTATCGACGTGTTACGCAACGCGGTCGCCTGGTTCGCCGCCCGCGGCGTCACCGTCGAACGCGTCCTGTCCGGCAACGGCTCGGCCTACAAGTCGCACGCCTGGCGTGACGCCTGCGCCGACCTGGGAATCACGCCGAGCCGGCGAACCTCGATGTAAAGTTTTCTAGACATAGAGTCAAAGATTCGCTACCTTCGTGATGTCAAAGATTTTCGACATCCGGAGGGCGTCCCATGACGCACGAAGAGAAACGCGCGTGGATCAGGCTGGTCGTCGCCGTGCTCGGCTACTCCGCCTACGTGGTCCTCATCGTCGGCCGCGCCGGCGGTCGCCCGCTGCCCGACGTGCCGTACGCGAGCGCCCTGTTGTGGACAGTCGGCGCGGCCATCCTCGCGTCGATCGTGGCGGAGACCGGCATGGCCGTCGTGAACCCGGGCGCGTCGCGCGCCAAGGACGTGCGGGACCGCGAGATCGGGCGGCTCGGTGACCACGTCGGCCAGTCGTTCGTCGTCATCGGCGCGGTCGCTGCGATGCTCATGGCGGTGGCGGACTGGGACAGGTTCTGGATCGCCAACACCATCTACCTGTGCTTCGTGCTGTCGGCGATCTTCGGCGGCATCACCAAGGTCATCGCGTACCGCGGGAGCTTTCCGCAGTGGTGAAGCCGACGCGGGTCACCAACCGCATCCGCGCGCTGCGCTTCGCGCACGGCGAGATGACCCAGGCCGAGCTCGCCGAACACATCGGCGTGACCCGGCAGACCCTCATCGCCATCGAGCAGGGCCGCTATTCGCCATCCCTGGAAATGGCCTTCCGGATCGCCCGGGTGTTCGGCGTTCCGCTCGACGACGTGTTCCAGTATCCCGACTCCCCCGAGGACGTGTCATGAAGGCGATCGCGTACGACGTGTACGGCCCGGCCGACGTGCTCGAGTTCCGCGAGGTCGACAAACCCTCGACCGGAGACGACGAGGTGCTCGTCGAGGTACGCGCCGCCGGCCTGGATCCGGGCGTCTGGATCTGCATGACCGGCCGTCCCATGGCGGCGCGGCTGGCGGTCGGGCTGCGCCGGCCCAAGGTCGCGGTGCTCGGTCGGGCCGTCGCTGGTGTGGTGGTGGCGGTCGGCGCCGGCGTGACCCGCCTGCGCGCCGGCGACGAGGTGTACGGCACCTGCCAGAGCGGTTCGTTCGCCCAGTACGCCACGGCGCGGCAGCACCGGCTGGCACCCAAGCCGGCCAACCTCACCTTCGAGCAGGCGGCGGCGATGCCCATCTCCGCGGTGACCGCGCTGCAGAGCATCCGCGACGCACGCGTGCAGCCCGGACAGCGGGCGCTGGTCACCGGCGCGGCCGGAGGCGTCGGGTCGTTCGCCGTCCAACTGCTCACGGTGCACGGGGCAAGCGTGACCGGCGTCTGCAGCACCTCGAAGATCGACCTGGTGCGTTCCATCGGCGCCGAGGACGTCATCGACTACACCCAGCACGAGATCGACCGTGGCGGCGCGCGATACGACGTCATCATCGACACCGCCGGCAACCGACCGTTGTCGCTGCTCCGGCGCGTGAGCACGCCGCGTGGGACCATCGCCCTCGTCGGCGGCGGCCACGCCACAGGCTGGCTGCTCGGCGGCTTCCAACGCCAACTGGCCGCACCGCTGCTCTCGCTGTCCGGCCGCCAGCGAGTGCGCGGCGTGACCGCCCGGGAGCACCACGAGGACCTCGAGGAATTGACCGCCCTCGCCGAGGCGGGCTCAGTCACCCCGGTCATCGACCGCACGTACGCTCTCCCCGACGCGCCCGACGCGATGCGCTACCTCGCCCAGGGTCATCCCGCGGGGAAGATCGTCGTCACGGTGTAGCCCGGCCGGGGACGGCACTGCCGAACCAGCGTTCGCAGGGCCGCCGCGGGCGTTCAGCCGCGACCGCGCACGAGCGGCAGGAACACCTCGTCCACGATCTCGACCAACACCTCGTCGGGCACGGTGGGGATGCCGCGCATCGCGTACTCGGCGCGCAGCAGCATCATCGGCGTCGTCGCGACCCGGCGGTGCGCGGCCGCGGCGGGTGCCTCGCCCCGGGCCACGGCGCGCTCCAGCATCGCCAGCCACGCGCGGTCCATGGCGTCCGCGCCGGACCGCTCCCGCATGAGGGTGAGCAGCTCGGGGTCGTCGGCCGCGGCGGCGAGCAACCCGCGCAGGATCGCCCCGTGCGGCGACGACCACGTCTCGTTCGCCCGCCGCAGCAGCTCCAGCGCGTCGCCCCGCAGGGTGCCTGTGTCCGGGTTCGGCATCGCGGCGTCGGACAGGTGCTGGTACGCCGCGATGCCCAGTGCCGCCCGCTGCGGCCAGCGGCGGTAGATGGCGTTCTTGTTGGTCCCGGCCCGGGCGGCGACCCGGTCCATGGTCATCCCCGCGTAGCCGGACTCGCGCAGCTCCTCCGCCGCCGCGTGCAGGATCGCCCGCTCCAGCTCCTCGCCCCGGCGCCTCGTGCTCATGTCTTGCAGGGTACTGCGCGTACCTTATAGGGTACGCGCAGTACCCTATAAGCGAGGGAGGCGTCCGATGCGCGTCTTCGGCATGAACTACGACACCGGTTTCGTGAGCGCGGGGACCACGACCCACGAGCCGTTCGACCCCGAGACCGTGCGGCGCGACCTGCGCGTCATTCGCGACGAGTTGCACTGCGACGCGGTGCGCGTCACCGGCGGGGTCCAGGACCGGCTCGAACTGACCGCCAGGTTCGCCGCCGAGGCCGGGCTTGAGGTGTGGTACTGCCCGTTCACCAACGGCCTCGACCGCGACGGGCTCATGGCGTTCGTGCTCGACGGCGCGGAGCGGGCCGAGCGACTACGACAGAGCGGAGCGTCGGTCGTCTACCTCACCGGCTCCGAGATCTCCATGTTCACCGACGGCTTCCTGCCCGGCCGCGACCTGGCCGAGCGCATGGCGCTGTTCACCGACCCGATGCGGATGCGGGAGGCGGTCCCGGCCGCGCGCGCCGCGGTGCGCGAGTTCCTCGCCGAGGCGGTGCCCCGGGTGCGGGAGCGGTTCGGAGGGCCCGTCGGCTACGCCTCGATCCCGCTGGAGGCCGTGGACTGGGCGCCGTTCGACATCATCGCCAGCGACGCCGGGTACCGCGACGCGACCAACGCCGCGACGTTCCCGCAGACCCTGGCGGCCGCGGTGGGGCAGGGCAAGCCGTACGCCGCGACCGAGTTCGGCTGCTGCACGTTCCGGGGCGCGGCCGACGTCGCGGGCCGGGCGGAGCCGGTGACATACGACGAACACGGCCGCGCCGCCACACTCACCGCGCCGTTGGAGCGCGACGAGGAGAGCCAGGCCCGCTACATCGTGGACCTGCTGCGCGACTACGAGGCCGGCGGGGTGGAGGCGGCGTTCGTGTACACGTTCGCGAACCGGCACCTGCCGACCACGGACGACCCGGAGCGCGACTTCGACCTGGCCGCGCGCGGGATCGTACGGGTGCTGCCGGACGGCTCGTGGACGCCGAAGGCCGCCTTCCACGCCCTTGCCGCGTACGGTCGCTCGCGCGCGCAGGGCCGGTCGGACACATGAGTGGCCTGTCGTCGTCGCTGGCAGCTGAGGATCATCGCCCGGAGAGCCCGGGTGATCCGTTCGTGCAGTTCCTGGGGAGCGATGATCCCGGCGTCGGGTGGCCTCCTCACCGACGTGCTTCGAACAGGGGTCGCAGTCCTCGCGCGAAGGCTGCCTCGTCGATGCCCCGGGCCAGTTTCCGGTTGTAGCTCATGCGATACGGGCAGCTGTCCTCGGCGCCCTGTCTCCCGGGGACGGTGAACCTGCTGACCGGATTGCCGCTGCGCGCCTCCCGCACCGTGACGTCGTAGACGCTCTCGAACAGGTCGAAGGTGAAGGGCCTGCCGCCGCCCAGCAGGGCCCCTTCACTCGCATAGCGGCAGGTGACGTCCTGGCGCGAGTCCCGGGTCGCCGTGACACGTACGCAGACCAGGAGCTGCACCTGGTCGAGATTCCTGCGGGAGGTGCCCGGCTGGTAGCGGGGTTCGAAGCCGTCGGGCAGAAAAAACTCGGCGTACTCCATCGACCGCTCGTCGGAATACCTGACCAACGCCATCGGGTGTGGGCCACGGCCGGCGAAGGGCCGAGAGCTGAGATTGTAGACGGAGAGCTTCGGTGACGTGCAGGCATCGTTGAGAGCTTCGCTGCGGGTCTGCGTCGGACCGGGGGGCGGCGGGAGGGGTGGGAGCCGCCCGGACGACGGCGGGCCGCCGGGCCGATCCGGCGGCCAGGTGCACGGCCCGGTCAACACGACGGTGAACGTCCCACTGTTCCGAGCCATCTCCATGAGCAACTGAGTGCCGTCCTCGTGCTCGGCGGTGACCTCCCGGACATCGGCGGGCGTGTCGATCCGCCACCGTTTGGTGTGTTCGGCGAAGCCCTCGCGGAGCATCCACATGTCCACGTCGTCGAGATACTTCTCGGCCTTCCCGCCGGCGGACACCGTCATCTCCGCTCGCGGCCGGACACCCCAGGTTGGTCCGCCCTCGGGCAACTCCGCACACCCCACACTCCGGGAGTGGCTCGGCGGGGTGACCTTCGCCTCCGGCTCCAGCGCCCCACTGACGGCACGTGAGAGGCGCTCGGTGAGTCGCTGCTCGAACTCCTGGGTGGTCACCACGGGCGCCAGCGGTTCCGGTCCGGTCTTGTCGGTGCAACCGGCGAGCACCAGCACCGCACACAACGTCACACCGAGCCGGCGACTCCACCGGCCTGCCATCGCACCCCCGATCATGCCGTGGGGCGGCAGCCGAGAAGAAACGGGTGTTCTGTCCCGTACTCTACCCGTCAATCCACGCCGTCCGATACGACGGCGGCAGCGGCCCCGTTCGGGGTCGCTGCCCTATGCGCCGGTCACCGCGTTGCTACGGGCAGAACGACAGGTCGGCGGGCGGCTGGAGCGACGGAAGACGACCTGCGAGGCGATGATGTCCGCATCACGTTGACGAGGCGGCGAACCGCGACTGGCGACGTGAGATCTTCCGGTCGAGAAGGATGGCCGGGACCGTCACGGCTGCCAGGGCGGCGCCGATCCAGGTGACGGAGGTAATGCCTGCCCCGGCGTTGAAGGCGACTCCAGCGAGTGCGGGGACGAGGCCGATGCCGAGTTGGAACGCGGACACGGTGGTGGCCCCGGCGAGGGTGGGTGCCTGCGACGCGATGGTGAACACGCGGCCGTAGACGGCCGGGTTGAGCACGAACCCGGCGACCCCCAGGAGCAGGACGAGGGGGACGACGGCCAGCGCGTGCTGGGCGAGGCCCGCGAGCAGGACGGAACTGGCCAGGATTCCGACCGCCCCGGTCAGGAGCGCGTGTGAGGGTCTCCTGTCGGCGACTCTGCCGCCGATGGACAGACCGATGAAGGCGCCGACACCGAACAGGGTGAGGATCGCGGGAATCCAGACCCGCGGAATGCCGGTGATGTCGGTCAGGAATGCCGCGAGGTAGTTGAACGAGATCATGTAGGCGGCGGTGCTCAGGATGGTGATGGCGTAGACGACCCACAGTTGGGGTCGCCTCATGGTGTGAAGCTCACGCCGCACACTGGGCTTCACGTTCGCGCTCGTGGCGGGCAGCGCGAGGAGGGTCGAGATCGCCCCGGCCACCGTGAGGGCTGTCACGCCCCAGAATCCGCCGCGCCACCCCGTGAAGTAGCTGAGCATGGCTCCGGCCGGGCCACCGGCGATCATCGCGAGGCTGAGCCCGCTGACGACCACTCCGGAGGCGCGTGCGGTGCGGCCGGGTGTGACGAGGCTGATCGCGGTGACCGCTGCGACTGCCCAGAACCCCGCGTAGGCGACGCCACAGACGAAGCGGGTGGTCAGCAGGACGGTGTAACTCTGGGTGAGAAGGCCGATCGCGACGGATACGGCGAAGAGGACCTGGGTGGTCACCAGCGTGGCCCGGCGCGGCCAGCGGAGAGTCATGATCGCCAAGGGAGGGCCGCCGATGACGACGCCGATGGCGAACGCTGAGATCAGCGCCCCGGCTGCGGACAACGTGACCGACAGGTCGTCCGCGATCGCGGGCAGGACCCCGGCAAGCAAGAACTCCGCACTGCCCATCGCGAAGAGGCTGAACGCGAGCACGTAGACGCCGAACGGCAGCCTCCCGCCCGAGACTGGTGCCTGTCGTACGGTTTCGACGCTCACCACCACCACCGCCGTGCCGTGACGGTGGTGGCGCCGCCGGAGCGTGGGACCCGGCGGGGGCGTTCGGCGGACTGCTGGTCCGTGTTCATCGGCTTCCGGGCATCTGTGAGCATGCGTTCGGTTTCCTTGTCCGGGTGGGAGGGTCGGGTCGGGCGCGTAGGGGGCGGGTGGGCTATTGGCTGACCGTCAGGGCGCGGCGCTGTTCGACGGCGCGGTCGACGTCCTCGTCCAGCAGGTCCGTGTTGATGGCGAATGCCGCGGCCGAGCCCATGCCGGCGGCGGCGATGACCTGCGCGCGCGGGTCGATGACGTTGCCGGCGGCCCACACGCCGGCGACGCTGGTGCGGCCGGTACGGTCGGTGGCGACCCAGCCGTTGTCGTCCTTGGCGCAGCCCAGCCGGGTCAGTAGCTCGTCGCGGGGGACCATGCGGGGAAAGACGAAGGCGGCGGCCCGGGGGACGACGAGGCCACCGGCGAGTTCCACGCCGCGCAGCCGGCCCCCGTCGACGACGAGTTGCTCGATCTTGCCCTCGGCGATGCGCACGCCACGCGCCTCCAACCGATCCCGATCCCGAGGCGTCACGTCCAGCGTGTGCGCGAAGAAGACGACATCGTCGCTCCACTGCCGCACCAGCAGGGCCTGGTGCACTGCCCCCGGGTGGGTGCCAAGAACACCGAGGGGCTGATCGCGCACCTCATAGGCGTGGCAGTACGGGCAGTGCAGCAGATCCTTACCCCACCGCTCGCGCAGGCCGGGAATGTCGGGCAGCTCGTCCCGCAGTCCCGTCGCGACCACGATGCGGCGGGCCTCGAGCACCGGCCCGCCCACCATGCGGACGTAGTAGCCGTGGTCGATCTGGTCCACCCGCCCCGGGATGAGCCGGACGCCGTACCGGGCGATCTCGGCGCGGCCGAGCTCCAGCAGCGCGGCCGGGGGCAGGCCGTCGCGGGAGAGGAAGCCGTGCATGTGCGAGGCGGGCGCGTTGCGCGGCTCGCCGACGTCGATCACCGCGACCTCGCGGCGGGCACGCCCGAGGAGTAGGGCGGCACTGAGGCCGGCCGCTCCGGCACCGACAACCACCACGTCATAGGCCCCGTCGTGGCCGGCACGCTGGTCGTTGAGCTGGTCGTTCCTTGCGTTGATCATGACGATCACCTCCGGCTCGATGGTGCGCACCCGGCCCTGAAGCGACAACTTTCGTTGCCATTTCTGGAACACGCGAGGTGAGATGGGGCCATGGACAAGCAGTCAGCGATCGCCACCGCCCTGGCCCAGGTGGGCCCTCGCCTCAGACGCATCCGCGCCCGGCGCAACGTGACCCTGTCCGCGTTGGCCGAGGCCACCGGCATCTCCAAGAGCACGTTGTCGCGCCTGGAGTCGGGCCAGCGCCGCCCGAGCCTGGAGCTGCTACTGCCGCTCGCGCAGGCCCATCAGGTGCCGCTGGACGAGCTGGTCGGGGCGCCGGAGGTCGGCGATCCGCGGATCCGCTGCACGCCCCGCATCCGCAACGGCCGCACGGTGGTCCCCCTGACCACCCAACCAGGTCCGCTGCAAGCCTGGAAGTCAGTCATTCCGGCTGAGCAGAACCGGCCCGAGCTGTGCACGCACGAGGGCTACGAGTGGCTGTACGTCCTGTCCGGACGTCTGCGGCTCGTCGTGGCGAACCACGACCTGATCATGAGCCGGGCGAGGCGGCCGAGTTCGACACCCGCCTGCCGCACTGGTTCGGCACCACGGGCGAATCACCAGTGGAGGTCCTCAACCTGTTCGGCCGCCAGGGGGAACGCGTGCACGTACGCGCCAGGCCCCGCTCCCGCGAGGAGGTTGCCTCCTGACTGGCAGCCCCACGCCAGTGACGGCACCCGGATCAGCCGCCGAGACAGCGACGAGGGTGGCCTGCCCTCGAAAGGCGCTTTCGGGCGCCGAGCAATGGCTGCCTTGACCCTTCCCCGGTCGAGCACTTCAGCCGGAGACGGCATTGGTGCGAGAGAGCAAAAAAACCTAGTCGGTCTTGACTTCAACATTACTTGAAATACTACGGTTCTTTCCGGGCCGGAGATGCCGGACAAGACGACACAGGAAGACAGTCATGACTGCACCAGTGAACGACACGTCGATTCCCGATCGGTACCGCTACGCTGTGATCCCACACATCATGGTCGACGATGGCGCCAAGGCCATCGATTTCTACGTGCGAGCGTTCGGTGCTCGGGTTCTGTTCCGCGTCGACGCACCCGGCGGCGGTGTCATGCACGCCGAGATTGCGATCGGCTCTTCGACACTGATGCTGGGCGACACCAGCGTTCCGGAGACCGACGGCACTGGTTGGCTTGAGCCCCACGCGCTCGGTGGCACCACTACGACGCTGCACGTGTTCGTGCCCGACGTCGACGCGCTTGCCGCGCAGGCCGAGTCGGCAGGCGCCACGATAATCAAGCCGCCGGCCGACATGTTCCACGGCGACCGCACCGCCATCCTCTCCGATCCCCATGGACACATCTGGGTCTTCCTCACCCATCTCGAGGACGTGCCCGAGGCGGAACTCCGCCGCCGTCTGGCCGAGGCCGAGTCGGCCACCCCGTCAGCCGGACACTGACCCCGGAACTGGTGTCACCAGATCGCCGCCTGTCGCAGGGGCACCGGAGTGCCCATGGCGGTCGGCTTGAATCGCCCCAGGCCCGCAGAGGCCTGGGGCGATTCAGGTCCCAAACACGCAGGACCCTGACGGCCGGCGATCCGGCGGCAGAGAGATCCATCACCCCGTGACGGAGGATGCCGAGAGTGGCCACGGCTGGGGGTGCCTTGACCTCTCGGGGCCGACCCGCAGGTGGGCGCCGGCGCGGGAGGGTGGCTGGCGTGTCGATTGAGCTGACCTGCCCTTGTGGACGCCACCGACAGCATTGAACAAATATTGAACTTCAGCCCTCGGCATGTCAGGCTGATCGCATGGGCACGACATTCGCTCCAGAGTTCCCACTGACCGTGCGCGACGTCGCCGAGGACAGCGGGGTCGCCCCGTCGGCAGTACGTTTCTACGAGACGCACCGCGTGGTGACGGCGTATCGCACCGCGGGCAACCAGCGCCGATTCGACAACTCCGCCGCATGCCGCATCCGGGTCGCGAAAGTCGCCCAGCGGATCGGCCTGTCCGTGCGTGAGATCGCCGAAGTCTTCAACGAACTCCCGCCTGACCCGCAGTCCGACGACTGGGCCAAGGTCGCGCGAATACTGATCGACGAGTCCGAGCGCCGCATCGCCGCGCTCAAGGCCGAACTTGCCTCCCTGCAATCGGGCGAAAAGCTCTGCAAGCTGTCCGCGCCACCGGCGCACACCGCCTGACCGACGCGGATCGGCGTTTTCCCGTTCTGCCGGTTCAGCTTGCGGACTGATGGATGCTTCTGCTCGTCGAGTCACGCAGCAGCGTGGAGTACTGCTCCCGCTGCAGCGCACCGGAGTACCTGCCCCCGGCTGGGGTGATCAGCGTGGGCAGGGAGCGGATGCCGAGGTCACGGGTATGAGCCAGGGCTTTGTCGAGCGCAGCCTCCTCGGCGGCGGTCGTTCCGCCGCCGTAGTCGAGCCCGATCGACGCCGCGATCTCGCGCAGCACGCTCGGATCGGAGACGTTTCGACCGAAGCGGAAGTACGCGGCGAAGAGCTCCGTCACCGCCTCCTCCCCCAGCCCCTGCGTCTGCGCGCGCGCCAGCAGCAGGTGCGCCCGGCGGGTGTTGGTGAACTGGGCACGGTCGTACCTCAGCTCGATCCCCTCCGCCGCGGCCGCGCGGGTCATGGCTTCGGTCTGGGCCTTCGCCCCCGGCCCGAACACGCGGGCGTGCACTGCGTCCAGAGGCTCCGGATCGACGGGGGCGTCGGGTGCGATTTGGGCCGGCAGGAACGAGATGTCGATCAGCGCTCCTGCTGCGCGGGTCTCCCTGAGGACCGGCTGTAGGCGTGACCACCCCAGGTAGGAATGCGAGCAGGCGATATCGATGGCCATCTGGAAGGCGAATGAATCGGTCATGACTCGACGGTAAGACTTCACGTTTAGTTGAGGTCAAGTCCGTCATCAGCCGGGATCGGCAGACCCGTACGGCCACACGCTCGTGCGGCCACCCGCCGACCGGGCCGGCGGCCGGCGGGGGGCCCACCCGCGCGACCTGCTGCCTCAGCCGGCGCGCCAGCAGCCGCGGATGAACGTGTCATCCCGGTGTTCCCCATGGCCAGGTGGAGCGCGGGACACGGGCCGCCGTCCCGTGCCCGACGTCCGTCACAACGACTAGCACTCCACGGCTTCGAGTGCTAAAACGATCAGTGGTGTCGCAGGCTCACGACCGTCGCCGGTGCCGGCGGTCCCACGTCGCTCAGCGGCTCGTCGATGGTGGGTGAGGAGGGTGTTGATGTCGTTCGCGATCACGATGCTGCCCGCTTTCACCGGGCACCGATGGGTGTGTGTCGAGGGCCCTGTCGACGCGTCGTCGGCGGTCGATGTGCGGGCCGTCGTGGCCACCGCGCTGGCCATGCCGGCCCGTCGGCTGACGATCGACCTGCGCCAGGCGCGGATCGACGCCGCGGGCCGGGCCCTCGTTGCCGAGCTGGTGTCGGCGGCAACCGAGAAGGGCGTCGAGGTGCGCCTACTCGAAGCCGGATGGGCCGATCGGAGCGGCCGGCAGGCATCGGTCGCGGATGCGCGACCGATGCCACGGCCGGTGCCCACACTGGTGGCCGGCTGACGGCGCGCCAGGCGCCCGCGACCGAGCGCGAGTCAACGGGTCGAAAAAGACGCGCAGACTCGACGCTCGGCCGCCGGGGCCGCCCGTCGGGCGGCCGTGAACTGGACGTACGTGCCGGGCCGGGCGAACCGGGCGCTGGCTGGCTGTCAGTCGTCGATTGCCTGGTAGAGCGTGGTCCAGAAGTCGTGGATGAGCCGCGCCGGATCCGGGACGGACATCCCGACCTGGGTGAGCAGGATTCCGGTGAGCTGCTCGGCCGGGTCGGCGTAGGTCGCGGTGCCGCTTCCGCCGTCCCAGCCGAACTGACCCACGGAGGCGTAGTCACCGCGGTAGGTGCGCACCGCCATGCCGAAGCCCCAGCCGCCGTGCTGCCCTTGGCCGTGCGAGATGTGGACGTTGTTGCGGGCCATGGCGTCCCGGGTGGCCTGTTGCTCGGGCGTGAGGCGGTTGGTGGTCATGAGCTCGACCGCGGGCCGGGACAGGATCCGTTCGCTGCCGTGCCTGCCGTGATTGAGCAGCATCTGGAAGTAGGCGTGGTAGTCGTCGGCGGTGGAGACCAACCCACCGCCGCCGCCCGGGAACGCCGGAGGCTGGCTGTGGCGTCCGCCTTCGGCCTCGTCCCACACGTGGAACTCGCCGGTCCGCGGGTCGGGGGCGTAGAGGGGCGGCAGCCGGTCGGTCTTGTCAGCGGGCACGTGAAAGCCGGTGTCGGCCATCCCCAGCGGGTCGAAGATACGTTCCCGCAGGAACGTCTCGAACGGCTGGCCGGTGACCCTGGCGACGAGCACGCCGAGCAGGTCGTTGCTGATGTGGTACTGCCACTGTTCTCCGGGCTGGTGCATCAGCGGAAGCGCGCCGAGGCGGCGCAACCACTCATCCGGCTCGGGCATCGGCTCCGGCAGGTTGGGCGTGAGTCCCTGCTCGAAGATCGCGTTCATGATCGGCGTGCCCAGCGCGGTCATGTCCATGCCGAGCCCGAACGTGGAGGTCAACAGGTCCCGCACGGTGATCGGCCGCCGCGCCGGGACGGTGTCGTCCAGCGGGCCGTCGACGCGTGTCAACACCCGTCGGTCGGCCAGTTCGGGCAGCCACTGCTGCACCGGGTCGTCCAGCCGCAGCCGGCAC
Organism: Micromonospora sp. NPDC047670; assembly: GCF_043204915.1. NCBI lineage: Bacteria > Bacillati > Actinomycetota > Actinomycetes > Micromonosporales > Micromonosporaceae > Micromonospora > Micromonospora sp. NPDC047670. The sequence continues at coordinate 393,229 of NZ_JBIDDA010000005.1, forward strand.
TCGTCGAGCAGGACCATCGCCGCCGCGACCGAGACCGGCTTGGACGTCGAGGCCATCCGGAAGATCGTGTTCCGGCGCATCGGTGGGCCACCGTCGTGACGCATCGTCCCGACCGCTTCGACGTGCGTCTGGCCGCCCCGGCTGACCAGGGCGACGAGCCCGGGAATCCTGCCGGACTCGACATACCGCGTCAGCACGTCGCGCAGCGTGCGTAGCCCCGCTGCGGAGAAGCCGCTTTTGCTCTGTCCCACCGTGAATCTCCTTGCGCGTAGTGTTCGATCGTTCTGAGGGGTCTGGTACGACTTCTCCATGCCTGCGCGTGGATCACGCCGGCCCTTTGAGACGGACGGCCGCGTCGTCGGCGACGACCGACAGGATCTCGATCGCAGGTGGTGCGGCCGGGCGGTCCTGGTTCTGCTCCTTCAGAGGCTGCGGGCGGTGATGTCGCCGTGGGAGGTGGTGGCGCGGATGTCGAGTGCGGCCGTGCCATCGTTCTTGAGGGCGTTGCTGATGCGGCCGTGGCCGGTGCCGGCGTCCAGGGCGGCCGAGACGCCCGCGGCGGCGGCGACCGAGATGTCGCCGAACTCGGTGCGGAGCACGACCGTGCCGCGCGCGGCCTCGGCGATCCGGATGTCGCCCCTGGCGGTGCTGATCTCCGCAGGGCCGTTGAGCCGGCCCACCTCGACGTCGCCGTCGATCGCGGTGAGGCGCACGCTCGCGGCCTCGTCGATCTTGATCTGGCGGTACGCGCCGTCGAAGGCGACGTCGCCAAGGCGGCCGACGCCGCGGAACTCGGCGCTGGCGGTCTTGGCCTCGATGCGGGAGCCGGCTGGCAGCTGAACGGTGACCTCCAGGGATCCCGAGGGGCCGAGGAGTCGGTTCTGGGACTGCGGGCTGTGGATCCGCAGCACGCCGTCGGCATAGGCGACGGTGGTCTGCTCGGCGGTCTTGGCGTCGCGGCTTCTCGACGGGTCGGCGGGCAGGACCTCGACGGTCGTGTCGGCGCGGTCCGCGGCGATGAACTGGACGCGTCCGGCGGGGATGTCCAGGATGGCGGAGATCGGGGCGGGGGTGTCGAACTTCTGCATCGTGCTCTCCCGTGCTCACGTGTGGTTTCTGACATGCGAAACGCTACGTTGCTTTCGATATAGCAGCAACAAGCTCGTTGCGTAGATATGCTGTTTACGCAGGTAACCGACGCGATATCGTTGCAATCAGTCTGCCAATAACGCAACGACAGCCGTCCCGATCATTGCAATAGATGGAGGTGAACGCTATGGTCTGGGAGATCAGGGACCGCCACGGAGGATGACCGAGGAGACAGCGATGCCGGGAGGCAGACTCACCCTGCAGGAACGCCAGCAGATCGCGCTGGGGCTCGCCGACAGCCTCCCCTACGCCGAGATCGCCCGACGCCTCGACCGTCCCACCTCGACGGTCACCCGTGAGGTGATGCGCAACGGCGGCCCCACCGCCTACCGCGCCGACCTCGCCCACCGCGCCACCGAACGTCGCGCCCACCGGCGCGGTCCCGCCTCCTCCCGTGGGTCGGGGCCAGGCCCTCAGCCACACGGACGCGACGCCGAGGCCGTGGCCGAATACGAGGAGACGCTCACCACCGCCCTCATGGCCTCGGGCCTGCCCAAGATGACAGCCCGGGTGCTGACCTGCCTCTTCACCACCGACGCGGGCAGCCTCACCGCGTCCCAACTCGCCCAGCGTCTCCAGGTCAGCCCGGCGTCCATCTCCAAAGCGATCGCCTTCCTGGAGAGCCAGAGCCTCGTCCGCCGGGAACGCGACGAACGCCGCCGCGACCGCTACGTCGTCGACGACGAGCTCTTCTACCAGGCGACGATCGCCAGCGCCCGATCCAACGACCAACTCGTCGAGACCGCCCGCCGAGGCGTCGCCGTCCTCGGCCCCCGCACCCCCGCCGCCACCCGCCTGGAGAACATCGCCCGCTTCCTCGACTTCATCAGCGAAAGCATCACCCGCGCCGCCGAACAGGCCCGTGAAGTCCTCCACACCAGACCCGGGACGACCTCAGACCAAACCGCCCGACCAGATCCAGACCACGGATAGACAGCGGCCTCGATCCTCGTAGCCAGGAGCCGGGAAGCCGGGTCCGCGGACCGGACGATGTTCGGCCTGACGCACCGGGCGTCGCGTTCGGCGACGAGGAGGGGTGCCGTGATGGGCGCGACACCGAACGCCGGGACCCCAGGGAACCGAAGGCTGATCAGCCGGCCGAGGCGACATGGATTCCCCGCGTGGCTCGTCCGCGCTGCTGACGGGTCGGCCCGTCGCTCGCCCGTCCTGGAGTACCCAAAATTCGAGTGAGGCAGGGACATGTCCCCTGCCATGATGGTGATCATGGGTGTGTACAGCAAAGCTCCCGCTCGGCTCGGTGAGACTCGGTTGTCTGACGGACGGCTACTCGGGTGGGCCGAGTGGGGGCCGCCGGACGGCGTGCCGGTGTTGCTGTGTCCGGGTGCCGCCACGAGCCGCTGGCTGGGCTTCGGCGCCGACGTCGTCGAGGCGCTCGGAGTGCGTCTTGTCTCCACGGACCGCCCGGGGCTCGGCGTCTCGACCCCTGCGCCCGGTCGGACCTTCTCCGACTTCGCCGACGACATCCGCCAGCTTGCCGCGCTGCGCGGGCTGGGCCGGCTGCCCGTGGTCGGGAACTCGCAGGGGGCGCCGTTCGCGCTTGCCTGCGCTGAGCAGGGAGTCGCCTCCGCGCTGGCTGTCGTCTCCGGCGCGGATGAGGTAGCCGCTCCGGAGTTCGCCACCGCCCTGGCCGCGGGCCTGCGGGAGCTCGTCGACAGGACAGCGACAGACCCGGCCGGCGCTGAGGAGTTCTTCGCGGGCCTCGGCCCGGATGCCATGTGGGACATGGTGATGAGCGGAAGCCCCGAATGCGACCTGGCCGTGTACCAGGATCCCCATTTCGCGGCGGCCTACCGCCGAGCCTTGGAGGAGGGTTTCGCTCAGGGCGCGGCCGGCTATGCCCGCGATACGGTCCTCGCCATGGGCCGGTGGCCATTCGATCTCGCGAGGATCACTGTTCCCGTCGACATCTGGTACGGCGAGCGGGACACCAGCCACTCGCCCGACAAGGGAGCGTTCCTCGCCAGCCGCATCCCCGGCGCTCGTCGCCGTGTCGTGCCGGGGATCGGTGGCGCGGTGCTGTGGACACACGCCGAGCGCATCCTCACCTCCCTCCTCGAGAGGGCCGGTGTCGGCCGGAACTGACAGCTCGTGCCGCGTTCGCGGCGGCCGGCCGCCCGTCCCGGGCAGGATCACGGTGCTGCGGGTGGAGGCGGCTCCGGCGGGCCGCCTTCGTCATACCCGCGCACCAGGGTTCCTTGCCCCCACTCGCCACCCGCGACGCGCTGTCAGGGCGCTTCCCGTTCACTGGCGCGTACGAGGTGCAGACCGATGCCGTACCCGCGGGTGACGATGAGCGTGTAGGCGTCGAGCGGGGTTCCGTCGGCGCCGTACGCGACGCCGGTGACGGCGAGGGCGGGCTCGTCTGGCGAACCGTTGCAAAGCCGAGCGGTCGTGGCGTCCAACGCGGTGGGCTCGACACGCTGGAGGCTCTCCCTGGCCCGGTAGCCGACCGCTTCCATCGCGTCACCGATGGTCGGGCAGCGGTCGAGCACGGTGGCGTCCAGGCGGTCCGCCACGTGCGGCGGAAGGATGTCGATGGCGACACCGTAGACCCTGCCGTCGCGGACCCGGGTGCCCTGGAAGCGGACGGCCGGGCTGCCGACCGGTATGCGCAGCCGTGCGGCGAGCGCCGCGTCCGCGGTGACCGACCGCCGTGAGCGGTGCAGCTCGTGCACATGGTGGGCCTCGTCGTCGAGGTCGTCGAGGAAACCGGTGTAGACCGGCCCGGAGCGTGGCGACAGCGGCTCGATCGGCAGCTCCGCGCACACATAGGTGCCGGAGCCACGCTGGCTGACGACATATCCGGCTTCGCGGAGATCCGCGATGGCCTGGCGGATCGTGCTGCGACTCGCGCCGAAGGCGGCGGCGAGTTCCTCCTCGCCGGGCAACCGGGCAGCCGGTTGGTAGGTGCCGGCGAGGATCCGCGCCTTGAGCGACATGGCGATGCGGATGTAGAGCGGCCGGTCCGGCCCTGGTGGGCGTACCACTGCTGGATCCCGTTCAGACTGCCGCGAGCGCGTCGCGGATGCGGGACTTCGTCGCGCTGTCCGCGCAGGAAGCGCGCAGTGCGGCCAACTGCATGTCCAGCAGCGTCTGCCGGCCAACGCCGTGCACCCGGTGTGCCAGCTGCAACTCCTCTGTCAACGTGGTCCGGAAGTACGCGGGATCGTCGGTGTTGAGCGTCACGACCAGGCCGGCGTCCAGCAGCGCGGTGAGCGGGTGTTGATCGACGCCGTCGACCAGCTTAAGTCGCGTGTTCGAGGTGACCGCGACCTCGAGTGGGATCCGGTGGGTCGCGAGGTGCTCGACGAGTGCGGGATCCTCCAGGCAGCGGATGCCGTGGCCGATGCGCGCGGCCCCCAGCGCGCGCACCGCGCCCCAGATGCTGCCTGGTCCCACCGTCTCGCCGGCGTGCGGCAAGGCGGCGAGACCGTTGGCCCTGGCGCGGGCGAATGACGACGCGAACAACTCCGGCGGGAAGCCGTCCTCCACGCCGCCCAGCCCGAGCCCGACCACGCCGTCGGGCGCCTGCGCCCCGAGCAGGAACCCGACCGTGAACTCGGATGCCGGGTCCTCCGACTCCCGCGAGATGTCGCACACCCAGCCCAGCTCCACGCCGAACTCGTCCCTCGCCCGCCGGCGACCCTCGTCCAGGCCGTCACGGTATTCCTCCAGCGCCACGCCGCGCCGATGGTGGTTGATCGGCGTGGTGGTGACCTCCGCGTACCGGACGTTCTGCTCGGCCAACTCGGCGGCGAGCGCGACCACCGCGTCGGTGAAGTCGTCGGCGGTACGCAGCACCGACAGCCCGGCGAAGAACAAGGCGGCGAAGTCGCCGAAGTTGTTGAAGGTGTACCGCTCGGCCAGCTCATCGGCCGAGGTGGCACCGACGTCGACGCCGTTGCGCTCGGCGAGCCGGAACAGCGTGGCCGGCCGCAGCGATCCCTCCAGGTGCAGGTGCAGCTCCACCTTGGGCAGTGCCGCTATCCACGTCGCAACATCATCTTCACGCGTCACATGTATGGTTTACCATACAAGTCGATCGCCTACGGGCCCGGGCTGGTCGTGCTGTGGGGCCGGCGGGCACTGCGCGGCCAGGCGCTCCTGCAACCGGGCGGTCGGACCCGCCTGCCGGCGGTGGGGCTCACCGCGGTGGTCAGCTTCGGCGCAACGGCGGCCGTCCATCGACCGGGATCCACGACCGGGACGCGCCAAGCGAGGGCGTACGACGAGGGGTCGCGGCGTCAGCGCACGACACGGAGGACCTCCGGTTGCCGAACGGTTCCCAGGCAGCCCCGCTCCACAACCGAAGGCCTTCGTCGTCGCGTCTATCCGGGCCGTGTCGTCACACGACCCCAACCAGCCTTCCTGGCTGGTACACCTCGGGCGTGTGGCGCGGACGAGCGGTCTTGAGGTCCGGCATCACCGTGGCGGCGTCACCGATTGGCCCACTCCGACGCGCAGGCGCGTGAGACACCCGTCCCTGTTGTGACGTGCGCGACCCGGCGTGTGCGACACACCTCGCTTCGGCCGGGTGGGGCGCCTCGCGGCGCGTCACCGGTGACCACCCGGAGCCGCGTCACGAACTGGTTGCCCTGTTGGCACTCCGGCGCTCCGCCCGGCGCTTGGCATCCTCATGCGCCTGACGCAGGAGGCGGACTGCCAACTCGTGCGTGCGGGCACCTGGGTTGATGATCGACACCCAACCTTGCGCGCGATACACCGGGTGCGGGAGGACGACATCGGTGGCGGTGTAGTCCCACGCTGTCGATTCGGCCCGAGGGCTTTCACCCGTGAGCTCGGCGAACGCGTCCCTGCCGACGTGGATGTTCAACCGCCAACGATCGGGATGGTCGAGGTCGCACGAGGCGTCGTCGGGGTAGTTCTTCGTGACGATGGTGGCGTAGGGCTGCTCACGCTGCGGCACGTCACCATCGGGCGCGTAGTAGAAGAAGTGGTCGCCCCAGGCGATCTCCGGGAACGGGCTGCCCTCGGTGGGGGCAAGTTCGAGTACCCCGTCGAACGCTCGGATGGTCTCGAGAAGTCGCTCCATACTCATGGTTCAAGCATGTACTTGAAGTGGTAGTGGAGGGTTCGGATGAACCGAGGGGGCGAAGCGCCACCCATGAACACCGCGGCCGTCGCGGCGGCCTCGGGCTACTCCGCCCAGCAGGTGCGTGACCTGGAGGCCCTGGGCGTGATCCCCGCTGCGGCCAGGTCACCCAACGGGTACCGGCAGTTCTCCGCAGCGCATGTCCGCGCCCTTCGCGCGTACCGCCACCTTGCTCACGCCGTGGGGCCTGTCGAGGCACGACGGGCGATGCGAGAGGTTCGCCGGCAGCCGCCCGATCGGGCGGCGGCGCTGGTCTGCGGGCTGCACGCCGGGCTCAACCACGAACGGGAGCAGGCACTCGCGGCACGCCTTGCGCTGGAATCCATCCGGGCCGAAGCGACCACGGAGGCAGCACCCGTCGAAAGCGACTCCATGACCATCACGGAGCTGTCCCAGGCCCTCGGAGTCAAGACGTCCACTCTCCGCTTCTGGGAGAAGGTCGGGCTGGTAGTGCCTGAACGGGTCACCACGCGATCCGGGACGGCTCGGCGTTACACCCTCACCGCCATCCGGGAGGCACGCATCACCGCAGCCCTGCGAGCCGGTGGCTACCGCATTCCACACGTACAGAACGCGATCACAGCGGTCCGTGACCTCAACGAGGTGAGCCACTCGGTCGCCGCGCTCGACACGCGGCTGGAGGCGATCGCCCAGCGCGCACTCGCTCTGCTGCGCGCGGGAACTCTGTTGGCAGAGATCATCGAATCAGCTCGGCAGCGTGACGAGACGGGTGGCGACGTCGCTTGATCCGCGTCAGGAACGTCCTGCCTGCTCGTCACCACCCCTGGTTTGATCACAGCATGGGTACCGACACGGCGGTGGAGCGGGCGTGGCACCGGATCGAGGATTGGCTGTCGCGGTTCGCCCCCCGATTCCGCGCGGAGCTGAACCCGCCGGCAACGGCAGCGGAGATCGACACCGTCGCGACCGCCCTTGGTGTGGCGCTCCCAGCCGACCTCCGGATCTGGTGGGGACTCTCCAACGGAGTCCGGCACGGTCTCGGCCTGCCAAGTGGAACTCTGGTCCCTGACTCTTCGAGCCCGTACCCCACGTCCATGGCGCTGGAGCGCTGGCGGGTGCACCTGCGGGTCCAACATGAGGTTTGTCCATCGGGCATGCGTGAGGAGGTGGAACGGTTCGTGGCCGGCCAGAACACCCAGCCCGCAGGCACCCTCCTACCCCAGTTGTACTGGCTCCCCCGATGGCTGCCCATCGCCGGCGACGGAGGCGGGGGCGGCCTGTTCATGGACCTGCGCGAGGGTCCGCTACACGGATGCCTGGTGGAGTTCTCTCGGCACCACCAAGGCACGACACCGCGTTGGGAGTCCGTGACGCATCTGTGGGTAGAGGTCGCGGAGGAACTGGAAGCCATCGATATCGACCTGCTCCGCACTGACCGCCTTGGCGACCTGGGGATCGACGGTTGGACGCCCCCGAGTTCCTGAAGGAAACGCGCACACGCCACTCGGCTGAGCCTCGCGACCGACGAGGATCACTCACACAATCCGGACCCACTTCCCGTGGCTGGCGGGGCTGAGCCGGATGGCCAGCCCTGGGCCACTGCCGTGGTAGAGCTTTCCTCGCATCCGGTCCCGCGATCGCCACCGGAGTACTGGTCCGGTTCCGCCAGCCTGCCGATGGTGTTGTGCAACGATGCAGGACGTGGGAACTGCGAAGACTGCCATGCCTGCTATCTCGCCGCTTGCTGGCGAGCCGATCAAACCTGCCGACGCCGAGCGGCTCGCCGGAGTGCTGAAGGCATTCGCCGACCCGGCACGCCTGCGACTGCTCAGTCTGATCCAGTCCGCCCCGCAGGGCGAGGCGTCCGTCAGTGACCTCACCGCGCCGCTTGGCCTCTCTCAGCCGACCGTGAGCCATCACCTTCGAATCCTCACCGAGGCCGGCCTGATCGAGCGCGAGAAGCGCGGCGTCTGGGCCTACTACCGCCTGGTGCCGTCCGCGATCACGGCGATAGCGGACCTGTTGACGCCGCCACGCAAGCGGGCGACGAGGAAGTCCCGCTGACCGGCACGGCCGAGAACCACGCCCCGCGAAGACGGGCAGGATCACCGACACGCCTCCCCGCCGACCCTGCTGCGTGCCCGCGCGGACGCGCTCACCGGTTGAGCGAAACCCTCGGGCATCCGGCCGTCACGCGAGCGGTCATGTCGAGGAGCGCGGACGTCATCGTCCAGCGCGGCCGTGTGCCGCGAGGGTGGCGAGTGCGCGCAGTGTCACGGCGCCTCGCCACTCCACGCGCTGCCCCGGGGACCAGTCGAGCCAGTCGAACATCCAGCCGCCGTCCTCGAGCTGTTCCTCCTCCAGTCGGTCCAGCTCTGCCCGGATGTGCTCCTCGGTGAACAGAGCCCGGCTGCGCAGGCCCGGGCGGGGTGAGAGCACGAGGGCGGTGAGGCGCTCGTCCTCGGTGCCACCGGGAACGGGAATCGTGCCATCAGCCCCGATCTTGGGCCGGAGCGACTCGATCGCTGCGCGGGCCCGGTCCTCGTCCGGTTCGTGATCGAGGAAGTCGAGGGCGAACTTGACCCAGTACGCGTCGAGCTCGTCGGGACGATCGATCCGGGACCAGCACCAGGACATCGCGGCAGCGAGCCAGGGGGTCTGCACGCCCGCCCGGGTCAGCACGGACACGAACCCGAACGTCAGGAACGAGCCGTCTGAGTTGGGCGTCATCCACGGTGCGTGCGGATGGCTGGCCGCACTGGGCAGGACGAAGGGCAGGGCCCCGTCGGCGCGGGCGTTGCGGGCCGCCCAGCTCGCAGCCCGGGTGACCATGGGGTCGTCCAGAGCGCCGACTTCGGCGAGCACCTCCAGTGCGTGCAGCGTGGCAGTCGGCTGGCTCGCGGGATCCCGGACGTCGGGTTCCAGGGCATGACCGAAGCCGTGGTCGGGGTTCTGATAGGCGCGCAGCGCCGTGAGGACCGGTCCCACCGGAGCGTCGTGGAGTAGCACCGCGAGCCGGTGCCTGTCCAGAAGGCGAGCGGTGTTGTGGATGAACTGTTCTGCGGCAGCGATGTCGACGGGCACGGCGCCCACGCTAGGCGGACGCGCCGCCGAGTGCTTCCAGAAATCGGACGGGTGTCATGCCTGTGAGCCGCCTCACCTCGTCGTTCATGTGCGCCTGACTGGCATAGCCCGCCAGGAGCGCTCTGCCCGACAGGTCAGGCGCGTGCAGGCGCACGAACCGGCGCAGCCGGCCGACACGCGCCAGCATCTTGGGCCCGTACCCCACCGCCGCCACCGTGCGCCGGTGCAGCTGCCGTTCGCTGGCACCCAGCTCCGCTGCCACTGCCGCGACCCGAGCGCGCGGACGAGCCAGACACCGTGCCGCCGCCTGCACCAGCGCATCGGGCGTAGCGCCGCGAGAGGACACCGCCTCGAGAAGGTGACGACCCCGGAACTCGGCAGGTACCGCGGCGAGCGTCTCGGAGAGCCGCAATACCTCCCGACCCCACAGCTCGGCGACATCGACCTGGCGGTCGCGCAGCTCCGCAGCGTGCCAGCCCAGCACGGCACCCGCGGCTCCGGGACGGAGGCGAACCCCGGCCACCTCGGCGTTCGCTGGCAAGTCGACCAGCCGCGGACCAGTGTCAGCACCCGCGACCACCAGGTCCCCGTCACCAAGCCAGATCAGGTCGAGACAGCCGTCAGGCACCACCAGTTGGGCATGCCGACGACTGACGCGCTGCTCCCACACGCACGCCACCAGCGAGGCCGCCGGCCCAGCAACCACGTCCTCCCGATACTGCGAGGTCACAACCACACCCTACGGAATCGGCCGCCAGGCATCGCCGAGCAGCGCCGGCGAGTGGCAGCGGAGGTCTGGACCACCTGGTCCGTGCCGGCGAGCCGGCCGCCCCGCTCGTCGCCGGCCCCGCACACCGGCGGCAGCGGCTCCTGTCAGACCTACAGCCGCGGCGAGGATCAGACCGCTGGCCCCCGTCGGCTGGCGCTCGCACGGCCGGAGCCGTTGCGTCCGAAATCCTGGACATGTACTGTCCAGATATGCGGATGAGCGAAGGCGTGGAATGGGCCCTGCACAGTTGCCTCAACCTGACCTGGCTGCCGGGAGGGCGAGCCGTTCCCGTAGCGAAGCTCGCCGAGTTCTACGGCCTTCCCGCGGCCTACCTCAACAAACAACTCCAGGCCCTCGCCCGCGCGGGCATCATGACTTCGACGCCCGGCCCACGCGGCGGCTTTCAACTAGCCCGCAGCCCGGAGCACATCACGTTGCTCGACGTAGTGGTGGCGATCGAGGGCCCGGACGAGGCGTTCCGCTGCGAGCAACTGCTCCGGCGGGGGCCGGGCGCCGATCCGGAGGTCGACTACCGCCAGGCGTGCCTGGTCTCGCAGGCGATGCGGCGGGCTGATCTGGCCTGGCGGCGGGAGCTGGCGGGGCAGACACTGGCGGACCTGAAGGCAGAGGTGGAACGCCGACACCCGGCCACGCCGAGCAACACGGCGAACCGGTTCGCCGCGCTTCGCGCCTGACGCGCCGCAAGCCCTATCTGCACAGCAGGGCCTTCCAAGGCGACTAATCCTGGATATGTCATATCGAGATTATTGGCGGCGGTCCGGCCCTGCGCGCCGCCACGACCGACGGGCTACGCACCGCCGCCTTCGTCGGCAGCCGGCACCGGCATCGCCGCGCTGGCCGCCCTGGGTTCAGCTCCGCCCGCCACCGCACCGCCACGGACACCAGCGCCGCGATCGCGCCCGTGGCCGCCCGCACAGACAGGAGCGGCCGCGCACGTGGCCGCCCGAACAGACAAGAGAAGGAACACCGATGAACGCCCTGCACGGTTTGCGCTCCGTCATCCGCGGTCACGTCTGGCTGCCCGGCGAGCCCGACTTCGACACCGCCCGCCGACCGTGGAACCTCGCCGTCGAGCAGCCGGTCGACGCCGTGGTCGAGGCCGCCGACGCCGCCGACGTCACCGCGCTGGTCCGTCACGCCCGCGCTACCGGGCTGAGCATCACCACCCAACCCAACGGACACGGTGCCAGCGGCCGTACCGCCGGAACGATCCTGCTGCGCACCCGGCGCCTGGACACCCTCCAGATCGATCCCGCAGCCCGCCGGGCCCGCGTCGGCGCCGGTGTGTCGTCCGGTCGGGTCCAGGCCGCCACCGCAGCGCACGGCCTGACCGGCCTGCCCGGCAGTTCGCCGGTGGTCAGCGTCGCCGGCGTCGCGCTCGGCGGCGGCCTGAGCTGGTTCGGCCGGGCACACGGCTGGGTCGCCGACAGCGTCACGGCGTTCGACATCGTCGACGCCGAGGGCCGCGAACGACACGTCACCGCGGACACCGAACCTGACCTGTTCTGGGCGCTGCGCGGCGGCGGCGGCAGCTTCGCCGTCGTCACCGCCCTGGAACTCGCCCTGCATTACGCGCCCAGCCTGTACGGAGGCCGGATGCTGTGGCCCGCCCAGCACGGCCCGGCGGTGCTGGACGCCTACCGCACGATCACCGCCACCGCGCCGGACGCGCTGACCGTCTGGCTGGACCTGTTGCACTTCCCCGGCGCCGAACCGATGGTCGCCGTGGACGTCACCTATCTCGGCGACCCGGCCGAGGCACGCGACCTGCTGGCCCCGCTGGACCGCCTGCCCTCGCCACTGTCCGACAGCCGGCAGCCCATGTCGGTGGCCGAACTCGGCGCCATCACCGCGGAACCGACCGACCCGAGCGCCGGGCTCTCGCGCACCGAACTGCTGACCACGCTGGACGACACGGCGGCCAAGACGCTACTGAACGAGCCGATCGAACCGCTGCTCAGCCTGCAACTGCGGCACCTGGGCGGCGCGCTGGCCCGCCCATCGGACAGCCCGCACGGCCCGCTCACCGAACCGTACGCCCTGTACATGTTCGGGCTGCCCACCGACCCGGCCCGAGCCGAAGCCGTCACCGCGAAACAACGCGCCCTCGCCGACGCGCTACCCATCAGCGGCCGCAAACCCCTCACCTTCCTCAGCCCGACCGAGAGCGTCGCCGACGCATTCACCCCCGACGCACTGCACCGCCTCCGCGACATCAAACGCCGCCACGACCCGCACCACATGTTCCGCGCCAACTTCCCGGTCGAGGCTTGAGGCGGAACCGCAGATCCACGGCCTGACAGGAGGCCAGGGCCGCAACCCAGGTGACGGACGAGGTCACCGTCGAGGCGAGCGATTTGCACGCATCGGCGCGCTCGACCTGAGCGATGTCCTTTCCGGGCAGGATGCCAGTCCTGCCCGGAAAGGACCGGGTCACGGTAGGTAGGGCGAAGACCGCTGCGCGGCTGGCGCAGCTCGCGGTGGCGGAGTCAAGGACCGCCCGGGGCGGAAGACGCCGCTGCCCGGAGGTACGACGTAATCCGCCGGACCATCACCGTCAGCGCTCCCGTCGAGCGTGCCTTCCGCGTGTTCACCGAGTCCCTCGACAGTTGGTGGCCGGCCGGGTGCCACATCGGCCGGGCGGACCTCGCCGAGGCGGTGCTGGAGCAGGGCGAGGGCGGGCGGTGGTATGAGCGCGGCACCGACGGCAGCGAATGCGACTGGGGCCGCGTGCTCGTCTGGGAGCCCCCGCACCGGCTCGTCCTGACCTGGCAGATCACCGGCGAGTGGCAGTACGACCCGGACGCCGCGCACGCCAGCGAGATCGAGGTACGGTTTCGCCTCCGGGCCCACGAAACCGTCGTCGAATTCGAACACCGCCACCTCGACCGGCTCCCCGAGGGCCGGGCGATGCCCGACGCGGTCGGCGGTGACGGCGGCCGGACCGGCGTCCTCGAACGGTTCGCCAAGGCGGCGGCGAGCGGCGCCTGAGACCGCTCGGCCGCGCCTCGGCGGACGCGGGCGGCCTCGGTCGGGCCGCCCGGCCGGCCGTTTGCCGCGCCGGCACCCGGGTAGACGCCGCTATCCGTCGCAGAGAAAGGCCCCGAGGTGGACAACAGCGAGTTCATCGGCTCGGTGGCGAGACGCTTGCGCACGTCACCCGAGCAGGCCACCGCCATCACGCGCGCCACGCTCACGACCCTGGCCGAGCGGATCGACGGGGGCGAGGCACGTGACCTCTCCGCCCGGCTGCCCGACGAGCTGCGGGCCTACGCGTTCGCGCCCCGGGACAAGGCTCAGCGCTTCGGGATCGACGTGTTCGTCCAACAGGTCAGCGGACGCGCCGAGGTGGACGGCACGACGGCGAAGGCCGGCATGCGGGCGGTGTTCGACACCCTCCGCGAGGCCATCCCGCCCGGCGACTACGACGACGTCGTCACCCATCTACCGGCGGAGTTCTGGGAGCTCACGGACTCGGCGGGGCGATACGACGGGAAGCGCGGCGCTTAGCCTGCCAGGCCGGGTCGGTGCGCCGCGCGGGTGACGCCGAGCCGCCGGGGCGGCTTGTCCTTCCACCAGGCGAGGCGGACGGCGGGTGCGGTCAGCCGGCGAGCTTCGCCGCCAGCTCGCGTACCACGTCGACCAGCAGGTCGATGTCGCCCTCGGTGGTGCGCCAGTTGACGATCGCCGGCCGCAGCGCCACCCGCCCGTCGTACAGCGTGGTGCCGGCGAAGACCCGGCCGTCGGCCAGCAGCGCGGCGCCCAGCCGCCGGTTGAGGTCGTCGAGGGTGTCCTCGGGCGCGCCCGGTGGGCGGGCGCGGAAGCAGACGATGTTCAGCGGCACGTCGGCGAGCCGCTCCAGCTCGGGCGCCTCGTCGACCAGCCGGGCCAACCGCTGCGCCAGGTCGAGGTGCCGCTCGACCATGGCCCGGTGCCCGTCCCGGCCGTACGCGGCCAGGGTCGCCCAGATCGGCAGCGACCGGGCCCGGCGCGACGACTCCGGGCCGAGCAGCGCGTAGTCCGGCCCGCCGGCCGGCGCCGGCAGCGCGCTGCTCTCCCCCGGCAGGTAGGCCGCGCCGGGCATGCCGAACGCCGCCGACAGCCGCGCCGGGTCCCTCAGGAACGCGAAGCCGCTCTCGTAGGGCACGTTGAGCCACTTGTGGCCGTCACCGGCGATCGAGTCCGCCCGCTCGATCCCGGCGACCAGGTGCCGGGTGCGCGGGGACAGTGCGGCGAAGATGCCGAACGCGCCGTCGACGTGCAGCCAGGCCCCGTGCCGCTCGGCGATGTCGGCCAGGTCCGCCACCGGGTCGAAGTCACCGGCGTTCACCTCGCCCGCGCTGGCGATCAGCACCGCCGGCGCGTCGAGCTCGGCGAGCCGGCGCTCCAGCGCGGCCAGGTCGATCCGGCCCACGCCGTCGCGGGCGAAGACCTCGACTGCGTCCCGGCCGTGCCCGAGCAGTTGCAGCGCCTTGCGGTCGCTGGCGTGCACGTACCCGCCGGCGAGGACCGGCATCCGCGGCAGCCCGACCAGCCCTCGCGCGGCCAGGTCGACCCCGTGCCGCCCGGCCCACCAGTGTGTGGCCGCGGCGAGCCCGGTGACGTTGCCGAACGTCGCGCTGGCGACCAGCGCGCCGCCGAACTCCCCCGGCAGGCCGAACAGCTCCCGCAGCCAGGTGAGCGCGATCGTCTCCGCCTCCGCGGCGAACTGGGACGACGCACGGAACGCGGCGTTCTGGTCCAGCAGCGCGGCGGTCCAGTCCCCGGCCAGCGCCGCCGGGGTCACGCCGCCGATGATGAAGTGGAAGAACCGTGGGCCCGCCGAATGGGTGGCGGCGGTCGTACCGACACGCAGCAGTCGGCGCACCGCCGCGGTCGCGCCCTCGCCCCGCTCCGGCAGCCCACCGTCGCCGCCCGGCTGCCACAGCTCGCGCAGCAGCGGCTCGGCGCCCCTGTCGTGCACCAACCGTTCCGCAAGCGAGGACAGGTAGGGACCGGCGGCCTCGTAGACCTCGCGCAGCACGGCCTCGGCGTCGCCGTCGCGCAGCGAATCCGTCACGGTGGTGGCCTCCTCACCGGTCGTCGCCCGGCGCGGCCCGCCCGCGCCGCCACGCACCTCGGGCGGCCCCCACCCTGCCACCCAAGACCGCGCTGCGCGCCGACCAATTCCGGTGCGGTGGCCCGGCCGCGACGGGGTGCGAGCCGGCGGCGGGCCTGTGGCGCCGGCCGTCACCGGACGGATCGTCGGGCAGGTGCCAGTGGGGCAATCTCGTCGAACCGAGAACCGGTTGGTGGAGCGTCCCAACTGGGCGAACGCGCATCACCTCGCTGTCTGTCCGGGCACGACGGCCGAGAACTCGTCGCCGGAGTTGAGCCTGGTCACGAGGTTCAGGACGGCCTGAGGTCCGTCGTTCGCCTCGATCCACCTGTGTACCGCGCAGGCGGCTCTGGCATAGATCCGCTCGTCGGTGTTGGCGGCGGCGAGCCACTGGTTGAGTGTCTGGGGCAGGGCACCGCCCGGCTGAGCCGTACACCGGTCGCCTGTCGGGCGTGGGTGGAGATAGCGCCGGTCGTCCGAAACGACGACGGCGAGCCCCTCGTCGAACCACTGGGGCACCGTGGCGCCGGAATCGAGCCGGCGGTGCAGCTCGACGTGGGACATCTCGTGTGCGGCGATCACCGGGTCGAGGCCGCGCGGTGACAGGATGACGGCCCGGTTGAGTACGGCCACGCCCCGTTCCCTGCCGCCGCCGATGCGCTGGTAGCAGTCCTCCGTCGGGCAGGCCAGAATGCGTGGCGAGCTTTCGCGGCCGCCGTAGAAGGCACGGATGCGCTGATCCGCCGCGGCCACCGTGTCGACCACCTGCTGCCGCTGCTCGTCGGAGGCTTCGCGGCCGACGAAGAGGTTCGCTTCCACCCGTCGCATGCCGTAGCAGGCGGGACAGGTCGTGGCCGCGACGGTGGGATACAGCGCCGCGGCACCGACGACCGCGCCGATCAGGACCACGCTCAGTCCGAGGACGAGTAGCGCAGTCCTGCGTCGGGTGGTGGTGCCAGCCCTGCCGTGCCGGGCGGGGCGCCAACTCTGTCTCATCGGGTCGTCCCTACTCTCAGGCATCACGCCGGATGAACACCACTGTCGCCAGGGCAAGGGCGAGCGCGACCCAGAGGCCCATCAGCACTCCCCCTTGCACTGCCGTCAACGTGGCGTCGTACGAGGATGCGGTCTGGTACATCTGCCTGCCGGCCCGGTCCGGTAGATATCCGGCCACCGTGGTGACCCTGGCCAGGAGGGGCGAGGCGACGTGGACGAGGCCAAGCATGATCACCAGCGCGGCGAGGGCGTCCCGGGTCAGCAGGGCGACGGCATAGGCGAGCATGCTGATCAGCAGCAGGTACGCCGCCGCTCCGAGCAGCGGTCCGAGGGACGCTCCCCGTTCGCCCACGCCGGCCAGCGCGGCGACGGCGAGCACGGCCGTCAGCGCGGCGGTCGTCAGGTGCGCGACGAGCTTTCCCGCCGCCAGTAGTGGCCGGTCGGGCACGCTCTTCACGGTGGTGTGGATCTGACGCCCGCTGTACTCCGTCGCCGCCGCGAGCACGCCGAGCAGGATCAGCCCGACCTGTCCGTACTCGATGGCCTGGATCCCCGCGTCGGTGGTGGCGGAAGCGGCGGCGTTGCCGGGCGGCTCGGGTGCGGCCGCGTCGAGGACGAGGGCCAGCCCCGGCACGCCGAGGAGCGTCGCGCCGACGGTGCCGGCGACGGCCGGCAGTGTGCGCAGTTTGATCAGCTCGGCAGCGGCGACGTCGTTGAACCTGCTATCCATCCCTGTCCTCCGCTCAGGCGTCGCGTCGAGCGAACACGACAGCCGCGACGACCAGCATCACGACGGTCCAGGCAGCCATGACCAGGCCCCCGGCGAACGGGCCGAGCATGTCCTGCGCCGGATAGTTCGCGCTGACCATCTGCGCTCCCGCGACGTCGGGCAGGTACCGGGCCAGTGCCGTGACGCGGGTCAGCAGCAGCGAGACGGAGACGAGGGAGGTGTTGGCGATGAGGAGAGCCAGGGGAATGACGCCGCTTCGGGTGAGGACGGTGACGGCGCAGGCGAGCAGCGCGGTGAGCACCAGGTATACGACGGATCCGGCGACCCGCCAACCGACCCTGTCGACGAGGTCACCCAGCGGGTGCCCGTGTTCGCCAAGCAGCGTCTGGGACACCAGGACCGCCGCGGGCACGGTGAGGGCCGCGAGCGCGCCGGTCGTCACCGTGACCACGATGACCTTCGCGGCGAGCAGGGCCGAACGCCGGGGCGTACTCGTCAGGGTGGTGGATATCTGCCGGCCACCGCCGGCGTCGTCGCGGTGGGACCTGTACTCACTGCTGATGACGACGACGCCGAGCACGATCGCACCGACGGCGCTCACCGGGAGCAGGTCGAGCCCCGCGTCGGTCGTGGTGTGGTCGGTGAACCTCGCGGTGTCTCCGCGGTCCAGCGCGGCACGCATCGAGAGGGCCGAGAGGGCGGCGAGACCGAGCGTGCCGAGCACGCTGATGGCGACGGCGACGAGCGACGCCGGCAGCCCGAGCAGCTTTCTGAACTCGGCGATGACGATGTCGCTCACGCTCTGCCCCCGTCCCTCGGGTGGTCGACGGGGCGCCCGCCGGTGGGCTCGGTGAGGGCGAAGAACGCGTCCTCGAGGGAGGCGTACCCGGCGGTGACCGCAGCGAGCGGTCCGTGGGCCGACGACCCGTCCGCCGCTGATCACGACGAGGTCGTCGGCGATGTCGGCCATCTCGGCCATGAGGTGACTGGAGAGCAGCACCGTGCGTCCCGTGGCGGCGAACTCCGTGAGGAACCGGCGGATCCAGCGGATGCCGCCGGGATCGAGGCCGTTGACGGGTTCGTCGAGGATCAGCAGCTCAGGGTCGCCAAGCAACGCCGTCGCCAGCCCCAGGCGCCGGCCCATGCCGAGCGAGTACCGCCCGACGCGTTTGCCGGCGGCGTCACTCAGCCCGACTATCTCCAGTACCTCGTCAACCCGGTCCTTCCGGATGCCGTTGCTTCGCGCCACCCAGCGAAGGTGGGCGTGGGCGGTCCGGGACGGGTGCGCGCCAGTACCGTCGAGCAGGGATCCGACGGTACGCAGCGGATGGCGCAGCGTGCGGTAAGGCGCGCCTGCGATGAGCGCCGAGCCGGCGTCGGCCGAGTCCAGGCCGAGCAGCACGCGCAGGGTCGACGACTTCCCAGCGCCGTTCGGACCGAGGAACCCGGTTACCCGGCCCCGAACCGCGGTGAAGCTGATGTCGTTGACGGCGAGCTTTCGGCCATGGCGTTTCGTCAGGTTGACTACGTCGATCACGTCGTACAGCATCCGACCGGGCGGTGCAGGGGTCATCGGCCAAAGGTTGACACCTACCGACGACGCCGTCCCAGCCGCGAGATCGGAAAGCTGTCCGGCTGACGGAGGTGTTCGACGAGCCCGCTCTCGTAGCCGAGGATGACCAGCTGCGTGCGGTCCCGCACACCGAGCTTCAGGAACAGGCGGCTCAGGTACGTCTTCACCGTGGCCCGGCTGAGAAACAGCTCGGCGGCGATCTCCTCGTTGGACATGCCGCGCAGGATCGCGGCCACGACGTCGCGCTCCCGATCCGTGAGCACGTCGAACCGGGCCAGGTCGGGTTGCCGGCGGTCGACCCGCGCGGAGACATCGGCGATCAACCGGCGGGTCACCTCCGGTGCCAGCATCGCGTTGCCGGCATGTACCACGTGGACGGCGCGCAGGGTCTCCGCCGGCGCGGCGTTCTTGAGCAGGAACCCGGACGCGCCGAGGCGGAGGGCCCGGTAGACGTACTCGTCGAGGTCGAACGTCGTCAGAATCAGCACCCGCGTCGCCGGATGTCGCGCACAGATCAGCTCCGTCGCGGCCAATCCGTCCATCACCGGCATACGAATGTCCATCAACACCACGCTGGGCCGGACCCGGTCGGCCGCGGCGACCGCTTCCCGACCGTCGCGGGCCTCACCCGTCACCACGATCGACGGATCGCTCTCGAGCAGCTCCCGCAACGACGCCCGTACCAGATCCTGGTCCTCGGCGATCAGCACGCCGATCCGCTCAGTCACCGCACACCTCGTGCCGCGAGAGCGGGACGACCGCGCGCAGTGCGAACCCACCCTCGGCCCTTCGCCCGGCGGTAAGGGCACCGCCCATGAGTCGAACCCGCTCCCTGAGGCCGACGAGTCCGAACCCGGACCCGGCGGCCGCGCCGCGGGGTGCCGGCCCGTTCGCCGGACCGCTGTCCACGATCTCGACGCGGACATCGGTGTCGCCCGCGACGACCGCCACCCGGCAGCTGCTGCCGGGCGCGTGCCTGGTCACGTTGGTCAGCCCCTCCTGCGCGATCCGGTACACGGCCAGCCCGGCACCCGGCGGAACCCGGTCGCGGCCGCGCACCGTCAGGGTCACCGCGATCCCGGCATGCTCGATGCGTTCGACAAGTCCCGGCAGGTCGTCGATGCCCGGCTGCGGGCCGCGCGCCGCGCCTTCACCGGGGTCGCGGACCGCCGCCAACGCCGCCCGCAGCTCGTCCAGCGCCTCGCGACTCGTCGCCTCGATCTGCGCGAGCTTCTCCCTGAGCCGTCCGGCGTCGTCGCCGCCGACCTGACGCGCGACACCGGAGACGACCGAGATCGTGCCCAACGAGTGCGACACGATGTCGTGCACCTCCCGCGCGACCCGAAGCCGCTCCGCCGTGACCGCGTGCTCCTGCTCGGCCCGCAACGCGTGCTCGGCCTCCCGTCGGTGCCGCCTCATCGTGCTGCCCAACGTCCACGTCCCGGCCAGCACCAGCAGACTCACCATCACGTACCGGACGGCCTCCTCGGCCCCGGCCGGTCCGCCAACCGCCACCAGGACGATCACCAGGCCGATCGTCACCGAGATGGCAGGGAGCAGCCTGGTGCTGCCCCGCGAAACCGCGACCGGGAACAGGGTCCACGCGGCGGCCACGAACGGGTCATGGGTCATGCCCAACACCGCGCCGGCGAGAGTCACTCCCGTAACGAGGCAGAACGCCACGACGGACCAACGCGACCGGAGCAGCATCCCCACGACCAACAGGACGACGGCCCACACATGCGCGGAGCGCGACCAACCGGGACGGTCGACCAGCGGCAGCCAGAAAACCAGAACGCAGAGCAGCGCGGCACCGAGGTCCAGCCCGATCGGCTCCAACAACGACAGGACCTGACGCGGCCGAGCCATGTCTGCACACTACCCGGCGGCCCTCAGCCGACAGGTGTCAGTGACCGTGTGGTGAGGCCGAACGGCCCCGCCCGCCTCCGCGTCGCGGGCCGGGTTCGCATCCGGATTTCGCGGAACCCCAGGCCGGCAGCAATCGCCTCGCGCGGACATCAGCGTCGCCAAGGGCCTACCCGACGGCGAACGCCAGGACCACGATCCCCCCGGCGAGGGAGGTCCTGCCCCCGCGTGGGTGATCACCGTGGTGGGGCGGTTGGGAAGACTACGACCATGACGATCAGAAAGCTTGTGCGCATGGTTCTGCACACCGCTCCGGCCAGCAGCGACACCGAGCGGCCCGTCCCGCGCTGGGTGCTGCGACTCGCCTACGCGATGCCGTTGCTCCTGCTGCCCTCCTGCCTGTGGCGGCTGCCCTTCGCCTTCCATTTCGAGATGGGGCAGCTGGGCGGGCCCGGCCTACCCGGTTACTGGGTGAGCGTTCCGTATGTGTTCGGGCTGAGCGTGGTGTCGGAGCTGATCGCCTTCCTGTGCATCGGGCTGGTACGCCGCTGGGGTGAGGTCGCGCCCGCCTGGATCCCGTTCATCGGCGGCAGGCCGGTCCGGCCCCTCGCGGCGGTCGTCCCCGCGGTGCTCGGCGGGCTGGCCCTCACCGTACTGTTCGGTTCCGTACCGGTCGGTGACGGCCAGACCCTCACCGTCTTCGGCGTGGGCGAGGACGCCTCCTACGTCAACGGCTGGTGGAAGGCCCTCGCGATGGTCTGCACCGCCCCGATCCGCGTGTGGGGGCCGGTCGTTCTCGTGCTCGCCGCCGCCTACTACCTGCGCCGCCGCACGGTGAGGACCGGCCTGACCCCCGCCCCCGCGCGCGGATGACCTCCGCGGCGACGCCCGCCGGCCGCCCGGTCACCGCTGCCAGCGGACGACCCCGCCGACCACCGTGAGCGCCACCGTGAGGTCGCGCAGCCCCGCCGGCTCGACCTGGTACGGGTCGACGGGCAGCGCGATGAAGTCCGCCAGCATCCCGGGGCGCAGCCGCCCCTTCAGGTGCTCCTCGTAGGAGGCGTACGCCCCGGCGACGGTGAAACCGTGCAGCGCCGCGTCGAGGTCGACCCGCTCGTGCGGGTCCACGCCACCGGGCGGGGTGCCGTCGGGCTGCTGCCGGGTGACGGCGGAGTGGATGCCGTAGAACGGGTCCGGGTCCTCCACCGGGGCGTCCGAGCCGAACGCCACCGTCGCGCCCGCGTCCAGCAGGCTGCGCCAGGCGTACGAGGCGAGGTCCCGCCCGGCGAGCATGCTGGTGGTCAGGGGAATGTCGCTGGTGCAGTGCGTCGGCTGCATCGAGGCGATCACCCCCAGCCGGGCGAGCAGCGGCACGTCCGCCGGCCGCAGGTGCTGGGTGTGCTCGATGCGGTGCCGCAGCCGCCGTACCGCCCCGGCCACGGTCGGGTCGGTGCCGGCCCGCTCCTGCCAGCGGGCGTACGCCCGCAGCACCATCTGGTTGGCCGCGTCGCCGATCGCGTGCGCGGCGACCGCGATGCCGGCCCCGGCGGCCTTCGCCACCAGCCGCTCGAACTCCTCCGCCGGGGTGACCGCGATGCCGTGGTTGTCCGGCTCGCCGTCGTACGGCTCGGTCATCAGGCAGGTGTGCGAGCCGAGCGCACCGTCGGTGAAGATCTTCACCGGTCCGGTACGCAGCCAGCGGTCCCCGTCGCCGGTCGCCCAGCCCCGGTCGATGGCCTCGTCCAACGCGGTCGACGGGATCGACTTGTGCACCCGCAGCGGCAGCTCGCCCCGGGCGTACAGGGTCTCGAACGCCGCCCGGCAGTCCAGCCCGTCGAGGTCGTGGATGCTGGTGAGGCCGACGGCCAGCAGCCGGGGCAGGTGGGTGCGCAACTGCTCGACGAGGTCGCCGGAGGCGGAGGTGCGCATGACGTCGTAGGCCGCGTCGCCGGCCGCCTCCCGCAGGATGCCGGTCGGCTCGCCGCGCTCGTCGCGGGCGATCTGCCCGCCGACCGGGTCGGGGGTGCCGGCGTCGATGCCGAGCCGGCGCAGGGCGGCGGTGTTGACCCAGGTGGTGTGTCCGTCGATGCTCGGCAGCACGGCGGGGCGGTCCGGGCAGACACGGTCCAGGTCGGCCCGGCCGGGCTGCACCGGCCGGGCCCACTTGTGGCTGTCCCAGCCGCCGCCGAAGAGCCACGCGTCCGGCGGCAGGGTGGCGGCGTGCCGCCCGATCCGCGCCAGTGCCTCGTCGAGGCTGGTGGTGCCGCGCAGGTCCACCTGCTCCAGGCCCCGGACGTAGAGCGCCGAGTGGATGTGGCTGTCGATCAGGCCCGGCAGCACGGTCATCCCACCGAGGTCGACCCGGCGCGCCCCGCCGCCGGCACGGTCCCGGCACTCGTCGAGGGCGCCGACCGCGACGATCCGCTCGCCGCGCACGAGCATCGCCTCGGCGAAGGGACGGGCAGGGTCGAGGGTGTGGATGCGGGCGTTCTCGAAAACCGTACCGGTCATGGGGCTGCCTGTTCCGACGGCTGGGCGGGGGCACCCATGGTAGGCGGTTCAGTGCGCGGCCACGGCCACCGCCCGGGTCGGGACATCGGCGAGCTGCGTGGGGCGTACGACGACGAGCAGGACGATCGTCGCCGCCACCATGCCACCGGCCACGACCGAGGCCATCGCCACGCTTCCGGTGCCGAGCATGCCCACCATCGGCGCCGCCAGCGCCCCGACGCCGAACTGCACCGCGCCGAGCAGTGCCGCGGCGGTGCCCGCCGCCTCCCCGTGCCGGGAGAGCGCCAGGGCGGGCGCGTTCGGCAGGGCGAGCCCACCCGCGGCGAGGACCACCCACAGTGATGCCAGGACGCTCGCGAGGCCGCCGAAGCCGGTCGCGGCGAAGACGAGCAGCACGATGCCGGCGGCGGTGCCCACGCCCAGGGCGGTGCTGAGGATGCGCTGCGGCGAGTACCGGCGCAGCAGCCGCACGTTCAGTTGGGTGGCCATGATCAGGCCGACGGCGCCCGCTCCGAAGGCCAGCCCGAACTCCTGCTCGTCGAGCCCGTACTGCTCCTGGAAGACGAACGACGAGCCGGCCACGTACGCGAACAGCGCCGCCATGGCCAGCCCGGCGACCAGGACGAGCCCGACGAACGTACGGTCGCGCAGCAACGAGCCGTAGACCCGGACCGTCGCGGCCACCCCGCCGCCACGGCGCCGGGCGGGTGGCAGCGTCTCGGGCAGCCCGAACGCCGCGACCGTGACCAGCAGCAGGCCGAACACCGCGAGGGCCAGGAACACGCCCCGCCAGTCCGACCAGCGCAGAAGCTCGCTGCCGAGAGTCGGGGCCAGGATCGGCGCCACCCCCATCACCAGCATCAGGCGGGAGAACAGCTTGGCGAAGGCGGCGCCGTCGAAGAGGTCGCGCACGACCGCCATCGCCACCACGGAGGCGGCGGCGGCGCCCAGACCCTGCAGCACCCGCAGCGCGCCGATCACCTCGATGCTCGGCGCGACGACGCACAGCACCGACGCCACGATGTGCAGCCCGATGCCGGCGAGCAGCGGAGCGCGTCGCCCCACCGCGTCGGACAGCGGGCCGATCAGCAGCTGACCGAAGGCCAGCCCGGCGAGCGTGCCGGTGAGCGTAAGTTGCACGGCCGCCGACGTGGTGTGCAGGTCCGCGGCGATGTCCGGGAGCGCGGGCAGGTACATGTCGATGGTCAGCGGTCCGATCGCGATCAGCGAGCCGAGCACGAGGACGAGCCGCAGCCGTTGTCGGGGACCGACGAGGGTGGCGGAGACCTCGGGCCGCGGCCCCTCGGTGGGTGCGGAGCCGGCGGTCACGAGGATGCCCCCGTCTGATGGCGACGGACGGGCAGGAATGCGGAGATCACACCTGCCACCAACCGCTGGCGGGTGATCTCATTCCCCGCCTGGTCAGACGTAACTCAGCTCACAGCACCCGGCGGCCCGGCAGAGGGTCGCGCGAAGCGCCCGCGGCCGGGGTGCCGTCGCCGGCCGCGGAGACCGCTCCTGCCGCTCTGTGGCCCACGCCACACGCGGTTCCTGTCAGCAATCGGAGCGCCGTCCCGCTCAACACACAGCAAGCAAGCGAACCGACAGGAGCGACACATGAAGCATCGCATCGTCGTCCTCGGCGCCGGCTACGCCGGGGCCTTCGTGGCCGGGAACCTGGCTCGCCGGCTGTCTGCGGCGGACACCGAGATCACGGTGGTCAACGCCGAGCCGGACTTCGTCCAGCGGCTGCGGCTGCACCAGCTCGCGGCCGGCCAGGAGATCGAGGCTCCGAAGCTCACCGATGTCTTCGCGGGCACGGGGATCCGGCTGCGCCTGGCCCGTGTCACCGCTGTCGACCCCGAGCGCCAGGTGGTCACGGTGGCCGACGCCAACGGCGGCGGCGAGCTCGGCTACGACACGCTTGTCTACGCCCTCGGCAGCCGCGGCGACGACCGCGGCGTCCCCGGCGTGGCCGAGCACGCCTTCGACATCGCCGCCCGGCCCTCGGCGCTGCGCCTGCGCGAGCGCCTGGACAGCCTGGGCAGACGGCGCGGGGGCGGCCGTGTGCTGGTCGTCGGCGACGGGCTGACCGGCATCGAAAGCGCCACCGAGATCGCCGAATCCCGACCCGGCCTGTCGGTGACGCTGATCGCCCGCGGCGAGCTGGGCGCCCGGCTCTCCGCCGGAGCCCGCAGCCACCTGCGCCAGGCCTGCGACCGGCTCGGCGTCACCGTCCTGGAGCACACCGAGGTCGAAGCTGTCGAGGCGACGCGGGTGCTGTGCGCCGACGGCACCGCCCTGGCGTCCGACGCCACCGTGTGGACGGCCGGGTTCGCGGTGAACCCCATCGCCGCCGCCAGCGGGCTGGCGGTCACCGACACCGGCCAGATCGTCGTCGACCGCACCATGCGGTCGGTCTCGCACCCGAACGTCTACGCCGCCGGCGACAGCGCCCACGCCATCGGCGACAACGGCCGACCGCTGCCGATGTCGTGCGCGTCGGCAGGGCACACCAGCAAGCAGGTCATCGAGGCGATCACGGGACGCCTGACCGGCCGCAAGATCGCGACCGTGAAGATGACCTACACGGCCAACCACATCAGCCTCGGGCGGCAGGACGGAATCCTGCAGGCCGTCGACGACGAAGCGCTACCCAAGCCGAAGTACGTGGGCGGCCGCAAGGCCGCGCGGATCAAGTCGGGCATCCTCAGGATCTCGCTGTGGGCCACCTCGAACCCGACCTTCGGCCTGCCCAGGCGCAGGCGCCACGTGACCGCCGCGCCACCTGCGTCCGTCGAGAAGGCGGCCGCGTAGCCGCCTAGGGTGGTCCGCGTGGACAGCGCCGCCACTGATCGCTTCGACACCAGCCGGTTCGAGGCCAGCCGGAACCGGCTGGCCTCGCTGGCGTACCGACTGCTGGGCTCCGCCGCCGACGCCGAAGACGCCGTGCAGGATGCGTTCCTGCACTGGCAGGCCGCCGACCGGCAGCGGATCAGGGTGCCGGAAGCATGGCTGACCAAGGTCGTCACCAACCTGTGCCTCGACCGGCTCCGCTCGGCACAAGTCCGCCGCGAACGCACCGTCGGCGCCTGGCTGCCCGAACCGCTCCTCGACGGCGACCCGATGCTCGGCCCGGCCGACACCTTCGAGCAGCGCGAATCGGTGTCCCTGGCCGTGTTGACTCTCATGGAGCGCCTGTCACCCCTGGAGCGGGCCGTCTACGTCCTGCGCGAAGCGTTCTCGCACAGCCATACCGAGATCGCCGAGATCCTCGACATCACCGAGTCCGCAAGCCAGCAGCACCTGCACCGGGCGCGGCGGCGCGTCACCGCCGCCCGCCGCCGCGGCGGTGGCGAGGTCGACCCGGCATCCGCCCGCAGAATCGTCGCGGAGTTCCTCGCCGCTGCCTCCTCGGGCCGCACCGAACGGCTGGTGGCGCTGCTCACCGACGACGCGACCGCGATCTCCGACGGCGCCGGCCTGACCGAGACGCTGCTGCGGTACGACACTCCGCAGCGCATCGCCGCCGTCGCACGGGCGGGCTTCAAATCCACACCCGCGAAACGGCGATTCGTCGGCGGCACGCCCGCCATCCACTACGCGCTCGTCAACGGCGCCTCCGCGATCCTCGTCGTGGTCGGCGACCAGGTCGTCGGCGCCGTGGCGTTCGACATCGCCAACGGCAGGATCGCGACCGTGCGCGGCATCGCCGCACCCACCCGCCTCGCCCGCCTCACCAGGGCCTGGCGGCAGCGCGAACCGGGCACGCCGCTCATCGCCGAGTGGTGACCCGACGCCGAGGCGCCGGTCAGACGCGCCGACGCGGGGGCATCCTGCGTTCCCTGCTCCGCGCACGAGATCGACGACGCCGCCGTCAACCGGTGGGCCCACCCCCTGACGCTTCCCTCGCGGCAGGGGGTGGGTGCTGGTGCGGGTCGCCCGGAGGGACGGGCACGCCCCACGCCCGGGGTTCCATGTTTCGCCGCGCCGCGGTCGGCACTGGCGGCATCATCTGCTGTTATGAGAAGAATGTCGGCCGCGGTCGCGCTCCTGATCGCCGCCCTGGCGTCCGGCTGCGACGCGCCGGAGGCGGAGACGACAGGCGGGCCGCCCAGCCCGTCCGTCGCCACCACCCCCGGGCCCCGAACCACGCTCACCGTGGTGGCGGCCGGTGACCTGCTCGTCCATCCCGCGCTCAGCGAGCAGGCCGCCGCCGACGCGCGCCGGGCCGGGCGCGACGGCCACGACTTCACGCGGGTGCTCGGCGCGGTCCGTGCCCGGGTGAGCGCCGCCGACCTGGCCATCTGCCACATGGAGACTCCGCTGGCCGAGCCCACCGGCCCGTTCACCGGCTGGCCGAACTTCAGCGTTCCTCCGGAGTTGGCCGACGCCGCCGCCTGGGCCGGTTTCGACACCTGTTCCACGGCCTCCAACCATTCGCTGGACACCGGGGTCGAGGGCATCGCGCGTACCCTCGACAACCTCGACCGGGTCGGCCTGCGGCACACGGGCACGGCCCGGACCGAAGCTGAGGCCCACCGCCCGAACGTCATCGACGTGGGCGGCGTCAAGGTCGGGCAACTCTCGTACACCCTGAGCTTCAACGGCATACCACTGCCGGCGCGGAGACCGTGGGCGGCCAACCTGATCGACGCGGACGCCATCCTCGCCGAGGCGCGGCGGGCCCGCGCCGCCGGCGCGGAGATCGTCATCCTGTCGATGCACTGGGGCACGGAGTACCAGCACGAACCGAACGCCGATCAGGTCGACCTGGCGCAGCGGTTGCTGTCCTCGCCCGATGTGGACCTGATCGTCGGCCACCACGCGCACGTGGTGCAGCCCTTCGAGAAGATCGGCGCCAAGTGGGTCGCCTACGGCATGGGCAACCTGACCACCCGCTTCGGTGACGGCTCCGCGGAGGAGACGCAGGACGCCGTCCTGCCCGAGTTCACCTTCACCCGCACCGCGCCCGGCCGGTGGGAGGTGACCGGCGTGAGCGTGCTTCCCACCTGGATGGAGTACCGGCCGGCGGCCCGCGTGGTCGACCTGACCGCCGCCCTGAGTGACCCGGGGCTGCCCGCCTGGCGGCGGGCGCACTACGCCGCGATCGTCCGGCGGATCAACGCACACATCGACCTACGGGGCGCCTTCTCCACCGGGCTGCGGATGCCGCAGTGAGCGCTCGTCGGATGGGGCGGCGACCGGAGCACCCCTCGGCGGCGAGATGACCGGCCGAGCCGTCGGCCCGCACGTCGCCGACACGCGCGTCGGCCCCCGTTCCGCCTTCGGTGGGCTGTCGGCCGATCCCACGGCCCGCAGCGCGGGGCGCCCCGCCGGCTGACGCCACAGCGGATGCACCGGGGTGCCGTCGGGGAGCGGGAAGGGGTCGCGGACGGTGTAGCCGTGCCGGGTGTAGAGATCAGCCTCGGCGGCGGTGACGGCCTCCGCGTAGGCGGGCAGCGCGAGGCGGTCCATCCGGACGAGGCTGCGGGCGAGCAGGGCGGAGGCGCGCGCGACGCGCGAGGTTGCCGGTGGGACCGCGAGGAAGGCCAGGTGGTTGTGGGCGTCCGTGGGACGGTGGGCGTCGAGGACGCGGTCCAGCAGGCGGAAGCGGTCCAGGTGGCCGCCGCAGGCAGCGGCGAGCCGTTCGCGGTAGCTGGCCGGCGGTGGAAGGGGACGGTACCGGTGGAACCAGACCGCGACGGCGGAGCGGTCGGCGAGCAGAAAGACGTCACCGAAGAGCAGGGCGTGCTCGACCCAGATGCGCGCGACGGCGGCGAGCACGCAGCGTCGCCGGTCCTCGTCGGGCACGAGCCATGCGCCGATCGCGGAGCTGTGCAGGTGGTCGGCGACGAGGCTGGTGACGTGGCCGCTGTCGCACCAGCGGGCGCGGACGGTGGGCGGAATACCGGGCATGAGGAATCTCCTGTGGATGGGCGTGGTCGTCCGATGGGCGGCGGGGCCGCCCTGTCGGGCGCGCAGGTGCGGTCAGGTCGGGTCGTCGGCCACCGGAGGGGGCGTCCGGGCGGGTGACGCCGTCGCGTCACCAACCGGCGTCGGCGAAGCGGTGGCCGGCGGGTCGGGGGGTCCGGATGCCGCAGGTCACGGCACGGCGCCAGCGCCGAGAGGCGGGAGCGGTCAGAACGACCAACAGCGGCCGGGGCGCCACGGCGAGGCCCGGGGCGACGGCCGGCGAGGTGGGCGGCGGGCTGCGATTCCACACCCCGTTGCCTGTCGCCCGCTCGTGGTCGGCCGCGACGGCGCGAGCTGTCGCTCAGGCGGGTGTGGTGTCGGGCTGCGGCGATCGTTCGGCGAATGTTCCGCACCGGGAGGAAGCGCAGCGGCCGGATGCCAGCTCCGGCGTCCACGGGCGCGGCGAGAGATCGGCTGCCGGCGCGCCCGACGAGGCAGAGATGGTCGCGCTGCCGGACGGCCCCGGCATCAGTTCGCCGGCACCGGTCCCGCCGACGTGGTCACGAGTCGCGTCGGCGGGAGCCCCCGCAGCCGGCTCGCCGCCGCTCCACCGCCCTGCCGCCACGTCCCGGCGCGGCGCGGGCGGCGCGGCCTGCGGGTGGCTCGGGGCCGCAGCCGACGCGCGAACGGGGCGCCCGGTGGCACCCGCAGTGGCGGTGACCGGGGTGGTGGTGACGGGCACCGCCTCGCCGGGCCCGGGCCGCGGGTCAACCGGCTCGCCGGGCGGAACCACCGGGTCCGCCGGTGGACCGAGGATCGGCCCGGTCACCCCGAGCACCGGGGCCAGCGTGTCGACGATCGGCGACGCCACCGGCCGGACGACGGCGTCCACGGTATCGAGCGGTCCCGTCCCGGCGATCCCCCGCACCGCCGGTACCACAGCGCCCACGACCGGACGCGTCACGGGTGCCACAGCGCCCACGACCGGACGCGTCACCGGCTCGGCGGCCTTGCCGGCTTCCGCCACCCCGGCGCCGGCCACCCGGTCCACCACGCGACGCACCGGCGCGACCGCGGCCGGCAGGCCACCGCGCGGAACCCGCACCGCCGGGTCGCGCTCCCCCCGGAGGGGCCGGGCGACACCGGCATTTCCCCTGGCCAGGAGCAACGGCTCGCGCAGCACGTCGAGCCCGGCCGGGCCGCCGTCGGCCGTCGGCCCGGGCGGCGAGGCGGGGGCGAGGACGTCGTCGGCCACCGCCCCGGTGTCGCCGAGCAGGGCGCCGACGATGCCCGGGCGAGGCTCGTCGACGGCATGGGCCGCGTCACCCAGGATCGCCTCGTGGGCGCTCCACGCGCCGATGGCGCCACCGACCAGCAGCATCCCGCGCAGCGTCGCCTGAGCCAGTCGTCGGCCGCGACACCGCCCCACGGGCACCTCCCGACTCGTCCCCGGTCGCCCAGCACCGGTCGCTCATTGTCGCCGCACGAAGTCGGTCGATCACCGTACGACACGCGGTACCGTCGCGGCGCGGCGTCTTCGCACCGCCGAGCCCGCTCCCGGATCCGGGACGCCACCGTGTGCCGTTCCCCCGACCCGGCCGTCTGATGCCACAGGCCCTGCGCCCGCCGGCGGCACCGGGCGAGGTGCCGTCTCGGCCGCCGGAACCCGCGTGGGAGCCGTACCGTCAGCCCGGCAGGCCGGTGCAGGCGGCCCCGTCGATCGTGCAGGCCGTGGGGGTGGAGGTGAGCGGCGGGCCGGCCACCCGGAACGTAACCCGGACCGAGGCGCCGCCGGGCACCCGTCCGTCCGTCCCGTCCGGCCGGAAGGTCCACGTCGCTCCCTCGCGGGTGGCCCGCGCGCCGACGACCGAGGTGACGTCGAGCGACTCGCGGGGCAGCGTGATGACCATCGTCCAGTCCGTCACCCGGGTCGGGCCCGGGTTGCTGATCGTCACGACGGCGCCGTAGCTGAGCAGGGCGCGCTCGTCCACGGCGAAGTCGGCGCGCAGCGCGGCCCGGGTGCCCGGCGCCGTCGCGACGGTGGGCGAGGGGTCCGGGGTGGGCGCGACCACCGCCGGCATCCGGGGCACCGCCTCCGCCGGGCGGGACGCGGCCGGATCCGCCCCCGACTCCCGCCCACCGACGCCCGGCGTTCCCGCGACGTCCGTCTCCGGCGGCGGGTCGGCCGCGACGCGGGACGGCCGTTCCGGCCTTTCCGGCGCCACGACGGCGACCCCCGTCACGACAGCCACCGCCGACAACGCGACCGCGGCCAGCCAGGTGACCCGCCGCCCGCCGCCCGGGCCGGCGAACGCCCGCCGCGCCGACTCGGCCACGGCCACGATCCGGTCGAGCACGACGACCGCCACGGTCCGCCGTGGCCGGGACGGTGCTGCCGGCATCGTCTCTTCACCTTCGGACAGCCCTGGTTCAACGGGCACGCTTGCACTTCCCCTGTCGGGCGGTCACCCGCCCGGTCACAGCGCCCGGAGCCCGGCGAGCAACTCCTCGAGCAGTTCCACGGACGGCGTTCCGGGCGACGACGGCGGCTCGTACGGTTCGATGAGCCCGGCCTCGCACAGGTTACCGAGCAGCACCCGGAGGGCGCCCGGCGGTAGGTCCGGCTCGTCACAGCCGCTAGCGGTGTACATCGACATCTCCACTTCGCACCGTCGGGGCCGCTTCGAGGTGTACCGGCAGGTGCCGGTCGGCCCGCCCCACGAAGAGCGCCACCTCGTACGCCATGTCGCCCACCTCCGCGTCACCCCCGACGAGGACGGTGAGGATCGCCCCGTTGCGGGTGGTGGCGGTGAACAGGAACGCCCGCGACATCTGCACGACGACCTGGCGCAGCCCTCCGCCGAGGCACACGCGGGCCGCGGCCAGGCCGAACGCCTCCAGTCCGGCGACCAGGCTGGACAGTCGCTCGGCGAGTTCGTCGCCGACGTCCCGGGAGACGCCGAGCAGCAGGCCGTCAGGGGACAGCACCACCGCGAACTCCGCCCCCGGCACCCTGTCGACCAGATCGTTCAGGGCGCCGCTCAGGTTGTCGACGCTGGCCACGGTAGGCGTCATCTGCCCTCCTCTCGATGCTCTCGTGGTGAGGACCCCGACGGCGACCGTTCCGGCCAGGGCTGTCGGGCCGCGCTGTTCGACCGGTCGGCCAGGATCGTCCGCAGCAGGGCCAGCAGCTCGGCGCGGTTGGCGCAGTCGAGCCGGGACCGCATGCGCGCCACGTGGTGCTCGACGGTCTTCGCCGAGATGAACAGCCGGTCACCGATCTCGCGGTAGGTCAGTCCGGCGAGCACCAGCTCAGCGACCTCCCGCTCCCGGTCGCTGAGGCGATGCGGTGCGGGGCCGGCGACGACGTCGGCGGCTGGCGGCCGCTGCCCGGTCTTGGCCCCGCCGGGGCGGCCCTGGAGCGTTCGGGCGCAGTCCAGCAGCGTGGTCATCGCCCGGCGGTCCGACGTGCGGATGGCGGCCTGGCCGGCGAGCCGGGCGCCGTCCCAGCACAGCCCGGCGTCGTGCAGCCCTCGGGCGGCGGCCTCCACCCGGACCGGGTCGACCGTCCCGCGCAGCACCTGCACCCAGCAGCCGGCGGCGGCGGCGACCACGGTGGCGTACCGGTTGTGCTCCGCCGCGTCGAGCAGGGCGGCCACGTGCTCGTCGGCGGCTGCCGGCTGCTCGGCGAGGATCGCCGCGTGCAGGCCGCTCCAGTGCAGGGGCACGCTCCACAGCGGCGGGTCGCCGAGCCGGGCCAGCAACTGCCGCGCCTCCCGCAGGTACGGCTCCAGCCGGCTCAGGTGGCCCAGCCGCGCCCCGGCGATGGCCAACTCGCCCAGCGGCAGCAGGGTGAACAGGTCGACCGGGTGGCGGACCAGGGCCTCCAGCGCGGGTCCCCAGCCGCGCTGGAGCCCGCCGAGGTCGCTGTTTCGGCGGGCGACTCCCAGCTGCATCGCCGTGGCGAAGAGCAGGTCCCGCGATTCGAGCGGCCGGCCGTCGTTGGCCGTCGTGGCGAGGTGGTCGGCCGCGAGGCCGGTCCGTCCTCGGAGCATCGCGATCCAGGCATGCAACAACCGGTGCCGCCGGGCCAGCAGGGGACCGCCGATGCCGCTGGTCACCGCCCGGTCGAGAACCCCCTCGGCGATGTCCAGTTCGCCGCAGTGCACCGCCGTCAACGCGGCCAGCGCGGCCGGGCTGTCCGGCAGGAGCACCGTTCGGCCAGCCGGCTCCAGCAGCGCGGCTGCCTGCACGAGGGTGGACAGGGCGGCGGTCGGCGGCCCGGCGACGCTGTCCCGTATTCCGTCGGCCATCAGCCGGGCGGCGCTGTGGCGCAGGGTGGGCGGTCCACCGGCCCGGTCGTCCGCCGGCGGCTGCGCGCCGTCGACCTGTTGACCGACGGCGAGCGCGCCGAGGGCGGCGAACGCCCCCGCCGAGGCGCCACCCGACCACCGGTACAGCTCCACGCTGCGAGCGCCCTGGCCGCGGTGCGCGAGCGCCGTCGCGGCGACCACCGCCGCCTCCGCCTGGTCGGCCGGCGGAGCCGCGGCGAGCAGCCGGTCCGCCAGCCGCAGGGCGAGGTCGAGGTCGCCGGCGAGCGCCGCGGCGACCGCCTGCCGGGCGGTGGCGGGCTGCCCGGCGGCCGCCGCCGCGGCGAAGAGCTCCACGGCGAGCGCCGGCTCGCCGGCCAGCGCCTCCTCGGCCGCGGCCGCCAGCGTCGGTGCCGGGCATTCGCCGGTCGCCCCGGCCGCGAGCAGCGAGCGGACCAGCGGGAGCACCGGCCCGCGCCGGGCCAGCTGCAACTGGGTGAGGCGGAGCCAGACCGCGCTGCGCTCGGTGGCCGGGCTCAGCGCGGTCACCGCCCGTCGCACGATCGGCGCGAGCCGGCCGTCGGCGCCGAGCAGCCCGGCCGCCCGGGTAGCGCCGATCAGCTCGTCCACCTCGGCCAGCTCCCGGCCGAGCAGCGCGCCGAGCAGGTCCACCGGCAGCGGTACGCCGGCCGCGACGGCCAGCAGCAGCCGCCGGACGTCGGGGGCCAGGTCCTCCAGGTCCGGCCCGAACTCGAGGATGACCTGTCGGGGCGGCTCGGCAGGCACGCCCGGCCGGCTCTCCCGGCCGCGCAACCCACGGGCCAGTCGCTCGACGTCCCGAGGCACGCCGCAGGTCTGCGCCTGCACGAAGTCGACCAGCTCGGGCTGTCGGCCGAGCTCCGGCGCGCAGGCGAG
Organism: Micromonospora sp. NPDC047670; assembly: GCF_043204915.1. Lineage (NCBI taxonomy): Bacteria > Bacillati > Actinomycetota > Actinomycetes > Micromonosporales > Micromonosporaceae > Micromonospora > Micromonospora sp. NPDC047670. The sequence continues at coordinate 427,262 of NZ_JBIDDA010000005.1, forward strand.
GTAGTCGGCGGTCTGCTCTCTGGTGAACGGGGTGAGCAGGACCAGGTGCCCGTCGCGCCGCAGGGTGGCGGCCAGCTCGACCAGGGCCGCCGGCCGGGGCCACGGCCGGTAGCCGACGACGAGGCGGTGCCGGCGGGCGGCCACCAGGTGGCGCAGCACCCGAAGGCGGGCGTCGTCGAGCGACTGCGCGTCGTCGATCACCAGCACCGTGTCCGGGTCGACCGCGTCGGGCTGGTCGGGGGCGCTCTCCGACACGGTGATCCCGGCCTGCCGGTAGGCCCGGGCCAGCTCCTGGAGGTAGGCGCTCCGGCCGTGGCCGCCCGGGCCCGTCACGCCGAGCACGAGCGGCGCCGCCGGCGCCGCCGTCACCGCGTCGAGCACGGCCCGCGAGCGCCGGTCCAGCACGAGCCGGTGCCCGGCGACGCTGTCCATGATCATGGCGGTCATCCTTCGCGTCCCCGCCTGCGGGCCAGTGCCAGGCGGGACGCCTTCGGCAGTTCCAACGGGGTGAACCGGACCGGAGGGCGCGGTGGCGGTTCGCTCCCCACGGCGCGGTGGTGATCGGGTCGGTGCGGCGGCGCGACGGCCGGCGCGTCGGCCCGACCGCCGGCCGGGGCCGGTGGACGGGTCCCCCCCTCGCGCCGCGGGCGCGGCGACACCATCTGACAGGCGGCCAGGGCCGCGCCGGTGGCGGCGGTCAGCTGCGGATCGGGCTCCACCTCGACCGGTACGGGCAGGGCCGCGGCGAGCATCTCGGCGACCAGCGGGATCCGGGTGGAGCCGCCCGCGAGCAGGACGCCGTCGAGCTGCGCCGGCGCGATCTGACCGGAGTGGACGGTCCGCAGCAGCAGGTCGACCGTCGCCTGCACCGCCGGACGGATCAGGTCTTCGAACTGCACCCGACTCACCGGCACCCGGGCCGGCCCGGTCGGCAGGGTCAGCAGCACGTCGGTCTGCGTGCCGACGGTCAGCTCACGTTTGGCCCGCTCGCACTCGGGCAGCAGTCCGCGCAGCGTGACGTGCGCCTGCCGGGGACCGGTGCCGCCGGGTTCGCGGCCGAGCGCGGCCCGCACGTGCTCGGCCAACGCCTCGTCGAAGTCGACTCCACCGATCCACTCGAGCCCCTGTGGGAAACCGAAGGTCTCGTAGGTGCCGCGTGGGTTGCGGCGCACGAGGGCCGCCTCGAAGGAACTGCCGCCCAGCGCGTAGACGACGGCGGCGCTGCCGGGGAAGCCCCGCGCCGCGTGACTCTCGGCCACCGTGACGGTGCGGGGAAGCAGCGTCACGGTGCCCAGGCCGAGCTCCCGCAGGGCGGTGTGCAACAGCTCCCGCCGATGCCGGCCCCAACCCGCGGGGTGGCTGAGCACGACGGCCTCGGCGGGCTCACCCTCGCGGGCGAGCACGCGTTCGACCACCCACGTCGCCAGCACGGCGGTCAGCGTCTGCGGCGGACACGGCTCGCCGGCAAGCATCAGGGGCACGTCGTCGCCGACCCGGCGGACGAAGCCCCGGGCCGTCCGGGCCCCGTCGTCGGCGGCGGGCTCGCCGACCGTGAGCGTTCCGTCCGCCGTGACGTGCAGCACCGAGGGAACGGTCACCGACCCGGCGTCCAGCGGAACCCCCTCGGGACGACTCCAGGTCGCGCCGTGTCGCCGGGCCACGGTGGCCGCGGTGTTGGTGCTTCCGATGTCTATCCCCAGGACGTACGGCATGCGCTTTCTTCCCTCACCGCGAGTTGGTCGGCCGGTGGCGACGGCGTGCGGACCGCGGCCAACACCCCCGGCGAACCCCGTAAGCTCCTACGTTCGTACCAGAGATCACTCCGGCATCAGGACCCTAAATCCGGCCGACCCGAGTCCCCCAGTCCCCCTAACGTACGAGGGGGTGCGTGCCCTAATCCGGCGGGGCGGGTCGCGGGCCCGTCCCCGATGACCGCAGCCGGTCACCGGCCATAGCGTCACCCTCGACGATCAACGGTCGCCGACGCACATCGAGGAGATCCCGCACATGACCCTGCACGACTTCGTGCTCAATCTGCTCACCGACCCCGACGCCAAGGCGGCGTTCGACCTCGACCCGGAGGGCGCGCTACAGTCCGCCGGCCTCACCGACATCACCCCCGCCGACGTGCAGGACGTCGTCCCGCTGGTGGTCGACTACGCCCCCACCCAGGGGTTCGCCCCGGTCGCCCCGGTGACCGGGCAGCTCGGAGCCGATCCGCTCGTGGCGGACGCCGCCGGCGTGGTCGGCCACCTGCAGACGGCCACGCCGGAGGTCAGCATCAGCGGCTACAGCGGCGCGGACGTCAAGGCCGGCGTGCTGGGCGCCATCACCGTCGACCCGGCGGCCGCCAGCCTCGGGGCCACCGTGCTGCCCGGCATCGGCCTGGGTGTCGGGCCGGACGGTCTCGGCACCAACCTGATCGGGGTGCACGACCTGGCGCACACCCTCGACGCCGACGTGGTCGGCGCGGTGGACACCACGGTCGACCCGGCGGTCGGGGACGTGGCCGGCACGGTCGGCGACCCCGGCACCGTGCTCGACGCCACCGACCACGGCCTGCTCGGCACCCCGGACGGCCTGCTCGGGGGCGCGCTGCCCGGCACCGAGGGCCAGGTCGACGGGATCGTCGGCTCGCTGGGCGGCGACGACACCCTGGGCGGTCTCGGCCTGGGCGACGGCGGCGCCGTGGTGCCGCCGGTCGACGTGCCGTCGACCGTGGGCGGCGTGACGGGCCAGGTGGACGGCGTCCTCTCCGGCGTCACCGGCGCGGTCGGCGGCGTGACCGGCGACGTCACCGGCGGTGTGTCCGGCGGCGCCGAGGTCCACGGCGGGGTGTCGGCCTCCACCGGCGGAGGGCTGCTCGGTCTCGGCGACGGTCTGCTCTGATCCGGGTCCAGGCGGGAGCGGAAAGCCGGAGCGCCGGAGGCGATCCGGCTTTCTCCGCATCGCTCTTGATATTTGATCTGAAATCCGCACACTTGGTGCGGTGATGGCGGGGATCTGGCTGGACGTGCTCGACGGGATCGCCCGCACCTGCCGCGAACACGGCCGCGGCGATCTGCTCCAGGCCGTCCGCGACAAGCGTGTCCAACTGCTCGACCCCACGCTGCGCGTCCTGGTCGTGGGGGAGCCGAACCAGGGTAAGAGCCAGTTGGTCAACGCGATCCTCAACGCGCCGGTCTGCCCGGTCGGGGACGGTCCCACCACGGTGCTGCCCACTGTGGTGCGCCACGACGAGGTCGCCTCGGCCGCGGTGGTGCACACGCCGCCGGCGGCGGGCCGGCCCGCCGCCGGTGTGACCGTCGAGCGGACCGCGGTACCGGTGGACCGGATCGCGGCCGCGGTGGCCGGCACGCTCGGGCGGCGGCCCGGCGGCGGCCCCGCGCACGTCGAGATCGGACTGCCGCGCGCGTTGCTCGGCGCCGGGCTGGTGCTGGTGGACACGACCGGCAGCGACGAGGTGGCCGCGATCGGCGGTGGCGCACCGGTCGCCGCCGTCGGTCGAGCGGACACGGTGCTGCTGGTCTCGGACTCGACCCGGGAACTCTCGGTCGCTGAGATCAACATGCTGCTGCACGTCACCCGCTCGCACCCGAACGTGGTGGTGGTGCAGACCAAGACCGACCTGGTACCGGGCTGGCGTGCGGTCGCCGAACGCAACCGGCGGCACCTGGCCGAGGCCGGCGTACCGGCGGCTCTGATCCCGGTCTCGTCGGCGTTACGCCTGCGCGCGGCCGTCACCGACGACCGCGAGCTCAACGCCGAGTCGGGCTTCCCGGTGCTGATCGCCCGGCTCCAGCGGGACCTGGCCGGTAAGGCCGACACGTTGGCCCGGGCCTCGGTGGCGTTGACCGCCCGGACGGTGGTCGAACAGCTCGCCGCGCCGCTGCGCGCCGAGCTGGAGCGCCAGGAGGAGGAGCAGCAGTCCGGCCCGATCTCCCAGCTGCACGCGGCCCAGCGGGAGGTCGACGAGCTGCGCCGCTGCTCCACCCGCTGGCAGAACACGCTCAACGACGAGATGGCCGACCTGCTCTCCGACATCGAGTACGACCTGCGTGACCGGACCCGCCAGATTCTGCGGATGGTCGACGAGGCGTTCGACACCGCCGACCCGCTCGTCGCATGGGACACCTTCCAGGAATGGCTGGAACGCAGCCTGGTCGAGGCGGCGGAGGCGAACCACGAGTGGCTCGTCCAACGCTGCGACTGGGCCGCGCGCCGGGTGGCCGCCAACTTCGCCCGGTACGGCTACGATGTGCTGCCGCCCTGGTCGGTGACCGTGCCGGAGGACCTCGACAACCGGCTGCCGGAGATCGAACGACCGAACATCGACCGGTTCACCGCGAGCCAGAAGGTGATCACGGGCATGAAGGGCTCCTACGGCGGCCTGCTGATGTTCGGCCTGGCGCTGACGCTGGCCGGCATGCCGATGATCAACCCTGTCTCGATCGGCGCCGGCGCGCTGTTCGGCGGCAAGAGCATCCGCGACGAGAGCAGGCAGATGCTCCGCCGCCGCCAGTCGACCGTCAAGACGGCGATCCAGCGACACGTCGACGACTTCTTCGTCCGCATGAACAAGGACTGCCGGGACACCGTCCGGCAGGTGCAGCGGATGCTCCGCGACCACTACACCGCGCTGACCGAGGAGTTGCAGGAGTCCATCGTCCGGTCGTTCCGCACCGCCAAGCAGGCCGCCGACACCGACGCGGCCGTCCGCGACCAGCGCCAACGCGAGATCCGGCTGAGGATGACCCGGCTGGCCGCGCTCTACGACCAGGCGCAGCAGTTGGCCGCCGCCCGGAGCGCCCCGGCGAGGCTGGGGCCGCCCGCATGACGGTCGGCCTGCGGCTCGACGAGGCGGTGTGGGGGCTGCTGCACCACGCGCTGCGGCTCTACCGGGACAATCCCCGCGCCACCGCGCGTCTCCGGCAGCAGCTGGCCCGGCTGGAGCAGCCGCTGCGCGTCGCGATCGCCGGCCCGTGGCGGTCCGGCAAGTCCACCCTGCTCAACGCGATCATGGGCGAGGAGGTCGCGCCGGTCGACGACGCGGACGGCGCCGACGTCTTCACCTGGTACGAGGACGGGCCCCAGCCGCGCGCCATCGCCTACTCGACCAGCCACCCGCCGCAGGACCTGGCGATGGCCAGGTCGGCGACGGGGATGCGGGTGGACCTCGTCGGCTGGCGAGCCGGCGAGCTGCGCGACATCGTGGTGCGGTGGCCGACCCGTGCCCTGCGGCAGATGACTCTCATCGACACGCCCCCGATCACCGGCGTGGACGCGCACGGCCGGGCCCCGGTGATGGACCGGATCCTGCGGGACGCGGACGCGGTGCTGTACCTGACCCGCGACGGTCGCGGCAGCGACCTGAGGGTCCTGGAGTCCAGCCGCGAGAGCGCGGTCGGGCAGGCAGCCCCGGTGAACGTCATCCTGGTGCTGTCCCGGGCCGACGAGACCGGCGGCGGGCGGATCGACGCCCTGGTCACCGCCCGCCAACTGGCCCGCCGGCAGTTCCGCGACCCCAGGGTCGACGCGCTCTGCCTGAACACGGTGGCGTGCAGCGGGCTGATCGGGCTGGCCGGCCGGGTGCTGAGCGAGTCGGACTTCGCCGCGCTGGCGCAGTTGGCCCGGGTGCCCCGCCCGGCCCTGGAGGCCCACCTGCTCTCGGCCGACCGGTTCGCCGGCGGCGAGCTGCCCGTACGGCTGGACGCCGAGGTGCGCGCCGCGCTGCTGGACCGGCTGGGCATCTTCGGCGTCCGGCTCGCGACCACCCTGGTCCGCACCGGCTGCGACAGCCGGGCCAAGCTCTCCGCCGAACTCATCCGACGTAGCGGCCTGACCGAGCTGCGCGAGTCGGTGAACCGCCTGCTCATCGACCGGCTGGACGCGCTCAAGGCGCGCTCGGCGATGGCCGCCGTGGAGGCGCTGCTGCGGGCCGAACCGGAACCGGGCACCGGTGAGCTGCTCGCCATGCTGGAACAGATCCTCGCCGGCGCGCACGAGTTCCGGGAGCTGCGCCTGCTCGCGGCGCTGCGGGACAACCGGCTCGGCTTTGACACCGAGCTGGCCGCGGAGGCACGGCGGCTGGTCGGCGGGGACGGCGTCGGCCTGGCCGCCCGACTCGGCGTCGAGCACGACGCGACCGGGCAGCGGCTCTGGGAGGTCGCCTCCGACGCGCAGTGGAGGTGGCGGAGGGCGGCGGAGGACGGCACGCTCCGGCTGGCCCAGCGGCGGGGCGCCCAGGTCGTCGTCCGCAGCTGCGAGGGGATGCTCGCCGAACTGGCCGCGGGCGGCCGGTGACCTCCGCGCGGGCGCGACGGCCTGCGGTGCCCCTGGGAACACGAGACGACGATGGCCGCCCCAGCGCTACCGGCCCTCGCAGATGCGGCCACTGAGCGACGGGTCGCCCTCCCGGTTGGTGAACCAGATCGGGTTGACGGCGAGCACGAGGGGCGGCGCCTGCCAGGCGGCACTGAGCCGTTGGAGCAGTTCGTACTCCCGCCGCGGCTCGTCCACGCGCTGCCCGGCGAGGAAGTCGAGAGCGCGGTCGTAGATCGCCCGCCTGCCCAGCAGGTCCCCGTGCAGGGCCGGCACCTCGACGACAGGGATGCGGGAGTGCTCGCCCGACGGGGCCTCGGCCGCGCTCACCAACGGCAGGAAGGCGATCATCCGCACTCCGGGAACGGGGCAGAGGATGCGGTTGCGATAGAAGGGCGCGTCGACGATGACCGAGCGGACGAACGGTTCGTCGGGGTCGTTGTCGACCTTCTTGACGAGGTTCGACACGGCGGCGATGGCCCGCAGCTCCCACCCCGCGACCAGTCCCCAGCCCTCGTAGCCGGGCCTGGGGTAGTAGGCGCGGCCGGGCCAGATCAGCGGACTGAACAGCATCGCGGCCTCCACCGGGCCGCCGGGCAGCTTCTCCAGGTAGATGCGGATCACCAGGGCGCCCTCGCTCTCGCCGGCGAGGGCCACCGGCCGACGGGTGCGGGCGTGCAGCCGGTCGACCTGCGCGGCCAGCAGCGCGGCGCTGGAGTCCAGGGAGCGGTGGGTGGCCTGCGGGGCGTACGGCAACGGCCGGCCCTCGCGGTCCAGACCCTGGTAGGAGAAACGCTCGACCCGCGGGTCCGCGGGCTGCTGACCGTCCCAGCTCGATTCGAACCCAGCGAGCACGATGACCGCGTACGGGACGCGCTCGGGGAGTCGCTCGGTGACGATGGGTGGCTGCCACTGCCCCGTCGTCCCGGCCGCCAGGCCGATCAGCGGCGGGACGCCGACGGCGGCGACCATGGTGAGCACGATCGCCAGCGGCGCGACGGGAACCCTGGCCAGTCGGATCCGCCCCGGCTGCGCGGCCGCGTTCACGGTCCGCCGCCAGAGCAGCCCGTTGACCGCGCCGGCCAGCCCGGCGACGGCGACCCTCGACCAGCCCGGGGCGCTCACGATGAGGGCGCTGGCCACCGTGATCACGAGGAAGTTGACTACCGACCAGCCGAGCAGCTCGATCGACGGCAGCCCCTTCCACCAGCGTCCGACCACTCCGGCGCGCTGCAAGAAGGGGGCGATCAGCAGCATCGGGACCACCGATGCGAACAGGTACCAGGAGAGCGCGACCGCCGAGAAGGCGACCGAGATCGCGGCCCACGGCGAGATGATCACTGTGGCGACAGCCGCGACCTCGATGTTGCGCAGGACGAGCCAGCGCGTCGACGGACGGGGCAACCGTCCGGGCCAGGCCAGTGCGGTGAGCCCCGCCGACAACAACCCGCGCGCCAGGGTCACGGCCAACAGGCCCACCGCGAACGTCCACCACGAGTTGTGGTAGACCAGCAGCCACCGCAGGTCGTGGTAGGAGTCGTACGGCCAGACGGCGGTGGACTGCGGGGCGAGGGCCTGGGCCGCGTAGAACCCGACGCCGACCAGCACGGCCATCTCCACCATCGGGGGTATCGCGGCGAGCAGGAGCAGGGCCGCGAGTCGACGACGGTCGGACCTCATCGTGCTGCCCATCCTCCCGCTGCCGTGCTTTCCTTGCAGGATCCCCTGAAACGCAGACCCGCGAGGGCCGAATCGCCACAACACCAGCCCCCTGACCTGCGCCGGTGGCGTGCCTGCCGCCCGTCGGCACGGGTGCCGGCCCCAGTTCCCGAGGGCGCGGGCGAGCCCGCCGGGAGGGCGACGACCCGGCCACCCCCGGGATGCGGCCGCCCTGCCGGGCCGTCGGAGGGACGGCCGCTGTAACGACATCAACCGCCGGCCGCGCTTACCTGTTGACGAGCTGGTCAGATCTTGATCAGGTCTGGTCGGGGAGGAACCATTCGAGGCAGCAGGCAGGATCCAGGGGCAGGCCGTGCACCCGCGCGGGGCACCGGTGGCGCTGAGCGGGCGACCGGAGGAACACATGCAGGGTGAGCTGCAACGCATCGTCGACGCTCTCGCCGCCCACGTCGGCCGTCCGGCGCTGATCGAGGACCGGCGTCAGCGCGTGGTGGTCTACAGCGAGCACACCGGGTTGATGGACGACGTCCGCAAGGCGTCGATCCTGCGTCGGCAGACCACGCCCGAGGTGATGGCCTGGTTCCGCGACGTCGGCATCATGGAGGCCCGGGAGCCGGTGCGGACGCCGCCGTCGGCGGAACTCGACCTCCTGCCCCGGGTCTGCGTCCCGATCCGGCACCAGGACCTGCTGCTGGGCTTCGTGTGGTTCATCGACCCGGACGGCACCATGACCGACGCGGACATCGAGGCCACCGGGCTGGTGAGCGAGCTGTCGCTGGCGCTCTACCGGGAGAACCTCCTCGGCGAGCTGGCCTCCCAGCGGGAGACCGAGGCGGCGCGCACGCTGCTGTCCGACAGCGAGACGACCCGTGACCGGTCGGTGCGGGCGCTCCGGGAGGCCGGCCTGATCGTCGGGGACGGGCCGGCGACCGCCGTCGTCGCCCAACTGGTCACGCCCGGCGGCCAACTGCCCGACGAGGTCGCCCGCTTCGCGTTGGAGCAGGCGCTGGTCACCACCCGACGCTGGATCGGCACCCGGGAGGCGCTGCACGTGGTCCGCGACGACCACGGCGTCCTGCTGCTCTGCGGCGACCGGGGCGTGGGTCGCCCCTCCCCCGAGGCCGCCGCCAGGCTCCTCGACGACAACCTCCAGCAGGCGATCCGCGGGCTCGCCTCGGTCGACCGCACCGTCGTCGGCGTCGGGCAGGCACGCTCGGGCCTGGCCGACGCCGTCGGGTCGTACGGGGAGGCGCTGCAGGCGGCCCGGGTGGGCGTCCGGCTGCCCGCCCTGGGCCGCGTGGTCTCCTGGTCCGGCCTGGGCATCTACCGGGTGCTGTCGCGGCTGGACGGCCAGCACCTCGACATGGCCGACGTGCACCCGGGGCTGGAGCGGATGCTCCGCGAGCAGGCGAACCCGGTGCTGCTGGAGACCCTGGAACGCTATCTGGACCTCGCCGGCAACGCCCACGCCACCGCCGAGCAGCTACGGCTGCACCGCACCACCCTCTACTACCGGCTGCAACGCATCGAGGAACTCGCCGAGACCGACCTGAAGGACGGCAACGAGCGGCTCTGCCTGCACCTGGCGTTGAAGCTGGGCCGGCTGACCGGCCACTACCGGCCGGCGGGCTGAGCCCGGCCGGCACGGACCGGTCACGGACCGTGGCCGGCGAGCGGCGACCGGCCGGCCGGGTGCGGACCGGTTACGAGCCGGGGTCGCGAGCGGCGACCGGCCCACCGGGGCGACCCGGTCGCGACGGGCCGGCGGCGGGACGGGACGCCCGGCGCAGCGCGCGTCCCGTCCCCGGTCCCTACAGGCCTGCGCGCACCGCCGCCGTGCGGCCCCCGACGACCGGCAGCTCGATGCGGCTGCGGTCGAAGTGCACGGTGATCTCGGCCCGGTTCTGCTTGGCCCGGCTGCTGTACCCGGAGTACGAGCCGAGCAGGACCACGCCGATCTGGTGGCCGGCCTCGAAGACGTAGTCCTCGGGGAGCAGCCGCACGTCGACGGCGTTCTTGGCGCCCGGCACCAGCGGCGTCGACGCGCTCAACGAGGTCAGGTTGAGCCCGTCGAGGATGCCCTTGGTCACCAGTTCCTGCCCGTTGGCAGCCACGGTCTTCTCGGTCCGCCGGTAGCAGGCATCCTCGGCGTGCCCGCCCCAGGTGGCCTCGCCGCCCCAGCAGTCCTGCGCGGTCAGGGTCCGGATGCCGTCACCGGTGCTGCTGAACCGGGGCCGCGTCCCATAGTCGACGAGCAGGCCGGCGAAGCTGGTGTCCGCGCCGTCGACGGACGCGTTGATCCTCACCACGGGCGAGCCGGAGACGTGCAGCGGCGCCCGCAGCGGCGGGGACAGGAACACCAGTCGGTTCTCCGTGTTCGCCAGCGGATCCGACGGGTGCCGGATGGCGTTGACCTGGCTCATCGAGGGGGTGTCCCGGAACGAGACCGACGCGTTGCCGGGGTGCGGGCGCACCGACAGCCCGCCGGCCGCTCCGTCCGCGCCGGGCCGCAGGAACACCTGCGTCGGGTGGGCGCCCGGCAGCGGCCAGGTGGCGTGGGTCTCCCAGACGTCCGGCGCCCGTTCGACGTCCACCATCGGTTCGGCCATGATGCCGTTGTCGATGCCGTGCAGCCAGTAGTCGAACCACCGGTGCAGCGTGTCCACCCACTGCTCGCGTCGGAAGTCGAACGGGTCGACGTGGCCGGTGCCGGTCAGCCAGAGCTTGCGGGGGACGTTCCGCTCCGCCAGCGCGTTCCACCAGTTGCTGAAGTGGTCCGGCCGGACGTTGTTGTCGTTGAGGCCGTGCACGACGAAGACGCTGGCGCGCACCCGGCCGGCGTACGGGACGTAGTCCCGCTCGGCCCAGAAGTCGTTGTAGTCGCCGGTGACGTCGTCGACGCCCGCACCGAGCCGGTCGCGCACCGGCGCGCAGTACGCCCTGCGGTCGGGGTCGGTGACCGTGTTGGCGAGGCTGCCCGAGTAGTTGTTGGCCCGGGTGACCAGGCCGTTGCTGCGCGAGTAGTCGTACCAGCTGGAGATGGCCGAGATCGGCACGATCGTGCTCAGCCCGGCCACCCCGTCGGCCGCGGCCGCGTTGGCCAGCGTGCCGTCGTACGACTTGCCGATCATGCCGGTCCTGCCGTTGTGCCAGTCGGCCACGACGGCGCGGCCGGCGGCGTCCCGGCCGGGGCGGCGGCCGTTGAGCCAGTCGATCGCGGTCGGCGCGCTGATGTTGTCCGCGCGGCCGCCGGTGACCGGGCAGCCGGTCGAGTTGTTGGTGCCGATCATGTCGAGCAGCACCACCGCGTACCCGCGCGGCACGAAGTAGTTGTCGTAGTACAGCGGCCACCGGTCGTTGCGGCCGTCGCCGTCGAGGTCGCCCTTGCACTCCCCCTCGTTGCCCCGGCACACCGTGGAGTAGTAGGGGCTGGCATCCATCACCACCGGCACGCGCAGCCCGTCGTCGCTGGCCCGGGGCCGGATGATGTCCATCGCGACGACGTCGCGCGCGCCGTCGGCGTCGGTGTCGACGTCGGAGGTGACGAAGACCCGCTCGCGGATCGCGTCGGCGTAGCCGAACACCGGCTGGGTGACCCCGGCCTCGACGACCGGCCCGGGGCTCTCCGTGGCGGGCCGCGCCGTCGCGGTGGCCGCCGGCAGGCCCACGGCCGCCGCCGCCACGACCACCACCGCCGCCCGCCACCAGTTTCTCGTGGTTCGCATCGCGCTCCTCCCGTTCCGGCACGCGCCGTCGGCCCGCCGCGCTCCGGCGGAAGGACCAGGAGGCCGCCGGGCCGGCAGTTCGATCGAAGCGTACGAATGGGCGTGGGGCCGGTCATCGGACACGTGTGGCAGGTGCGCGGCCCCGGCTCCTACGTCTGTCGCAGGCGCCGGGGCCCCACCCCCGCCGGGCGGTGTACGACAGGCGTAGGAGGCGGCGCGAGCCGATTCCAACAGGTGCCCGATGACCGGGCGGCGCGCCGGCCATAGGTTCGGCGACGTGCGGTTGTCGGGTCGCGCCACGATCCCGCGGATCATCGGGCGTTTCGTGGTACCGGCCCTGTTCGCGGCGGTGTTCGCCGCCCCGCTGTGGTTCATGGTGGTCGGCTCGCTGCGGCCCGCCGGCCTGCCCCCGCCGCGTACGCTCGAAATCCTCCCGCCGGAGCCGACGCTGGCCGCCTACGCCCGGCTGCCCGAGCTGATCCCGCTGTTCCGCTACCTGGCGAACTCGGCGCTGGTCGTCGCGCTCGCCGTGCCGCTGACCGTCGTCGTCGCCTCCCTGACCGGCTTCGGGCTGCGGCTGCTCGCGCCGACGGCCCGCCGGCGGGTGGTCCTCGGCCTGCTGGCGGTGCTGCTCGTCCCGGCCACCGCCGTGTGGGCGACCCGCTTCGAACTGTTCCGCCTGGCCGGCGTGGTCGACACGTACGTCCCGCTGCTGGCCCCGGCGGTGCTCGCCGGCAACCCGTTCCTGGTGCTGCTCTACGCCTGGAGCTTCGGCGGGGTACCGGAGAGCCAACTCCAGGCGGCCCGCCTGGAGGGCGCCGGCTGGCTGACCGTCTGGCGCCGCGTGGCGCTGCCCCAGGTGCGCCCCGCGACCCTCGCCGTGGCCGTGCTGGCCTTCACGTTCCACTGGGCCAACTTCATCGACCCGCTGTTGTACCTGCACAGCGGCGACCGGTACACCTACCCGCTCGGCCTGCAGTTCCTGCGGCTGCTGAACCCCACGGACTGGCCGCTGCTGATGGCCGGATGCGTGGTCGCGACCGTGCCGTGCGTGCTGGTGTTCCTGCTGGCCCAGCGGATCCTGCTGCACGACGATCCGCTGGCCGCACTGAGATCTGGAGGACGCAGTTGACGCACACCCGGGCACGGCGCTGGATCGGCCTGGTCATGGCCGCCCTGCTGGTCGGCTACGCCGCCGGCTGCGGCGGCGGCGACCGCCCCGGCGACACGTCGGGCATCACCGTCGTGCTGTTCGGCGACGCCGAGGAGGTCGCCGGCTACCGCACCATGGTGACCGCCTTCGAGGAGGCCAACCGCGACGTGGACGTCAACCTCTCCCCCGTCGCCAGCCAGGACGAGTTGATGGCCCGGCTGACCACCTCGTTCGCCGGCGGCAAGCCGCCGGACGTGTTCCTGCTCAACTACCGCCGCTACGGGCAGTTCGCCGCGCAGGGGGCGATCGAGCCGGCGCAGTCCTACCTGGAACGCAGCACCGTGCTCAAGGAGAGCGACTTCAGCCCGCAGGCGCTGGACGCCTTCCGGTTCGACGGCAAGGCCCTGACCTGCCTGCCGCAGAACCTCTCCTCCCTGGTCGTCTACTACAACGCCGACCTGTTCGCCGCCGCCGGCGTGCCGCTACCGAAGGCCGGCTGGACCTGGGACGACTTCCTGGCGGCCGCCCGCGCGCTGACCCGCGACGGCCGCTACGGGGTGGGCGTGGAGCCGTCCGTGCCCCGGCTCGCGCCGTTCGTCTGGTCCAACCGCGGCGAACTCGTCGACGACCCGGCCAGCCCCACCACCCTGACCCTCACCCGCGACCCGGCCACCCGCAAGGCCGTCGACTGGTTCCTCGACCTGCAACTCACGCACCACGTCGTGCCGCCGGACGCCGAGGAGCAGAGCGAGTCGAGTGAGGCCCGGTTCCTGCGCGGCACCCTGGGCATGTACCTCAACAGCCGGGTGGCCGTGCCCACGCTGCGCACCATCGACGGGTTCTCCTGGGACGTCGCGCCGCTGCCGGTCGCGCCGGGCGGGGTGCCCGCCTCGATCCTGCACAGCGACGCCTACTGCATGGGCGCCGGGCTGCCCGACCACGACGACGCCTGGCGGTTCATCGAGTTCGCGATGGGCCAGGCCGGACAGCGGATCCTCGCCGAGTCCGGCCGCACCGTCCCGTCCCGGCTCGACGTCGCCAACTCCCCGGCGTTCCTCGACCCGGCCGCGCCGCCCCGGTCGTCGCGGGTCTACCTCGACGCCGCGCCGCACCTGCGCGCCACCCCGCGCACCGCCACCTGGTCGCGGGTGGAACGCGAGGCGGGCACCCTGCTGGAAGAGGTGTTCTACGGCCGGGTCGGGCGCGAGGAGGGGCTGCGCCGGCTCGAGGAGCGGACCCGGCCGCTGTTCGCCCTGCCGGCGGGAGCGGGCGGGTGAGCGCACGCGGGGCGATCCGGCTGGAGTCGCTGACCAAGGCGTACGGGCGGACGACCGCCGTCGACGGGATCGACCTGGACGTGCGGGCCGGGGAGATGCTGACCCTGGTCGGGCCGTCGGGCTCGGGTAAGTCCACCGTCCTGCGGCTGGTCGCGGGGCTGGAGCGGCCGGACCGTGGCCGGGTCGTGGTGGACGGCCGCGACGTCGCCCGCGTGCCGCCGCACCGGCGGGCCGTGGCGATGGTGTTCCAGGACTACGCGCTCTACCCGCACCTCACCGCCCTCGGCAACCTCACGTTCGGGCTGCGGGTCCGCCGGGTCCCCCGCGCCGAGGCCGATTGGCGGGCCCGCGCCGCGGCCGAGCGCCTGGGGATCGCCGACCTGCTCGACCGGCATCCCGACGAGATGTCCGGCGGGCAGCGCCAGCGGGTCGCGCTGGCCCGCGCCCTGCTGCGCGAGCCCAGCGTCTACCTGCTCGACGAGCCGCTGGCCAGTCTGGACGCGCCGCTGCGCTTCGCCACCCGCGCCGACCTGCTGGGCCTGCACCGCGAACTCGGCACCACCACCATCCACGTCACGCACGACCAGGCCGAGGCGATGACCCTCGGCGACCGGGTCGTCGTCCTGGACGGCGGCCGGATCCGGCAGGTCGGGCCGCCGCAGCAGGTCTACGACGAGCCCGCCGACACCTTCGTCGCCGGCTTCCTGGGCAGCCCGCCGATGAACCTGGTGACCGGGGGCGGCCCGCTGGGCGGCCAGCCGGGCGTGACCCTCGGCGTACGGCCCGAGGACCTGGCGCTCGACGCCGAGGGGCCGATCGAGGCGACCGTCGAGGCGGTGGAGGCGCTCGGCAGCGAGGCCGTCCTGCTGACCCGGTGTCCCGACGGCACCCGCCTCGTCGTGCGCACCGGCCCGCGACCGGGCGTGCGACCGGGCGACCGGGTGCGGCTGCGCCCCGACCCGGACCGGCTCCACCGCTTCGACACCGCCACGGGGCGGCGCCGGTGAAGGCGGGCAGGGCGGGCCGGCAGCTGACCGCCTGGGCGTTCCTCACCCCGTACGCCGTGGCGGTCGCGCTGCTGGTCGCCCTGCCGGCGCTGCTCAACGTCGGCTACGCGTTCACCGACCACACCGGGCTGACCCGCGACCCGAGGTTCGTGGGCCTGGCCAACGTGCGCCGGATGCTGGCCGACGGTTTCCTGCTCGACAGCGTGCAGGCGTCCCTGACGCACGTGGCGCTGGCCGTGCCGGTCCGGTTGCTCGCCGCGGTGGGGCTCGGGCTGCTGCTCGCCGCGCCCCGGCCGGGCGGCCGGTGGTTCCGGGTCGCGGTCTACCTGCCGACGGTCGTCCCCGACGTCGCCCTGGCCGTGCTGTTCCTGTGGGTGCTCAACCCGCTCTACGGCCCGCTCAACCAGGTGCTCGGGCTCTTCGGTCATCCGGGCTTCACCTGGCTGGCGGACCCGACGACCGCCCGGGTGGCGGTGGTGCTCATGCTGGCGTTCCCGATCGGCGAGGGCTTCGTGGTCGTCCTCGCCGCCCGCCGGATGCTCGACGGCCGGCTGTACGAGGCGGCGGCGCTGGAGGGCTGCGGCCCGTTCGGTCAACTACGCCGGCTCACGCTGCCGCTGCTGGCTCCCGTGCTGGTGCTGCTGGCGGTGCGGGACACGATCCTCACCCTCCAGGTGAACTTCGTGCCCGCGTACGTGCTCACCGACGGGCGGCCGGCCAACGCCACGCTCTACCTGCCCGTCTACATCTTCGACCAGGCCTTCGAGTTCTCCGGCTTCGCGTACGGGGCGCTCATCTCGACGATGCTGATGGCGCTGACGGCCGTCGTCATCACCGCCCTGCTGCTGATGGTGCGACGCTGGCGGGTGCTGCGTTGAGGTGGCATCCTGCGGCGGTGAGACTCCGGCTGTTCGCGGTCGCCGCCACGATCCCGCTGCTCGTCGCCTGCGGCGGGACGGACGCGGCGCAGCCGTCGGGGCGCGGCCCGGGGATGCTGGCGAACCTGCCCAGTTGCGACCGGGTGCCGCTGGACGCCGAGCCGCGGGTCGACGCCGAGGTCGTCGGCCTGGTGCTGCCCGATGGTGCGCGGGTCACCTCGGTGGTGGAGCAGGGTGCCCTGACGACGGTCGAGGCCACCGTCCGGATGACCCCGCTGGACGTGCGCGCCCACTACGAGGGCCGCACCGACATCGAGCTGCTGCGCGTCGAGGACGAGGTCTTCGAGGCCGAGGTGCTGACGCGGGCGCAGCAGCGGCGGATGTACCTGCGGGCGGGCGCGCTCTGCGCCGACGGCACCACGCTGACCGCGGTGGTGGGGCCGGACTCGGAGGACGCGGGGCTGCCGGAGTTCCGCACGGTCGGGTGAAGCCGCCAGCCTCCTTCGGGTACGTCGCATTCGTTGTCCCGCAGGTGCGTCACCTCGGACGGGCGGAGACCTGCCGGGTACGTGCAGGCGAAGAGCCTTCGATTCACCCTGCGTCGTGGTCGATCGGAATCGGCGGGTCAGGGCGTGAGGTCCCAGACCTGGACCAGGCCGTCCTGGCCGGCGGTCACGGCGACCGGGCGGTCTCGGATCTCCGTCACGGCCACCGCGTTGATCCGGAGCTTGTGGCCGGTCAGGGCCGGTCCGATCTGAACGCCCTGGGTGAGGTCCCAGATCCGTGCGGTTCCGTCGTCGCCGCCGGTCACCGCAAGCGTGCGCCCCCCGAACGCGGTGGCGTCCATGGCCAGGACCTCGGTGTCGTGGACCCTGATCGGATCCGTGATCGGCCTGGCGTCGGCCAGGCTCCAGCGCCAGAGGACACCGGCGTCGTTCACGGCCGCCACCATGCCCTCGGACAGCACGACAGCGCGGAAGATGCCGGCGCCGGCCATCGCGTGCAGCCGTTCGCCGCGTTCCAGATCCGTCACCAGCACGTCGTCGCCGGACACCGATGCGACGAGCATGCGCCCGCCGATCCGCGAAAGTTTGAGGTCTCCCATGTCATCCGAGTGCCCGGGAAGCTCCCGGCGTCGCTCGTCGATCCACTCGGGGGAGGACGGGTCCCACTCGTAGTGCTCCGGCACGGAGTTACCCGTGACGATGGCCAGACGCCCGTCCAGACACGCCGTGTCCAGCGCGTGAACGCCGCCATGGCTCAGTATCACGCCGCTGAGCAGTTCGCCGCTCAGCAGGTCCCACAGGGCCGGCCCCTGGTGGTGACCGCCCGTGGCCAGCACGACCCGCCCACCCACGACCTCTGCCCCGACGTGCATGAAGTCGGGGTAAAGGTGGGGAGCGAGCCCGTCGTCCTCGTCGTCCTCGTCTTCCTCGTCGTACTCGTCGTCCTCGTCGTCCTCGTCGTATTCCCTGAGGTCTTCCAGTGGGCGCCTGGTCCACTCGTCACCAAGCACATCCCAGGTCCACACGTCGTTCCCCTGGTCGGCGCACACCACCAGGGGACGCCCGTCCACCTCGATCACCGCGACATCGTTGACGGGACTGCCGGACGGGACCGCGCCGCCCTGAATCACACGCTGGGATGACATGCGGGAGATCATAAAGGGCCGGATGAATACGTCGGCACCCACGGTGCGAGCGCCAACGACCTCACTGAAGACGAATCGTCGACGAGGGCAGGCAGGGCGCCGCAATCGGCGCACGTCAGCCGAGGCGACCAGCGAGCCGACCGGACCCGCCACCCGGATCACCGTTCACGGCCGCTCGACGGGGCTCTGGAGATTGGGCTCGACAGGTGTCCTAACCCGACGACCGGAATCCCAACAGTTGCCGGGTGACGCCGGTCACCCGGCTGTCTAGCGTGCGACAGACGACTGGTTCCCGGTCGCACCCGCACGTGGACGGGAGATACCGCATGAGTCCCACCCTCGTCCGAGGCAGACGCGCCCTGCCGGTGGCAGCCGCCCTGGCGCTGCTGACCGCGGCCGCGTTGACGACCTCGACACCGTCGGCCCGCGGCGAGGAGTCGCTGGCCACCAGCAGCCCCACCGGCCCGATGGAGCTGCCGGCCGAGTGGATGACCGCCCAGCGGCTCAGCGACGGCAGCACGAACCTGTCGGCCGCCAAGTACGCGAAGGCCCGCGGCGAGGCGAACCAGCTCGCCGCCCGCACCCGCAGCGTCTACCGCCACCTCGCCGACCGGGACTGGCGCTTCTTCGGCCCGAGCAACATCGGCGGCCGGGTGGTGGACATCGCCGTCGACCCGCAGGTCGCCAACCAGGTGTTCGTCGCCGCCGCCTCCGGCGGCATCTGGCGCTCGGCCGACGCGGGCGCCACCTTCGAGGCCGCGTGGCCGGACGGCGGGACGCAGAGCATGGGCGCGGTCGCGATGACCAGCGACGGCGTGCTCTTCGCCGGCACCGGCGAGGCGCAGCCGGGCGGCGGCTCGATCACCTTCGGCGGCGACGGGGTCTACCGTTCCCGCGACCGGGGCCGCACGTGGCAGCGCGTCGGCCTGGAGAACAGCCACGCGATCGCCCGGTTCGCCATCGACCCGGGCAACCAGGACCGGATCTTCGCCGCGGCCGCCGGCAACCTGTTCGTGCCCGGCGGCGAGCGGGGCGTCTACCTCTCCGAGGACGGCGGGGACACCTGGCGACAGGCCCTCGCCCCGCCGAACGCCACCACCGGGGCCACCGAGGTCGTCATCGACCCGCAGAACCCGAACCGGGTCTACGCGGCGCTGTGGGACCACCTGCGCGAGCCGCACCAGCGCACCTACGGCGGGCCCGGCTCCAGCCTGTGGCGCTCCGACGACGGCGGTCGGAACTGGCAGCGGATGACCAACGGGCTGCCCACCGACGCCGACCAGGGTCGCTGGGGCCTCGCCCTCGCCCCGAGCAACCCCGAGCGGCTGTACGCGTACGTCGGCACCGCCCTCGGCCCGTTCCGCGCCTTCTACCGCTCGGACGACGGCGGCGACACCTGGACGCAGACCCCGGTCAACGCCAACCAGGCGTCCCAGTCCACCTTCAGCTGGTGGTTCGGCAAGCTCTTCGTCGATCCCGCGGACGCCGACCACGTGTTCCTCACCGGGGTGAACCTGCGCCGCTCGACCGACGGCGCGCAGAGCTTCGGCAACGTCGGCGGCGTCCACGCCGACCAGCACGTCGTGCGCTGGGATCCCAAGGTGCCGGGCCGGGCCTACCTCGGCAACGACGGCGGCTTCTACCGCTCCGAGAGCAACGGGGTGAGCGGCTGGGTCAAGTCCACGTACGAGCCGTACACGCAGTTCTACACGGTGGACGTCGCGGAGACCGACCCGGCGCTGAAGGTCGGCGGCGCCCAGGACAACGGCTGCAACCGGGGCTACACGGGCGTGGGCGGCCCGTGGAACGCCATCGGCTGCGGCGACGGTCTCCAGGTGATCATCCATCCGGAGAACCCGGACATCGTCTTCGGCTGCAGCCAGTACGGCTCCTGCTACCGCTCGGAGCACGCCGGCGCCGCCCCGCGCCAGTCCATCGGCCCCGGCCAGACGACCTCCGAGCGGCGCAACTGGCTGACGCCGCTGCAGTTCGACCCGAGCGACCCGAACGTCATGTACTACGCCGGCAACGTCGTCAACCGGTCGACGGACAACGGCCGCACCTGGGCGGCCATCAGCCCGGACCTCACCGGCGGCGGGCCGAACGATCCGTCCGGCTACCCGTGGGGCACGATCACCACGATCGCGGCGGCCCCGACCGACGGCGACAAGCTCTACGTCGGCACGGACGACGGCAGGCTGTGGTGGACCGACGACCTCGGGGCCACCTGGAGCCGGGTCGACCCCGCGCAACTGCCGGGCACCTGGGTGACCCGGGTGGCGGTGCACCCGACGGACGCGAACATCGCGTACGCCACGTTTTCCGCCTTCCGGTCGGGCAGCGACCGCGCGCACGTCATGATGACCCGCGACGGCGGTCGCACCTGGACGGACATCGGCCGGGGCCTGCCCGACGCGCCGGTGAACTCGGTGGTGCCGACCTCCGACGGCCTGCTGCTGGTCGGCACGGACGTCGGGGTGTTCGTCTCGGCATGGAACGGCGGCGAGTGGGCCGCGCTCGGCGCGGAACTGCCGGCGGCGGCCGTGATGTACCTGCGCTACCACGAGCCGAGCCGGCAGCTCACCGCGGCGACGTTCGGCCGGGGCGTCTACGACCTCACCGTGCCCCGGTGTCCGGCGGCGTCGACCGGGCTGCCGCTGCGCGAGCCCGGTGCCGGCGTGGTCGGCGTGCTGGCCTCGTGCCGCGCGGCGTGACCCGGTGAGCCCGGGGCGGGGGTGCGTGGTGCCCCCGCCCCGCACGCCGAGGGGCCTCCGCCGAGGTGGCGGAGGCCCGTGTGCCGTGGTCAGGTCGGGCCGGTCAGCACCAGCCGTTGATCGGGCCGTTCACGCCCGTCCACAGGTAGGCGTCGGAGACCCAACTGCCGTCGCTGAGCCGGTTCCACAGCGCGGTGGTGCCGTACCGCCCGGTGTGGCTGGAGCCGTTGGCGGAGCAGGAGACGGTGACGGTGGCGCCGTCGGCCACCGAGCCGAGCGCGGCGTAGCCGGCGCCGGGGCCGGACCGCCGGGTCAGCGTACCCCCGCCGTTGGCGTCGACGACCGCCTGGTTGAAGCCCAGCGCGCCGTAGTTGTAGATCGCGCCGCCGGCGCCCCGCCAGGTCGAGCCGTGCCGCGCGCCGCCCTGGTAGGCGGCGGCGCCGTTCTCGAACACCCACTTGCCGAGGCCGTGACCGGCGATGGGCACGTAGGCGCTGTTCTGCCGCAGCCCGAAGTGGACGTGCCGGCCGTACGCCGCCCCGCCGCAGGTGACGTCGGTGCCCGTGTAGCCCAGGTAGGCGCCCTGGCCGACGGCGGCGCCGTTGACCGAGATGCTGCTCCACAGGTGGTAGTAGTCCGTGGAGTAGCCCCGGTCGTGGATCACCCGGATCCAGCCGGTGCACATCGTGTACGCCGTGCCGGCCCGTGCCGCGCGGACCACCTGGTCGCCGCCGGCCAGGTCGATCGAGCTGTACGGCGCCTCGTAGCCGCCCCAGCCGTGCGGGCCGCTGGTCAGCGTCCACGTCTGGCCGACCGCGAACGGCAGGGCCATGCCGGTCCGGTAGTCGCCGCCCGCGTACATCGTGCTCGGGGCGCGGGTGAGGACCTCCCGCTCCTGCTTGCCGACCAGGGGCGACTCGGCGGCCAGCGCGCTGAACTCCGCCTCGCCGTCGAAGCCGACCCGCCATCCGCCGGCCTCGGCCCGGGCGATGAAGATCGCGCCGGTCGGGTGGATGTCCTCCTCGTGGGAGGTGACGGTGACGGCGGTGCCGAAGGCCCACCGGCCGCTGTTGCGGGTGACGGTGACCCGGGTGTCCGACGCGTCGGCGTGCGCCTCGCCGGCGGCCCTGGCCTGCCCGAGCAGCTTGGCGGTGACCGCCTGCTCGACGCTCGGCGGTGCCGCGTCCGGTGCCGCCGGGGCGGCGTGCGCAGCGGTGCCCGCGACCAGGAGTTCTGTCGCCAGCAGGGCCGTGGCGATGCCGGCCCATCGTCTGATGTGCACCATTGACGACCTCTTTCAAATCGAAGGACATCGCTAAGTGGTGCTGACGATAGACAGAACGAGGAAGATTGTCTACATGTTGACACTCCGGCAATGAAGGTATGTTTCGCGCGCCCCCGCCGCCCCCGGCGGGCGACGGGGGCGGCGGAGCGGTCAGGCGATGCGACGGATGCGACGCACGGCCAGGAAGAGCAGCAGCGCCGCGAGCGCGACGAAGATGCCGGTCTCGATGCCCTGGAACAGCCAGAACCGGCTCTCGGGCTGGTAGAGCTGCCAGTTGTAGGCGCCCGGCCCGAGGCCCAGGTCGGCGCCGCAGGCCCGCCCGCCGGGCCCGGTCGCGCCGGACGGACAGATGACCTCGGCGTTGGGGGCGACGAGTTTGCCGGCGGCGTCGCGAACGCCGCTGGAGAGCACCCAGTCGCCGGCTCCGCGGGGCGGCTCCCCGGCGGAGGCGTACACCGGGTAGGTCAGCTCGCGGGCCGGCAGGTAGCGGGGCCTGACCAGCGCGGCAAGGGCGACGCGCAGGCCGAGGAAGCCGGCGAGGGTGCCGGCCATCGCGGGCATCGTCCGGGGCCAGACCGTGCCGGCGAAGACGCCCAGCGCGACCGCGAAGAGGGTGTACCCGATCGGTGCCACGCCCTGCATGTCGAAGAAGAACGCGTCGAACCGGCTCTGCCGCCAGCCCTCGTTGAGCGGGGTCAGCCACCAGGACATGCCGAGGCCGTAGCCGACGGAGACCAGGAGAGCGCCGGCTCCGACGAACCCGAACTTCACCAGCGCCCAGTGCCGCCGGCCGACCCCCTGGGTCCAGACGAACCGGTGGGTGCCCTGCTCGACCTCGCGGGCCACCAGCGGCGCCCCCCAGAAGAGACCGACCAGCAGCGGCAGCACGAGGAAGAGGATGCCCGCCAGGCTCAGCGTGTCGAACTGGTCGTAGAACTGGTTGAAGGCCCGGTTGCAGGTCTCGCCGAGCCCGGGGCCCGGACCCTGGTCGCCCGCGGCCACGCACTCCGGCAGGCCGTAGTCGTCGAAGGCGTTGCGCATGGCCAGGCCGCTGACGACCAGGAAGGCGCCCAGGATCGCGAGCCCGACGAGGGCGAGGAGCGCGTCCCTGCGGTGTTGCCGCCAGGCAAGCCAGATCATGCCGGCACCCCCCAGTCCTCGTGGCTGGCCGGTGCGTCGTCGCCGTCGGCGAGATAGGCCAGGATGACGTCCTCCAATGCCACGTCGCGCACGCTCCAACGCGGGTCGGCGACGGGCCCGTCGGTGCGGACCAGCAGGGTCGACTGCCGGTCGGTGTGGCTGGCGCGGACGACGTCCGCGACGCCGGGGATCGACCCGCCGTCGTGCCGGGGACCGATCAGACGCCGGTGCGCGGCGACCAGGTCCTCGACGGCACCGGAGAGCCGGACCTCGGCGGAGTGCAGCACGATGAGGTAGTCGCAGACCCGTTCCACGTCGGCCAGCAGATGCGAGGAGAGCAGCACCGTCGTGCCGGCGTCGGCGACGCTGCCCATCAGCGTCTGCAGGAACTCCCGACGGGCGAGCGGGTCGAGGCTGGCCACGGGCTCGTCGAGCAGCAGGAGCCGGGGACGCTTCGCCATGGCGAGGGCGAGGGCCACCTGGGCCCGCTGCCCACCGGAGAGCTTGCCGACCGGCTTGTTCGGTGGGATGCCGAGGTCCGCCAGGCGGGTCCGGGCCAGGGTCGCGTCCCAGCGACGGTTGAGCCGACCTCCCGTGGTGATCAGCTCGGCGGCGGTGAAGTCCCGGTACAGCGGCGTGTCCTGGGCGACGAAGCCGATGTCGGCCAGGGCCGACGGGTTGTCGTAGGGCGACTGCCCGAACAGCCGCACCGCGCCGGCGTCGGGCCGCAGCAGGCCCACCGCCAGGTGCAGCAGGGTGCTCTTGCCCGCCCCGTTGGGCCCGACCAGGGCGCCGATGCGCCCGCCCGGCAGGCGCAGCGAGCAGTGCCGCAACGCCCACTGTCTTCCGTATCGTTTGCCCAACTGGTCGGTCTCCAGCACGGCTTCCATGGCGTGTCCTCTCATCCTGGCGACGTGGTTTTCTGCTGCGGTGCCTCGACCGGGAGCGCGGCCCGCATGGTCGTCTCCACCAGCGCGGTGATGTCCTCCGGCGTCAGCCCGGCCTGCTGTGCGCGGTGCAGCCAGGCCACCAGGTCCGCCCGCAACTCGGCCTGGTTGGGCAGCGACGCCCCGGCGAGGGTGCGTCTGACGAAGGTGCCGACGCCCGGGCGCCCCTCCGCCAGGCCCTCGATCTCCAGTTCGCGGTACGCCTTCAGCACCGTGTTCGGATTGATGGCCAGCGACTGCGCGACGTCGCGGACCTTGGGCAGTTGGTCCCCGGGAACCAGCAGTCCCACCCGCAGGGCCTGCTTCACCTGCTGCACCAGCTGCATGTAGGTGTTCACCTTCGAGCGCCCGTCCAGCACGAACTCGATCACTCGCCGCTGCCTCCCTATTGTCCTACGACAGTAAGACTATAGGACAGGTCGCTTCCGTCGCGGGACCCTCGAGCCGGAACCGCGCCGGCCCCGCCGTGGCGGAGGTCGGCGCACTCCGACAGGGGGCCGTCAGCGGGCGAGTGCGGTGAGGAAGCCGTCGACCAGTTCGGTCTGCGACGCGGCAGGGAACCCTTCGGGGTCGAACAGCGCCTGCACCACCAGGCCGTGCGTGAAGGACAGCACGGTCGCCGCGAGCCGGTCCGCGTCGCCGTCGGGCAGCTCGCCCCGACGCTGGGCGTCCTGGATGGACTCGCGGAGGTCGGCGCGGATGCGCGCGTAGCGGAGACGTTGGGCAGCGAACAGGTCCGGGTCGGAGAGAGCCACGTCCCAGGAGCCGACCCAGATCCGGTTCATCGCCGCCGCGTCCGGCGTCAGCGGGAGGATGTTGAGCAGGTGGGTGCGGAGCGCCGTCAGCCCGGGCGCGGGGGCGGCGTGGCGGGGGCGGTGCGCGGTGCGCGCTTCGAGGATGTCCAGGGCGTGGGCGACCAGCTCGCGCTTGCCCGCGAAGTAGTGGGTGACGAGCCCGGTCGACGCCCCGAGGGCCGCCGCCACGGCGCGCAGGGTGAGGCCCTGGAAGCCGTGCTCGGCGAGGACCCGCCAGACCGCCTCCGAGACCTTCCGGCGGCGGGAGTCGTGGTCGGTGCGGGGCGGGCTCATGGCCTGTTAGCGTACATACCAAACGTTCGTTATGTACGGAGGCCGCCGATGTTCGCACTGCCCCTCACCGGCTCGGCCGAGATGCGCCCGCTCGAGGTGTGGCAGGCCGGGGAGTTCCTCGCCCACCTGGACCGGGCACGCGAGCACATCGCGCCGTGGGTGTCGCCCTCGTTCGTCGCCCAGGACCTCGCCCAGGCGCGCACGGTCCTGCGGCGCTACGCGGAGAGGCGGGCCCAGGACGCCGGCGGGATCTGGGGAATCTGGCTGGACGGCTCGCTGGTCGGCGGCGTCATGTTCGTCTCCTTCGACACCACTCTTGGGGTGTCCGAGGCGGGTTGCTGGCTGGAACCCGGCGCGCAGGGCCACGGGCTGATCACCCGCGCCGCGGAACGGATCATCGACTGGGCCGTCGAGGAGCGCGGCATCCACCGTGTCGAGTGGCGCACCAACGCCGAGAACGTCCGCAGCATCGCCGTCGCGCGGCGGTTGGGGATGAGCCGCGACGGCACACTGCGGCAGGTCTACCCGGACCGGGCGGGCGGACGGATCGACCTCGAGATCTGGTCGGTGCTGGCCGACGAGTGGCGAGCCCGCCAGGCCGCCCGGCGCGACGAGGACCGGCGCGCCGCCGCCCGCCGCGCGGAAGCAGGCTGACCGTGGCGTCGGCCGGGAACTCCCCCGCCCGCCAGGAGCCGCTCACCCGTGCAGGTAGGCGAGGACCGCGAGCACCCGACGGTTGTCGTCGTCGGACGGGGGCATGCCCAGCTTGCTGAAGATGTTGTTGATGTGTTTGCTGACCGCCTTCTCGGTGACGAACAGCCGTCCGGCGATCGCCGCGTTCGAGCGGCCCTCGGCCATCAGGCCCAACACCTCGCGCTCCCGCCCGGTGAGCTCCCGCAACGGCTGCGCCGCCGCGTTGCGGGCGAGGAGTTGGGAGACGACCTCGGGGTCCATCACCATGCCCCCGGCGGCCACCCGGCGCACCGCGTCGACGAACTGGTCGACGTTGGACACCCTGTCCTTGAGCAGGTAGCCCACTCCCCCGCCGCGATCGGAGAGCAGCTCACGGGCGTACAACTGCTCGACGTGCTGGGACAGCACGAGGATCGGCAGGCCCGGCAGCCGGGTCCGGGCCTGCAGCGCCGCCTGGAGCCCCTCGTCGGTGAAGGTCGGCGGCAGGCGTACGTCGACGACCGCGACGTCCGGGCGGTGCCGGACCAGCGCCGGCAACACCGACGGCCCGTCGGCGACGGCCTCCACCACCTGGCAGCCGAACGCGTCGAGGATGCGCGTCAGCCCGTCCCGGAGGAGGGCGAGATCCTCCGCGATGACAACTCGCACGGCAGCTCCATGGTCACGACAGTCGGTCCGCCGGGCGGACTCGTCACGGTCATCGTGCCATCGAACGCTGCCAGACGGCGGTGCACGCCCGACAGGCCGGTCCCCGACTCCGGCCTCGCGCCGCCCCGGCCGTCGTCGCCGACCACCATGGTCAACGTCCCGTCCCCGTACGCCAGGCGGATCCAGACCCGCGCCGCGCCGCTGTGCCTGGTGGCGTTCGTCAGCGCCTCGGCCACCGCGAAGTAGGCCGCGGACTCGACCGCCGCCGGCGGGCTGCCGGGCAGCTCGACGTCGAGGTCCACGGGCAGCGGCACGGCCAGGGCGAGCGCCCGTACGGCGCCGGCCAGGCCGCGCTCGGCGAGCACCGGCGGGTAGATGCCGCGGACCAGGTCGCGCAGCTCGACCAGGGCCCGGCCACTGGCCTCCTGCGCCTCGGTGAGCAGGCGCTGCGCCGCGGCCGGGTCGTCGGCCATGAGCTTCTCGGCCAGGCCGATGCTCATCCGCAGCGCGACCAGCCGGGCCTGCGCCCCGTCGTGCAGATCGCGTTCGATCCGCCGCAGCTCCGCGGCCTGGGTGTCGACGGTGTCGGCCCGGGTGGCGGTGAGGTGGCGGACCCGCAGCGCCAACTCCTGCGCCCGGGTCGGGGCCAGGAAGAAGCCGGCGAAGCGGAAGTGCAGCCACAGCAGCCACGGCGCGGCCACCATGCCCGCGGACAGGAACAGCCACCCCTGGGGTACGGACAGCACCGCCTGCACGAGGTTGTCCATCGGCCAGAACACGCCGTAGCCGTACCAGTCGATGGTGAGGAACAGGACCACGGGCACCAGCAGGACGCCCTCCAGCCCGTACACCGGCAGGACGAACGCCAGCAGGCACGCCCCGCCCGTCACCGCGCCCGGCACCAGCCAGGCGAAGTCCCGCCACGTCGACGCGTCGCCGACCACCCAGCGGAACCGCCGCCACGTGCCGAGCCGGGCGTCCTCGGGCACCGGCGGGTACGGCGACGCGATCGGCGTGCCGCCCCACCCGGCCAACCGGCGTTGCAGCCCCACCGACCACCGCACCAGCACGGTCACCGCGGGGAACAACGCGAACCCGATGCCGAAGGCGGGGATGAGCGCGAGCGACACCACCGACAGCACGAACAGCGCCACGTTGGTGGTCAGGCTGAGCAGGGACACCGCCAGGCCCAGCGCGGCGGCGAGCGCCCCCGGCCGGATCCACTGCCGGACGAACGCGCGTACGGAGCTGTCCACGGCGCCCATTCTGCGCCACCGGTCCCGCCGGAATCGGTGGTGTTACCACCACCTCCGTTCGGGACCTGACACCCCTGACCCCGGCCCGCGCCGGCCGAAGGATTCAAGGCGTGACCACAACCAGGCAGGAGAGACCCGACATGTCCCGGCGGCAACGACTGGCCGGCATACCGTCCGGCCGACGCACCAAGTACGCGATGCTCGTCTTCTGGCTCGTCCTCGTCGCCGTCGCCGGGCCACTGGCGCTCAAGCTGACCGAGGTGCAGAACAACGACACCCTCGGAGCGCTGCCCGCCGGCGTGGAACACAGCCGCGCCGTGCAGCGGGCGGAGGCCGCGTTCCCCGACTCGCAGGCGCCCCTCGCGGTCGCCGTCTACGTACGCGACAGCGGGCTCACCGACGCCGATCGCGCGAAGGTCGACGGCGACCGCGCCGCGTTCGCCCGGTACGCCGACGGCGGCCAGGTGCCGCCCCCGGTGCCGAGCGAGGACGGCAGGGCGGTGCTGGTGTCGTTCCCGGTCGCCGGCGACGACGAGCAACGGGCCGACGCGGTGGCCGACATCCGGGACCGGCTGGCCGCCGACACACCCGACGGGCTGCGCACCGCGCTCACCGGCGAGGCCGGCGCCACGGAGGACGTCTTCGACGCGTTCGCCGGCATGGACACCGCCCTGCTGCTCGCGACCGCGGCCACCGTCGCACTGCTGCTGCTCGTCACCTACCGCAGCCCCGTCCTGTGGCTGATCCCGCTCATCACGGTCG
Organism: Micromonospora sp. NPDC047670; assembly: GCF_043204915.1. NCBI lineage: Bacteria > Bacillati > Actinomycetota > Actinomycetes > Micromonosporales > Micromonosporaceae > Micromonospora > Micromonospora sp. NPDC047670. The sequence goes on from NZ_JBIDDA010000005.1 coordinate 455,487, forward strand.
CGCTGGCCAACCAGCTCGCCAGCGCGGTCGTCTACCTGCTGGCCGAGCACGGCGGCCTGGCCGTCGACTTCCAGAGCCAGAGCATCCTCACGGTGCTGGTCTTCGGCGTCGGCGTGGACTACGCCCTGCTGCTCATCGCCCGGTACCGCGAGGAGCTGCGCCGCCACGCCGACCGGCACGCGGCGATGGCCGTGGCGCTGCGGCGGTCGATCGGCGCCATCTGCGCCTCGGCGGCGACCGTCGCGGTCGGCCTGCTGTGCCTGCTCGCCGCGCAACTGCCGGCCACCCGAGGGCTGGGCCCGGTCGGCGCGGTCGGCATCGCGGCGGCCTTCCTCGCCATGACCACGCTGCTGCCCGCCGTGCTGGTCGTCTTCGGCCGGTGGCTGTTCTGGCCGTTCGTGCCCCGCCACGACCCCGACGCGGCCGGGCACGACGCGGCGGCCGGGCACGGGCTGTGGCGCCGGATCGCGGGCGTCGTCGGCCGCCGCCCGCGCGCGGTGTGGATGGGCACGGCGGCGGCCCTGGTCGCCCTCACCTTCGGCATCGGCAACCTCAGCATCGGCATGCCCGGTGACCAGTCGTTCACCACCGAGGTCGGCTCGGTCACCGGGCAGCGGATGATCGCGGCGCACTACCCGAGCGGAACCGTGGCGCCCGCCGAGATCCTCGCCACCGCCGGCACGGCCGATGAGGTGGTCACCGCCGCCCGCGCGGTCCCGGGGGTCGCCGAGGTCGGCGAGCCGCAGCGCTCCCCCGACGGCCGCTGGGTGCGCGTCGCGGCCGTCCTCGCCGACACGCCGGACAGCGACGCCGCGCTGCGGACCGTCGAGCGGCTCCGCACCGCCGTGCACGCCGTACCCGGCGCGCAGGCGCTCGTCGGCGGCGACAGCGCGTACCTGCTCGACGAGGAACGCACGGTCGGCCGCGACAACCGGATCGTCGTCCCGCTGATCCTGGCCGTGGTGTTCGCCGTGCTGGTGCTGCTGTTGCGGGCCCTGGTCGCGCCGCTGCTGCTGCTGGCCAGCGTCGTGCTGTCCTACGTCGCCGCGATGGGCGCGGCCGGGCTGATCCTCGACGCGATGGGCTACACCAAGCTGTTCGTCGGCATCCCGCTGCAGACGTTCCTGTTCCTGGTCGCCCTCGGGGTGGACTACACCATCTTCCTGGCCACCCGGGCCAGGGAGGAGACGGCGCGGCTCGGGCACCGGCGCGGCGTGCTGCACGCGCTGACGGTCACCGGCGGCGTCATCACCAGCGCCGGCGTGGTGCTGGCGGCCACCTTCGGCGCGCTCAGCGTGCTGCCGCTCGTGCCGTCGGTGCAGTCGGCCGTCATCGTCGGGGTCGGCGTGCTGCTGGACACGTTCCTGGTGCGCAGCCTGCTCGTACCGGCCCTGGCTCTGGAGATCGGCCGCCGCACCTGGTGGCCGAGCGCCCTGTCGCGGCCGGCGTCGCCGCCGGTGCGGACACGGCCGACGGAGCCGGTCGCGGCGACGTCGTAACGCCCGGGTCGAGCCGGCCGGCGCGGGCCGGGCGACCCGACGAGCGCCGGCCGCACCGGGAGGGGGGTGCGGCCGGCGCTCGTTCCGGTCCGGGGGCCGGCGAGGGGGCGGTGGCCGGGCCTCGCCGGCACGGGCGGGTCGGTCACGCGCCGCGCGACGGCTGCGGTCAGCTGCCGCGCTGGTCGTGCGGCACGGTGACGGTCACGGTGCAGCCGACCGGCCGGCCGATCTCGTCGTGTCCCGCGTACGTCAGGGTGTAGACCCGGTCCCCGCCGTCACCGGCCCGTTCCGCCCGCAGCTGCCCGCTGGTGTCCGGCGTGCCGCTGGTGAAGCCGCTGACGTCCGCGGTGTCGCCGCCGGTCACGTTCGTCAGGCGGAACGCGTTGGGGCCGAGCACGCCGTCGCGCAGGTCCGCCGTCACGGTGACGTCGACCAGCTCGTGGTTCGGCGGCCACAGGACCGGTCGGTCCACCACGCAGTCCAGCTCCCGGGCCGGCACCGGCTGGTCCAGGCTGGCGACGGCGTGGCCGATCGTCGCGGTGAGCCGGCCGCCGGCCTCGTAGTACATGTGCGCCGTGCGGCCGTCGAAGTAGAACGTCGGCGCGGCCGACCGGCCCAGGTCCGGCGCGACGGCCATCGAGTCGTGCACGACGCCGAGGTGGACCTCCCGGTCGAAGTCGTCGCCGACGTCCACGGCGTGCATGTTGCCGTCGGCCGCGTGGAAGACCACCAGGTTGCGGCCGTTCCACCGGAGGAAGAACGGTCCCGAGGCGTTCGGCCCCTCGACGCCCTGCGGGGTCACGATCGGGTCGGGCTGGATCGTCCAGGTCCGCGCGTCCGCGGAGACCGCCCAGCGGATCCGGCGGGACACCGGCCCGGTCGGCCCGGGCGGCGCTGCGGTGGGGTTGTCCATGAAGAGCATCAGGTAGCGGCTGCCCAGCCGCGGCACCGACTGTTCGAAGACCCGGGCGTAGGAGGTCTCCCCGCCGGTGGTGGCGTCCTGCCTGATCGCCGTTCCGCCGTAGCTGAAGTGGATGCCGTCCTCGGAGGTGGCGTACCGGGTGATCGAGTTCTCGCCGTGGAAGTAGAGGAACAGCTTGCGCTCGCCCTCGACCCAGATCGCGTGCGGCGAGGAGATGTGGCTGACCGTCGGGTAGTGGGGCAGCCAGGTGTTGCTGATCAACGGATTGGCCCGGTACTCGGTCCACGGGCCGTCGATCGAGTCGGCGTACGCCAGGGCGATCCCGCCGGGACGCTCGTGGGGCGCGTAGTACAGGTAGTACGTGCCGAGCGGGTTGGGGAAGTAGTCGGCGGCCCGGATGACGCTCGGGAAGATGAACTCGTTGGTCGGGTTGTAGGTCAGGGTGCTCTTGTCGAACGCGGTGCCCGCGTAGGTGAAGTGCGGAAAGTCCACCGCCGGTGCGGCGGCGGCCGGAGCGGCGCCGGTCAGGGCGGCGGCCAGCATGCCCGCGCTGGCCGCCGCGACGGCGGCCCGGCGCGGCAGTGGGACAGGTGCTCTCGTCATCGGTCTTCCTGCTCTGTTGGTGGGGTGGCGGACTTCCCGGCCGTCCCCGGGACCGGTTGCTCGTGCGCGGGCCGTCGGCGCAGAGGAAGCACGGGGGCGTGGACGGTCGCGCCCCTGCCGACTGTGGACGTCGCGTGTCGCGCTGCGGCGGCCGATGCAGCGCGACGTCACGCTGGGTGAGGCATCCAGGTGACCACCGCCGGCGGGCGGAGCGCCTCGCCGGCTACTAATACGTATTAGCATCTATGTTTCTCGAATGTTGCTCGACCGGGGCGCGCCCTGTCAAGAGGGCCGGCACAGCGACCGTCGCTCGCGCCGGCCGCCCGCCGGTGGCGGCGTCACGGGCGTCCGACCGCCCGGTGACCCGATCGCTAATCCGCATTACTCCTGGGAGTTCATCCCGCCGAAATCTTCCGCCGACCTCTTGACACAAACCCGGTCGGGCCGCGAGGCTCCTCCCCAACGCCGAGCGCTAATACGCATTAGCCGCACCGGAAGGACCCCGCCGTGCCCTCTACGCCCCGACGTGTCACGCAGCGTGACATCGCGCGGCTGGCTGGCGTCAGTCAGGCGACCGTGTCGCTGGTGCTCAACAACCGCGCCGACGCCGACGTCCGGATCGCGCCCGAGACCCGCGACCGCGTGCTGCGGGCCATCGCCGAGACCGGGTACGCCGCCGATCCCGTGGCCCGCCGGCTCGCCGCACGGTTCAACCGGATCATCGGCGTGTTCACCTACGAGCCCGCGTTCCCCAGCGGCAGCCGCGACTTCTTCCACCCCTTCCTGCTCGGCATCGAGGAGTACGCGGAACGGGCCGGCTGCGATCTGCTGCTGTTCACCAGCGCCCCGGTGATCGACGGCCGGCGACGCATCTTCCACCAGGACAACCGGCTACGGCTGGCCGACGGGTGCATCCTGCTCGGGCGGGAGATCGACGCCGCCGAACTGCACCGGCTCAACCGCGACGGCTTCCCCTACGTCGCCGTGGGCCGCCGCGACGACGCCGGGGGTCCGGTGCCGTACGTCGGCGCCGACTACGCCACGGCGGTGGGCGAACTGGTCGGCCTGGCCCTCGCCCGCGGACACCGGCGCCTGGCCTACCTGAACATGGGCACCACCGCGGAGTCCTCGGAGGACCGGCGGCGGGGGTTCGTCGCCGCCGCCACGGCCGCGGAGAGCGCCCGCCACCTGACGACCGTCGCCCGGGACGCCGAGGCGATCCTGGACGACCTGCTGGCCGAGGCGACCACCGTCGCCTTCGTGGAGGACTTCGCCACCGCCGTGGCGCTGGAGCTGGCCACCCGGCGGCGCGGCCTGAGCGTGCCCGGTGACCTGTCGATCCTGACTCTCGGCGACCCGACCGTCCCGGTTCCCACCGACCTGGCGTTCACCGGGTTCCGCATTCCGCGCGAGGAGATGGGCCGGCAGTCGGTCGAGGTGCTGGCCGCTGTCATCGACGGCAGCGCCGACGGTGTGCAGCAGCGACTGCTCCCCTGCGAACTCGTCGAGGGTGACACCCTCGGCGCCCCTGATCGGCGGTCGGCCGCGCCTGAGCGGTGACCGTGCAACCGGAAGGAAGCAAGTGGTACAGATGCGTGCGGACGTCCTCGTCGTCGGGGGCGGGCTGGGCGGGGTGGCGGCGGCGCTCGCCGCGGCCCGGTCCGGCCGGTCGGTCATCCTGACCGAGGAGTTCGACTGGCTCGGCGGGCAGCTCACCAGCCAGGCGGTCCCGCCGGACGAGCACTCCTGGATCGAACAGTTCGGTGCCACGGCGAGCTACCGGGCCCTGCGCAGCGGGATCCGCGACTACTACCGCCGGCACTACCCGCTCACCGAACGGTCCCGGGCCTGGACGGACCTGAACCCCGGCGCCGGCTGGGTCAGCCGGATCTGCCACGAGCCCCGGGTGGCCGTCGCCGTCATCGAGCAGATGCTGGCGCCGTACCGCGGCTCCGGCCGGCTGACCGTGCTCCAGCCGTACCGGCCCGTCGCCGCGGAGACCGACGGGGACCGGGTGGTCGCGGTGACCGTCGCGCACCGCGACCGCGACGACCGGATCGACATCACCGCCCCGTACGTCCTCGACGCCACCGAGACCGGCGAGCTGCTGCCGCTGACCGGCACCGAGTACGTCACCGGCTTCGAGTCGCAGGCGGACACCGGCGAGCCCAGCGCGCCGGCCGAGGCGCAGCCGATGAACATGCAGGCCGTCTCCGTCTGCTTCGCCCTCGACCACGTCGACGGCGACCACACCATCGACCGCCCGGCCGGGTACGACTTCTGGCGCGACTACAAGCCCGACTTCTGGGGCGACCGGCTGCTGTCCTGGCGGTCGCCGCACCCGCGCACCCTGGAGATCGTCGAACGCAGCTTCACCCCCAACCCGGACGACGACCCGCTGGCCGTCAACGCCGACCAGCGGGTCAACCCCGGCGACGGCAACCTCTGGACGTTCCGACGCATCGCCGCCCGCCGCAACTTCACCGACGGCGCGTACGGCAGCGACATCACGCTGGTGAACTGGCCGATGATCGACTACTTCGAGGGCCCCGTCATCGACGTGCCGAACGCGTCGTGGCACCTGAGCAAGGCCCGCGAGCTGTCGTACTCGGTCCTCTACTGGCTGCAGACCGAGGCGCCCCGGCCGGACGGCGGGACCGGCTTCCCCGGCCTGCGCCTGCGCGGTGACGTGACCGGCAGCCGCGACGGCCTGGCGCAGGCGCCCTACATCCGGGAGTCCCGGCGCATCCGCGCCGAGTACACGGTGGTCGAGCAGGACCTGTCGCTGGCCGTCCGCGGCCACCACGGCGCCGTCGCCTACCCCGACTCGATCGGCGTGGGGATGTACCGCATCGACCTGCACCCGTCGACCGGCGGCGACAACTACATCGACGTGGGCTCCTGCCCGTTCGAGATCCCACTCGGCGCGCTGATCCCGCAGCGGGTCGAGAACCTGCTCCCCGCCGGCAAGAACATCGGCACCACCCACATCACCAACGGCAGCTACCGGCTGCACCCGGTCGAGTGGAACGTCGGCGAGGTCGCCGGCCTGCTCGCCGACTTCTGTCTGGCGCGGGGCGAGTCCCCGCGCGCGGTCCGCGGCACCCCCCGCCTGCTGGCCGACTTCCAGGACCGCCTCTCCGCGGCCGGCGTGGAACTGCGCTGGCCGGAGATCGCGGGCTACTGAACACCCCCGGTGAGGAGAACATCATGAGATTGGGAAAGGGTGTGCGCGGTGTCGCCGCGGCACTGGCCGGCGTCCTCGCGCTGTCCGCCTGCGGTGGCGGCGACGAGGCCGGGGACAAGGGCCCGGCCAGCCTGCGGATGACCGTCTGGTCGGCCAACGAGGCGCACCTCAAGCTGTTCAACGAGATCGCCGACGAGTACCGCAAGACCCACCCGGACGTCGCGGCGATCACGTTCGACCCGCTGCCGTTCGAGAACTACACCACGACGCTGACCACCCAGATCGCCGGCGGCAACGCCCCCGACCTGGCCTGGGTGTTCGAGAACTCGGCCCCCGACTTCGTCGCCTCGGGCGCGCTGCTGCCGCTGGACGACACCCTCAAGAAGGCCGAGGGCTACCAGTACGACGACATCTCCCCGGCCACGCTGAAGCTCTGGCAGAACGACGGCAAGCTGTACGCGTACCCCTTCTCCACCTCGCCGTTCGGGGTCTTCGTCAACACCGACCTGCTCAAGAAGGCCGGCCAGAAGACCCCCGCCGAACTGATCGCGGCCGGGCAGTGGAACTGGGACAACGCGCTGGCCGTCGCCGGCGCCACGGCGGGCGCGACCGGCAAGGCCGGCCTGGTGATCCGCGACTTCGACTACAAGGGCTGGGACAACCTGTCGACCTTCTGGACCGGCTGGGGCGCCCAGGCGTGGAGCGAGGACGGGAAGTCCTGCGGCTTCGCCGCCCCGGAGATGGTCGCGGCGATGACCACCCTGCACAAGGCCATCTTCACCGGCAAGGCGCTGCCCGGGCCGGGCACGACCGCCGACTTCTTCGCCGGTGACGCCGCCATGACGGTCACCCAGATCTCCCGCGCCTCGCTGCTCAAGCCCGACGGCTTCGGCTGGGACCTGGTCCCGCTGCCGGCCGGCCCGAAGGGGAACTACTCGGTGGTGGGCCAGGCCGGCGTCGGGGTGATGAAGAGGAGCAAGCACGCCGACGCGGCGGCGGACTTCCTCGCCTTCCTGACCAACCCCACCAACTCGGCCAGGCTCGCCCAGTTCTTCCCGCCGCCGCGACAGTCGCAGCTGACCGCGGAGACGCTGGCCAAGACGAACCCGACGCTCAAGCCCGAGCAGTTGCAGAAGGTCGTCATCGACGGCATCACCAACGGCGTGGTCAAGCCCAGCCACGCCGGGCAGGCCGAGCTGAGCCAGCAGGTGCGCGCCGGGCTCGACCCGCTCTGGAAGCCGGACGCGGACGTGCAGGCCGTTCTCGGTGGTCTCTGCGCCAAGATCCAGCCGCTGCTGGCGAAGTAGGGCAGCCGGACCATGTCCCAGACGGACACGAGGGTGGGCGGGGCCGCGCAGGCCCCGCCCACCCCGGGCCGGCCGCGGCCGTACTGGACCAGCCGCCGCCGCGACCAGCTCACCGGTTACCTGTTCATCGCGCCGCAACTGCTCGGCAGCGCCGTCTTCGTGATCCTGCCGCTGATCCTGGTGGTCTGGTACAGCCTGCACGAGTGGAACGTGCTGGCCGGCACGTTCGAGTTCGTCGGCACCGAGAACTACGCGAACCTCGCCGGGGACACCAACCTGGGCTCGGTGCTGCGGGCCACCGGCCTCTTCTCGGTCGGCCTGGTGGTGTTCAACCTCGCCCTGGCCCTGCTGCTCGCCGTGCTGCTCAACCAGAAGCTGCGCGGCACGATCGTGTTCCGCACCCTGTTCTTCTCCCCCGTGGTCGTCTCGCTGGTCGCCTGGACCATCGTGTGGGGGTTCCTGCTGCAGGACAACGGCGGCGTGAACGGCCTGCTCGACACCGTCGGCGTCAACGGGCCGAACTGGCTGCGCGGGGAGACCACCGCCATGTTCTCGGTCGTCGTGGTGCAGGTGTTCAAGAACGTCGGCCTGAACATGGTGCTCTTCCTGGCCGCGCTGCAGGGCGTGCCGGGCGAGTTGTACGAGGCCGCCGAGGTGGACGGGGCGAGCCGGCTGCGCCAGTTCTGGCGCATCACCGTGCCGATGATCAGCCCGACCATCCTGCTCACGTCGATCATCACGGTGGTCGGCTCGTTGCAGGTCTTCGCGCAGATCGCCGTGCTCACCCAGGGCGGCCCCGGCACGTCGACCACCGTGCTCGTCTACTACCTCTACCAGCAGGCGTTCCAGTTCCATCACTTCGGTTACGGCGCCACCCTGTCGATCGTGCTGTTCGGCATCGTGCTCGCGCTCACCGTGCTCCAGTGGCAGATGCGTAAGAGGTGGGTCCACCATGAGTCGTGAGCTGTCGCGCCGGACCAAGCTGGTGCTCTACGGGGTACTGATGGTCCTGGCGATCCCGTTCGTCTTCCCCACCTGGTGGATGGTCACCTCGTCGCTGAAGCCGGTGTCGGACATCTTCGCCTTCCCGCCGAAGCTCCTGCCGGTCAACCCGGAGCTGGACGCGTACCAGCGGGTGTTCGAGTTGCAGCCGTTCGGTCAGCAGTACCTGAACAGCCTCTACATCGCGTTGGTGGTCACCGTCGGCACCCTGGCGGTGGCGGCGCTGGCCGGGTACGCCTTCGCCCGGATCCGCTTCCGTGGCCAGAACGTGCTCTTCCTGGTGATCCTCGCCGGCCTGCTCATCCCGAGCGAGGTCACGATCGTGCCGCTGTTCCAGATGTTCTTCAAGCTGGGCCTGGTCGACACCCACTGGCCCCTGATCGTGGTGCCGATCCTCGGCGCGCCGAGTGTGCTGGCGACCTTCATCATGCGGCAGTTCTTCATCAGCCTCCCGGGCGAGTTGGAGGAGGCGGCCCGCGTGGACGGGCTGGGCCGCTTCGCCACCTTCTGGAAGATCGCCCTGCCGCTGTCCCGGCCCGCGCTGGGCGCGGTCGCCATCTTCACGTTCCTGCACAGCTGGAACCTCTACCTGGAGCCGATCGTGTTCCTCTCCTCGCCCGAGAAGTTCACCCTGCCCCAGGCGCTCACCCAGTTCGTCGACGCCTACGGCGGCCCGATGTGGAACGTCCAGCTCGCCGCGGCGTCGATGACCGCGCTGCCGGTCCTGGCGGTCTTCGTCATCGCGCAGAAGCAGTTCGTCGAGGGCCTGGCGCACACCGGTCTGAAGGGATGACGGCGCCGGCTCCCCTGGTGGGCCTCGACATCGGCGGCACCAAGACGGCCGCGGCGCTGGTCGGAGCGGACGGAGTGGTGCTCGGGCGGCGCCGCGCGCCCACGCCGGCCGCGGCGGGACCGACGGCCGTGCTGGACACCGCCGCGCGGCTCGCCCGGGAGTTGCTCGACGCGGCCGGCGACGGCCCGCTCGGCGTGGGCACCGCCGGCACGGTCGACCCCGCCACCGGCACCATCCGGTACGCCACCGACAGCCTGCCCGGCTGGGCCGGCACGCGGGTCGCCGACGAGCTGGCCGAACGGCTGGCCCGACCGGTCCGGGTCACCAACGACGTGAACGCCGCCGCCCTGGGCGAGGGCTGGGTGGGAGCGGGACGGGGCAGGACGCACCTGCTGCTGGTCGCGGTCGGCACCGGCCTGGGCGGGGCCATGATCCGCGATGGCCGCCTGGCGACGGGCGCCCGCGGCGCCGCCGGCGAGGTGGCGCACCTGCCGGCGCCCGGCGCCGAGCGGCTGCGCTGCGGGTGTGGCCGGTACGGGCACCTGGAAGGCGTCGCCTCGGGCACCGGGTTGTCCGCCGCGTTCGCCCTGGAAACCGGCGCCCGGATCACCGGACAGGCCGTGGCCGGGCGGGCGGCGGCCGGCGACCCGACCGCCCGGCACGTGGTGGACCGTGCCGGGGCCGCCCTCGGTGCGGCGCTCGCGGGGTTGGTGACCCTGCTCGACCCGCAGGCGGTGCTGGTGGCGGGCGGGGCGGCCGACGCCCTGCTGCCCGCGGCCTCGGCCGCCTACGCCGACGAACTTCCCGCGGCCTGGGCGGACGTGCCCCTGCTCCCCGCGGCGCTGGGCGCCGACGCGGTCGTGGTGGGCGCCGCCCGGCTGGCCGGCGACCCCGACCCGACGGTGGCCGTGGCCGACGACGAGAGGACGAGATCGTGAGTGTGTTCGACGACCTGGCCGGGGGCCTCGTGATCTCCTGCCAGCCGCTGCTCGACGAGCCCGACGACCCGATGCGCGACCCGTACGTCCAGGCCCGGGTCGCCGCCTCGGTGGTACGCGGCGGCGCGGTGGCGGTCCGGGCCAACGGCGTCGCCGACGTCAAGGCGATCCGCGCCGCCGTCGACGTGCCGGTCATCGGGCTGCACAAGCAGGGCGTCGACGGCGTGTTCATCACCCCGACGGCGACGCACGCGGTCGACGTGGCGGTGGCGGGGGCGCACGTCGTCGCCGTGGATGCCACCGACCGTCGCCGTCCGGACGGGCGTACCTTCGCCGACACGGTCCGCGCGGTGCGGGCACGGACCGACGCGCTGATCCTGGCGGACGTCTCGACGGTGGCGGAGGGAGTGGCCGCCGTCCGCGCCGGTGCGGACGCGGTGGCCACGACCCTCTCCGGCTACACGCCGGCGAGCCCGCACCGCGACGGCCCCGACCTGGATCTCGTCGCACGGCTCGCCGCGCTCGTCGCGGTGCCCGTGATCGCCGAGGGCCGGTACCGCAGCCCGGAGCAGATCGACCGGGCCTTCGCGGCCGGAGCCCACTCGGTGGTGCTGGGGAACGCCGTCACCTCCCCGCTGTGGATCACCCGCCGACTCGTCGCGGCCACCCGCCGCACGGCCGCGGGGAACAGCGAGCACCGGGCGTAGCGCCGGCCGGCCGGGCCGGTGCGGAGAGCCGTCCGCCCCGGCCGACCGGCCCGATCGGTTCGCCCGACGCGCCGGGTGCGGAGGTGGCCCCTTCGCACCCGGCGCCCGGCTGCTACAGCTCCCGGACCCGGACGTTACGGATCTCGATCAGGTCGTTCGTGCCGTGGTTCTGCAACCCGACGAACCCGCTGAGGAACTGGCGCAGGTCGGTCGGCGGGTCGCCCTGGCGGGACGACGCCTTGCCCGGCGTGTTGTCGAACTCGTTGATCACGACTCCGTTGCGGGTGATCGTGTAGTGCTGCCCGACCACCCGGACCTCGTACTCGTTCCACTGGCCCTTCGGGGTCACCCCCGCCCGGTCCAGCCCGACCGGGTCGAAGTTGTAGATCGACCCGGTCTTCTGCGGCTCACCGGTGGGCCCGTCGTAGATCTGGATCTCGTGACCGCAGTAGATCGCCACCCACGCCTGCGAGCTGCGGGCCGACCCGACCGTGCCGCAACTGCCGGCCGGTCGCTGCTCCAGCGGCGTCCGCGGGTCCGGGAACCGGACGAAGGCGCCGCTGTTGGCGTACGTGCCCTCGCCGGAGACGTCCCGGAACTGTAGCCGCAGGGAGAAGTCGGCGAACTCCTCCTTGGCGTACCAGAGCATGCCGAGCCCGCCGGAGCTGCGGATGGAGCCGTCCGGCTGGAGGGTGAACGACCCGCCGGGCGCCTGCCGCCAGTCCGCCAACGACTGCGCCGTGCCGTCGAAGATGGCCTGGTAGCCGCCGACCTTGCCGATCTCGGACTGGGCCGCCGCCCGGTTGAGCGTCGCCGCCTCCCGGTTGTCGATCACCCCGGCCGAGCGGAGCTCGTTGACCACGTCGCTGACGTGGCTGACGAACTGGCCGTGGTTCGACCAGCCGCGCTCGTCGTCGATCAGGTCGTTGACGGTGCAGCCCCCGCCGACCGGACGGTTGGCCACCCCGGTGTCGGTGTCGAGCATCCGCACCGTCTTGCGGGTGTCCGGCGCGGCGCACCCGACGACCACCTCGATGGTGCCGGTGGCCACCTCGCCGTTGGCGTAGGTCACCCTGACCGTCGCCTGGTAGGTGCCGAACTTCGCGTACGTGTGGGTGGGGTTGGCCTCGCGCGACGGGGCGCTGCCGTCGCCGAAGTTCCACTCCCAGGCCACGCCGCCGGCCTTCGCGCTGGAGAAGGCGATGGTCTTCGGGTTGCTCTGCGCGACGGCCCGCGCGGTGGCGTGGTTCGGGTTCGGCGTCGCCGGGCCACCCTGGTAGGCGATCCGGATCAGCTTCTGGTTGGGGTGCAGGCTGAAGAACCCGCCGGCGTAGTCGAGCAGGTACAGCGCGCCGTCCGGGCCGAACTTCGCGTCCATCCAGGACTGGAGCTGGGTACCGCCGTTGCCCGAGCGGATGATGCTGCGCAGGTCCTCGGCGAAGGCCGGAGGGCCGTGCTTCGGCACGTTCGCCGGGTCGACGGTCACCGCGACCCGGTTGTTGGCGTTGGACTGGTCACCGATGAACCACTTGTTGTCCCAGTACGCCGGCCACGCCACGCCGCTGTCGACGTCGACCTTCTCCCGCTGGTAGGTCGGGCCGTCCATGATGGCCTGGCCGCCGCCCTTGAGGTACGGCTGGGTGAACGTCTCGTCGCCCGGCTGGTAGGTGGGCAGGCCGCTGCCGTCGGCGCGCTTCGGGTAGACCGGACCACCGCCCTGCGGCGAGTACCAGATCATGTTGTCCCGCGCCGGCGGGATGTTGACCAGCCCGGTGTTGCGCGGCGAGGTGTTCTTCAGGTTGTCGCAGTCGTACCAGCCGGTCAGCGCGTTGGCGTCGGTGTTGCTGCGGTCCCGGTAGGGCTGCCGGTTGCCCATGCAGTACGGCCAGCCCTGGTTGCCGGCGGAGGTGATGATCGTCGCCGTCTCGTACTTCGCCGGCCCGAGGTCCGGGCTCGGCCCACCGGCGTCCGGGCCGACCCACGCGGCGGTCAGCCAGTCGTTGACCGGGTCCCACGCGATCCGCGCGATGTTGCGGACACCCATCACGTAGATCTCGGGGCGGGTCTTGCCGCCGCCCTCCTCCTTGCCCGTGAACAGGTTGCCCTCGGGGATCGTGTAGGTGCCGTCCGGCTCCGGGTGGATGCGCAGGATCTTGCCGTTGAGGTCGTTGGTGTTGCCGGAGGTGCGGCGGGCGTCCTGGAACGAGACACCCTTGTAGTCCTGGGTCCAGTTGTTGCCGGAGTAGCCGTTCGAGCCGCCGGACGAGTTGCTGTCACCGGTGCCGATGTAGAGGTTGCCGCTCTCGTCGAAGGTCATCCCGCCACCGGCGTGGCAGCAGCTGTGGATCTGGGTGTCCCAGCGCAGCAGGTCCTTGCGGGTGCCCTGGTCGATCGACTGCTTCGCCGGGTCGTAGGTGAACCGCGACACCGTCCGCTGGCCGATGCGCCTGTCCCGGTCGATCGACTCGTGCGGCATCCAGTAGACGTAGACCCAGCCGTTCTGCGCGAACTTGGGGTCCAGGGTGATGCCGACCAGGCCCTCCTCGTTCTTCACCAGCTCGCTGCCGCTGCCCCGGTTGCCCATCACCGCGAGCGTGGTCAGCAACTTGACCTGCTTGGTCTTCGGGTCCCACTGGTGGATGGTGCCGCAGCCGAGGCCGACCTTGGGGTCGTCCCAGCTGACGATCGGCCCGGACGGGCACGCCGCCTTGCCGATGTAGAAGACCTTGCCGTCCGGCGCGATGGTCAGGCCGTGCGGCTCGCCGATCTGGTCGAGCTGGCCCGGCTGGTTGGCGGCCGTCAGCCGCTCGATGCGGTAGTTCGAGGCGACGGTCGCCTGGCAGTCGCCGCGGACCAGGCCGGCGGTCCACCTGATCGCGCCGAGCAGGTGGCTACGGAACTGCTTGTCGGTGGTGTAGCTGGCCTCGGTGCGGCCCATGCCGGTGTAGAACGACCGGCCGCCGTCGTAGTCCTGACACCACGAGATCGGGTGGAAGGCGCCGTTGCCGCTCAGCCCGGGGTTGTACGTGCCCTCCTCGACCTGGGCGACGGTGTGCACCCGGCCGGTCGGGCTCGGGTCCCAGTTGATCCACTGGTCGGATCGCTTCCAGGTCAGCGGCAGGCCCTGGTTGGCCGGGTGCTGCCGGTCGGTGAGGTCGACCACGGCCTCCTGCACCGTGCTGTCCGGCGGCGGGCCGGCGTCGGGACCGATCAGCCACAGCTCGGCCAGTTGGATCAGCGGCTCCCCGCTGTTGGCGGTGATGTTGAGCCGGTAGTGCTGGTACGCCTTGTCGTTCGTGAACGAGAACTGCCGGGTCTGGAACCGCTGCGGGAAGGTCTCGTTGCTGCGGGTGTCCAGGTCGGTCCAGGTGGTGCCGTCCGTGGAGCCCTGCAGGGTCCAGTTCTTCGGGTCCCGCCCGGGGAAGTCGTTGGCGGAGGTCAGCGCGTACCGGCTGACCACCACCGGCTTCGCCAGCTTCGCCGCGAGCCAGCCGGTCGGGTTGAAGGTCAGCCACTTGGTGCCGGTCGAGCCGTCGATCGCCTTCGCGGCGGTCTCGTTGGGCGGGTTCTCGGCGCTCGCCGTGGCGGAGACGGGCTTCTCGGCGTTCGGCAGGCCGGCGGCCGGGCGGGTGCCGATCAGCCCGGTGAACCAGGCGGAGGTGGGCTGGGCGCGGGCCGCGTCGTGCACGCCGAGGAAGCCGCCGCCGCCCTTGATGTACGCCTGGAACGCGGCCTCCTGCGCGTCGTCGAGGGTCACCCCGTTGGCGGACAGGAACACCACGGCCCGGTACCGGGCCAGGTTGCCGAACGTGAAGACCTTGGGGTCGGCGGACGCGTCGACGGCGAAGCCGTGCTCTGCGCCCAGGTCCCGGATCGCGTCGACGGCCTTGCCGACCGGGTCGTCCTGCTGGTCCACCGGACCGTGGAAGACCAGCAGCTTCACCGCGGTCGCGGCCTGCGCCCCGGCGGCCGGCGCCCGCACGGGCACGGGGGCGGCGGCGTGCGCGGGCAGGGACAGCAGTCCGAGGGTCAGCACCGCGCTGGCGGCGAGCGCGCCGGTGCGTCGTACGACCCGGCGGGTGGCGGGTGGTGGGGAGGCGGTGACGTCGGCGGGACGACGCCATCGGGACAGCCGGAAACGGCGTTGTTGAGCCATTTCGACTCCTTCACAGGTGAGGTGTGGCGGAGGTGCGTTGTCCGAGCGGGTCGAGCGGGAGGTGGTGCGGTCGGGGAGGGTTGGCGCGCCACAACGGTGGCGGTCCGGGCGGTGGCCGCCGGTCCGTTCAGCTCCGGACGGACCGGCGGGGCCCTCGACGGCGGCGCGGTGGCCGCCGGCGCTCAGTTGTGCTGGTGCTGCCCGGGCCCGGCGGTGGCGCCGGTGCCGCTCGCCGGGTGGGAGTGGTGGTGGCCCGGGGGCATGGTCCCGTCCTCGTTCAGGACGTGGAGCATGGTCGACATGCCGCCGTCGGAGTGGAACTGCATGTGGCAGTGCAGCATCCAGTGCCCCGGCCCGACCGAGTCACCGGCCGTCACCTGGAACCCGAACGAGTCGCCGGGGCCGAGCGGCTTGTTGTCGATGATCGGGATGCCGTCGGCGAACGGCTGTCCGTTGTCCACCAGCCCGGTGCGGGTGTCCGCCCAGGAGTGCCCGTGCAGGTGGAAGGTGTGCATGTCGTTGCCGATGCCGACGACGACGAACTCGACCTTCTCCCCCTTGCGGGCGATCAGGCAGGTCGGGCCCGGTTGCGGGTGCTGCCCGTCGCAGGTGTCGGCGGCGGCGCCGCGGCGCAGGTTGATGCTCTGCCGGTCGCCGAAGACCACCGTGTACGTGCGGTCCGGCTTCGGGTCGCCGGGGCGGCGGACCACCAGCCCACCGAAGAGTCCCGCGCCGAGGCCCTGGGTGCCGTGCGGGCCGCCCACGACGTGGTCGTGGTACCACCAGTAGCCGGCCGTGCCTGGCGAACCGGTCTTCCTGTTGCGCTGCTGGGCGAACCAGGTGTACGTGCGCGACTCGCCGGGCGGGACGAACGACCCGCTCTGCACGGTGCCGTCGGAGACCTGGGTGTACTTGACCCCGTGCACGTGCAGCGAGACGCCGAGCGGGTGCGCCGGGTCGGTACGCAGCTGCGCCAGGGTCGCGGCGGAGACCTGGTTGTGCAGGGTGATGGCGACGCACTCCCCCTCGGTCATCTCGATCGTCGGGCCCGGGTAGGAGGCCGTCTGCGGGGTGAGGCCGTAGCCGAGGCGGATCTGGGTGCCGTCCCTGGGCAGCTCCACCGCGTACAGCTGCATGCTGCGGTCCGGCTTGGCGCAGCCTTCCGGCCGCTCGGCGAAGAGCGCCCCGGAGCGGGCGGCCGCCAGGCCGCCGGCGCCGACCAGGGTCAGCAGCACGGTGGCCGCGACCACCAGCAGCCGGCGGGTGCTCGACCCGCGGCGGCGGGGCTCGCTGGCGCGCTCGTCCCCGGGCGGCGGGGGCTCCTCGACGAGCCGCCAGGCGCTCACCGGTCACCCCGCAGCTCGACGATCCGCTGGTAGCTGCGCTCGGCGGCGCCCAGCGAACCGGGCGGGTCGGGTTGGGCGCCCGGCCCGGAGTCCTGCTCCCACAGGTAGGTGAACCGTCCGCCCCCGTCGAGCTCGGCGAAGAACTCGGCGAACGGGATGACCCCGGCGCCGAACTCGACGTCCAGGTAGGAGTTGCCCTGCTGGGGGTCGGGCAGCGGGACGCCGTCCTTGACGTGGAACAGCGGGAACCGGTGCGGCTGCGCCTTGACGTAGTCGACCGGCCGGAACCCCGGGTACTTGCGGGCGCCGCCGTACGCCCACAGGATGTCCATCTCCAGGAACACGTACCGGGGATCGGTGAGCTCCAGGAACAGGTCGTACAGGCGCACGTCGGGCCGGTCGACGGCGAAGCTGAACTCGATGGTGTGGTTGTGCTGGTAGAGCTTGATCCCCCGGGCCGCGGCGGCGGCGCCCCACGCGTTGAACTCGGCGGCGGCGGCCTGGTACCCGGCGATGGTGCGGTTGCCGGTGGGCGCCTGCGCGGTGCCGAGGGCCGGCATGCCGAGGGTCTCGGCGACGTCCAGTTCCCACTCCAGGTTGTTCCGGAAGTCACCGAGCCCGCGGTGGCTGCCGGCCGCCTTCAGCCCGTTGTCGTCGAGCAGCCGGCGGATCTGCGCCGGCGTGATCGGGCCGACGTTGCCCTGCGTGTAGCCGGCGAACTCCACCTCCCGGTAGCCGATCCGGGACAGTTCCTCGAAGACGGCCGCGAAACCGAACTGCGCGACCTTGTCGCGGACGCTGTAGAGCTGGATGCCCAGGTGCCCACGCGGCACCAGGTGGCCGTTCGGGGCGCCGGCGGACGCCGCGGCGGGCAGCGCGCCGGCGAGGCTCGCCGCGCCGACCGCGACGGTGGAGCCGGCGAGGCCGCGCAGCAACGCGCGACGGTCGATCCTGTTCTTCGCCATGGTGGGTGCCCTTTCGATGGTCAGCAGCAGTTGCTCGGGTTGGCGGCGGAGGAGACGCCGCCGGGGCAGCACGGGGACAGCGGGGCGATCCGCACGTTGCGGAAGCTCACGACGTCGCCGGTGCCGTGGTTCTGCAGGCCGATGTGGCCGCTGGCGTGCTGGCGCCCGGTGCCGCCCGGGTCGTCGGCCCGGGGCGGGCTGAACACCGCGTCCGGGGTGTTGACGTACTCGTTGATCAGTTCACCGTTGCGGAAGACGGAGTAGTGCTGCCCCACCACCCGGATCTCGTAGTCGTTCCAGCTGCCCTTCGGGGCCACCTTCGCGCCGGCCAGGTCGACCCGGTCGAAGCCGTACACCGAGCCGCTCTTGTACTGGTCGCCGTCGGGCCGGTCGTAGATCTGCAGCTCGTGGCCGTACTTGATGGCCACCCACTCGGGTCGGGACTCCGCGGCGTGGCCGTGCACGTCGGGGAAGCGGACGAAGACCCCGCTGTTGGCGCGGCCGGTGCCGGGCGCGTCGTCGCGCCACTGCAACTTCAGCGAGAAGTCGCCGTACTCGGCGGTGGGAAGCCAGAGCATGCCGAGGCCGGGGACCGCGCGGCTGGTGATCGAGCCGTCGGCGTTGCGGGTGAAGCCGCCGGCGCCGACGTGCTCCCACCGGTTGAACGACGCCGCCGAGGAGTCCAGCAGCGGCTGGTAGCCGTTCTTCCCGTCCGGCTTGCCCACCCCGGAACGGCCGGCGGCGCTCGCCAGGCGGCCGTGCTCCTGGTGGTCGATCAGGCCGAGGTGGTGCAGGTGCTCCGCGACGTCCGTGACGTGCTTGACGAACTGGCCGTGGTTGGGCCACGGCTTCTCGTCCTGGATGGCGTTGTTGATCGTGCAGGCGTCGGCGACCACCCGGTTCGGCACGCCGCTGTCCACCGTGCCGAGCCACACCGTCGGCCGGGTGTCCGGCACCGGGCAGGCGCTGGGGCCGCTGGCGACCACGGTGAACGTGACCGACGCGGTGCCCGAGGTGTTGCCGGCCTTGTCGGTGGCCCGGTAGCTGACCGTGTGCTGGCCGACCTGGTTGACGGTGACCGGCGCCGAGTAGCGGGCGTACGGCTGCCCGTCGAGGGAGTACTCGACACGGTCCACGCCCGAGCCGGCGTCGGCGGCGGTGAGGATGACGGTGGCGCTGCCGAGGTAGGCGCCCTGGTCGTCGAGCTGGCCGGAGAGCGCCGCCGTGACGGTCGGCGGGGTGGTGTCCGGGGCCGGCGGGTCGACCACCGTGAAGGACACCGACTGGGCGGCCGAGGTGTTGCCGGCCTTGTCGGTGGCCCGGTAGCTGACCGTGTGCTGGCCGACCTGGTTGACGGTGACCGGCGCCGAATAGGCGGCGTAGGGCTGCCCGTCGAGGGAGTACTCGATCCGGTCCACGCCGGTCCCGGCGTCGGTGGCCGAGATGGTGACCGTGGCGGAGCCGACGTACGCTCCGGCGCCGTCCCGCTGGCCGCTCACCGTGGCGTTCGCCGTGGGTGGCGTGGTGTCCGGGGCGGGTGGCCGCACCACGGTGAACGACACCGACTGCGCGGGCGAGGTGTTCCCCGCCTTGTCCGTCGCCCGGTAGCTCAGCGTGTGCTGCCCCGGCTGGTTGACCGTCACCGGCGCCGAGTACGTGGCGTACCCGCCCCCGTCGAGGGAGTACTCGATCCGGTCCACGCCCGACTCGGTGTCCGTGGCCGACAGCGTCACCGTCGCCGAGCCCACGTACGCGCCGGCGTCGTCGCGCTGCCCGGAGACCGCGGCCGAGGCGGTCGGCGGCGTGGTGTCCGGCGCCGGCGGTCGCACCACCGTGAACGACACCGACTGCGCGGCCGAGGTGTTCCCCGCCTTGTCCGTCGCCCGGTAGCTCAGCGTGTGCTGGCCGGGCTGGGTCACCGCGACCGGCGCGGTGTAGGTGGCGTACGGCTGCCCGTCGAGGGAGTACTCGATCCGGTCCACGCCCGACTCCGTGTCGGTGGCCGACAGCGTCACCGTCGCCGAGCCCACGTACGCGCCGGCGTCGTCGCGTTCACCGGTGAGCGTCGCCGTGGCGGTGGGCGCGGTGGTGTCCGGCTTCGGCGGCGCCACCACGGTGAACGACACCGACTGCGCGGCCGAGGTGTTCCCCGCCTTGTCCGTCGCCCGGTAGGCCACCGTGTGCTGGCCCGGCTGGTTGACCGTGACCGGCGCGGCGTAGGTGCCGTAGGCGCCCCCGTCGAGGGAGTACTCGATCCGGTCCACGCCCGACTCGGTGTCCGTCGCCGACAGCGTCACGGTGGCGCTGCCGACGTAGGCGCCGGCGTCGTTGCGCTGCCCGGTCACCGCGGCCGTCGCGGTGGGCGCGGTGGTGTCCGGCTTCGGCGGCTCCACCACGGTGAACGACACCGACTGCGCGGTCGAGGTGTTGCCCGCCTTGTCGGTGGCCCGGTAGGCCACCGTGTGCTGGCCCGGCTGGTTGACCGTGACCGGCGCGGCGTAGGTGCCGTAGGCGCCCCCGTCGAGGGAGTACTCGATCCGGTCCACGCCCGATCCGGTGTCCGTCGCCGACAGCGTGACGGTCGCCGCCCCGAGGTAGGCGCCGTCGTCGTTGCGCGCACCCGACACGGCGGCCGACGTGGTCGGGGGCGTGGTGTCCGACCCACCGCCGGTGACGACCAGGAGGCCGGCCATCCCGCCGTGGCCGGGGATCGCGCAGAAGTAGCGGTAGGTGCCGGGCGACAGCACGACGTCGACGGTCCACCGGCCGCCGTTGGCGTCCGTCGGGTCGGCCAGGATGTTCACGTCGACATCGCTGTTGTACGCCGGATTCCCCGTGTCGAACGTCAGGGTGTGCTGCATGCCGGTGGTGTTGCCGGTCGCGGCGCTGTTCTCGAACACGAGCGTCGCCGGCCCGGCAACGGCGGTGGTGGGCGCCGAGAGGTACGAGAGGAAGTTGTCGCCGGCGGTCCACGTGAGCACCTGGGCCTGTAGCTGCCGGGACGGGTCGCTCGGGGCGGCTGTCCGGGCCCGTTCCCCGTCGACCGGGCGCGCGCTCGCCGGAACCGCCACCAGTCCCGCCGTCACCAGCAGCAGGGCTGCCGTGGCGATTGCCGCAATCGATCTCCGGAGCCGGCCCCTGGAGAGCCGGCCGGGCGGTGAGTACCCGTTCATGGATGCCTCTTTCACGGTCCGAGGGGGACACCGGCGCGGCGTGCATCGGCCGGTCGGTGCCATGAGTAGTCAGCGCTACGCGTCCCGAGGCTGCGGGAGCTGCTCAGGGGACGACAGGGGGCAGGAACACCTTCCGCGGATCCAGGTCGAACGTCGTCACATGCCCGTGCGCACCCTTCATGAGATCGACAAATGTCTCCGTGTCGACAACCTGTGCGCCCCCTCCCCGGCCGCACGGGATCCTCGGCCGTGACCAGCTGTCACGGTCGTTTCGGTGAACGGGTCTGCCTGGGCCGGCGGCGAGCCGATCGCGCGCGGTCAGACAGTGGTGCCGCGTCGGGGTCGACGGCAGGCGGGCGAGAAGGGACGGGCATCGGTCAAGCCACGGTGCGCTCGCGCACCGGGGCGCTTGCGTGGAGCGCCGACCCGGGGTGCCATCCCTGGTCTTACCCGTGGCCGCCGGACGTGTTGCGCCGCCTGGAGCCACGGTCGAGATTCACCGCGCCGCCGGTTCATCTCGGGGAAACATATCGATGTGTCCCGACACTACTAACTTGCCGTCAGCGTGTCCAGACCTTTCGTCAGCTCCGACGGTACTTTCCTCCAGACCGACGAAAGTCGGTAGCGTCGCAGGTCGTTTGGGCGTTACACGCGCCGGCGCCTCACCCGGGACGCCCAGCGGGTCCCGCCCTCCGGCATCGTTCGGGGCGCTGGTGCCGCTGACCGCCCGGCTGCGAGTGCGGGCACCGTCCGCAGGCCAGCCGGCGCCTCGCTCGGCACCGCCTCGGATGGCGCCCGTCGCCGCCCCGGCCCGAGACGAACGCCGCGGCCGGCGGCGTCGCCTCCGCAGGCACCGGCCGCGGCGAGGTCGCTGCGGTCAGGAGACGGGTTCGGGGCAGCAGACCGTCAGCGCGCCGGGGACGACCCGCACCTTGAGCTTGGTGACCTCCTCGCGGGCGCCGCCGTCGAGTTCGTACCTGCGCGGCGCCGCGAGGCGGACCTTGACCTTGCGGCCACGCGTGATGCGTACGAACGGCGACTCCTCAGAACGGCCGGCGGCCATCCGGCCGAGGGTGCGCGCCCAGTCCACCGCGCCGTCGGCGGTGGACACGCCGACCTCCAGGCAGCCGTCGTCCGGGCGGGCGTCGTCGAAGGCGGGGATGCCGCCGGTGATCGTGCCGACATTGCCGAACAGCACACAGCTCGCCTCGCCGTCGAACCACTCGGCGCCGTCGACGGTGATCCGGGTGCGGACCAGCTCGCCGCGGACGTGCCGCAGCCCCGTCCACATGTACGCGAGGCGGCCGAACCGGCCCTTGAGGGTGCGGTCGGCGTCGCGGATGAGGTCCCCGTCGAAGCCGGCGCCGGCCATGACGGCGAAGTGCTCGCCGTTGAGCCTGCCCAGGTCCAGAGGCCGGCGCGGCCCGTACAGGCCGATCCGGACCGCCTCCGGCAGGTCCTCGGGGATGCCGAGGTTGGCGGCGAAGAGGTTGGCGGTGCCCGCGGGCAGGATCGCCATGGCGGTGCCCGAGCCGGCGAGGGCGTCGGCGCAGCGCTGCACCATGCCGTCGCCGCCCCACACGAAGATCAGTTCGGCGCCCTTCTTCAGCGCCTTGCGGACCTTCTTCGGCGCCTTGCGGCTCTTCGGCACCTCGTACCAGACGAGGTCCTCGACCCCGGCGCCGGCCAGCTCGGCGCGCAGCTCGTCGAGGCCGCCGCCGAGTGTCTTCCTGCGGTGGGCGACGACGGCGACCGTGCCCACCCGGGCGGCGGCCGCCGCGGTGCTCGTGCTCATGGCCGGCGGTGATACCCAGCTCGCGCGGTTTCCACGCCCGGGCCGGTCCGGCCGCGGGTGTGGCCGGTCGGCGCGACGCCCCGAGGAGCGCCCCGCCGACCGGCCCGCCGACGCGACGACGGTACGGGCGAGGGGTTCCCGCCTCACCGTCGCGTCGGACGCCGGCCCCGCGTCGACACGAACTGGTACGACATCACCGCGAACCCGGGGTCGCGCAGCAGCTTGCGGAACGCCTCCAGCTGGCCGGGCGACAGCCCCGCCTCGAGCAGCTCGGGCTCCAGCTGGCGGGAGTTCGTCGCGTACAGCGACGCGCCGACCGAGCCGCCGGGCCAGCTCTGCGAGTGGGTCACCGTGTCGACGTCGACCAGACCCGCCGACGCGAGCTGCCCGTGCACGTCCTGCGCCCAGGCCAGGTCGGCGCCGTGGCTCTGCAGGATGCCGAGCATCGCGTCCGTCACCTGGGCGAAGAGCTTCGCCGCGTCGTCGCTCGGCGCGGTCAGCACGCGCAGCGGCGCGGTGCAGTCGAACTCCTCGACCACCAGCCATCCGCCCGGGGCCAGCGCGCCGACCAGCGTGGCCAGCACGCGCCGCCGCTCCGGCAGGTGCAGCAGCACCAGCCGGGCGTGGATCAGGTCGAAGGCCTCCCCCGGCGGCGGCTCGTCGCGCACGTCGTGCCGGCGGACGTCGAGGTTGGCCGTCGGGGCGAGGTGCGCCGTGTCGATGTCGGTCGCCAGCACGCGGCCCGCCGGGCCGACCGCCTCGGCCATGCGCCGGGCGACCGAGCCGCCACCGGCGCCGATCTCCCAGCACACGCCGCCCGGGGCGAGCACCGGGGCGGCGATCCGGCCCACCGTGATCGGGTCCAGGAACGACTCCAGCGCCCGCAGTTGGGGCACGGCCTCCGGGGAGCCGTTGTCGAAGGTGTACTCGGTGTCATGGATGTCTGTCGGCATCGCTGCTCACCCCTGTCGAGGATGGTCGGGTCAGGTGCGCGGAACCGGCCCAGAGCCCGGGCACCGGTCGGGGAGCCGGCGGCTCCGCGACCGCGGCGACGCTGAGCATCGCCGCCAGCCGGCCCGGGTCGGCCCGGGCCTCGTCCGCCGGCCGGTCGTAGACCACCCGGCCGTACTCGAGCACCGCGATCCGGTCCGCGATCTCGATGGCGTGCTGGAGCTGCTGCTCGACGAGCAGCACGGTCAGCCCGGTCCTCGCCAGGGCACCGACCAGGTCGCGCACCCGGGCCGCGAGGTCGGGGGCGAGCCCCTCGCACGGCTCGTCGAGCAGCAGCACCCGGGGCTGGCCGAGCAGCGCCCGGGCGATCGCCAGCATCTGCTGCTCGCCGCCGGAGAGCTGGTCGCCGCGGTGGCGCAGCCGGGCCGCCAACCGAGGCAGCAGCTCCAGGATCCGCGTGACCGTCCACCCCTCGCCGCCGGGCGTCGCCGCCCGCCACGGCGCCGCCGCGAGGGCGAGGTGCTCGGCCACGGTCAACCGGGAGAAGACCCGCCGGCCCTGCGGGACGAGGCCGACGCCGCTTCGGGCGATCCGGTGCGGCTGCCGACCCGCGACCTGCACCCCGCCGATCTCGATGCGCCCGCCGGCGGGCCGCACCAGTCCGGCAACGGTGTGCACGAGGGTGCTCTTGCCGGCACCGTTGCGGCCCACCACCGCCTGCACGGTGCCGGGCGCCACCTCGAGGGTGACCTCGTGCAGCACGATCCCGCCGGCGTAGCCGGCACAGAGCCGTTCCGTCCGCAGCATCAGGACACCCCCTCCGCGTAGGCCTGCCGGACCGGGGCGGACGCGCGGATCTCGGCCGGCGTCCCGGTGGCGACCGTCCGGCCGTCGCGCAGCACGGTCACCCTGTCGCAGAGCGCGTACACCAGGTCCAGCCGGTGCTCGACCAACAGCACCGCGACGGCGCGCGGCAGGGCCCGCAGGAACTCCACCAGCCGGGCGACCTCGACGACGGACAACCCGGCGGCCGGCTCGTCGAGCAGCAGCAGCCGCGGCCGGCCGGCCAGCGCCATCGCGATCTCCAGCTGCCGACGCTGCCCGTGGGCGAGCTGGCCGGCGGGGATCCCGTCGAGGTCGCGCAGGCCCACCCGCTCCAGCATCGCGCCCGCCGTCCGCTCGGCGGCGCGCCGCTTCGCGCCCGGCCGCCACCGGCCGGGCCGCACCGCGTGAGGCAGCGCCGCGACCACCACGTTCTCGGTCGCGGTCAGGGTCGACCAGACGGCGGGGCGCTGGTGGATCCGGCCGATGCCCCGCCGGGCCCGGGCGGCCGGGCCGAGCCGGGTGACGTCCCGACCGGCGAGGAGCACCCGCCCGCCGCCCGCCGGGGTCGCTCCGCCGAGCACGTCGAGCAGCGTGCTCTTGCCCGCCCCGTTGGGCCCGATCAGGGCGTGCCGCTGGCCGTGGTCGATCCGCAGGTCGACCCCGTCCAGCGCGGCCAGCGAGCCGTAGCGCACGGTGAGGCCCCGGGCGGACAGCAGCGGGGTCATGCCCGTGCTCCCGTCGGCGCCGGTCGCTGCGGGGTGGGACCGGGCGGACGTGCCGCGAGGCCCGGGAGCCGCCGGCCGCGCCCGGCCGGCGGCCGGTGCCCGTCGCCGGGGAGCAGGTGGACGGTGACGACGAACGCCACCCCCAGCACCAGGGGCGCGTACCCGGGGAGCACGCCGAACAGCCAGTCCCGGCCGGCGATGACGATCGCGGCGCCCACCAGGGCGCCGCCGACCGACGCGGTACCGCCGATCACCACCCCGAGCAGCAGCAGGGCGGAGGTGTCGAAGCCGAAGTCGGCCGGCGAGACGAACTGCTGGGCCACCACCAGCAGGGAGCCGGCGGCGCCCGCGACCGCGCCCGCGGCGACGTGCACCCCGGCCACGTGCATCGGCACCCGGTGCCCGCTGGCCCGCAGCCGCGCCTCGTCGTCCCGGCCGGCGCGCAGCAGCAGGCCGACCCGGCTGCGCAGGATCAGCAGCACCGCGCCGACCAGCACGGCGACGACCACGAGGGTGTACAGGTAGCGCGCCCGGTCGGTGGCCAGGACCGGCAGTCCCCACAGCGGACGCACCGGCGGGACCCCGGCGAGGCCGTCGGTGCCGCCGGTCACCGACCGCCACCGCCCGACGACCGTCACCACGAGCTCGCCGACCGCCAGGGTGATCATCAGGACGACCACGCCCCGCGCGGACACCACGAGCGGGGCGGTCGCCGCGGCCAGCGCCGCCCCGGCCGCCGCCGCGACGGCCAGGTGCACCACCCCCACGTCGGAGAGTTGGCTGCCGAGGACCGCGCTGGCGTAGGCCCCCGCCGCGTAGGGCGCGGTCTGCCCGAGGGTGGGCAGCCCGGCGACGCCCGTGAGCAGGGCGACGCTCACCCCCACCAGGCCGAGCGCGAGGGTGCGGGCGAGCAGCGCCGCGGTGTAGTCGTCGACCGCCCACGGCGCCAGCACCAGACCGGCCAGGACGAGGACGGCGACACCGCGCCGCAGCGCACGCACCGCCCCGTCCCTCACGTCGCCCTCCGGGCCGCGGCCAGGCCCCGCGCCCGCACCGCGAGGACGGCGGCCATGGCGGCGAAGAGCAGGAACGGGGCGGCCGACGGCGCGAGCGCCACCCCGAGGGTCTGGATCTGCCCGACCGCCAGCGCGGCGAGCAGGGTGCCGGTCATGGACCCGAGGCCGCCGAGGACGACGACCACCAGCGACAGCAGCAGCACGGCGTCGGCGGTGTCCGGTCCGGGGCCGATGATCGGCGCGCCGAGCACGCCGGCGGCGCCGGCCAGCGCCCCGGCGGCGGCCAGCACGCCGACCCGGATCCAGGCCGGGCTCACCCCGAGGACGGCCACCATCTCGGCGTCGTCGACGGCCGCGCGGACCAGCATCCCGGCCCGGGTGCGGCGCACCGCGAGGTGCAGCAGGCCGGCGAGCGCGGCGGCGACGACGATGAAGACCAGCCGGTACGCCGCGTAGCGGTGCCCGGCGACGACCACCGACCCGTCCAGCGCGGCGGGCACGCGCACCGGTGGGTCGTCCGGCCCGAACGCCGCCACGAGCAGGCTGCCCCCGGCCAGCGCCACCCCGAAGGTCAGCAGGGCCTGGGTGAGGTGGCTGCGCGCGGCGGCCCGGGTGAGCAGCGCGGCGACCAGGGCGCCGGCCGCGGTGGCGGCGGCGACCCCGACCGCCAGGGCCAGCACCAGGCTCGGCCAGCCACCGTCGAGCAGCGCGGCGGCGGTGTACCCGCCGATCGCGAAGAGGGTGCCGTGCGCCAGGTTCAGGATGCCGGCGACGCCGAAGGAGAGCACCAGCCCGGCCGCGGCGACGAAGATAAGCAGCCCGTAGGCCACCCCGTCCAGGGCCGGGACCAGGTACGGATCGATGCGGATGTCGACCGCCACGGCGCTCACCCGCCGACGGTGGCGAGGTCACCCACGACGGTGTTGGACAGCGCCCGGCCGTCCTGGCGTACCTGGCGCAGGTACCACTTCTGCACGGGCGCGTGGGTGGTCGGCGAGAACTGCCAGGTGCCGCGCGGGCTGGCGATCTGGCCGAGCTGGCCGATGGCCGCGTTGATGCTCTCCGGGGTCGGGTCGCTCCCGGCCGCCGCGATGGCCCGGTCCAGCACGGCCGCGGCGTCGTAGGAGGCCATGGCGTACGTCGTCGGGGAGCCGTCGTTCTTGGCCTTCCAGGCGGCCACGAAGGCGCGGTTCTCGGCGTTGTCCAGGTCGGGCGAGTAGTTGAGCACCGAGTAGATGTCCCGGGCCGCCTCGCCCTGGGCGTCGAGCACCCCGCCCTCGGTCAGGAACCCGGCGGCGTAGAGCGGCAGGTCCCTGATCTCCGACTGCGCGTACTGCTTGACGAAGTCGACGGCCGCGCTGCCGGCGTAGAACGTGTAGACGGCGTCCGCGCCCGAGGCCTTGATCCGGGCGAAGTACGGGGTGAAGTTGGTGGTCGTCGGGAACGGGGTGAAGGTGGTCTTGCCGTCGGGGTTGGCCAGGGTGCCGCCGGCGGCGACGAACGCGTCGGTGAAGCCGCGCAGCTCGTCCCAGCCGCCCTGGTAGTCCGGGCCGATGGCGTAGACGCTGCCCTTGACGTTGTCGCGCACGTGGCGGGCGATCGCCTCCCCCGGCTCGTCGGAGAGGTACGAGGTGTGCCAGATCCGCGACACGTCCTTGAGCTCCGGGCGACCGTTGGAGCCGACGAACGGCACCTTCGTCTCGTTGAGCAGCGGGTAGACCGCGGCCACCGAGCCGCCGCCGACGACTCCGGTGAGCGCGATAACGCGGTCCTGCTTGAGCAGTTTCGTCGCGGCGGGCACCGCGGTCGCCGCGCCGTTGCCCTCGTCGGCGACGACGAGCTCCACCTGCCGACCGCCGAGCTTGCCGTCGTGCGTGGCCAGGTAGAGCTCGAAGCCGGCGCGGATCTCCTTGCCGACCGCCTGGTACGTGCCGGACAGGGACGCCAGCAGCCCGATCTTGATCGATCCGGTGGAACCGGCGCCCCGCCCGCCGTCGGCGCAGGCGGCCGCGGCGAGCAGGACGAGGGCGAGCAGGGCCGCGGTGCGGGCACGGCGGCGCCTGGGGATGGTCACAGACATGTCTTCTCCTGCGGGGATGGGAGTTCCGGCGAGGGGTGCCGGGTGTCAGCGGCTGCGGCTCAGTGCCGCCCGCGCCGCGGGGGTCAGGGCGTCGCCGATGCGGTTCGCCAGCTCGGTCATCTCGTAGGAGACCTTGCCGACGTCGCACTGCGGGTCGGCGAGCACGAGCAGGGACGCCCCGTCGTTGAAGGCCATGGAGAACATGAAGCCGCCCTCGAGCTGGGTGACGTTGGAGATCACCGCGCCGGCGTCGAAGAAGGCCGCCGCGCCGCGGAGCAGGCTCACCAGCCCGCTGCCGGTCGCGGCCAGCTGGTCCGCCCGGTCCGGCGGGAGGCCGCGGGTGGCGGCCACCATCAGGCCGTCGCTGGAGATCGCGATCGCATGGCTGACCTCGGTGGCGCGCTCGGCGAAGGCGTCCAGCAGCCAGCCGAGATCCTGTTGGTCGGTCACGTGCTCTCCCTGTCGGGTCAGTTGTTGATCAGGTTGGCCCGGCGGCCGGCGACGCCCCGCGCGTACGCGGCCATCGCGGTGGCGACCTGGGCCGGGTCGCGGTGCTCGGAGCGTTGCTGCGGCACCGTGACGCCGCCCGGCACCAGGTGTCGTTGCGGCTGACGCCGCGGCAGACCGGACGTGGTGGTGGCGACGACCTCGGGCGCCTCGGCCCGGGCGGCGGTGCGCCAGGCGTCGTCGGCGGGGCCGGCCCACGGCGTCCCGTTCGGGCCGTCGTCACGGCTGGCCCGGAACCAGTGGTTGACCTCGTCGAAGATGACGAGTTCCTCGGTGGGTTCGTCACCTCGCCCGGGCGGTGCCGGCGCGGGCCGGAACACCGGCGCCACGGGCAGCGCCCGGTCGGCCGCCGGCCTCCCGGCCCACGGCTCCGGCGCCGCCCGGTACACCGGCGGCGCGGCGGTGGTCCGCGCCGCCCGCCGGGACGGTCGGGTGGGCGTGAGCAGGAACTCCTCCGGCGGCAGCGACCGGATGATCGCCCCCGGCAGCGCCGCTTCGGCGATGGTGCCGCGGCGGGGGCCGGGACGGAGCTGGACGACCACCCCGAGCCGGGCGGCGAGCTGCCCCACGACGACCAGCCCCATCGCCCGTACGGCCGCGACGTCGATGGCGGGCGGGCGGGCCAGCAGGTCGTTGAGCTGTTGCCGCCGCTGCGGGGACAGCCCGACGCCCTCGTCGCCGACCTGGACGACGACCCGGTCGCCGAGGCTACGGCCGGTCACCCACGCCTCGGTTCCCGGCGGGGAGTAGCCGGTCGCGTTGTCCATCAACTCGGCCAGCAGGTGCACGACCTCGTCGACGGCGTCGGCCGCGACGGCGACGTCGCCGTCGACCATGCCCAGGCGGATCCTGGCATAGTGCTCGATCTGGCTCTGCGCGGCCTGGAGCACCTGTTGCAGCGGTACGTCGTGCTGGCGTACCCGCCCGACTCCCACCCCGCCGAGCACCAGCAGGCTGGCGTTGATCCGTCCCATCCGGGTGGCCAGGTTGTCCAGCGTGTACAGCTGGTCGAGCCGCTCGGGGTCGGTCTCGTCCCGCTCGACCTTGTCGACCTGCGCCAGCACCGCGTCGACCAGCCGCTGCTCCCGGCGGCTGAGGTGGATGAAGATGTCGGCCGTGTTGGCCCGCATCACCGCCTGCTCGGCCGCGGTGCGCACGGCCGCCCGGTGCACGGCGGCGAACGCCTCCCCCACCTCGCCGATCTCGTCGCCGCTGGACGGTTCCAGGGCGTCCTCGGACTGCCGGTGGGCCAGCTCGTCCGGGTCCACCGACGAGCTGCCCGGGTTCTGGAGCCGGGCCACCACCTGCGGCAGCCGTTCGAACGCGACCGCGTTCGCCGCGTCCCGCAGCCGGCGCAGGCGTCGGGTGATCTGCCGGGCCACCGCCCAGGTGACCAGGGCGGTGAGCAGCAGGGCCGCCACCGCGGCGGCCGCCTCCACGGCGGTGCGCCGCCGCTGGTCGGTGTGGGCGGCCCGGATGTCGTCGAGCACCGCCGCGTCGACCCGTTGGCGCAGCTCGGCCAGGCGGACGGACCACTGCTGGGTCGCGGTGACCCAGGCGCCCAGGTCCAGCCGCAGCCGGCTGCCCGAGCGGGTCCTCGACACCTCGTCCTGCATCCGTTGCAGCAGCAGGGCGTCCTCGCCGCTGCCCGCCTGCTCCCACCAGCCCCGCCAGGCGGGACGGGCGAGCGCCAGGAACGAGAGGCTGGACTCGGTGAAGCCGGACCGGGCGGCGGTGATGTCCTGCTGCACGGCGGGGGTCAGCTGGCCGGCCGCGACCGCGCGCAGGACGGCGACCTGCTGCTGGCCGGCCGCCTCGGCCGCCTTCGACAGCGCAGCGGAGGCCCGCATGCCGTCGGCGATCCGCGCGTTGACCACCCCGAGGGTGACGCTCTCGCGGAGGCTGAGCAGGTCCGCGATCGCGATCCGGTAGCTGAAGGTCATCGCCGACACCGAGGCGTGCGCCGCCGTACGCACCTGCGCGCGCAGCGGCGGCAGGCCCTGAAGGGCCAGGTCGATCCGCTGCAGCGCGGTCCGACCCGGGGCGGGCCCGGCGGGCACCCGGGTCCGCTGCCGGTGGTACCGGGCGACGGCGGCGTCGGTGGCGTCGGTGGCGTCCGCGAAGGCCTCCTGCTGCTCCGACGCGCCGCGGCTGAGCAGGTCGGCGGCGGCGACGCGCTCGCGTTGCAGCCGGTGGGCCAGGTCGCCCGCCTCGGCGCCGAGTTGCGCCATGACGCCGAGGTCGCTCGCCCGGGTCGTCTGGCGGGCACTCTCGGTCAGCGCGAGGCCGGCGAAGCCCATCACGGCGACCAGCGGTGCCGCGACGATGAGGCGCATCCGGGTGGCAATCTTCCAACCGCGCCGGCGGGTCGGGTAGGGTCGGGCCGCGTGGGACCTCGTGCTCGACGCCAAGACTGACTCCCGCGACTCATCTAAGACGGCCTATGTGC
This sequence comes from Micromonospora sp. NPDC047670, assembly GCF_043204915.1. Classification (NCBI taxonomy): domain Bacteria; kingdom Bacillati; phylum Actinomycetota; class Actinomycetes; order Micromonosporales; family Micromonosporaceae; genus Micromonospora; species Micromonospora sp. NPDC047670. The sequence continues at coordinate 486,433 of NZ_JBIDDA010000005.1, forward strand.
ACCTTGCCGTATGCACGTCTCATTCCGCCGGAACCCGCGCCCAGAGACCAGACCCGACGGTGGTACAAACAGCCCGTACCACGATCTGTACCCAGCGTCAGCAACGCCGCCCCGGCCCGGGTGCCCCGGCCGCCACGCAGGTCAGGACAGACCGGAGCGCCCGCTCGACGGGTGCGGGGGCACGTCCGTCTCGGGCTGGACGCTGAGCACCTGGTCGATCAACTCGCGCAACTCGTCGATCGCCGCCACGACCGCCTGCGGATCGCGCGCGTCGCGCCGCACGACCGCCGGCGCGGCAGCCGCATCGAGGCGCGCCACCTCCCCGAACCGGGGGCCCCGGCGACCGTCCGCCGCCAACTGCTCCGCCGCGACCTGTGGCCACAACGCCGCCAGACGCCCGCCGGTGCCGAGCACCTCGTCGCAGCGGACGGCGAACTCGTGGCTGCCGTATCGGCGACCGGACTCCACCGCGGCGACCGTCTCCCGACTGAACCGCACCCGCTCCGCGAGCGCCCGCTGGGTCAGCCCCTGCCGGGTACGCCAGGCGCGCAGTTCGGCACGAAACCGGTGGATGGCACCGGAGCCAGCGGCGCTCGACGGGGGCGTGCGATCCATGTGTTCACCTTCACGACGCCGATCGACCGGCATCGGTATCGGCATCAATCGACGTTGGGCGATGACTGGACATTCGCAGGGGACAATTCTTAACCCATGAAGCGACGGGTGTGAAGACGTGACTTCATAGAGTGGTCACCCGCCCCGGCTCGACGGCCTGCGGGCGGCCGGGCGGATGCGCCCGCACCCGGCCGGGAGCCCACCCGTCGGCGGGCCGCCGAAGAAGGACCTTCCGCCTCCTCTGAGCAGGCTCGGCCCACCACGACATCGCCCTTCGGTCGCCGGTCACCCCGCGACAGGCGTCGCCGGACCGACGGAGGGCACCGTCGCGTCGATGACCACCGGCAGGCTCCGGTGCGCCCGGAACGCGATATTCGCTTTGTATGAACGGCGGTGGTCGGATGTTAAGCGCAGGCCCGGAATTGCCGTGGCGAGCCGGGCCAACGCGACCCGCGCCTCCAGTCGCGCCAGTGCCGCACCGATACAGAAATGGGGCCCGTGCCCGAAAGACAGGTGGCCGTCCGCGTCGGGCCGGTGGGGGTCGAATTGGTCCGGCCGGGAGAACACCGCCGGATCCCGGTTCGCGGCGCCGATGAGCAGCAGGCAGCGCGCCCCCGCCGGGATCGTGACACCGCCCAGGGTCACGGGCCGGCGGGTCACCCGCAGCCAACCGTCGATGGCGGGCGCGTAGCGCAGCGTCTCGGTCAGGAAACCGGGTATCCGCCGCGGATCCTCGGCCATCGCCCGCCACCCGTCCGGGCTCGACAGCGCCCGGTCCAGCGCGTGGGCGAGCAGCCCTGCCGTGGTCTCGTGCCCGGCGACCAGGAGGTTGAACACGATGCTCGCCACCTCGGCCGCCGTGAGCACCTCGTCGTCGCCGTCGCGGTACGCCAGCAGCCGCCCGACGTAGTCGTCGCCGTAGCGGCCACCGTCGAGCCGGGCGCGCACCAGCTCCTGGCAGTAGCGCCAGAACTCCAGCAGGCCCTGGGCGAGCCGGACCTGCTCGCCCGGGTCGGGCTGCCCCCAGATCAGTGCGATCTGGCCGTCCGCCCAGGCCCGGACCCGCCCGACGTCCACCTCGGGCACGCCGAGGATGTCGAGCACGACCAGCAGGGGCAGTTCGGTGGTGAACTCCGCGACGAGGTCGGCCCGCCCGCCGGAGCGGGCGACGAGCCGGGACACCAGTTCGTCGACCCGACGCCGGACGATGTCGCCGTACTGGTGCTCGACGCGTTCGGGGGTGTTGGCGAAGGTGGCCCGCAGGGCTCGGCGGGTCCGGGGGTGCACCGGGGGGTCCGCGGCAGCCGTGGTGGGCGGCGCGTCGATCCCGGCGATCACGTCCATCGCCTCGGGACAGACGTCGTACACCGGCGCGAGGGTGAGGGCGTTGCCGAAGGTCGCGGCGTCACCGAGCGCGCGGCGGACGTCGGCGTGCCTGGCGATCAACCACAGCCCCAGGTCCGGGTCGTGGTGCACCCCGTCGGACTCGTCGAGGAGCCGCCGCCACACGTACGCCGGATCGGCGAGATACGCCCCCACGAACGGATTCAATCGCATGACCGCCTCCTGGAGTGCCATGGCTGCGCCGCGGAATTGCCGAGCGCCCTCCGGGCTCCGGTTATCGCCGCACGCCCTCACGGTGCGTCAATTACGAGATGAAGTCAATATCAGTCTTCTTCAATTCGTTTATTCGCTATTTCATGCCGTCGTGAACGCGCGCACCATTTCGTCCTGCAACTTGCGAGGCGCGCCTTGCCCGGAACCACCGCGATGAACAGGGTAAACGACGCAGCGGCGCGCATCGGGCGACCGCACCGACCCGCCGCCCGCGTGTCCCGAATGGCTCCCGAAAGGCGGGCGCGCCGTGGCGACCACCGCGCTCCGGGTCGTCGGTCGGGGCCCATTTCGGCGAACCCCGCCCCGACGAGGCACTCGGCACGATGCGCGACGCCTCCGAACGGCCGGATGCCGGTGGCCCGGCCACCAGGGGCGGCACGGTGCCCCGCGGCACCGACGACCGGGACAGCCGCGACACCCGGTGCCGCCGAGGCGCCGCCCCGTCCGCGGGCCGGTCGGCGGGCTCCCCGCCGACCGGCCCGCCGGAGCGCTACAGGGTGCGGGCGAGGCGGTCGGCGAGGATGCGGGTGAACCGGGACGGGTCGGCCAGCTCCCCGCCCTCGGCAAGCAGCGCCATGCCGTAGAGCAGTTCGGCGGTCTCCTTCAGCGACTCCTCGGTGCCGCCCTGCTCGTGGGCCTTGCGCAGGCCGGTGACGAGCGGGTGCCCGGGGTTGAGCTCCAGGATCCGCTTGACCGCCGGCACCTCGTGCCCCATCGCCCGGTACATCTTCTCCAGCGTCGGGGTGATGTCGTGGGCGTCACCGACGACACAGGCCGGCGACGTGGTCAGCCGGGAGGAGAGGCGCACCTCCTTGACGGAGTCGGCGAGGGTGGCGCCCATCCACGTGAGCAGGTCGGCGAAGTCCCTGCGCTGCTGCTCGCGCTCGGCCTCGGCCTCCTTCTTCTCCTCCTCGGTGTCCAGGTCGACCTGGCCCTTGGCGATCGAACGCAGGGTCTTGCCGTCGTACTGGCCGACCCGCTCGACCCAGACCTCGTCGACCGGGTCGGTGAGGAGCAGCACCTCGTAACCCTTGGCGCGGAACGCCTCCATGTGCGGCGAGTTCTCGATCATGGAGCGGGACTCGCCTGTGGCGTAGTAGATGTCGCTCTGCCCGTCCTTCATCCTGCTGACGTAGCCGGCGAGGTCGGTCGGCTCGGCCGGGTCGTGGGTGGAGGCGACCGAGAGGATCTCCAGGAGGGTGTCCCGGTTCTCCGTGTCGTCGATCAGGCCCTCCTTGACCGCCGCGCCGAACTCCGTCCAGAAGGTCCGGTAGCGGTCGGCGTGGTTGGCCTTCATGTCCTTGACGGTGGACAGGATCTTCTTGACCAGCCGGCGGCGGACGACCCGGATCTGCCGGTCCTGCTGGAGGATCTCCCGGGAGATGTTCAGCGACAGGTCGTGCGCGTCCACGACGCCCTTGACGAAGCGCAGGTAGTTCGGCATGAGCGCTTCGCAGTCGTCCATGATGAAGACGCGCTTGACGTAGAGCTGCACGCCGCGGCGGCCCTGCGGGGCGAACAGGTCCAGCGGGGCGTGGGAGGGGAGGAACAGCAGCGCCTCGTACTCGAAGGTGCCCTCGCCCTTCATGTGCACGATGTCCAGCGGGTCGGCCCAGTCGTGGCTGACGTGCTTGTAGAACTCCTTGTACTCGGCCTCGTCGACCTCGTCGCGGGGCCGGGCCCAGAGCGCCTTCATCGAGTTGAGCGTCTGGGTCTCGGTGGTGCTCTCGTCGCCCTCGCCCGGACGCTCGACGGTCATCCGGATCGGCCATGCGATGAAGTCGGAGTACCGCTTGACGATCTCCCGGATCGTCCACTCGGCGGTGTAGTCGTGCAGGTTGTCCTCGGCGTCGGCCGCCTTGAGGTGCAGGGTCACCGCGGTGCCCTGCGGCGCCTCGTCGACGGCCTCGACCGAGTAGGTGCCCTCGCCGGCCGACTCCCAGCGGGTGCCGCCGGTCTCCCCCGCCCGCCGGGTCACCAGCTCGACCCGGTCGGCGACCATGAACGCCGCGTAGAAGCCGACCCCGAACTGGCCGATCAGCTCCTGCCGCGCCCCGGCGTCGGCGGACTCGCGCAGCTTGCGCAGCAGCTCCGCCGTGCCGGACTTGGCGATCGTGCCGATCACCTGGACCACCTCGTCGCGGGACATGCCGATGCCGTTGTCCCGGACGGTCAGCGTGCGCGCCGCCTTGTCGACCTCGATCTCGATGTGCAGGTCGGAGGTGTCGACCTCCAGGTCCTTGTCGACCATCGACGCCAGGCGCAGCTTGTCCAGCGCGTCCGAGGCGTTCGAGATCAGTTCGCGCAGGAAGACGTCCTTGTTCGAGTAGATCGAGTGGACCATCAGCTGGAGCAGCTGACGCGCCTCGGCCTGGAACTCCAACGTCTCGGCCCGGTTACTCACGCCGTGTCCTTTCATCCTCGAAAGCCCACCAGAGAGGTTCGCGCAAAGGATACGAGCCGTCGCCCACGGCGAGACGACGACGCCCGGTCGGAGTCTCCCGACCGGGCGTCGTCAAGGGGTACGCGTCAGAGGCCGAGCCGCGATCCCGGTCGACGCTGGGCGCGCTTCGCGCCGATTGTCCACTTCTAGTGAAGTTCGTCACGGACCCCCGCACTGCCGGGCCGCCCCGGGTCGCGAACCGTTCGCGGGCACGCGTTGCCGTCAGGCTCTACCGTCGACGGTGGCGTCACCGTGGCCGCCGGGAGAGCAGAGGGCTGGTGCGACCGCCACATCCGGCGGTCAGTACGGTAGGGATGTGTCTCTATGGATGGCCGCGATGTGGGGACTGGTCGGCAGCGCGGTGGCCGAGGCGCTCAACCTGTCCGGGATGATGCGCCCCACCACCGAGTCGGGGGGCCGGTGGCAGTGGCCGTGGCGGGACCGGCGGGACGCGCCGATCGTCGTGTTCGCGGTGCTGCTCAGGACCGTGGCCGGGACCGGGCTCGCCGCCGCGGCCGGGGCGGGTGGCCTCGCCACCACAGCCTTCGCCAGCTTCACCTTCGGGGTGGCGGCCCCGCTCGTGATCGCCAAGATGTTCGACCAGGTCCGGGTGACGGACCAGCCGACCGACGGCGCGCCCGGCGGACCGGACGGCGAGCACGATGACGCCGCCTGAGAGCCTGCTGGGCAGGGTCGTCTCCGCGCTGGCGGCCCGTCCGGCCACCACGGCGACGGCCGTACCCGTTCCGACGAGGACCAGGTTGGCCGCCGCGCTGGCGGCCAGGCCGGTCGCCGCCGCGGAGGCTCGTCGCGCGCCGGCGCCCGTCGGGGAGGCCGAGCACGGCGGGAAGCTGACCCAGCGGGTCAGGGAGGTGCTGGCCGGCATCCTCGGCGTCACCGCCGACCAGCTGCGCGTCGACGCCGACGGCGACGTCGCCATCCGCGTCGGCTCCGCCATGATCTTCGTACGGGCACAGGACGACCCGCCGCTGGTCGACGTGTTCTCACCCCTGCTCACCGGGGTCGAGCCGACCGAGTCGCTGTACCGGCGGCTCTCCGACCTCACCAACGGTCTCGTCGTCGGCCGGGTCTACTGCACCGGCGACACGGTCTGGGCGTCCGTCCCCGTCTTCGGCCAGGACTTCGTCCCCACCCACCTGCTGCTGGCCGTACGGGCCATGGTCGAGCTCGCCGACGACCTCGACGACCAGCTCCGGCGGGAGTTCGGCGGCAGCCGCTTCTTCGGCGAGGAGTCCTCGGGCCTGGCGGCGGTGCCCGACCCGACCGGCTACCTGCGCGACCTCGACCGGGCTGGCGCGAGCGGGGCGGGCAGCGTCCTGGTCGACCTGCTGGCCGACCGGGGGCGGACGGAGGAACTGCGGGCCCGCGCCGAGCACGGCGACTGGCACGCCGCCACCCGGCTCGCCGCGCTGCTCGCCGAGGAGGGGCGCGCCGACGAGGCCGAACGGTACTGGCGGATCGCCGCCGAGCAGGGCGACCCGAGAGGCCGCGACGAGCTGGCCAGCCTGCTGGCCGCCCGGGGCCGGCACGACGAGGCGATCGCGCTGCTGCGGCAGGCGGTCGACGACGGCGACTGGCGCCCCCTGCCGCTGCTGCTCACGCTGCTCACCGAGCGCGGTCTACTCGACGAGGCGGTCGCGCTGCTGCGCCGCCGCGCCGCCGACCGGGACTGACCGCCACCGCGCCGCCGGCCCGCACCGACCGCCGCCGCGCGGCAGACCCGCACCGACCGTCGCCGGCCCGAACCGGCCGCCGTCGCGCCGCCGCCCCCGCGGAAGCAGCCGCCGTGCGGCAGACCCCCGAGCGACCACCCGTCCGGGATCCGGAGAACGATCCGCGTCCGGAGGTGTGGCCGCGGCGGCGGGTGGGTAGAGAAACACGCTGGGGTGCCGGCGGACGTGCAGCTGAGGCCGGGTGCCAGGATGAGCGCGTAACACCAGCAAGGGTCGGCCGGGCCCGGAAGTGAGGGCTGCGATGGGGTGCGACCGAAGGTGACGCGGCCCACGGGGGACCTGTTCGCCGGGGGCGGCGAGACCGGACGGCTGATGGCGCGGCTGGACTGGGCGGCGACTCCGCTCGGCCCCGTCGACGGCTGGCCGCAGAGCCTGCGCGCCGCCGTACGGATGGTGCTCTCCTCCCGCTACCCGATGCTGCTGCTCTGGGGCGACCGGTTCACCCAGCTCTACAACGACGCGTACTCGGCGCTGATCGGTGACAAGCACCCCGACGCGCTCGGCGGCGACGTCCGGGTCACCCTGGCCGAGGGCTGGGACGTGCTGGCCCCGTTGATCGACGAGGCGATGGCGACGGGGGTCGCCAGCTGGGTGCCGGCCCTGCGACTGCTGCTCGACCGGGCCGGCTACCGCGAGGAGGCGTACTTCAGCGTCTCGCACGCCCCCGCCCGTGACGACGAGGGACGCACGGTCGGCGTGCTCACCGTGTGCAGCGAGGTCACCGAGCAGGTGGTCGGCGAGCGTCGGCTGCGCCTGCTGCGCGACCTGTCCGTACGCGGCGACGGGCGGACCGTCGACGTGGGGAGCACCTGCGCAAGGCTCGCCGAGGCCGTCGGCGGGCACCCGCTGGACGTCCCGTTCGCCGCGATCTACCTGCGCGAGGACGCGCTGCTGCGCCGGGCCGCCTGCGTCGGCGGCGAGAGGGTGGCCGCGGCGCTGCCGGCGACCCTGCCGGCCACCGAGGATCGGGAGTGGGGCCTGGCGTCCGCCGCCGGCGGCACGGCGGCCGAGGTCACCGGGGTGGCCGAGCGGCTCACCGTGCCCGCCGGGCCCTGGGGTGACCCGGTCGGCACGGCCCTGGCCCTGCCGCTGCCCTCGGCGGAGGCGGACCAGCCACTCGGGGTGCTCCTGGTCGGGGTCAGCCCGAGCCGAGGGCTGGACGAGGCGTACCGGTCGTTCTTCGCGCTGCTGGCCCAGCAGGTCGCCGTCGCCGTGCGCAACGCGCGGGCGTACGAGGAGGAGCGCCGGCGGGCCGAGGCGCTCGCCGAGCTGGACCGGGTCAAGACCGGCTTCTTCACCAACGTCAGCCACGAGTTCCGCACCCCGCTGACGCTGATGCTCGGCCCGCTCGCCGATGCCCTCGCCGACCACGAGCACCCGCTGCCGGCCGTGCAGCGGGAGCGGGTCGACGCCGCCTCGCGCAACGCGACCCGGCTGCTCACCCTGGTCAACAGCCTGCTCACCTTCTCCAGCCTGGAGGCGGGCCGGGCGCAGAGTCACGCCCGCGAGGTCGACCTGGCCGCGCTCACCGCCGAGCTGGCCAGCGTCTTCCGGGCCGCCGTGGAGCGCGCCGGGCTGCGCCTGGAGGTCGACTGCCCGCCCCTGCCGCGTCCGGTCGCCGTCGACCCGGTCAACTGGGAACGCATCGTCACCAACCTGCTGTCGAACGCCCTGAAGTACACCTTCGTCGGCCGGATCCGGGTCGGGCTCACCGCCGACGAGCAGGAGGTGCGGCTGACCGTCACCGACACCGGCATCGGCATCTCCGAGGAGGAGCTGCCCCGGCTCTTCGAACGCTTCCACCGGGTGCAGGGCGCCCGGTCCCGCAGCCACGAGGGCACCGGCATCGGGTTGCCCCTGGTCCGCGAGCTGGCCCGCCTGGAGGGCGGCGACGTGCGGGTGGAGAGCCGGGTGGGGGCCGGGACGACGTTCACCGTGGCGCTGCCCTTCCGCGCCGTGGGGCGGCCCGCCGCACCGGCGGACGTGGACGGCATCGGTCAGGCGGCCCGAGCCGCCGCGCAGGAGGCGATCGGCTGGCTGGCCGACCCGGCGCAGGAGTCGGCGACCTCACCGGCCGGGCCGCCGGTGTCACCGTACGGGACGGTGGACCCGCTGCGGGACGCGCGGATCCTGGTGGCCGACGACAACGCGGACATGCGCGCGTACCTGGCCCGGCTGCTGACCGGGCAGGGTTGGCGGGTGGAGACGGTCGGCGACGGCCGGCAGGCGCTGGCGGCGATCCGCCGGGAGCAGCCGGACCTGGTCCTCACCGATGTGATGATGCCGGACGTCGACGGCTTCGAGCTGGTGCGTCGGCTGCGCCAGCAGGCCGACACGCGGGCGCTGCCGGTGGTGGTGCTCTCCGCGCGCGCGGGTGGGGACGCCAGCGTCGAAGGGCTCGACCTGGGCGCCGACGACTACGTGGTCAAGCCCTTCGCCGCGGGCGAGCTGATCGCCCGGATCCGGGCGACCCTGCACGGCGCCCGCGTCCGGGGGCAGCGCCCGGCCGGCGCCTCGGGGGCGGCCGACTGGGACGATCCGGCGGTGGCCGCGCGCGGCGGCGGGACGGCGGCGCCGACGCCGACCGGGCCGGGCCGGGCGAGCGCGCTGTTCCCGCAGGGCGGCCCGGACACCGACCCCGTCGGGAACGGGCCGCGCACGCGGGGCGGGGTGTCGGACCCCGCGCACCTGGCGGCGCTGGAGACCGGGTGGACGTACCCGTCGAAGCCCACCTCGGCCTCGGCCATGCGCCGGGACGTGCGGGCGTCGTTGGAGGCCCTGGACGTCGATCCGGACATCGTGCAGGACCTGCTGCTGGCCGCCTCCGAGGCGGTCAACAACGCCGTGGAGCACGCGCAGCGCCCCAGCCGACCGGAGGTGCGGGTGCGACTGCGGGTGGTCGCGGGCACGGTCCAGATCTCGGTGCGGGACTTCGGCACCTGGCGCGACCGCCGGCCCGCCATGGACCGGGGTCGCGGCGCCACGCTGATGAACGCGTACGGCGACGTGCGGATGGTGTCGACCGCCGAGGGCACCACGGTCACGATCGAGCGCCGCCTGTCACCCGCCCCCTGACGACCCCGACCACCCGGACCCGACGCCGACCGGCCACGCGACACGGGCCCACCCGATCAGCCCGGATGTCGCATTCCGGAGGTCTGGTCTCCCGGTCTGGTGCCGTGTGTCGGGTTTGTGGTGGGTTGTGGTGGCGGGCGCCACCGGCTCGGCGGGCATGCACCGGGGGCCCGGGTCGTTGTATCCATCGTGACCGCGTGGCCCCCGCGCCGTTCCGACGGCCCGGGCGACGGCCGGAATGCCGACCGGACCCGCGTCGTTACATCCCCCGGGACCCGAGACGAGCCGGGCCGCCGGCCGCCGGAATGCGTGGCCCGGCCCGCCGGTTACACCCCCCGGGACCGCGCCCCACCCCCTCCGGGTCGAGGGCGCCTGATCCCCTCTGGTTCGACCTTTCCTTTCCCGTGACGCACCCACCCCCCTTGGTGTGTCGCGTACCCCCGATCGAAAGGTGCACCCCATCATGCGTACCAACCTGATCCGCAACGCCGCCCTGACCGCTGCCGGCCTCGCCTTCACCGGCGGCGCCATCGCCGGCCCCGTCACCGCCGCCCACGCCGCCCCCACCCAGGGCAAGCCCACCACCGTCGCCCAGGACCGCAAGAACGGCGAGCGGGAACTGGGCGTGCGCTACGAAGCCCAGCCCAACTTCTACTACTGCGGCCCCGCCGCCGCCCGCAACGCCCTGAGCGTGCAGGGCAAGAACATCGACGTCGACACCATGGCCAAGCAGATGGGCACCACCGAAGCCGGCACCAACTCCATCAACGACATCACCCCCGTACTGAACAAGCAGACCGGCAAGGACGCCTACCAGTCGGTGGAGATCCGCCAGGCCAAGGCCGACGACAAGCAGACCGACACCCTGCGCACCGACATCACCAAGGCCATCGACGAAGGCCACGCCGTCGTGGCGAACATCGCCGGCACCGCCACCGACACCGACGGCGGCGTGCACTCCTTCGAAGGCGGGCACTACATCAGCGTCGTCGGCTACCGCGACAACGGCCACACCGTCACCATCGCCGACTCCGCCGACCCCGCCCAGGCCTCCTACCGGATGAGCATCGACAACCTCGCCGACTGGATCGCCACCCGCGGCTACACCGCCTGACCCCAACCAGCCGAACACCACCAACGACAAGGGCCGGCCCCCACCCGGGGGCCGGCCCTTTCGTCGTACCCGCGTCAGGCCGCGTAGCGGGCGGCGAGGTCGACGGTGCGACGGGCGGCGGCGACCATGGCCCGGTCGGCGAACCGGCCGTCCGGCAGCACCACCGTGCCGGAGCTGCGGGTCTGCGCCTCCGCCACCGCGGCGAGCAGTTCCTCCGCGCGGGCCACCTCGCCCTCCGCCGGGCGGAACGCCTCGGCGATCACCGGAAGCTGGCGTGGGTGGATGGCCGCCCGGCCGAGGAAGCCGAGCCGCCGGCCGAGGGCGCACGAGGCGGCGAGGCCGTCGAGGTCGGCGACGTGCGCGTACACCGACATGGCGGGCGGGGGCAGGGCGGCCGCGCGGGCCGCGACCACGACCCGGCCACGGGCCCAGGCCAGGCCGGCGTCGTCGTCGACGCCGAGGTCGGAGCGCAGGTCGGCCTCGCCGAGACCGATCGAGGCCACCGCGGGGTCGGCGGCGGCGATGGCGTACGCGGACTCCAGGCCGAGGGCCGACTCGATCAACGGGTGCAGCGGGGCGTCCGTCCGGGCGGCGACGGCGGCGACGGCGTCCGCCGACTCCACCTTCGGCAGCCGCAGCCCCGACAGCCCGGGGCGGCCGGCCACCGCGGCCAGGTCGGCGTCGAGGTCCGGGCCGGTCAGCTCGTTGACCCGGACCTGGACCGGCACCGGGTGCGGCTGCCCGAGGAACTCGGCGACGGCCTGCCGCGCGTACGCCTTGCGGTCGGCGAGCACCGCGTCCTCCAGGTCGAGGATCACCGCGTCGGCGCCCGAGGCGACCGCCTTGGCGAACCGGTCAGGCCGATCGCCGGGCACGTAGAGCCAGGTCAGCAGCAATCAGATCACCCCCTTCTCGCGCAGTGCCGCCAGCTCGGCGTCGGCCAGGCCGAGGGACCGCAGCACCGCGTCGGTGTCCTGGCCGTGCCGGCGCCCGGCGTGCCGGATGTCCCCCGGCGTCTGCGAGAGCCGGAACGGCACGTTCTGCATCCGCACCTCGCCCAGCTCCTCGTCGGGAACGGTGCGGACGGTGCCGAGCGCGGCGTACTGCGGATCGGCGAGGATGTCCCGCACGTCGTAGACCGGGGCGACCGCCGCCTCGGCCGCCTCGAACGCCGCCACCACCTCGTCCCGGTCGCGTTCGGCGACCCAGGCGCTGACGGCGGCGTCCAGTTCGTCGGCGTGCGCGGCCCGGCCGCTGCCGGTGGCGAACCACGGTTCGTCCACCAGCTCCGGGCGGCCGACCAGCCGCAGCACCCGCTCGGCGATGCTCTGGGCGCTGGTCGACACCGCGACCCAGCGCCCGTCGGCGCAGCGGTACGTGTTGCGCGGCGCGTTGTTGTTGGACCGGTTGCCCAGCCGGGGCTGGACGTAGCCGAGCTGGTCGTACCAGGTGATCTGCGGGCCCAGCATGGCCATGATCGGCTCGATGATGGCGAGGTCGACCACCTGCCCGGCCCCGGTGAGGTCGCGGGACCGCAACGCCAGCATGACCGCGTACGCGGCCGCCAGCGCGGTCACCGAGTCGGCCAGCCCGAACGGGGGCAGGGTCGGCGGGCCGTCGGGCTCCCCGGTGGCGGCGGCGAAGCCGCTCATCGCCTCGGCCAGGGTGCCGAACCCGGGCCGCCGCGCGTACGGGCCGACCTGGCCGAAGCCGCTGATGCGGGCGATCACCAGCCGGGGGTTGACCGCGTGCAGCTCGGCCGGGCCGAGCCCCCACCGTTCCAGGGTACCGGGGCGGAAGTTCTCCACCAGCACGTCCGCGTCGGTGAGCAGCCGGCGCAGCAGCTCGGCGCCCTGCGGGTCGGAGAGGTTCAGGGTGACGGTGCGCTTGTTGCGCCCGAGCACCTTCCACCACAGCCCGACGCCGTCCTTCGCCGGGCCGTGCCCGCGCGACGGGTCCGGCTTGGCCGGATGCTCCACCTTGACCACGTCGGCGCCGAAGTCGCCGAGGAACGCCGCGGCGAGCGGCCCGGCGAAGAGGGTGGCCAGGTCGACCACCTTCACCCCGTCGAGCGGGCCGGGCCGGGCCGGTTCGGCTGCGGTCGTCACGGGGTCCCCTTCGTCGAATCGATGGTGGCGAGGAAGACGTCCCCGTTGCCGTGCGCCCCGCCCGGCAGCGCCCCGGCGGTGAGCCCGCTGACCAGCAGCCGCCCGTCCGCGCCGAGGGTGGCGTAGACGTTCTCCTCGCCGAAGGCGTCCGCGGCGTCGTCGCGGGCGGTGCCGTACTGGGCGACGCCGAGCTGGCGGCCCCGGGAGTCCAGGCGCAGCGTCAGCGCGTCCGCTCCCCCGACCGGCACCCCGAGGCTGCTGCCGGTGAAGCCGACCACGGCCACCGCCCCGCCGGGCAGGGCCACCACGTCGGCGCCGCCGTCGGCGCCCCGGCCGCCGGTCACCGTCCGCCAGCGCTGCCGGCCCGCCGCCGTGTACGCCACGGTCAGCACGTCGGTGCCGCCCGCGGTGGCCTCGCCGCCGACCGAGCCGGTGGCCACCACCGTGCCGGTGGAGCTGACCGCGACCCCGCCGAGCAGGTCGTCACCCGTCCCGCCGGCCGAGGTCACCCAGCCCCGGGTGCCGGCCGGATCGAAGCGGGCCAGCCAACCGTCGGTGCCGCCGAGCGCGGTGGTGCCGGGCAGGCCGGCCGAGGTGCCACCGGCGACGTACACGCCGCCGGCGTCGGCGGCCACCGCGTACGCCTTGTCCTCGCCGGGGCCACCGAACTGCCGGCTCCAGGCGACCGACCCGTCCGGGGCGATCCGGGCCAGCACCGCGTCCTTGTCCCCGGCCGGGGCCGTTCCGTCGAACGAACCGCTGGTGTAGCCGGCGACGTAGGCGCCGCCGTCCGGGGCTGCCGCGACGGCGTAGAACCGGTCCGCCCTGGCCGGGTCGCCGACCTGGGTCAGCCAGGCCCGCTGCCCGGTCGCGGTCAGCCGGGTCACGAACCCGTCGTCGGCCGGGCTGCCGGGGTGCCGGCCGTCGAGGTCGCCACGGGTGTAGCCGGCCGCGACCACGCCGCCGTCCGCCAGCGGCACCACTCCGTAGAGCCGCTCGTTGGCGGGGCTGCCGAACTGGGTCGTCCACCGGGTGCCGGTGGCGTCCAGTCGGCTCACCACGGCGTCCAGCCCGCCCGCGTACGGCTGGCCGGCCACCGGCCCGGAGGCCGCGTACCCGATGGTGGTGGCGCCGTCCGGGTGGGCGGCGACGCCGCCGGCCCAGTCGGTGCCCGCGCTGCCGTACGCGGGCCCGGGCAGCCCGGCCGGCGGGGTGACGCTCAGCGTGGGCGCCAGCCGCCGCAGGCCGTCCACGAAGGCCGGTCGCCAGACGTCCCAGTCGTGTCCCCCGTCGAGCACCCGGAACTCGGCGGCCACCCCGTCGGTGCGGCGCACCGTGTTGTAGAGGGTGGCCGCCTCGTAGTCCAGGTCGTGTGCCGCGTCCGCCGGGTTCGGGTTGGCCCACTCGTCGTCGCCGACCGCGATGTACATCCGCACCGGCGACCCGGCCGCCACGCCGGGCAGCAGCGCCGGGTAGTTCAACCGCTGGTACACCTCGTCGGAGAAGCGCTGCTCGCCGGAGCCGAAGGCGCCGAACTCGCGCGCCGAGGAGTCGGCCGGCGGCAGCGGCCGGTACACCGCCGGGCTGAGCACCAGCGCGTTGGCGAAGAGGTCGGCGTGGGCCAGGGCGTAGCGCAGGGCGCCGGCGCCGCCCATCGAGTAGCCGCCGACCAGCCGGGCGCCCCGGTGGGCCGCGGTGCGGTAGGTGGCGTCGACGTGTGCCACCAGGTCCCGGGTGAGCGCGGTCTCCACCGGCCGGCCCGGGTCGTCCGCGCCGGTGTACGCGGAGTCGACGTACCAGTTGCCGCGGCTGCTCCACGGCGCGTCGGGCAGCACGGCGATCACCGGGGGCACCTCACCGTCGGCGATCAGCCGGTCCAGGTCCGCCTTCACCCGGGTCCACGCCGCCATGGTGTCGCCCCGGCCGTGCAGCAGGTACAGCACCGGGTAGCGGGTGGCGCCGGCGGCGTCGTAGCCGGACGGCAGGTAGACGGTGTAGTCGATGTCGCCGCCCAGCGCCGGCGAGGGCGCGGCGGCGGTGGTCAGCGTGCCCGCGCTGAGCCGCTCGGCGGCGGCCGGCGCGGCGCCGGCCAACCCGAGCGCGAGGAGTACGGCGGCCACCCCGCCGCCGATCCGCCAGCGTCTGCTCATCAGCTCACTCCTGTCCGGTCGGGAGGTCGGCGGCGCAGCGGAAGCCGATTTGGTCGGAGCGGCTCATCCCGGCGCCGGTCAGCAGCAGCTTCACCGACACCTCCGGCGGCTGCGGGCCGCCGTCGAAGTACCAGTCGGAGCCCTCCGCCCGGTACGCGGAGCCGCCCTTGACGACGACGAACCGGGTCCGCCCGTCGGAGTGCTCGCTCTCGGTCAGGTTCCACACCAGCGGCTCCCGGCGGAGCAGCAGTCCCGCCTCGGCGGCCACCTGCCACTCGTCCTCGGTGGGCAGCCGCAGCCCGGCCCACGCCGCGTACGCCCGCGCGTCGGCCAGGTCGACCCCGGTGACCGGCGCGTCGGCCGGTCCCTGCCCGGCGGTGAACCGCTCCGGGCGCACCGGCCGGTAGCCGGTGGCGCGCAGGAACTCGGCGTACTGGCCGTGGGTGACCTCGCCGGTGGCGATCGCGAACCGGCCCAGTGCCACGCTGCGGCGCAGGGTGCCCATGTGGTGCAGCCGCGGCGGCAGTGGCTTCCACTCGTCGACGTACGGGGTCTCCCCGTACAGGCCGGTCTCCCGCACCCGGTAGCGCACCAGCAGGTCCCGCCGGCCGCCGTCGACGGCCACCATGCCCTCGGGCACCTCGGCCCGCGGCGCCCACGGGGTGCGCGCCCGCACCGCGGCGCGGGCCGGGAAGGACGGGTCGCCGGTCGGGGCGGGGTGCGTCGGCACGGCGGTGTCGGTGGCGAGCACCGCGGCGATCGCGCCCGCGGGCAGCGGGCCGCCCACGGCCACCCGGCCGTCCGGGGTCTCGGTGGCGGTCAGGTCGGCGCCGGTGACCAGGTCGACGAAGCGCCGGCCGGGACGCGGCTCGGTGACCAGCCACGGCCCGTCGTGGTCGCCGCCGCGGTTGACCACCGTCCACAGCGGCTCGCCGTCGTGCGTCCAGCGGGACGCGTACACCTGACCGGCGCCGGGGTGGTCGGCGAGCGGGACCCAGTCCTCCGCGCGCAGCCACGCGGCGTGGCTGGCCTGCACCCGGCGCATCGCCCGCAGCACCGCCCGGTCGCGGTCGTTCCAGCCGACCCAGACCCCGAAGACGCTCTCCCAGACCAGCACCCCGACCCCGTTGAGCCAGGCGGAGTGCAGCTCGTCGAGGTGGTCGCGGTGCCAGCGTCGGGTGTGGTGCAGCACGTGCCGCCGCTCGAACCACTTCGCCCGCAGCACGCCGGGCACCTCCGAGTCGGCGAACCACTGCGCCCAGGACATCGCGTGGTCGGCGATCCGGGCCAGCGGCACCCGGCTCTCCCCCTCCAGAACCATGCCGGGGCGGACGGCGTCCAGCTCGCGGCGCAGCTCGTCCGCGCCCTCCTTGAGGGTATCCAGGAAGACCCCGTCGACGCCGAGCTTGCCGGCCAACGCCGCGACCTCCTGCGCGTCGGTGCCGCTCTCGCGCCGGGTGCCGGTGTCCCACGGGTTGTAGTCGACGAACACCCGCACCCCGCGGGCCTGGAAGGCGCGCACCACCTCGGGCAGCTCGGGCACGTCCCGGTACCAGTCGAACTGGTTGCGCTCGTCGAGCCCGATCACCGGGTACGCGTGCCAGAGCACCACGCCGTCGAAGCCGCCGAAGTCCCGGCCGGCCGCGTCGAGGAAGGCATCGACGGTGAACACCCCGCGCTCGTGGTCGTAGAGCGTCTCGTCCCAGAGCCAGGCCAGGCAGACGCTGAAGCAGTCGCCGGGGATCTCGTCGTAGTGCGCGCCGGTGTAGCCGAGGCGGGCGCGGGCGTCGGCGCGCCAGCGGGTGAGCTGCTCGCGCCAGGCCGGCCAGTCGACCGGGTCGCCCGGAGCCGCGAAGATCTTCGCCTCGTCCAGCGCGGTCAGGTCCGCGTGCCCGCCCAGCGGCACCTCGGTCGGCCGGTCGATCGGGCGCGGTACGTAGGGGTTGAAGCTCACGGGACACCTCGGTAGGTCGCGGCGTACAGGGCCTCGATGGCGGCCCGGTCGGGCAGCGCGGTGGACGCGCCGGGGCGTTGCGCGCACGCCGCGCCGGCCGCGCAGGCCCAGCGCAGGGCGGCGGTGACGGCGTCGGCGTCGGGCGCGCCGCCGCGTTCGGCCCAGCCGACGGCGAGGGCGCCGGTGAACGCGTCACCGGCCGCGGTGGTGTCCACCGCCTCGATGCGCGGCGCGGGGATCGCCAACCGCGGGCCGCGCCGGTCGGCGTACGCGGCGCCCCGCGCGCCGAGCGTCAGCACCGCCCGGGGCACCAGCTCCAGCAGCGCGTCGAGCAGGACGCCCGGCTCGTCGGCGGTCGTCCCGGCGACGACGGCCGCCTCGTGCTCGTTGACCACCAGCACGTCGACCAGGCCGAGCAGGTCCGCCGGCAGCGGTGCGGCCGGCGCGGCGTTGAGCACCACGGTGGTGCCCGCCTCGCGCGCCCGGCCGGCGGCCCGCACCACGGTCGGCAGCGGCACCTCCAGCTGGAGCAGCAACACGTCCGCCGCGTCGATCGCCGCGAGGTCGGCGGCGTCCAGGTCGGTCAGCGCGGCGTTCGCGCCGGGGGCGACGAGGATGAAGTTCTCCGCCGCCCGGTCGACCGCGATCAGGGCGACGCCCGAGGGGCCGGGGACGGTACGCAGGCCACGGACGTCCACCCCGGCGGCGACCAGGTTGTCCCGCAACCGGTCCCCGAACTCGTCGGCGCCGACCGCGCCCACGAACGCGCAGCGCGCGCCCGCCCGGGCGGCGGCGACGGCCTGGTTGGCGCCCTTGCCGCCGGGCACGGTCCGGAAGTCCTCGCCGAGCACCGTCTCGCCGGGGCGGGGCAGTTGCGGCGCGGTGACCACCAGGTCCAGGTTGGCGCTGCCCACCACGACCACCCGCGCGCTCACGCCGACCCGCCCCGGGTCGCGGCGACGCCGGAGGACACGCCGGGGGCGGCCGGCTCGGCGAGGGCGAGGGTGCGGGTGGCCAGCTCGTCGAAGCCGATGCCGTCGAACCCGGCGATGCTGCTGGCGAGCCGGCCGCGCAGCGGGCCGACCCAGCGCTCGGGCAGCCCGGACGCGCCGGTCAGCGCCCCGGTCACCGCGCCGACGGTCGCGCCGGTCGAGTCGGTGTCCCAGCCGCCGCTGACGACCGCGCAGATCGACCGCTCCAACTCGCCCCGCCCGTACGCGAGGGCGGCGGCGACCAGGGCCGCGTTGTTGCGCACGTGCACCCAGTGCAGGTGACCGTGCCGGGCGTACAGCTCGTCCACCACCGTCTCCCAGTCGTCGGTACCCGAGCCGAGGGCGCGCGCCTCCCGGACGGTGGCGGCGAACCGGCTGCGCGGCGGCAGCACCGCCTCGCCGGCGTCGAGCACCTCGTCGACGTCGCCCGCCACGGTGGCGGCGGCGGCCAGCGCGGCCACCCAGATCGCCCCGTACACCCCGGCGCGGACGTGGCTGACCGTGGCGTCACGCCAGGCCAGCTCGGCGGCCCGGTCGGGGCGGCCGGGGTTGACCCAGCCGTACACGTCGGTGCGGATCTGCGCGCCGATCCACTCGCGGAACGGGTTGTGCCGCCGCGCGGTGTGCGGCGGGGCCAGCCCCAGCAGCAGGTTGCGGTAGGCCACCCGTTCGGCGGTGAAGACCCGCCCGCCGGGCAGCCAGTCCAGCCACGCCTGCGCCACGTCGGCGCTGGTGAAGTCCCGCCCGTGCGTCTCCAGCACGCGTAGCGCCAGCAGCGCGAAGTTCAGGTCGTCGTCCTCGGGCATCCCGTCGATGTTCTCGGCCAGGCTGGTCGGGGCGCTGCGCCGGTTCCACGGCCAGCGGGCCGCCACGTCGGCGGGCAGTCCCCGGGCCGTGAACCAGTCGCGCAGCGGCCACCGGCCGGTGGCGACGAGGATCTCCCGGATCCCGTGGCGGGGGATCTTCTCCACCGGCTTGCCGAGCAGGCAGCCGGCCGCCCGGCCGAGCCACGCGCCGTGCAGCCGGTCGTACGCGGCCGGGCCGGCGGGCAGCGACCAGTCCGCCGGCCAGGTGGCGCGGACGTCGGCCAGTTCCTCGGGCTCGTCGGGGCTGCCGGCGCCCGGCAGCGCGTCGGCCTCGTCGAGCAGGCGCGTGGCGAGGGCCCGCATCCGGGGCGTCGCGGGCGTGGGCGACGCCCCGCTGACCGGCGGGGTGAGCTCCCCGCCGGCCGCGCTCCACGCCGCGGCGATCCCGCTGACGTCGCGCCCCTCGTCCCGGCTGGCCGCGATCTCGTGCGGCAGCAGGTCCTCGGGCTGCACCCAGGTGATCCTCACCGGGCCGACTCCCCGGCCACCGCGCCGGACGGTCCGTCGGTCGTGACGCCGCCGCGCGCCGGGGCGTCGGCGAGGCCGGCGAAGCGCTCGGCCCGGCGGGCGAAGCGCTCCCGGTCACGGTCGAAGACCTCCGTGGCCACCTCGGCGAGCGCGCGGGCGGGCGCGACGAGGTCGGTACGGGAGGCGGTGGCGACCGCCTCCGACCACTCCGCCGGCACCGCCGCCGCACCGCCGAGGGCCCCGGCGATCGCCCCCGCCATGGTGGCGGTGGAGTCGGCGTCCCGGCCGTAGTTGACCGAGCCGAGCACCGCCTCGCGGAAGTCGCCGCCGGCCACCACCAGCATGCCGATCGCCACCGGCAGTTCCTCGATGGCGTGCAGCCGGCTCGGCCGCCGGGCGCCCAGCCCCGGGCTGCGGTACTCCTCCCCCACCGTGTCGTAGGGGGCGACCGCGCCGCGCAGCGGGCCGATGGCGGCGCGCCAGTCGTGGTGTCCCCGGGCCTCCTTCACCACGGCGTCGATGGCCGCCCGGGTGCCGTCGCGGGCCAGGTCGAGCGCCGCGGTGACCACGTCCTCGACGCCCGCGCCGGGGGTCGCGGCGGCGGCGACCGCGGCCGCGAAGACCGCCGCGGCCTCCCGACCGTAGCTGTGCTGGTGCGCTCCGGCGATCTCCACCGCCTCGGCGTACGCCCCGGCCGGGTCGCCCGCGTTGACGATGCCGACCGGGGCCATGTACATGGCCGCGCCGCAGTTGACGATGTTGCCGACCCCCGCCTCGCGCGGGTCGGCGTGCGCGTGGTGCAGGCGGGTGACCAACCACCGTTCGGCGGCCGCGAGCCGGTGGAAGGTCACCCCCTCGCGCTCCAGGTCCGGGATGTACACCACCCGCTCGATCAGGTCGGGGACGAGCAGGTCCACCACGTCGTACGCGTCGAGGTGGTCGCGCTTGGCCGCGTACGCCCGTACCAGCGCGTGGGTCATCAACGTGTCGTCGGTGATGTGCCCGTCGCCCTTGTGGTACGGCGCGAGTGGCCGCGCGGTGGCCCAGTCGGCGTGGTACGGGGGCACGATGCCCTCGACCCAGCCGCCGAAGCGGGCGCGGATCTGCTCCGGGAGCGCCGTCTCGGTGGCCCCGCCGAGGGCATCGCCCACCGCGGCACCGACCAGGCATCCGACCGACGTGTCGAGCAAGAGAGACATGGTTACCTCAGAACCTGCTTGCCACCGTCGACCAGCTGCGTGCCGAGCTGGTCCAGGGTGATCTTGTTGGCGAAGTACTGCTGGAGGGCCGGGGTGGCGTACTTGGTCTTCCACTCCGGGTAGCCCTGGGCCTGCTGGAACGGCGCCACGGTCAGGTCGGCGGCGCTGTCCGCGGCGACGTCCCAGCCCTGCTTGCCGCCGGTGAGCTTGACCAGTTCCTCGTTGGCCTGCTTGCCGGTCGGCACCAGCCAGTCACCCTTGGCGAGGGCGGCCATGTTGGTCGGGTTCAGGAAGAACTCGATGAACTGCGCCGCCTGCTTCTTGTGCTTGGAGTCCTCGGCGACCGACAGGGTCTGCGGGTTAGCGGCCTGCTTGCTGGACAGCCCCTTGATCGGCGGCAGGGTGACCCACTCGAAGCCGGCCGGCGCCTGCTCGACCATCTGCTGGCGCAGCGACACCGAGCCGGGCAGCATCGCGTACTTGCCGCCGAAGAAGCCGGGCAGGGTGTCCGCGCCGCTCATTCCGAGCGCCTCCGGGGAGGCCGACTTCGCGGTGTAGATCATGTCGTGGATGCGCTTCGGGACCTCCTTCTCGGCGTCGCCGACCTTGACCTCGGTGCGGCCGCCGTCGGTGTAGAAGAACTTCCCGTCGAAGTTGAGCGCCAGGTTCAGCACCCGGTTGGTGGGCGACTTCAGCGCCCAGGCCGCGCCGTACTGGCCCGGCTTGGTCAGCTTCTGCGCGTTGGCCTGGAACTCGTCCCAGGTCCAGCCGCCGTCGGCCGGCGGCACCGCGATGCCGGCGGCGTCGAGCAGCTTCTTGTTGGCGATGACGACCTGCGACTCCAGCAGGAACGGCACGCCGGTGACCTTGCCGTCGTAGGTGACGGTGTCCCAGATGCCCTTGTCGATCTGGCCCTTCAGGTCGTCGGAGACGAGCTTGGACAGGTCGGCCAGGTAGCCCTGCTTGCTGAACTCGCCGATCGCGGACGCCTCGTAGTGCACGATGTCGGCCGCGTCGCCGCCCTCGAACGAGGTGAGCAACTGGTCGTGGACGGAGTTCCAGTCACCCTGGACGTACTCGACCTGGATGTCCGGGTGCTCGGCGTTCCACTTGGCGACCAGGTCCTTGTTGGCCTGCAGCGACTCCTTCTGCCAGGCCAGGCTGAGGAAGCGCAGCTTGACCGGGCCGGAGGCGGCCTCGTCGTCGCCGCCGTCGCCGCACGCGGTGAGCGCGCCGAGGCCGACGACCGCGACCGCCGCGGCCGCGGCGAGCCGACGGAATCTGGTACGGAGCATGGGGGTACCTCCTTGGTGGTGGGTGGGGGACGGAGTCAGCCCTTGACCGCGCCGGCGAGCGACCCGGACGAGAGCCGGCGTTGCATGAACGCGAAGAAGATCAGGCTGGGCAGGGTGGCCAGCAGCGAACCGGCCGCCAGGGGGCCCAGGCGGGCGGTGCCCTCGATGCCCACGAAGCGGGCCAGCGCGACCGGCAGGGTCGCCAGCTCCGGGGTCTTGATCAGCACGAGGGCGAAGAAGAACTCGTTCCAGGCCGAGATGAACGAGAACAGCGCGGTGGCGACCAGGCCGGGGGCGAGCAGCGGGAAGACCACCCGCCGCAGGATCTGCACCCGGCTGGCGCCGTCGACGGAGGCGGCCTCCTCCAGCTCCCGGGGGATGTTGCGGACGAAGCCCTGCAGCATCCACAGCGCGAACGGCAGTGCCCAGACCACGTAGATCAGCACCAGCCCGGCGTGCGTGTTGGCCAGCCCGACCTGCCGCAGCACCAGGAAGATCGGGATGATCAGCAGCACGAACGGGAAGAGTTGGGACAGCAGCACCCAGCCCAGCGCCGCGGTGCCGAGCTTCGAGCGGAACCGGGCCAGGGCGTACGACGCCGGCAGCGCGACCAGCACGGTGAGCACGGCCGAGGCGAGCGAGACCTGGAGGCTGTTCAGTGCCGCCCGCCCCAGCTCCTGCTCGGTGAACGCCTGGACGAAGTTCTGCACGGTCGGGTTGCCGGGGATCAGCGTCGGGTGCAGCTGGACCAGCTCGCGCGGCGGCTTGAAGGCCGTCGAGACCAGCCAGACCAGCGGGAACCCGAGGAAGATCAGGTAGCCGGTCAGCGCGAGGTACTGCAACGTCCGCCCGGTGCGGCTCGGCTTTCCGAACATCACTGCCCTCCGATCAGGACCGCGGGGCTCGCAAGGTCACTTCTCGCACCGACCATGACTAGTTCGCCTCCCTGAGCCGGCGACGGAGATAGACCGCCAGCAGCGCCACGATGATCACGACCATCACGTTGCCGAGCGCGGCGGCGTAGCCGTAGTTGCCGTAGCGGAACGCCTCCTCGTAGGCGAAGAGCATCGGCAGCATGGTCTTGCCGCCCGGTCCGCCGGCGGTCAGCACGTAGACCAGGCCGAACGAGTTGAAGTTCCAGATGAAGTCGAGCGAGGTGATCGCCACGATCACCGGGGCCAGCGCGGGCAGCGTGACGTGCCGGAACCGGTGCCACGCGCTGGCGCCGTCCACCGCGGCCGCCTCGTGCAGTTCGCGACCCACCCCCTGTAGGCCGGCGAGGAGCACGACGGTGGTCTGCGGCATGCCCGCCCACACCCCGACGATGATCACCGCGGGCAGGGCGGTGCCGAAGTCGCCCAGCCAGTTGGTCCGCAGGCCGTCGGCGCCGACGCGGTGGAAGAACTCGTTCAGCAGGCCGGCGTCCGGGTGGTAGACCAGCTTCCACAGGATGCCGACCACCACCGGCGGCATCGCCCACGGCACCACGGCCAGCACCCGCGCCACGCCTCGGAAACGCAGCCGCTGGTTGAGCAGCAGCGCGAGCCCGAGGGCCAGCAGGAACTGCAGGACGGTCACCCCGAACGCCCAGAGCAGGCCGACCTGGAAGGAGTTCCAGAACAGCTCGTCGCCGAGCAGCTCGCGGTAGTTCGCCAACCCGGTGAAGGTGACCTCGACGTTGCGTCCGGCCCGGGCGTCGGTGAACCCGAGGTACATGCCGCGTACCAGGGGGAAGACCGACAGCACCAGGATCGGCAGCAGCGACGGGAGCAGCAGCAGGTAGATCATGGTCCGGTCGGAGCGGGACCGGGTGTGCCGCCGGGCCGCGGCCCGGTCGACGTCCGGCCGCTCGGCCACAGTCGTCATGACGGCACCTCTTCGGTGGACGGACGGGGGGTGGGCACGGCCGCCCGGCTGGAGGCGCGGACGGCGAGGCTGGGCAGGACCTGCTCCCGGCGGGGCGGCAGGGCCGGGTCGTCGATCCGCTGCAGCAGCAGTTCGGCCGCCCGGCGACCGCGCTCGGCCGAGCCGAGCGAGACGCTGGACAGCTGGGGGAACATCATCTGGGCCAGCTCGGTGTCGTCCATGCCGACCACCGCCACGTCCTCGGGGACCCGGTGCCCGGCGGCCAGCAGCGCGTGCAGCGCGCCGACCGCGATCAGGTCGTTGGCGCAGACCAGGGCGTCCGGGCGGGCGCGGGCGAGCAGCCGTTCGGTCGCCGCGCGGCCGGCCGCGTACTGGAAGTCGCCGACCTCGACCAGCCGTTCGTCGAGCGGGATGCCGTGCTCGGCGAGCGCGGCGCGGAAGCCCGCGTCGCGCGCCGCCCCGGGGACGGTGTCCAGCGGGCCGTTGACGAAGCCGATGCGGCGCCGCCCGCTGCCCGCCAGATGGTCCACGGCCAGCGCGACGCCCCGCCGGGAGTCGGTCCGTACGTTGTCGACGGGCGCGTCGGCGGCGAGCTGGCCGACCACCACCACCGGCACCGGGCTCTGCACGAGCGCGGCGAGGTGGTCGTCGGTGACCCGGATCGGCGAGAGGATCATGCCGTCGACGTAGCGGTTGGCCAGCCGGCGCAGCAGGGCGGTCTCGTTGGCGATCCGTCCGCCGGTGGCGTGCACGAGCAGTTGCCGTCCGGACGCGGCCACCACCGCCTCGATGGCCCGCATCATCGACACGTAGACGGGGTTGCCGATGTCCTCGACGGCGAGCGCGATCAGTCCGGTGCGCTGGGACTGCAGGGAGCGGGCGATGGCGTTGGGCACGTACCCGACCTCGGCCGCCGCGGCCCGGACCCTGCGGATGGTCTCCTCGCTCCCGCCGACGCCGTTGAGCACCCGGGAGGCGGAGGCGATGGAGACGCCGGCGCGGGCGGCGACAGTGTGGACGGTGGGTCGGCTGTCGGCCGACTCATGTAAACGTTTACGACCCACGCCCGACACCTCCACCTGATTCCTGTAAACGTTTCCGGGAGTCTGCGCCGCCCGCGTCGGGGAGGTCAAGGGTCCGTTACGAAAACGTTTCCAACAGGCCGATCCGCTGGTCAGAGCGTCATCGCCGGAACACGCGGGGTGCGGGGCGGGACGCCGGGTGCGGGCGGCACGCCGACGCGGCGCGGAGTGCGGGGCGGAACGCCGGCACGGCGCGCACGGGCGGCAAGGCGCGCACGGGCGGCACGGCCGGCACGGCCGTCAGGAACGGCACGGCCGGCACGGCCGTCAGGAACGGCGGTCGCGTTCCTGACTCAGCCGCTCGTCGAGCCGACCCAGTTCGTAGATGGCGTTGAGGTTCGTCGGCAGCCGGGTCACGTTGTCGACGAGGGGCTCCCCGTCCGGGTCGGGCGTGGGGGCGGGCGCGACGGCCGGGGCCGCCGGCGCGGGGGCGGGGGCGGGCCGGCGTCGGCGCAGGACGAGCAGCACCGGCACCACCACGGCCGCCCCCGCCAGGCCGTAGACCAGCCACCGCTGCGCTCCCCCGTCGCCGTCCGGCGGCGGCGCCCCGACCGCCGACGGGGTGTCCGATGTCGCGGTCCGCCCGTTCGGGGCGGGCACCGCCGCCTTCCGCTCGCCCGCCCCCTCGGCGACCCGACCCGGGTCGGCGACGGGAGCGGAGGCGGACGTCGAGGCGGACGGGCCGGGCGCGACCGGCGCCGCCGACGGGCCGGCCGGAGCCGATGGGCCCGGCGCCGGCGTCGAGCCGGACGGCGCCGGCGTCGGAGAGGCGCTCGGCGTCCCCCGGCCCCCTCCGGTGAGCAGGTCGTCGACGATCTGCCCGACGCCGCCGAGGAGGTCGCCGACCGGCCCGCCCGAGGCCGACGGCGTGGGTGCGGGAGCGAGCGCCAGGGTCAGGGCGAGTGCGGCCACGACAGGCATGGTTCACCTCGGAAGGGGTCGATGTGCCACGCACCGTACCGCACTCCGGGTGGTCGCCGCGTGACGCCCCGGACGCCGACGGACGGGGGGACGCCGCGCGCGGCGTCCCCCCGGGGTGGCGACGGGTCGTCAGACCGGGAGACCGCCGACCTGGGTGTTGATCCAGGACCGGATGGCCGGCAGGTCCACGTAGATGGACGGGCCGGTGGCGCAGGTGGAGTTGTTGTTGCCGGAGCGGCTGGTGGCGCCGATCAGGTACCACGCCCCGTCGATCCGGCGCACCTGCGGGCCGCCCGAGTCGCCGTAGCAGGCGCCCGAGTTGCCGTTGGTGTTGTTCGTGCAGATCTCGTACGGGCCGTTGATGCCGATGCAGCGGCTGTCCGACACGATCGAGGTGTCCAACTCGTACGCGACAGTCGGGGCGCTGCCGCAGCCCCGGGTCGGACAGGTCTGGCCCCAGCCGATGATCCGCGTGGCGGTGCCGACCGCACCGGAGGTGCTGGGGATCGGCGCCGGGGCGTAACCCACCGAGCTGGACAGTTGCAGCAGCTTGACGTCCACGCTCGGGTGGTTGACGGCCCGGACCACGCTGACCACCGTGCCGCCGCTGTTGCGGTAGATGCTGCCCACCCGCACCGAGGAGGGCGTCGAGCAGTGCTTCGCGGTGACCGCCCAGTTGGCCTTGATCAGGGTGCCGGTGCAGCCGGAGACGTACACCATCCACGGGTAGTTCTCGGTGGCCGGCCGGCCACCCACCACGTACGGCGAGACGTCGTCGCCGTCGTTCCAGGAGAAGGTGCCGGTGGGCGCCTCGGCGGCGGCCAGGCCGCCGGCGAACAGCGAGTTCACCCGCGACGCCTCGGTGGAACTCGGGTACGCGTTGCGGCAGGAGACCGGCGCGCTGCTGCCGGACATCAGGTCGGAGCACAGCCCGGTGCGCCGGTCCGGCAGGCCGAGGATGTGGCCCAGTTCGTGGCTGGCGATGCGGGTGCGGTCGTACCCCTGGTTGACGGCGGTCCAGCCCATCCAGATCCGGCCGGAGCCGAGCCCGCTGACCTGCGCCCGCGGCCAGCCGCTGTCGACGTAGATGGTGACGTTGCCCGGCGTGCGGGCCACCAGTTGGACGTTGCTGACCCGGCTGTTCCAGATGGCCGCGGCCTGGTCGAAGTTGGTGCGGAACTCGCCGGCCCGGCTCGCGTCGTAGTAGACGGTACGGGCGGCGGCGGACGCGCTCGTGTCGGTGGCGACCTGCATTCCGGTTGCGGCCAGCACCGCCGCCAGCGCGGCGGTCGCCGCGCGCAGCAGTTGTCGTCGGAACATACACGCACTCCCTGCGGTTGGCCGGCGGCGTGCCACCGCCGGTCATTGATGTACGTGAATGCTAGAGCGACTGCCGCCGATATACGGCATAACGGAATCGTCATACCATCGCCCCCACCCGTTCACCAGCGGGAGGTTTGGCCGCGAGGGCCCGCAGCAGGTGGTCTTGACCGGGCACCCCGGCGACGACCGACGGCCGGCCGCACCGGCGGCCGGGGGTCAGGGCAGCGCGTCGGGAAGCATCGCCAGGGTGGCCCGCAGCTGCGAGTGCAGCGGCGCGGGCAGGGTGTCGCGGGCGAACCAGCCGATCCGGTCGAACTTGTGCGGCTCGCCGATGGCCACCTCCGCCGGGTCCACCCGGACCGCGAAGAGCACCGCGACCCAGTGCGAGGGCGGGTCGTCGCGCAGCACGTTGCGCACCCCGAGCAGGGTGACCGACCGCGGCGTGGCCGCGTACTCCTCGGTTACCTCGCGGGCGACCGCCGCCTCGAAGCTCTCCCCGAACTCCAGCGCCCCGGCGCCGGTGTCCCAGGTCCCCGGCTCGTCCCGGGCGCCGGCCGCGCGGCGAGCCAGCAGCAACCGCCCGGCACCGTCGTGGCAGACGAAGACGCAGGAAACCCTCGGCGTACGTGCGGTCATGTCAATTCCTTCCGCATTGGTCAGGGGGCGGCGGCGACCAGCGCCTCCGCCGCGGTCGTCCGCGCGTACAGCACGAAGCGGCCGGCGCGGTGGGCGCCCACCAGGCCCGCGTCGCGCAGCGCCCCGAGGTGCGCCGACACGGTAGCGGGACTGAGCCCGCAGCGGTCGGCCAGTTCCGAGGTCGAGGTGGGCACCGCCAGCTCGTGCAGCAGCGCCGCCCGGGTGCGCCCCAGCACCCGGGCCAGCCCCCGGCCGCGCGGGGTCGGGTCCCGCTCCCACAGCGTCGCCACGGCGCGGGCCGGGTAGCGCAGCACGGGCTGCCCCGGCGACCCGAAGTTCGACCAGACCCGGGGCCCGGCGAAGACCGACGGGACCAGCAGCAGGCCGCGCCCGTCCAGACGCACCGCGCCGGACACGACGATGTGGTCGACGTGCAGCGTGCCACCCTCCAGCCGGACGTACGGGTCGAGGTGGTTGAGCAGGCCCTGCACCCCGTCGGTGGCCATCCGGGCCGCGCCGAGCAGCACCTCCCGCTCCAGCAGTGTGCGCATCCGCGGCCAGTACGGCCCGATCGCCACGTCGGCGTACGCCCGGACGACCGTCGCGAGCCGCGCCAACCCGGCCGGCGGATCGTCGTACAGCTCGGCGAGCCGCGGTGGACGCGGCCCGGGCTGGCCGTCGAGGCTGGCCCGCACGGCCTCGGCCGGGGTCGCGACCAGGGTGGCCAGCTCCACGTCGAGCGTGGGCTGCGACGTGGCCGGGGGCGGGCAGACGAAGGTCGGGATGACCACCGCCGGCTCCGGAACCAGGTCGGCGAGGAGCCGCCAGTCCAGGCCGGCCAGGCGCGGCCGGACCCGCTCGACCCAGGGCAGGTACTCCGGAAACCGGCGCGCGCCCCGGAGGATCCGCACGCTGGCGACCACCTCCCACAGCGGCGACACGGCGAACCGCGTCGTCGCGAGATCCCGCGCGTCCAATCCGACCAGCAACATGGTCCGCCCCCGTGAATTCGGCGAGGAACGAATCTATCGCCACCCGGCGGCGCCATCGGCACGGTGGACGGCATGATCACCGCTGCGACGGCGACGGCCCCCGGCCGTCGTCGCGATCCCCGCTGGCCCCGCTCCTTCCGCCTGCTCTACGCCGCCGCGCTCGTCGACGGCATCGGGTTCCACATCGGCCACCTCGCGGTGCCGGTGCTCGCCGTCTCCCTGCTGGCCGCCAGCCCCGGCCAGGTGGGACTGCTCGGCGCGCTGAGCACCGCCGCGTTCCTGGTGATCGGCCTGCCGGCCGGGGTCTGGATCGACCGGTGGCCCCGCCGGGCGGTGCTGGTCACGGCCGACCTGCTCCGGGCAGCCCTCGTCGCGTCCGTGCCGGTGGCCTGGTGGGCCGGCGGGCTCACGATGGGACAGCTCTACGTCGTGGCGCTGCTGACCGGCGTCGGCACCGTCTTCGCCGACGTGGCGGCGCAGAGCTACCTGCCGGAACTGGTCGGCCGGACCCGGCTGGTGGCGGCGAACTCGCTGATGATGAGCACGAGCGCCACCCTCCAGATCGCCGGGCGAGGGCTCGGCGGACTGGTGGTACAGGCGCTCACCGCGCCGGTCGCGATCGTCGCGGACGCGGTGAGCTTCGCCCTCTCCGCAGCGATCCTCGGACGGATCCCCGCCGGTGCCCCGCGCCGGCCCACGCGGCCCGAGGCGGACGGCTTCGGGCGGCGGCTGGGCGCCGGCGTCCGGCACGTCTTCGGCAACCCGCTGCTGCGCCCGCTCGCCGTGTCGACCGCGGGGATCAACCTCACCATGCAGCTGACCACCACGATGCTCCCGGTCGTGTTCCTGCGCGAGCTGGGCCTCGGCGCGGCCGTCCTCGGCCTGTTCCTCGGCGCGGGCGGAATCGGCGCGCTGCTCGGCGCGGTGACCGCCCGACCGCTGGCCGACCGCATCGGGCACGGGCGGGCGCTCTGGCTGCCCGGCCTGCTCGTCGCTCCGCTGGGCGGGCTCGTCCCACTGATCGGCGGCGGGGCGATGCTGTGGGCGGCGGGGCTGGGCTGGCTGGCGCTGGCGTGGCGCACCGGCGTCGGCAACGTCATCGGGGTCAGCCTGCGCCAGGGCGCCACCCCGGACGCGCTGCTCGGGCGGATGACCGCCACCTTCCGCTTCCTGCTCACCGGGGCGCTCACCGTCGGCGCGGTGGCCGCCGGCCTGCTCGGCCAGTACGCCGACGTCCGGACCTGCCTCGTGGTCGGCGCGCTCGCCAACGCCCTGACCTGGCTTCCGGTGTTCTGTTCGCCGCTACGGACGCTGCGCCGCCCGCCCGACGCCTGATGGTCGCCCTTCTCCGGGGGACGTCACGGCTCGTGTCGCCGCCAGCGCCGACCGGGTCGCCGAGCGGCGCCGACGCTGCGGGGGGCGACGCGTCGCACGTCGCCGGCGGCCAGGGCGAACAGCGCCAGCGCGCCGGCGAGGGTCGCGTTCACGCCGAGCACGAAGCCGCGCTCCGACCCCGTCGGCGCCACCACGTATCCGACGGTCGCCGCCGCCAGCGCCGCCAGCGCCATGCCCAGGCGCGCCGACGTCTCCCAGCGCGCGGGCCAGCGGCGCGGTGCCGCCGGCGCCGGGCCGTCGCGCAGGCGCCAGGCGACCACGACGACGAGCAGCGCACCGAGCGCACCGGCTCCCCCGACGATCAGCCACGGCAGGGCGAACCCCACCGCACCCCGGGCCGTCGACGTCGCACCCACGGCGGCGAGCAGGGCGAAAGCCGCCGCCAGCAGACCGTGCACGAGGATCACCCGCGTCAGGCGACCGCGTAGCCGGCTCGGCTCGGTGGTGGGTGTCGACACGCTGGCCTCCCCTGCTCGGTCCACCGGCATCGTGTCACGCGGCAACCCGTCGCGTCTCCTCTCATCGGCCAGCGATCGCGGCACAGGTGGAGGCGCCGACGGGTCGGCGACACTTCCAGGGCCGAAGGCGACAGGTCCAGGGATACCCAGAAGCTCGTCGAGTACGAGGCGTACGCCAACGGCGTGCAGAAGAACGTGCCTCGTAGAGCACCCTGCGATCGCGAGCTACGAGCTCAGGGGGTGCAGAGGGCCGACGGCGTGACCGAAAGCCCCCACCCTGGGTGCTTGACGGCTCGACATGGCGCAGACACTGGTCGAGCTCACCGGTCGTCACGCAACCGGTTTCCGACCGGGAGGCGGGCCGTCGGGCCTCGTGCACCGGCGCCTACGTCCCCCGGGGCGCCGATCTCCCGCAGCCGACCGTCGGCGAGCCGCAGCCAACGGTCAACCCCGATCTCGGCGAGGAACCGCTCGTCGTGGCTGATCACCACGAACGCCCCCTGGTACGCGTCGAGCGCGCTCTCCAACTGGGCGACGCTGACCAGGTCCAGGTTGTTGGTGGGCTCGTCGAGCAGCAGCAACTGGGGCGCCGGTTCGGCGAACAGGACACAGGCGAGGGTGGCGCGCAGCCGCTCCCCACCGGACAGCGCCCCGACCGGCAGGTGGGCGCGGGAGCCCCGGAACAGGAAGCGGGCGAGCAGGGTCAGCCGCTGCGCCTCGGGCAGGCCGGGCGCGTACGCCGCCAGGTTCTCCGCCACGGTGCGGTCCAGGTCCAGCAGGTCCAGCCGCTGCGACAGGTACGCGACCCGGCCGTCGGCCCGCCTGATCCGGCCGCTCTCCGGCGTCAGGTCGCCGCTGACCACCCGCAGCAGGCTGGACTTGCCGGCACCGTTGGGGCCGGTCAGGGCGATCCGTTCGGGGCCCCGGATCGTCAGGTCCACGCCGTCGCTGGCGAACAGCGGGCGCGCGCCGTGGCGGACCTGGATCTGCTCGCCGTGGAAGACCGTGCGGCCGGCCGGCAGGTTGGTGCCCGGCAGCTCCAGCGTGATCCGCTGCTCGTCGCGCAGGGCGCGGCCCGCCTCGTCGAGCCGGGCCCTGGCGTCGCTGACCCGCGCGGCGTGGGTCTCGTTCGACCTGCCCGCCGACTCCTGCGCCCCCCGCTTCATGGTGCCGGCGAAGATCTTCGGCAGGCCGGCGCTCTTGAGGTTGCGGGCGGCGTTGCCGGCCCGGCGCTCGGCGCGCTCGCGGGCCTGCTGCATCTCCCGCTTCTCCCGCCTGACCTCCTGCTCGGCGTGCCGGACGTTCTTCTCGGCGACCTCCCGCTCGACGCGCACGGCCTCCTCGTAGGCGGTGAAGTTACCGCCGTAGGAGCGGATCTCGCTGCGGTCGAGTTCGAGGATGCGGTCCATGCGGTCGAGCAGCGCCCGGTCGTGGCTGACCAGCAACAGGCAGCCGCCGAAGGCGTCGAGCACGTCGTGGAGCTTGCGGCGCGCGTCGAGGTCCAGGTTGTTGGTGGGCTCGTCGAGCAGCAGGACGTCGGGCCGCCTGAGCAGTTGCGCCGCCAGGCCGAGGGAGACGACCTGCCCACCGCTGAGGGTGTGCAGGCGTCGGGAGAGGGAGACGTCGTCGAGGCCGAGCCGGTCGAGTTGGGCACGGGTGCGCTCCTCGATGTCCCAGTCGTTGCCGATCGTGGTGAAGTGCCGCTCGTCGGCGTCCCCGGACTCGATGGCGTGCAGCGCGTCGAGCACCGGGGCGATCCCCAGCACCTCCGCCACGGTCAGGTCGCCAGCCAGCGGCAGGCTCTGCGGAAGGTAGCCCAGCACGCCGTCGACGGTGACGCTCCCGGCGGTCGGCCGGTGCTCGCCGGCGATCAGCCTGAGCAGGGTGGTCTTGCCGGCGCCGTTCGGCGCGACGAGGCCGGTGCGGCCCGCGCCCACGGTGAACGACAACCCTTGGAAGACGGGCGTGTCGTCGGGCCAGGAGAAGGAGAGGTTGGAGCAGACGATGAAGGCATCGGACATGGCGGAGCCCTTGGTGTGACGTGGGCGCGGAGGAGCGCCCCGGGGATGGAGGTCTAGGACGCGACGGCCCGTGGCCACGGCGGCGGTGTCATGCCTGCCGGCGGCCGGGCACTTCCGGTGTCACCCGGAGATGTCGTCGTCGCCCGCCATGTCTGGTCTCCCTGTCCCGATCAGTCGCGGCCCATCCTAACAGCGCCGCCCCGCCGTGAGGGACGCGCGCGGTCGCGTCGCCAGCCGCCGTACGGTTCGTCGCGCCCTGCCGCTCCGGAGACCGCCGACGCCCGCCGACCCGGGCGTCACAGGCGCCGTGCGGTCGGCCGGTGGGCTTCCGCCGTCACCGGCCGGCGCACGGGTCGCCCGGCGGTCAGCCGTGGGACTGGTGGTCCGCCCGCCGTCACAGGCCGGCGCACGGAGTGTCGCCCACCGTGCAGCTCTCGGGCGCCCTGGTGCGTACGTCGGCGTCCCTGACCTCGAACGTGATCGTGCGCGATCCCCCTGCTGGCACGGGCGGCCCGGTGAAGGTGACCCTCCGCCCGTCCTGCCGCCAGTCGGCCCCGCTGGCGTCGTCGATCGTGCTGCCGTCGGCCAGCGTGACGACCACCGTCCAGTCCTTGACGGCCGTCCCGCCCGGGTTGTCGACCACCACCTCGCCGGTGAAGCCGAAGAGCCGGGTGGAGGTGGTCTCGTAGCGGGCGGTCACGGCGGGGGCGGACGGCGCGACGGAGCTGGCCGTGATGGTGGGCGAGGGCTTCGCCGTGGGGGTGCGACTCGGGCGGGTGGCGTTCGGGGTGGCGGTCCGCGTGGGCCGGGTGGAAGGGGTCGGCCGGGCCGAGGCGCTCGGGGTGGTCGTCACCGTGGGCACCGGGGTCGGGGCGGGGACCGGGGCGGCGGCACGGTCCGGGTCGTCGGGCAGCGCCGCCCACACCGTCGCCACCGCCGCCAGCACGGCGGCGGCCAGGCCGGCGACCAGCAGCGGTCGGCCGCGGCGGGCGGCCGGCTCCTCGGGCGCCTCCGTGACCGGCAGTTCCGCCGTCATGCCGACCTCGCCACGGTTCAGGTCCACCTGCCGGAAGGCCAGCCAGTCGAGGATCGCGGGCAGCCGCCCCGCGATGGCCTGCCGGTAGCACTCCTCTCGCTGCTCCCGCTGCTCGTCGGACCAACTGCCGTGTTCCAGAACCTCGCGGACCGAGAGCCGGCTGCCCTCGGCGGTGGGCTCCAGGGAACAGGTGAGCCGGCTGCGCCGGCCGCCCTCGAGGCAGCGCAACGCGATCAGCTCCGGCTCCCGCCGTTCGGTCAGCTCCGCGTCCACGGCGGCGTCGAAGCCCGGCAGCCCCGCCGTGTACAGCAACAGCCGGTTGCGCGTCCCGTCCATCAGCTCGGCCTCGGTGAACCACCGGGCGAGCAACTCGCGATCCGTCAATGCGCGCCACACCCGGTTCGCGGGGTGGAACAGGTCGACCTGCGTGCCGATCTCGATCACGGCGAGACTCTACGGTCCCGGGGACGGGACCGCAGGCCTGGGCCGCGCCGCACGGTCCGCAGCCGCCGCGAGCCGACCCGCGGCCGATGCCGGCGTGGCCGCCGACGGCGGTCCTGGCTGTGCTGCGAGCGGAGGACTCGAACCTCCATCGCCCGTTCCAGAGACGGGTGTGCTGCCGATTGCACCAGCTCGCAATGGTTCCGTCCCGCGACGCGGTGGACGGACCGCGCCCCGACCAGGATCCGAAGAACACCGCGCTGACCAGGAATGAGGCGCCGAAGACGCCGACCAGCCGGGGTGCCCAAGTGGCGCCCGGCCCGTCCCGCAGCGCTCGCCGCAGGCCGGTCGCGCCGACGATGATCAGCGTCCCGGCGACGACGAAATTGATCACCTGGATCCAGCCCAGGTCTCCGAGGCTGAGCTGGCTGATGGCGTTGCGGGTGAAGTCGAAGCCCTCGCGGGTCAGACCCTGGATCACGCCCACCGTCAGGAAGAGCGGGCCCGCGGCGATACCGCAGCCCATCAGCGCCCGGTTCGTCGGACGGGTGCGGGTCCCAACAGTCCGGAGTCGTGCCCCCGGCGCGACCGGCTCGATCGTGTTCGTGCTGTTCATGCGTGGGTTCCATCGGTAAGAGTGAAGCGGTGATGACCTCCAGTCTTCGAGGGCCAGCGGCGTCGATCAAGCCAAGATCAAACCAAGAGCGTTGACCTGGATTCAACGAACAGGCCGACATGTTCGCGAAGCTTCCTGCCCGCTGAGCCGTCGGAGCGTACGGCCGGCGCCCACCCCTCCACGGGCGCCGGCCGGCGATCATCCCTTCACGCAGACGACCTGCTTGAGGTGCGCCACCACCTCGACCAGGTCCTCCTGCTGCGACATCACCTGGGTGATGTCCTTGTACGCGCCGGGGATCTCGTCGACCACCCCGGCGTCCTTGCGGCACTCCACGCCGGCGGTCTGCGCGGCGAGGTCCGCGGTGCTGTACGTCCGCTTCGCCTGCGCCCGCGACATCCGCCGCCCGGCCCCGTGCGACGCGGAGCAGTACGCGTCCGGGTTCCCCTTGCCCCGCACGATGTACGACCCGGTGCCCATCGAACCCGGGATGATGCCCAGGTCCCCCCGACCGGCCCGGATCGCCCCCTTGCGGGTCACCAGCACGTCGACGCCGCCGTAGTTCTCCTCCGCCACGTAGTTGTGGTGGCACGAGATCGGCTCGTCGTAGCGCACCTGCGGGAACTGCTCCCGCACCACCCCGCAGAGCAGCGCGAGCATGACCGCCCGGTTGCGCCGCGCGTACTCCTGCGCCCACCACAGGTCGCGGCGGTAGGCGTCCATCTCCGGCGTACCGGCGAGGAACACCGCCAGGTCCCGGTCGGGCAGGTCGGCGTTGTGCGGCAGTCGCCGCGCGACGGCGATGTGCCGCTCCGCCAGCTCCTTGCCGATGTTGCGGGAGCCGGAGTGCAGCATCAGCCACACCCGTCCCGCGTCGGCGCCGCCCTGCTCCAGGCAGACCTCGATGAAGTGGTTGCCGCCGCCGAGCGTGCCCAGCTGCCGCTGGGCCCGCGTCTCCAGCTGCGCCACCCGCCGGTCGAGGTCGGCGAACCGGCGCCAGAAGTCGTCCCAGCCGGCCTGCTCCAGGCCGCGGATGCGGCGCGGGTCGACCGGCTTCTCCCGCTGGGCGAAGCCGACCGGGATGGTGGCCTCGATCGCCGACCGCAGCCCGGCCAGGTCGTCCGGGAGGTCGGCGGCGGTCAGCGAGGTACGCACCGCGGACATGCCGCAGCCGATGTCGACGCCCACCGCGGCCGGCGAGACGGCCTGCCGCATCGCGATGACCGAACCGACCGTGGCACCCTTGCCGAAGTGCACGTCGGGCATGACCGCGACGCCCTCCACCCACGGGAGCGCGCCGATGTTGCGCAGCTGCTGGGCGGCCTGCGGCTCGATGCCGTACGGATCGGTCCAGACCCGGACCGGCGCGCGGGTGCCCGCGAGCGGGGTGTAACTCATCGTCGTCTCCTCGTGTCGTCGGCTGGTCGCACCGTCGCGGGCGACCGGAAAGGATCGACGACCGCCCGGGAATCGAACCCGGCGAGAGTCCTCGCGGCCTCTCCGCGCCCAGCGCGCGGTCGGCCCGCCGGGCAGGGCCCGACGGGTGGAGCGGTTGGCCGGATTCGAACCGGCGATCTTCACCATGGCACGGTGACGCGCTGACCGGACTGCGCCACAACCGCGTCGCACGACGCTCCGCCGAGCGTCGCCGCGCAGGCCGTACGGGATTCGAACCCGTGACCTCCCGGCTGAGAACCGGGCGAGCTTCCTGTTGCTCCAACGGCCCGTGTCCGGGGGGTCGGTGCCCCGCCCTGCCGTCCGGGACCGGGGAATCGAACCCCGTGTCTCTCGCGCCCAAGGCGAGCGGGTCAGCCAGCTCCCTCGTCCCGGTGACGTGTCGTCTCCCGGCCGGCCCGTGGCGGGACGGCCGGGGTGTTTGTTCCACTGTGGAGTTGAAAGGTTCGACGTCGCCGGAACGTGCCGGGGCGGAGGGAAACGTCGTCAATCCGGACGGACGAAAAAGCCGCCCGGACCCGGTGGGGTGGGCGGCTGCGCGTGCGCGCTGGCGCTAGTCGCGCCGCCACCCCGGCTGCCGGCCCTGCTCCCGACGGCAGCGACGCGGGGATCGCTCGCCGGTGGGCAGCGAGGCACCGCCGTGCGGCATGAGCCACATGGCGTCGGTGCGGGTGCGCTGCGACACGGCGTACTCCCCTGGGTCGATCGGTTGACCTTGCGCCGATGACGGTAGGCCCCGCCGGACGGTGAGGGCAATGGATATTCGCGAACGCTTCGGTCCGCGCCGAACCGTCGCGCGGCTACCGTTCCGGCCCGGGACGTGAGGAGGAGGATGCTGATGCAGCTCAGGAGGTCGGTGGCCCAGCGGTTCCGGCAGGTCAACGGCGATCACCCGATGACGGCGGCGGACGACGCGTACGTGAGCGAGCAGTTCGTGGTGCTCGACGAGCTGTGCGCCGCGCGCGGGTGCGACGCGGACGACGTACGCCGGCTGATGCTCGACCGGCGGCTGCCGCTGCCGGGATACCTGCGCTCCGACGGCGCGGAGATGGTGCCCGTGGACCTCTTCGCGCTCGCCGACGCAGCCGGCGGGACCGACGCGCTGGAGGCGTGGTTCACCGGCCACTGGGCCGACCCGGGCGTCGGCGCGGCGGAGTGGGACGCCTATCTCAGCGGCCGGTACGTCTGCCTGCGGTCGGTCAGCCCCGCCACGATCCGCCGCAAGGACGAGCTGGTCGCGGCGATCGGGGCGACCCTGGCGGCTCTCGACGCCCACCCGGCCGGCGACGCGGTGGCGCGGCTGAGCGCCCTGGTCGACGAGCTGGACGCGTTGGAGCCGGCGTTCACCGCGTACGACCGGCTGCGCTTCGGCGGGCCGACCTCGCGCGACACGTACGTCGAACCGGTGCGGGCCCGGTTGCGGCAGCACGCCTGACGGCAGCGGGAGCGCTCGCCCGGGCGCCACAATGAGGCACCACCGACGGTGTCGCCGGTGAGGTGGCGGCGACGGACGCAGCCGGGCTCGCCGATGAGCCGCGTCACAGCACGCCCTGCTCACTGTGCTCGACTTCCCTATCGCTCCCTATCTGGCCTAGGTTAGGGAGCGATGAGTGAGGAAATGTACTCGGTAGAGCAGGTCGCGGAGCGGCTCGGGCTGCACGTGCGCACCGTGCGCGGCTACATCCGCGCCGGCCGGCTGAGGGCGGTGCGGATCGGCAAGCAGTACCGGATCGCCCGCGCCGACCTCGACGCGCTGACCGGGCGGGCGGAGCCGGCCCGTCCCGCCGCCGGCCCGGCGGTGGAGGTGTCGAGCATCGTGCAGATCGACGGCGTCGACCGGGCCGCGGCCGACCGGCTCGACACGCTCGTCCTGGCCGGGGCGAACACCAGCCACGACCACGGGTACCCGCTGCGCGTCCAGACCGTCCACGACGAGGAGCGACACCGCATGAAGATCGTCATAATGGGCGGTGCCGCCGCCACCGCCGAGGTGCTGCGCCTGCTCGACGCCGTGCTCGACGGCGACAACGGCCTGCTCACCGGGGAGGTCGGGGATGCCTGACGTCCTGCGGGAGCGGGCCGGGGTCCCGGTGCTGGAGTGCGACCCGGACGGCCCGCCGGTGGCCACCGAGCAGGACGCGCTGGACCTGATCGGCGCGGCCTTCCTCGGCGCACAGGTGGTGGCCCTGCCCGCGAGCCGCCTGGACGCGTCGTTCTTCGCCCTCGGCACCCGCTTCGCCGGCGAGGTCATGCAGAAGTTCGTCAACTACCGGCTGCGCCTGGTCGTCGTCGGCGACATCTCGCGACACCTCGCGGCCAGCGCGGCCCTGCGCGCCCTCGTCCAGGAGTCGAACCAGGCGGATCACGTGTGGTTCGTGCCCGACCTCGACGCGCTCGACGCCCGGCTGCGGGCCGCGACCCGCGTGACCGGGCCGACGCCAAGCTGACCGGGCGAACGCCCAGGTGACCGGGCCGCGCCCGGCGGGGCCAGGTTGACACGCCGGCCTGCCCCGCGGTTGCCGCCCGCCGCAGCGGGTAACCGGCGCGGATGAGGCCGGAGGCCGAGCCCGTGGACGTCGACGAGCCGCTCGCCGTCGACGTACCGCCCGCGCCGCACGACGCCAGCGGCGAGCGCGTGCCGATTCGCCACCTGGCCGGGCTGGCGCCGGCGGCGCGCCCCGCGCGGCGGTGGACCCCGCGCCGGGTGGTGGCCACGCCCGCCGCGCTGGAGCATCCGCACGGCCGGCGGATCGCCGACCGGGTCGAGGCCCTGGGCATCGAGGTCGAGCGGCTGCGCGCCAACCGGCTGAGCGGGCTCCGCGGCGAGACCGAG
This sequence comes from Micromonospora sp. NPDC047670, assembly GCF_043204915.1. NCBI lineage: Bacteria > Bacillati > Actinomycetota > Actinomycetes > Micromonosporales > Micromonosporaceae > Micromonospora > Micromonospora sp. NPDC047670. The sequence goes on from NZ_JBIDDA010000005.1 coordinate 525,158, forward strand.
CGCGAGACGTACGCCCGGGCGAAGGCGACCATGGCGATCGTGGTCAGCCCGCCGTCGCGCCGCAAGCTGCAACCCATCGCGCCCAGCGCGGACTGGCGCGTCGACCTGGCGGAGGGCTGCCCGGCCCACTGCCAGTACTGCTACCTCGCCGGGTCGCTGTCGGGCCCGCCGGTGACGCGGGTGTACGCCGACCTGGACGACATCCTCGCCGGGCTGGCCGACTACGCCGGGCGGGGCACGGTGACCAGCCGCAACGCCGGGCGGGCCGCCGAGGGCACGACCTTCGAGGCGTCCTGCTACACCGACCCGCTGGCCCTGGAACACCTCACCGGCAGCTGGCGGCGGGCCGTGGAGCACTTCGCCGGCTGGGACGCCCCGGTGCAGCTGCGCTGGACCACCAAGTACGCCGACGTCGACACGTTCGTGGGACTGCCGCACGCCGGTCGCACCCGGGTCCGGTTCAGCGTCAACTGCCGCCCGGTCAGCGAACGGATGGAGGGCGGCACGGCCCCGGTGCCGCACCGGCTGGCGGCGCTGCGCCGCCTGGCCCTCGACGGCTACCCCGTGGGGCTGACCGTCGCGCCGATCATGCCGCTGCCCGGCTGGCGGGAGCACTACGGCGAGCTGCTCGACGCGGTGGCCGACGCCGTCGCCGGGGTGCCCGACCTCGACCTGACCGCCGAGCTGATCACCCACCGGTTCACCCCGGGCAGCAAGGAGGTGCTGCTCGGCTGGTACCCGCGCACCAGGCTGGAGATGGACGAGTCCGCCCGCAGCCGCAAGTACGGCAGGTTCGGCGCCGTCAAGTACGTCTACCCGCGCCAGACCATGGCCGAGCTGCGCTCCTGGTTCGACCGCGAGCTGGCCGCCCGGCTGCCGGCCTGCCGGGTGCTCTACTGGACCTGAGCATGGACTACGGTCGACGACCGTGGCCCTCATGCGCTGTGACTTCTACTCCGAGGTGCTCGGTCTCAGCACCTCGATGACGGTGCTCCTGCCCCAGCAGACCTCCTCGCAGATCGGCATGTCGGGCAGCGCCCCGCAGGGCGACCCGCCCGTGCTCTACCTGCTGCACGGCCTGTCCGACGACGACACGACCTGGCTGCGCCGCACCTCGATCGAGCGGTACGTGGCCCCGCTCGGCCTGGCCGTGGTGATGCCCCAGGTCGCGCGCAGCTTCTACGCCGACGAGGAGCACGGCAACCGGTACTGGACCTTCCTCAGCACGGAACTGCCGCGGCTGTGCCACGAGTTCTTCCGGCTCTCGGCACGCCGGGAGGACACCTTCGTCGCCGGGCTCTCGATGGGCGGCTACGGGGCGCTGAAGTGGGCGCTGCGCGACCCGGGCCGGTTCGCGGCGGCGGCGAGCCTCTCCGGCGCGCTCGACGTGGCCGCCCGCCACCACCACCCGACCGCGCCCCTCGACGCCGGCGTCTGGCACACCGTCTTCGGCGGTCGCACCGTGGCCGGCAGCGACGACGACACCCTCGCCCTGCTAGACCGGGCGGCCGGCGCCGACCTGCCCGCGCTCTACGTCGCCTGCGGCACCGAGGACTTCCTGTACGAGGACAACCTGACCTTCGTCGCGGCGGCCCGCGAGCGCGGCGTCCCGCTCACCGTGGACTTCTCCCCCGGCGCGCACGACTGGGCGTACTGGGACGCGAAGATCCAGGACGTGCTGGCCTGGCTGCCGCTGCGCGCCGGCGGCTGAGCGGCTCGGCCGCCGGTGGCTGACGCCGCGCTCAGGCGCTCAGCCGGCCGCGGGTCCCGCCGAGGAGCGGGCCACCGGCACGTCGAAGTAGGTGTCCGGCCAGGGCTCGTCGCGATAGCGGTAGTGCCACCACTCGCGGTCGTAGTTGACGAAGCCGCCGTCGGTCATCAACTGCCGCAGCAACCGCCGGTTGTCCCGGGCCGCGCCGGTGACCCGCGGCGAGTCGGTGTGCGCCAGCGGGTCGAAGCAGTCGAAGCCGGTGCCCATGTCGACGCTGTTGTCGCCGAACCGCTGCTCCCGGGGGGCGGTGCAGGAGACCAGCGGCTGGCCCGGGGCGTACGGGGCCTGGGTGGGGGTCGGCACGTCGACCAGGGTCAGGTCGACCGTGCTGCCCCGGCTGTGCGCGGTGGGGGCGCCGATGTACCCCTCGTCGAACAGCTTCGACTTCGCCACGCGGGGATAGAACTCCGCCTTCATCTGCTGCTCGCCGGGCTGCCTCGCCCAGGTGACGAAGTCGTCGGCGGCACGCCGGGGGCGGTAGCAGTCGTACACCTTCAGGCTCCGGCCCCGCACGAGCGCGGCGTCCTGCACCCGGCGCAGCGCCTCGGCGGCCTGCCGGGTGAGCAGACAGAGCGGTTCGGGGTAGCCGGCGATCGGCCGGCCGACGAAGTTGTGCGCGGTGGCGTACCGGATGTCGGTGCGGATCCGGGGGTCGACGTCGGTGAGGACCACGAAGCCCGGCGGGCTCGGCGCCGCGGTCGGGACCGCCGACGCCGGCGGGGACGGTGCCGCCGGCGGGGACGGTGGCGGGGACGGGGCCGGCCCGCCGCAGGCCGACGCCAGTGCCGCGATCGCCACGGCCGCCGCGACGGCCCGGGCGGCCGCGACGTTCCGGGGCCGCCGGCCGGTCCCGCCCGCGCTGTCCACGCCCCCTGTCTATCAGGGTCCGGGCGCGTCGGGCCCCGGGTCCGGCGACAGGTGTCCGCGCAGGAAGCGCAGCGCGGCCTCGTCGTCGTCGATCCCGCCCGCCTCGTGACCGTTGTACCGCCAGACCGACAGCTCCGTCGGCCCCCGGTAGGCGTCGACGGCGGCGAACACGGTCGACGGCGGGACGATCTCGTCCATCAGCGCGACGGAGAAGCGGGCCGGTGACCGGCACCGCCGGGCGAAGTTCACCCCGTCGACGTAGGCCAGGGTGGCGAGCACCCGGTCCTCGGCGTGCCGGTGGACGGCCAGGTAGTCGCGGATCTCGCGGTAGGGATAGGCGTCGGTGACCATTACGGCGCGCGGGATGTCGCACAGGAAGGGCACGCCGGCGACGACGGCCCGCAGGTCGGGTACGAGCGCGGCGACGGCGAGCGCGGCCGCGCCGCCCTGGCTGTGCCCGAGGACGGCGACCCGCGCCGGGTCGACCGCCGGCAGCTCGCGGGCGGCGTCCACCGCCCGGACGGCGTCGGTGAGGAACCGCCGGTAGTAGTACGTGCGCGGGTCCTCGACGCCCCGGGTGGTCACCCCGGGCGCCTCCGGCCCGGCGGCGGCCGGGTCCGGGGTGTCGCCCCGGCTCCAGCCCGCCCCCTGGCCCCGGGTGTCCATCTGCAGGTGCGCGAAGCCGGCGGACGCCCACAGCAGGTTCTCCAGCGGGTGCCCCCGGCCGCCGCCGTAGCCGGCGTACTGGACGACCGTGGGCAGGGGCTGCCGCGCGCCGCGCGGCAGCCGCAGCCAGGCCCGCACCGGCTGCCCCGCGAACCCGGGAAAGGTGACGTCGAGGACGTCGACGGTGGCCAGCGCGGTGCCGGCCGGCTCGGCCCGCACCGGCCACCCGCACGCCCGCGACTCGGCGAGGGTGTCGGCCCAGAACCGGTCGAAATCCTCCGGCTCCCGCACCCCGCTGCGGTACGCCCGCAGTTGCTCCTCCGGCAGGTCGGTGAGCGCCACCGCTCACCCGTGCCGGGACGTGACGGTGAACCGGGGGTGCAGGCTGCGGGTGTGGTCGACGTGCCGGGCGGGGCCGCGCAGCTCCACGGCCGCCACCAGCCGGTGGTCGGTGCTCGACGCGGAGAGCCGCAGCTCCAGCTCGCCCGGCTCGACGACGCGCCGCCCGTCGCGGCCCGTGAACGAGAACAGGTCGGCCGGCACGGCCACGTCGATCAGGCAGGCCCCGCCCGCGTCCAGCGGCACCCGGTGGTAGCCGACCAGCCGCTGCACCGGCTGGACGACCGACGCCACCGGGTCGTGGACGTACACCTGCACGACCTCGCTGCCCCAGCGGGAGCCGGTGTTGCGCAGCGTGAAGCGCAGCCGCAGCTCCCCGTCGGTCGCGGCGTACGGCTCGTCGACCACCAGCTCCGACCAGTCGAAGGTGGTGTAGCCGAGGCCGTGGCCGAAGCCGTACGCCGGCGTCGGGTCGACGTTGGAGACGTCGGTGGCCTGGCCGAGGCGCGGCGCCAGGTAGGTGCTCGGCCCGCTGCCGGGCCGGCGGGGAACGCTGACCGGCAGCCGCCCCTGGGGTTCGACGCGGCCACTGAGCACGCCCGCGATCGCCGGGGTGCCCTCCTCGCCGGGGAAGAACGACTGCACGACCGCCGCCGCCTCGTCGACGGCCCGGCCCAACGCGTACGGCCGCCCGGCCAGCAGCGTCACCACCACCGGGGTGCCGGTGTCCAGCAGCGCGTCGAGCAGGTGCTGCTGCGCGCCGGGCAGGGCCAGCGACTCCGCGTCGCAACCCTCGCCGCTGGTGCCCCGGCCGAAGAGTCCGGCCCGGTCGCCGAGCGCCGCGACCACCACGTCGGCGTCGCGGGCCGCCTCGACCGCCGCCGGCAGGCCCGAGGTGTCGGGGCCGTCGACCGACACGCCGGTCACCGTGACGACGGCGCTGTCGGGGAACTCGGCCCGCAGCGCGTCCGCCAGCGTGGGCAGCGCGATGCCGACGGGCACCTCCGGGTGGCGTGGTCCGACGTGGGCGGGGAACGAGTAGCAGCCCAGCACCGCCGTGGGGCTCTCCGCCTGCGGCCCGACGAGCGCGATCCGGGCCGGCCGGGCCAGCGGCAGGGTGCCGTCGTTGGCCAGCAGCACGACGGCCTGCTCGGCGACCTCGCGGGCGAGGGCCCGGTTGGCCGGCGGATCCAGGTCGACGGTGCCGCGCAGCGCGTCCGGGTCGGCCAGGTCCGCCCCGGCCAGGGCCGCCGGCACCGGGCTCCACCCGGGATCGAGCAGGCCGAGCTGGGCCTTCTGCGTCAGCACCCGGCGCACGGCCCGGTCGACGAACGACTCCGGCACCAGGCCGGCGGCGAGGGCCTCGCGCAGCGGCGCGCCGAACGTCTTCACGGTGGGCAGCTCGACGTCGACCCCGGCGGCCAGCGCGGCGGCGGCGGCGGCCTGCCAACCGCCGGCCACCCCGTGCAGGGTGCGCAGGAAGGCGATGCCGAAGTAGTCGGCCACCACCGTCCCGGTGAACCCCCAGGCGTCGCGGAGCAGCCCGGTCAGCAGCTCCTCGTCGGCGGCGGACGGCACGCCGTCGATGTCGGTGTAGGCGCTCATCACCGACCGCACGCCGCTCTCGCGCACCGCCATCTCGAACGGCGGGAGGATGACGTCGGCCCGCTCCCGGGGGCCCATCGACACGGGCGCGAGGTTGCGTCCGGCGCGGGAGGCCGAGTAGCCGGCGAAGTGCTTGAGGGTGGCGACGACACCCTCAGACTCCAGGCCCCGCACGTACGCCGTGGCGATCGTGCCGACCAGGTAGGGGTCCTCGCCGATGGCCTCCTCGACGCGCCCCCACCTCGCGTCGCGCACCACGTCGAGCACCGGCGCGAGCCCCTGGTGCACCCCGACGCGGCGCAGGTCGGCGCCGATGGCGGCGGCCATCCGGCCGATCAGGCCCGGGTCGAAGGTGGCGCCCCAGGACAGCGGCACCGGGTACGCGGTGGCGCCCCAGGCGGCGAAGCCGGCCAGGCACTCCTCGTGCGCGATCGCCGGGATGCCGAACCGGTTGGCGGCGGCGATGCGCTGCTGGGTGCGCAGCAGGGACAGCGCGCCCAGCGCGGGGTCGACGGGGGCGGTGCCGAACGGGCGGGTCAGCTGGCCGAGGCCGTCGTCCAGCAGCGCGTCCAGGTCGACGGGCTCCTCCATTTCGTGCTGGTACGGCGCCACCTCGCCGCCGTCGGCCGACGCGCCCACCCACACGCCGTAGAGCTGCGCGATCTTCTCCGGCAGGGTCATGGCGGCGACCAGGGCGTCGACGCGGGCCGCGACGTCCAGGGTCGGGTCGTTCCAGGTGGCGGTGTCGGGTTGGATGTCGAGGGTCACGTTGTCGGTCACTTTCCTCCCACGCCCATCAGCCCCTGCACCAGGGCCCGCCGGGCGAACAGATAGACGAGCAGGACGGGCACCATCGACAGCACGACCGCCGCCAGCAGGCCGGGAATGTCGATCCCGTGCTGCGTCTGGAAGTTGTAGAGGCCGAGCGTGATGACCTTGGTGCTGTCGGACTGGGTCAGGATGAGCGGGAACAGGAAGCCGTTCCACGCCTGGAGGGCGGAGAAGACGGCGATGGTGGCGATCCCGCCCCGCGACAGCGGCAGCACCAGTTGCAGGAAGACCCGCCCGGGTGAGGCGCCGTCGATGGCCATCGCCTCGTACAGGTCGCCGGTGATGTCCCGCATGACGCCGCTGAGGATCAGCGCGCAGACCGGCAGGGAGAACGCGGCGGTCGGCAGGATGACGCCGAGCAGGTTGTCGTAGAGGCCCGCCTTGCTGATCAGGTAGAAGATCGGCACGATGACCGCCTGCGCGGGGACGGCCAGGCCGAGCAGGAACAGCCGGAACACCTGCGAGGTGAGCCGGCTGCGGCTGCGGACGATCGCGTACGCCAACGGCGGCACGAGCAGCAGCACGAGGGCCACCACGCTCACGGTCACCACGAGGGTGTTGAGGAGGTACCGGCCGAAGCCCTCGTCGAAGGCGCCGGTGTAGTTGTCCAGCGTGAACGTGTCGGGCAGGGCGAGCGGGCCGTTGCTGCCGTACCCCTCGCGGGTCTGCACGGAGACCGCGACCATGACGTAGATCGGCAGGCCGATCAGGAGCAGCCAGAGCAGCGCGCCGAGCCCGGCGAGCCAGTTCGGACGGTGCCGCATCACAGGCCCTCCATGGTGCTGCGCATCTTGTCGTAGCCGGAGACCCGCACCACGATCAGCGAGATGACGGTGGCGACGACGACGAGGAGCAGCGCGATGGCCGCGGCGGCGCCGAAGTCGAAGCCGCGGAACGCCTGCTGGTACATGTAGTAGGCGGTGATGGTGGTGTCGGTGCCCGGCCCACCCTGGGTGAGGATCAGAACGGTGTCGAAGGTGGTCAGCCCGCCGACGACCATGAGGACGACCGAGGTGATCATGGCGTTGCGCAGCTGCGGCAGGGTGACGTGGCGGAACTGGCCCCAGCGGCCGGCCCCGTCGACCTCGGCGGCCTGGTAGAGCACCCGCGGGACCGCGCGGGCGGCGCCCTGGTAGATCAGGGTGTGGAACGGGATGAACTGCCAGCTCGCGACGAAGACCAGCACGGCGATCGCGCCGGTGCGGCTGCCGAACAGGTTGCCGTCGCCGAACAGCCAGCGGGCGTGCCCGGGCACGCCGAAGTTCGGGTCGAGCAGCGCCCGCCACAGCACCGACACGGCGGTGGCCGACAGCAGCAGCGGCAGGAAGAAGATCGCGGAGAGCACCGCGCGGTTGCGCTGCCGCCCGGCCGCCCACACCCCGATCAGCAGGCTCAGCGGGGTCTGCACCAGCACGCCGAGGGCGGTGAGCAGGACGCTCAGCCACAGGCTGTTGATCATGATGGGGTCGCGGGCGAGCCGCTGCCAGTTGTCCAGCCCGACGAACTCCGCCGAGCCGAGGCCCGCCCAGCTGGTGAAGCTGAGCACGACCACGAGAACCAGCGGGACGAGCGCGAAGAGCCCGAAGAACAGCGTCGCCGGCAGGGCCCAGGCGAAGCCCGGGCGGCCGACCGTGGGGCCGCCCGGGCGTCGTCGGGCCCGTCGCTGCTCCGGTACGGCGGGGGCGGCGAGGGTGGTGGTGGACATGGCGGCGGTCAGCCCGCCTGCAGGGACTGCATGGCCTTGATGAAGCCGTCGGCGTCCATCCGGCCGTTGCAGTACTGCTGCACGGCCTGGTGGATGGTGGTGGTGGCGGCCGGCGGGTACGCCTGGTCCCAGGAGAGCTGGAACGTCGGCGCCTCCTTGACCAGGTTGAACTGGTACTTCAGGTAGGCCGGGTTGGCGGCGCCGTCGAGGAACTTCTCGGTGTTGGTGGTGGTGGGCAGGTTGCCGATGGCCAGCTGGGCCTGGACGAACTCGTCGGAGTACTGGAGCTTGAGGAACTCCGCGACCGCCTCCGGGTGCTTGGTCTTCTTCAGCACCGAGTAGAAGTTGTTGGTGTTGCCGACCACGTTGCGCGGGTCGCCCTTGCCGCCGGGCACGCTCGGGAAGGCGCTCCAGCCGAGGCCCTCGGCGGCGAAGGTCGGGTTGGCGTCGTTGTGGGTGGAGTAGTTCCAGGAGCCCATCAGCTCGAAGCCGGCCTTGCCGCTGGCCAGCAGGTTGGGCGAGCCGCCGTCGGTGAACTTGACCGAGTCGAAGTTGGTGCCGAACGCGCCCGCCTCGGTCAGTTGCCGCAGCAGCTCCAGGGCCCGGCGGCTCTCCGGGCTCGCCCAGGCGCCCTTGTCGCCGCCGAGCGCCTTGGCGAACAGCTCGGGGCCGGCCACCCGGTCGTAGAGGTACTGGTACCACATCTGGGTCGGCCACTTGTCGCCGCCGCCGAGGGCGATCGGGGTGATCCCCTTGCCCTTGAGGGTCCGCACGGCGGACAGCAGCTCGTCCCACGTCTTCGGCGGGGTGATACCCGCGTCGGCCAGCACCTTCTTGTTGTGGAACAGCAGCACCGGCTGGGTGCCCCGCATCGGCACCCCGTACGCCTTGCCGTCGACCACGGCGGTGTTGAAGACCGAGGGCAGGAAGTTGGCCTTCAGCCCCGGGTCCTTGGCGATCATGTCGTCCAGCGGCAGCAGCAGGTTCGCCTTGACGAACGGCGTGATGCTGCCGCCGCCCCAGTTGAAGAAGATGTCCGGGGCCTGGTTGGTGTTGATGATGGTCTGCAGCTTGGTCTGGTAGTCGGCGCCGGGAATGGTGTCGAGGACCGCCTTGACCTTCGAGGTCTTGTTGAACGTGTCGACGAGCTGCTTCTCGACCTTGTTGGTGGCGTCGCCGTACACCAGGATGCGGATCTCGTCCTGGCCGCCGGCGGAGTCGTCACCGCCGCAGGCCGTCAACGGCAGCGCCAGCGCGAGGGCTGCGCCGAGAGCGGCGACCCGGGCGAGCCGCGTACGTAAAATCATGATCGACCTCTCGTGGTGGGGGTGTGGTGGGGGAAAGTCGACGCCGGCGCGACGACCGGAGCCATCCCGATAAATTTCCGGAAGACTTCCGTAACTTGTGCGAACGCTAGAACCGACCTGCCGTGTCGTCAACCCCCGTCCGTGGGGCAAGATGAGCCGACGGAACGGTTCGGCCGTTCCGGACGTTTTTCGGTGCGGACGGGTACGGTCGGCACCTCCGGCCGGTGAAGGAGACGCGGGTGGACGGCGACGACGACGGGCGCAGGGTGACCATCACCGCCATCGCACGAGAGGCCGGGGTCTCGGTGCCGACCGTGTCGCGGGTGCTCAACGGGCGGTCGGACGTGGCTCCCGACACCCGCGAACGGGTCGAGGAGCTGCTGCGCCACCACGGCTACCGGCGGCGCACCAGTCGCACGGTGACCCGCGCCGGGCTGGTCGACCTGGTCTTCAACGACCTCGACAGCCCGTGGGCCGTGGAGATCATCCGCGGGGTGGAGGACGTCGGGCACGGCGTCGGCGTCGGCACGGTGGTCTCCGCCGTCCACCGGCAGTCCACCGCCGTGCGGCAGTGGCTGCAGAACCTGCGCGCCCGCGCCACCGACGGCGTCATCTTCGTGACCTCGCACGTGAGCCCGCCGCTGCAGGCCCAGCTGCGCCGGCTCAACGTGCCCGTGGTGGTCGTCGACCCGGCCGGCGTGCCCGCGACCGACGTGCCGACCATCGGGGCCACCAACTGGGCCGGAGGGCTCGCCGCGACCGAGCACCTGCTCTCGCTCGGGCACCGGCGGATCGGCTTCGTCGCCGGGCCCACCCACCTGCTGTGCAGCCGGGCCCGCCTCGACGGCTACCGGGCCGGCCTGGAGGCGGCGGGGGTGCCGGTGGACGACGCGCTGGTGCGTCCCGGCGACTTCTACCACGCCTCCGGCTTCGCCGCCGGGGCGGCGCTGCTCGACCTCGACGAGCCCCCGACGGCGATCTTCGCCGCCAGCGACCAGATGGCGTTCGGCGTCTACGAGGCCGTCCGCCGCCGAGGGCTGCGGATCCCCGACGACGTCAGCGTCGTCGGCTTCGACGACCTGCCCGAGGCCCGCTGGGCCTCACCCCCGCTGACCACCGTCCGGCAGCCGCTGGTGGAGATGGGCCGGCTGGCCGCCCGGACGGTGCTGCGGCTGGCCCAGGGCGAGGGCATCGACTCCCCCCGGGTGGAGCTCGCCACCCACCTCGTCGTACGGGACAGCTCAGCCCCGCCGCGCCGGCCGTGACGGGCGCCGGAGCACCGGCCGCCCCGCCCGGACGTTCCCGGTAACCGGCCCGGAAGTTTCGGCGCGCGGCCGGCCACAGCACGCGCCCCGGCGTCCCGGCGCGCGGCCGATCCGGCCGGGCGGCGCCGGGAACCGGGTGCCCGCGCCGTCCCCGCCCGGCCGCACGGGGACGGCGCGAACGGTCAGTGGCGGTGGTGGTGCCGAACCGCCCGGTGGATGTCCACCGGCAGGGCGGGCGCGCCGTCGACCGGCGCCGGGTTCTCGGCCGTCGGGGCGATGCCACCGGCGGCGATCCGGTCGAGGGTGGCCAGGCCGGCGGCGTCGATCGAGCCGAAGACCGTGTAGTTGGGGCGCAGCGCCGAGTCGGACTGGACCAGGAAGAACTGGCTGCCGTTCGTGTCCGGGCCCGCGTTGGCCATGGCGAGGGTGCCGCGGGCGTAGAGCCGGCGCACGCCCGTCGGGTCGGTGGGGGCCGGCGGCAGGTCGGTGGGCAGCTCGTCGAGGTAGCGGTAACCCGGGCCACCCGAGCCGGTGCCGGACGGGTCGCCGCACTGGAGCACCTTCAGGGTCGGGTACGCGGTGAGCCGGTGGCAGGAGGTCCGGTCGTAGAAGCGGTGCCGCACCAGGTGCAGGAAGCTCTGCACGGTGCACGGAGCGGCCTCGCGGTCGAGGGTCAGCCCGATCGACCCCTGGCTGGTCCGCAACGTCACCCGCACCGTGCCCCGGTCGGGCGTACGCCTCGGGTCGGGCGGCAGCGGAACCGGCCGGGCGGCCGGTTCCTCGGGCGTCTGGGTGTAGGCGCAGGGCCCCGGGGTGACCCGCGGGTCCGCCGCCGAGCCGGTCGGCGCCTCGACCGGGGAGACGGCGGGCGCGGCCACCGCCGCGGCACCGCCACCGGTCACCAGCGCGCCCGCCACCAGGGCCACCCCGGCGAGGCGGGTCAGCGTGCGGGCCGGTCGGCGGGGTGACGCGTTCGACGGTGTGACGGGGTGCGGTCGGGGATCGCTCGACACGTGGGTCCTCCTGGACGTGTGGCACCAGAAAGACCGGAGTCTATGGAGCTGGTCGCCGGTTGTCGATCCGTCCCGCACGCGGCACACCCGGCAGCGCGCGGGCCGCCGGCCGCGTCAGGGCGTCCGGCGCCGCCCCGACCGACGCCGCCAGAGCAACGCGAGCGTCGCCAGCCCGAGCACGGCCGCCGCGAGCACGGCCGCGGGCCACCGTCGCACCAGTCCGTCCTCGAGCGGCCCGCTGGCCGCCGCCGGGCGCGGGTCGCCGGTCGCGGCGAGCGCGGGCGGCGTGGCGGCCGCCGAGACGATCAGCTCCCCCGGCTCGACCAGTCGACCGACGGCGGAGTCCCGGGGCAGCGAGAAGCCCCAGTCGAGCAGCGCGCCACCCTGCTCCCAACCGCGCGCGGGCTGCGGCTCGGCGCCCAGCAGCGTCACCACCAGCCGGCGGCCGCCCCGCTCGGCCGCCCCGACGTAGGTGTGCCGGGCGAGATCGGTGAAGCCGGTCTTGCCGCCGAGCGCCCCGGGGTAGCGGTAGATGAGCTGGTTCTCGTTCTGGATCTCGAAGCCCTTGGTCCGCTGCGCCGGCTGGGCGGGGATGCGGTGGGTCTCGGTCAGCGCGTACCGGCGGAAGGTGGGGTCGGCGAAGCAGGCCCGGGCGATCAGCGCCAGGTCGTACGCGCTGGTGAACTGGCCCTTCCCGTCGAGGCCGGACGGGGTCACCGCGTGGGTCTGCAGCGCGCCGAGCCGGTGCGCCTCCTCGTTCATCGCCCGCACGCCGCCCGCCATCCCGTCCGGGCCGCCGCCGAGGCGGGCCAGCACGTTGGCCGCCTCGTTGCCGGACTGCAGCAGCAGCCCGAGCCAGACCGTCTCGATGCGGTAGCGGCCGCCGGCGACCAGCCCGACGGCGGAGGAACCCGGCTCGATGTCCATGTCGCCGTCGGTGACGGTGACGACCTGCGCCGGATCGAGCCGGGGCAGCATGGTGGCCGCCAGGAGCAGCTTCTGCACGCTGGCCGGGGTGGCGTGCTCGTGCGGGCCGCAGCCGCCCAGCACCTGACCGGTGTCCAGGTCGGCGACCAGCCACGAGGTCGCGGTGACCGCCGGCGGCCGCGGCGCCGCGGCGGGAACGACCAGGCCGGCGGTGGCCAGCGCCGGTCCGCCCACGGCCCGCTCCCCGGGCACGGCCGGCGGCGGCGACGGGCGCGGCGGGCGGGACACCTTCGGGGCGGGCGCCCGCGGGCACGGCGTCGGCGGCACCGCGGCGGACGCCGTGGCGACGGCGGTAACGCCGGTCGGGGCGGCCGCCAGGGGGGCGGGCACGCCGGCGGCGAGGATGACGGCGGTCGCCGTGGCCGCCAGCAGCCGAACCTTCATGCCCGCACCCTAACCGGCAGGATCCGGCGTGCGGGTCGGCTTGCCGATGCTCCGGGGGCCGGCGTGACGGCGGCGTACGGATCGAGCTGCCGGCGCGGTGCGACGCGGGCCACCCACGTTCCGGGACCATCGGCCCTGCCGTCGGGCGGACCCGGCGCGGAGGCTGGCAACCGAAAGCGGTAAAGGATCTTCCGGTTTGCGCGCCGGGCACCGCCGCACCGACGGCCCCGCCCCGCACACCGGCGCGATACCCGACCCGGAAGGACGCCCCATGAGGTCCTGTACCTCAAGACGATGATCCGGGAGCGGGACAGCGTGGCCTACCGGTGGGCGTCGTGGGCGTACCACGCCGTCGCCGTGCTCGCCGCCGCGCTCTGGGCACCGGCGCCGGTCGCCGTGGTCTTCGCGATGCTGCTGGCCCGGGCCGCCCTGCTGCCCGGACACCGGCTCGCGCCGAAGCGGGTGGGGCTGGTCGAGACGGCGTGCATCCTGCTGGTGCTGGCGGCGCTCATGCGGTGACCGGCCCGCCCGGCGCCCGGCGCGGGTCGGTCGCGCAGCCCGCGTCCCGGTCGGCCGCGGGCCGCCGCGTCGGTTGGCTCACAAGCCGTTGCCTGCGGCGGCCCCACCGACTAGAACCGGATCACGATCGCCCGGACGTCCCGGCGACGGTGGCGAGGTGATGGCCGTGGCTCTGATCTCCTACGACGACACCGACGCGGCCGCCTTCGCGGCCGGCCGGGAGCTGCCGCGCAGCGGGCTGGACCGGTGGCGGCACGCGGTCGGACAGCACCTGCGCCGGCGGGCCGGCACGACCGTGCTCGACCTCGGCGCCGGCACGGGGGCGTGGGCCGGCGCCTTCACCGACTGGTTCGGCGTGCGGGTGGTGGCGGTGGAGCCCGCCGCGGCGATGCGTTCCCACGCCGCCCACCGGCCGATGCTCGCCGGTGACGCGGCCGCGCTGCCGCTGCGCGACTCGACGATGGACGCCGCCTGGCTGTCCACGATGATCCACCACGTGCCCGACCTGGACGCGGCGGCCCGCGAGCTGCGGCGGGTGCTGCGCCCGGGCGCACCGGTGCTGATCCGCTCGCCGTTCCCCGGCCGACACCAGCGGATCGCCCTGTTCCACTGGTTCCCCGAGGCCGTCCGGGTGCTGCGGCGCTACCCCGACCTGGCGCGGGTGCGCTCGGCGTTCGCGGCGGCCGGGTTCCCCGTGAGCAGCGTCGAGCCGGTCGCCCAGACCACCGCCGCCTCGCTGGCGGAGCTCGCGGAGCGCCTCGAACGCCGGGCCCACACCCCGCTCCAGTTGATCACCGACGAGGAGTACGCCGACGGCCTGGCCCGGCTCCGGGCCGCGGCCGGCGCGGCGAGCGGCCCGGTCGTCGACCACCTCGACCTGCTGGTGCTGCGCTGAGCCAGCCCGGCAGAGTCGGGTCGCGGTGGCGCGGGTGGTCGTGCGGCGCCCCCCGAGGGCCGCAGCCGCAGCAGCCTGCCCGCCCGGGCCGCCGACTCACCGCGTGAGCCGATACAGCTCACCGCCCCGGGCGTAGTACATGACGCCGGCCGCGTCCATGGTCCAGACGTCGCTGGTCCCGGTGGCCAGCTTCTGCACCGACAGGGTGTCGGGGTCCACACAGGCCACCGTGGTACGGAAGTTGCCGCACACCGCGCCGTCCGGCGCGACCGCCAGGTGGTCGCTGCGCCAGACGTGACTGACGTTCCAGTCGAACGGCTCCACCTCCACCGTGTCGACCACGGTCCGGCTCACCGGGTCGAACTCGAAGAGGGTGCCGACCGTCGATCCCCAGATCCGGCCGTCCGGCGCCACGATCAGCCTGGTGATCGCCTTGGCGCCGGGGATCGCGGCGCCCTCCCAGACCTTCGTCCGGGTCGCCGGATCCCAGAGGAAGAGCTTCGCCTCCGTCCGCGTCGGGGCGACGCCGAGCCCACCCCAGATCCCGGTGCCGCCGAGCACCAGGCTCCCGACGGTGGTCAGGGCGGTGACGCTCTGCTCGGGCACGACGTCGCGGTACACCTCCTTCGCCCCGGTGGCGGGGTCGACGAGGGCCAGCGCCCCGCCGAGCTGGCCGTACTCGGGGATCGTGCCGAAGGCGACGCGGTCGCCGACCCCGGTGACGGCGAACGGCCGGTCCTGGTGATCCGCGCCGAGTGACCCGAACTGCCGCGGGTTGCTGCCGCGTACGACGGGCCTGGCCGGATCGAGCTCGAACAGGTTCGCCCCCGGGTACACGCCGGCGTAGATCCTGCCCCGGTACGAGAGCAATCCCTCGGCCTGGCCCAGTGCCCCGGGGTTCTCGCTGAAGGCCCCGGTCACGGGGTCGTAGGAGGTGATCCCGCCGCTCGGGTAGGCGCTGGAGAAGATTCTGCCGTCCGGGCCGGCCTCGATCGTCTGCAACTGGGCGGGCAGCCCCTTGACCCCGGCGGAGACGACCTTCTTGGCCCCGGTCTGCGGGTTGTAGTAGGACAGGTTGCCGCTCAGGCTGATCGTGACGAGCGTCCTGCCGGGCCACTCCGCGTCGGCCAGGTGCGCCCAGCCGAATCCGCGGGCGGTGCCGAACCCGGTGAAGTCGGTCGGGGTGAGCGTGCCGGCGTCCAGGTTGTACGCCATCAGGCGGCCGGCCGACGAGCCGAAGTAGACGTTCTTCTTCGCGTCCGGCGGGGAGAAGTTCAGGCCGGCGGCGGTACCGAGTTCGGCGATCCACCGGCCGGCCTTCAGGTCGTGCACCAGCACCCGGTTGCTGTTGGCGAGCCGGACGAAGAGCGTGTGCTGGTGTACGTCGAGGTCGTAGACGAACTGCTCGGCGCGGTACTGCTCGGGCAGCGGGATCTCGCGTCGCTCGCCGGATTCGATGTCGACCTCGACGAGCCGGGCCACCGTGCCCAGGCCCGCGTAGACCTTGCCGTTGGCGACGCCGATGCTGCGCACGTACTGCTCACCCGGCCAGATCTGGCCGTAGTCGCGCACGGCGCCGGTGCGGTGGTGGAACGAGTAGACCTTTCCGGTGGGGAAGGTGCCGACGAAGACCCGCTCCCCGTCGTTCGCCAGGCGCCACGTCGTGGTCTCCCCCGGCGCCGGCGAGCCCAGGTCCTCCACGTGGTCGGCGCCGGGTCGGTAACGGAACAACTTGCTGTCGGCGCCGATGTAGGCGGTGCCGTCGGGGGTGACGGTGCCGCCCCAGGAACCGCCGGCGCCGGGCAGCGGCAGGGCCCGCAGCACGGTCGCGGTGCGCGTGTCGATGACGTTCAGCACCCCTGTGGTCCCGCGCGCCACGGCGTACGCGTAGTCGCCGGCCGGCGTGGAGCCGAAGGTCGCCCCGTAAATCGCCAGGTTGTGGTGCGGCACGCCGACGAGGGTCTCGGTCGGCGCGGCGGCCACGGCAGGCGCACCCGGCACGGCTGCGGTGGCGACCAGGGTGGCCAGGACGGCGACCGACGCCAGGCGGCGACGCTGCTGGAGAGGCATAGGCAGTCCCTTCTACGACTTACGGCCATCACCGTAAGTCTCGATCCATTGATGGTCAACCACGCGAAGTGACAGACACAAGGGAACGGGTGCGCCTCATCCTCGCCGGATAGGGCTTACGGTCGCGGCCCTTATCCGCGCGGGAGCGCCCGTCCCGACGCGCGCCCGGCCGGACATCGACGGCCACGCACCCGGCCCCACGACACCCGCTCGACCACGACCGACCGCCGGCGGCGCGTCCGCCGGCCGCTGGCGGGCATCACGCCGAGGCCCACCACCACCCTCGTCGACAGGCCGATGGCGACCGGCACGACGGCCAATGCTCAGTGGTCAGCCTCGTAGGTTCGTCGGGGGTCTACTGTGGAACGGGTCGTGTGCGTGGGAATCCCGTGATCGCTGAAGGTGTTGCGCCACCCGTCAGCAGCAGTCGTGTGAAGGGCTCTCCCGTGCGTGCCATACAGATCGATCGCTTCGGCACACCCGACGTGCTCAGTCTCGTCGAGGCTCCCCAGCCTGAACCGGGTCCCGAGGAGGTGGTGATCCGGACAGTCGCGACCAGCATCAATCCGGTCGACGACAAGACGCGGGAGGGCGCCATCGGCGAGGGAACACCCCCGCTGCCGATGACGCTCGGATGGGACCTGGCCGGCATCGTGGTCGACGGCGGCAGCAGCGGTCTGCGCGCCGGGGAACGCGTCATCGCGATGTCGCACCAGCTCAGTTCCGGCCGGGGAACCTGGGCCGATCTGGTCGCGCTTCCGGCGCAGGCGGTAGCCGCCGCGCCGGAGGCGGTCAGCCTGGTCGAGGCAGCCACCCTGCCGCTTGCCGGGCTGACGGCCTTGCAGACGCTGGACTGGCTCGCGGTGTCTGCCGGGGAGCGGCTGCTGGTCGCCGGTGCCGCAGGTGCGGTCGGAGGGCTGGCACTGCAGATCGCTCGCGCACGCGGCATCGAAGTCGACGCTCTGGTGTCCAGGGACGCGCAGGTCGCGTTCGCCCATGGCCACGGCGCGGGCCTCGTCGCCACCGACAGCAGCGATCTTCAGGAGCGCAGCTATGACGCGGTCTTCGACACCTTCGGGGCTTTCGTGACCGAAGCCGTGGCCGACGGCGGCCGATATGCGTCGATCGCCACCCAAGCCGGGCCGGTCCCCGACCTGTCCGCACGCGGTGTCCGCACCACCGTCAACCAGGTGCGGGAGGATGGCGCGGGACTGAACGAGCTCACCAGGCTCGTCGACCGCGGCTCTTTGCACCTGCGCGTGCACTCCACCTTCGGCCTGCACGAGATCCAGGCCGCACACGAACGCTTCCTCCAAGGCAGCCTGGCAGGGAAGATCACCGTGACCTTCTGAGACTTCTGATCCTCCGGCGCACCCTGGCCGGAGGTCCAGGGAGCCCCGGAGTTCGACCACCTGGACGGGATTTGAGGCTTTGCCTGTCTCCCGCCGAGCACATCCGCACGAGTGGCGGCGAAACGTTCTACGGGCAGTTCAATGAGACGATTGAAGGCGACCAGAGGCATCCGGCCGCCCGCCCCGGGCACCTCCCTGCGCCCGTTCGCCGTACGGCGTACGCCGTACCGTATGGTGTACGGAAGGGTGGGTGACCCGGTCCCTGTGGCAGCAGTCCGGCGGGACAACCCGCCCCCCGACCTTCGAAGGGTTCGCATGCAGCAGCCAGCACGCTCCGCCGCCGACAGTCACGACATGATCGAGGTACGCGGAGCGCGGGAGAACAACCTCGCCGCCGTCTCCGTCGACATCCCCAAACGCCGGCTGACCGTCTTCACCGGGGTCTCCGGGTCGGGGAAGTCCTCGCTGGTCTTCGGGACCATCGCCGCCGAGTCACAGCGCCTGATCAACGAGACCTACAGCGCCTTCCTCCAGTCGTTCATGCCGAGCCTGAGCCGGCCCGACGTCGACTCGCTGCGCAACCTGACCCCGGCCATCGTGGTCGACCAGGAGCGGATGGGCGCCAACTCCCGCTCCACCGTCGGCACCGCCACCGACGCGTACGCGATGCTGCGGATCGTGTTCAGCCGGCTCGGCACCCCGCACGTCGGCGGGGCCGGCGCGTTCAGCTTCAACCTGGCCGAGGGCATGTGCCCGTCCTGTGAGGGACTCGGCCGGATCTCCGACCTCGACGTCAACGAGATGGTCGACGTCGAACGCTCCCTCAACGACGGCGCGATCACGGTGCCCAACTTCGCCGTCGACTCGTGGTACTGGCAGACCATCGTCAACTCGGGCCTGTTCGACCCGGACGTCAAGCTCCAGGACTACACGCCGCAGCAGTGGGAGGACTTCCTCCACAAGCCGGCCACCAAGATCAAGGTGGGCGGCAACAACTGGACGTACGAGGGCCTCGCGGTCAAGGTGCGCCGGCTCTACCTGGCCAAGGACCGCGAGTCGATGCAGCCGCACATCCGCGCGTTCGTCGACCGGGCGGTCACGTTCACCACCTGCCCCGCCTGCGGCGGCGCGCGACTCAACGAGGCGGCGCTGTCCTCCCGGATCGCCGGCCGCAACATCGCCGAGTGCTCCGCCATGCAGATCAGCGACCTGGCCGAATTCGTCCGCGCGATCGACGACCCGTCGGTCGCCCCGCTCATCGGCAACCTGCGCGACCTGCTCGAATCGTTGGTCGAGATCGGCCTGGGCTACCTGAGCCTCGACCGCGAGTCCGCCACCCTCTCCGGCGGCGAGGCGCAGCGGGTGAAGATGGTCCGGCACCTCGGCTCCAGCCTCTCCGACGTCACGTACGTCTTCGACGAGCCGACCGTGGGCCTGCACCCGCACGACATCGCCCGGATGAACGACCTGCTGCTGCGCCTGCGCGACAAGGGCAACACGGTGCTGGTCGTCGAGCACAAGCCGGAGACGATCGCGATCGCCGACCACGTGGTCGACCTCGGCCCCGGAGCGGGCACCGCCGGCGGCCGGATCTGCTACACCGGCGACGTCGCCGGCCTGCGCCGCTCGGACACCCTCACCGGCCGCCACCTCGACCACCGCGTCCGCCTGCGCGAACAGGTACGCCGCCCGTCCGGCCACCTGTCGATCCGCCACGCCGACCTGCACAACCTGCGCGACGTCAGCGTCGACATCCCTCTCGGGGTACTGACGGTGGTCACCGGCGTGGCCGGCTCCGGCAAGAGCTCGCTGATCCACGGCTCGCTGCACCGCCGCGACGGCGTGGTGGTCGTCGACCAGTCCCCGATCCGGGGTTCCCGGCGCAGCAACCCGGCCACCTACACCGGCCTGCTGGACCCGATCCGCACCGCGTTCGCCAAGGCCAACGGGGTCAAGGCGGCGTTGTTCAGCGCCAATTCCGAGGGCGCCTGCCAGACCTGCAAGGGCATCGGGCTGGTCTACACCGACCTGGCCATGATGGCCGGCGTCGCCTCGGTCTGCGAGGACTGCGAGGGCCGGCGCTTCACGCCGAAGGTGCTCACCTACCAGCTACGCGGGAAGAACATCAGCGAGGTGCTCGCGATGTCCGCCACCGAGGCCCGGGACTTCTTCCCCACCGGTCAGGCCCGGGTCATCCTCGACCGACTGCTCGACGTCGGGCTGAGCTACCTCACCCTCGGACAGCCGCTCAACACCCTCTCCGGCGGCGAACGCCAGCGGCTCAAGCTGGCCATCCACATGGCCGACAGCGCGAGCACCTACGTACTGGACGAGCCGACCACGGGCCTGCACCTGGCCGACGTGGACCAACTGCTCGCGCTGCTGGACCGGCTCGTGGACGCCGGCAACACCGTCATCGTCATCGAGCACCACCAGGCGGTCATGGCGCACGCCGACTGGCTGATCGACCTCGGGCCCGGTGCGGGGCACGACGGCGGCCGGATCGTGTTCACCGGCACCCCGGCCGACCTGGTGGCCCACGGCGACACCCTGACGGCCCGCCACCTGCGCAAGTACGTCGACCGCTGAGCGGGCGACGTGCCCTGGTCCCGGCGCCGCGAGCCCGCGCCGGTGCCAGGGCACGTTCCGCGCCCGGCGCGCTGGACGGCACGGGTTCGCGGGCGTCAGCGTCCGGACGCGGGGACGGCGCGCGCCGACGGGGTCGCCAGCCGGTCCAGCCAGCGCCGCAGCGGCGACACCGAGGCCGCGACCGGGGTGAGCAGCCCAACGGTGATCAACAGGGCGTCGAGGAAGAGCGTGGCGACCACGACGAGAACGGCCAGCGACGCGACCGTGCGGGCGATCGCCGGGATCGGGCGTGCGCCCGCACGGTGCACACCGTGGTAGCGGACGGGGATGCGGGGTGCAGCCATGGTGCTGATACCTGCCTCGAAGTTCGGAGGTGCCCCACTTACCCGCCTTGAGCTGCACAAACCCCGTTGATGACGCGCACCACTACGACCCATTCTTCCCTCCCGCGCGCCTCCCCGTGCCCCGGCTCGCCGCGCGCACGGGGCCGGCGTACTCGATATCCACGGTGCCCCACCGTCGCCGTGGCAGGAGTGCGGCGAGACAGCGCCGCCCCCGGACCGGGTGGGTCCGGGGGCGGCGCTGGGTGTCGGTGTGCAGGTCGCCTCTCGGCGCGTGGCGCGACGCGGCTCCAGCCGAACGGTATTCCGCGAAGGCATTTCAGGTGAGGCCCGGGGACACTGGGCACACCGACACCTCATTGAACCAGCCGACAGCCGCCGGTGTTCCCGCACCGGCCCTCTTTCTTGGTGGGCGGCCGGCGGCTCGTGCTGGAGATGTGCCGCTGGCCGGCACCCGTGACAGGTGCCGGCCGGCGGTCCCCCTTGCGTGGAATGTCTGTGTCAGTTGTTCCAGTGCTGGGCGACGAGGTCGGCGGCCTGCTGCTCCCACTGCGCGTAGTGATCGGGGTACGCCGACACCTGCACCGTCTGCGCCGCCTCGGTCAGGGGCATGTCCTGCCACCCGTCGACCTGCTTGAGACCCTTGAGGAACGCCATCGTCGAGTACTGCGGGTCGGTGATCTGCTCCACCGTGCCCCAACCCGAGGACGGGCGCTGCTGGAACAGGCCCTGCGAGTCGTGGTCGTTGCGCTCACCCAGATGACCCAGGTTCTCCAGCTTCGACTCCTGCAACGCCGTGGCGATGGCCACCACCGCGGCCCGCTCGTCCATACCGGCCTTCTTCGTCGCCGCGATGATCGCCTTGACGTTGGCGACCTGCTCATCGGACAGGTCGATGCGCGACTGCGCGCCCTGCACACCGTGCGGGATCAGCTTGGCCTTGTCGACGGCCGGCTTGTCGGCCTGCACGGCGACGGCGGTGATCGGGGTGCCCGCCTCGATCGGGGCGGTGGTGTCGTTGTGGTTCAGCGGGCCGGCGGCGAGAGCACCGGCGGTGGCGAGACCAGCGATACCGAGAACGCTCTTACGCATGATCGTGTTCATCACAGTGGCTCCATTCGGGGGTTGGCACCACCACCGCCAAAGGGGGAACGGCGAAGGGATGCAAGCACCGTCCGGCGCTCAACAAAACGGGGGGATCCGGCAGCACACCGGGAAGCTCAGACCAGGCCACGTTCACGCCGGACGCGGGGACGCCCGCTCACGCCGGCCGGACCATGTGAAACGACCAGCGGCCCACCATCATTCCGGGGCCCCGCACACCAGCCCGTCACCCGAGGGCGTGCCCTTGCTCAGCCGTACACCGGATGTAACGACCCCGACCCCGCCACGATTCCACACCCACGATGCCCCCGGTCACACCCCCAAACCAGACACCCGTGATGTCACCGCCCAGCCCCTGTCGACCTGCCCCCACCGACGGGACGCGCACCGACCGCCGTACCGCCAACCCGACATCCAGGCACGCACGACGCCCGACCACCGACGGGGTGGGGGCCCCCCGGGCCCCGGCCCGGGGGACACCCCCCCCCCCCGCGGCCGGGCCCGCGGGGCCCCCCCCCCCCCCCCCCCCCCCCCCCCCCGCGCCCCCACACCCCCACCCCCACGCACCGCAAGCCGAAGCCGACCACCCCAGCACAGCGCAGCGCGAAGCCAAGCCGAAGAGCCAAAGCCGCGAGAGGTGCCAGGAGCCACCTCAACCAGGAAGAGGCCCCACCCGACCACGGACCTTCGCCGCGCAGGCGCCGAGCACCGTGGCCGCGTCCAGCCCCAGGCTCTCGATCGCGACCAGCGCGGTGAACGCCACGTCCGCCAGTTCCGCCGCCACGTCGTCCCGGGTGTGGGTGACGCCCTTGCGCGGGTTCTGGCCGAGCAGGCCGATCCAGGCGCCCGCCGCCTCCCCCGCCTCCTCGGTGAGCTTGAGGATCCGGCAGGTCAGTTCGGCCTGCCCCGTGCCGTTTGCGGCGTCCAGCCAGCCGCGCGAGGCCCGGACCGCGTCCCAGATCGAGTCGTCCACGGCGACCAGTGAACCGGACCGGAATCACAGTCCGTATCCCGGGACGGTGGGCGGGTACGCCGACACCGGCTGGTAGCAACGGGGGCTACCAGCGCCAAGAGAAGGGACGTGTCGGCATGCCGGAGAGCGTGGAGACGGTGTTCGCCAGCGTGGTCGCCCGCAATCCCGGCGAGCCGGAGTTCCACCAGGCGGTACGCGAGGTGCTGGAGAGCATCGGCCCAGCACTGGCCCGGCACCCCGAGTACGTCGAGGCGCGCGTCGTCGAGCGGATCTGCGAGCCCGAGCGGCAGGTCATCTTCCGGGTGCCGTGGGAGGACGACCACGGCCGGATCCAGGTGAACCGGGGTTTCCGGGTGGAGTTCAACAGCGCGCTCGGCCCGTTCAAGGGCGGGCTGCGGTTCCACCCGTCGGTGTACCTCGGGATCGTGAAGTTCCTCGGCTTCGAGCAGATCTTCAAGAACGCGTTGACCGGGCTGCCGATCGGCGGCGGTAAGGGGGGCGCGGACTTCGACCCGAAGGGGCGCTCCGACCGGGAGGTGATGCGGTTCTGCCAGAGCTTCATGACCGAGTTGTACCGGCACATCGGCGCGCAGACCGACGTGCCGGCCGGAGACATCGGCGTGGGCGCCCGGGAGATCGGTTACCTGTTCGGCCAGTACAAGCGGATCACCAACCGGTACGAGTCGGGCGTGCTCACCGGCAAGGGCCTCGCGTACGGGGGCGCGCAGGTACGCCGGGAGGCGACCGGCTACGGGGCCGTCTTCTTCGCCGACGAGATGCTCCGGCAGGCCGGGGACAGCCTCGACGGCAAGCGGGTGGT
Source organism: Micromonospora sp. NPDC047670 (assembly GCF_043204915.1). Lineage (NCBI taxonomy): Bacteria > Bacillati > Actinomycetota > Actinomycetes > Micromonosporales > Micromonosporaceae > Micromonospora > Micromonospora sp. NPDC047670. Next base: position 548,561 of record NZ_JBIDDA010000005.1, read on the forward strand.
GGTGTCCGGTTCCGGCAACGTGGCGATCTACGCGATCGAGAAGGTGCACCAGCTCGGCGGGAGGGTCGTCGCCTGCTCCGACTCGACCGGCTACCTGCTGGACGAGAAGGGCATCGACCTGGCGCTGCTGCGGGAGTTGAAGGAGCAACGCCGGGCCCGGCTGGACGACTACGCGCGGCACGTGCGGCACGCGGTGGCGGTCCCCGGTCGTACCGTGTGGGAGGTGCCCTGCGAGTTGGCGCTGCCGTGCGCGACGCAGAACGAGATCGGCGGCGCAGAGGCGGCGGCGCTCGTGGCCGGCGGCTGCGTCGCGGTGGTGGAGGGCGCGAACATGCCCACCACGCCGGAGGCGGTGCGGATCCTGGGCCGGGCCGGGGTGCGGTTCGCGCCGGGCAAGGCGGCCAATGCCGGCGGGGTGGCGGTGAGCGCGCTGGAGATGCAGCAGAACGCCAGCCGGGACTCGTGGACCTTCGCCGCGTCGGAGCAGCGACTGCGGGAGATCATGCGGGACATCCACGACCGCTGCTGGGCGACCGCCGACGAGTACGGGCTGCCCGGCGACTACGTGGCCGGGGCGAACATCGACGGGTTCCGGCGGGTGGCGGAGGCGATGCTGGCGCACGGCCTGATCTGACCAGGCCGTTGGTCATCCATTGACACGGATCGACGGCGGGCCTACCTTCGGGAGCGCTACCGGCCGGTAGGCACCCGTCGCGCCGCCGTCCCGGGCGGCACCGTCCGAGGGGGAGCAACGATGCCGTCCTCACCCGCCCGTCCCGCCCGCCGCCTGCTGGCCGCCGGAGTCGCTCTGGCCGTCGCGGTCGGGCTCGCCGGCCCCGCGCCGGCCTCGGCCGCCGCCGACCGACATTCCGACGGTACGCAGCCGCTGCCCGGCTACACCATCAGCAATCCGCCGCTGGCCCCGCTGGTGGTCGGCGGCGCACCGACCACCGTCCGGCAGGGTGTGCACCGGCACGCCGGCTTCATCATCGAGGTGCCGGCGACGTGGAACGGTGACCTGGTGATGTGGGCGCACGGCTACCGCGGCCAGGAAAAGGTGCTCTCGCCGGAACCGCCCGGCTTCGGGCTGCGGCAGCGCCTGCTGGAGCAGGGGTACGCCTGGGCGTCCTCGTCGTACGACCGCAACGGCTTCGACATCCGCTCCGGGGTACGTGGCACCAAGGACCTGGCTGACCACTTCGCCCGGGTGGTGCGGCGCCCCCACCGCACGTACGCGGCCGGGGTGTCGATGGGCGGCTACGTCATCGCGCGGTCGCTGGAGCAGTATCCCGGCTTCTACGACGGGGCGCTGCCGATGTGCGGCGTGCTCGGCGACCACCAGTTGCTGGACTTCTTCCTGGACTACAACCTGGTCGCCCAGGCCCTCGCCGATGTGCCGGCCCACCCGACCCCGCCGGACTACCTGAGCAACGCCGTCCCCCGGATCCAGGTGGCCCTCGGGCTGGCCGGGCTCACCCCTACCGGCCCGGACACCACCAACGCCCGCGGCAAGCAACTGCGCGACATCACCATCAACCGGACCGGCGGGCCGCGCCCCGGCGCGGCGGCGTCCTTCGCGGTCTGGAAGGACTTCCTCTTCGCGATCAGCACGACCGACGGCGGCGACTCCCCCGCCGAACGTCCAGGGCAGCTCGCGACCAACCTGTTCACCCGGTACAGCCCGAACAGCCCGGTCGACGTCAATTCCACCGTGCAGCGGGTGGCCCCGGAGAACCTGCGGCAGCGGATCCTGCCGACCCTGACCGAGGTGCCGCGCATCGCCGGCCGGCCCACCGCCCCGGTGGTCAGCCTGCACAACCTCGGCGACCTGTTCGTGCCCTTCTCCATGGAACAGGCGTACGCCCGGGACGTCGCGAAGCACGGCCGCACCCGGCTCGTCGTCCAGCGGGCCATCCGGGCCGCGCAGCACTGCGAGTTCACCCCGGCCGAGGCCGGCGCCGCCTGGGACGACCTGACGTCCTGGGTACGCACGGGCGCCCGTCCCGCTGGCGACCCGGTGACCGACCCGGCGGCGGTGTCCGCGTCGGACTACGGCTGCCGGTTCAGCGACCGGGCCGCGTACGCCGCCGGCGTCGGCACCCGCCGCCTCTATCCCGCCTGCTGACCCACCCCGGCATCACCGGAGACGCCGCTGGCCGGCACCCCGCACGGGGTGCCGGCCAGCGATTGTTCACACGTGTCGTCAGTTGTTCCAGTGCTGGGCGACGAGGTCGGCGGCCT
>NZ_JBIDDA010000006.1:0-53336 GCF_043204915.1 Micromonospora sp. NPDC047670
TCACTACGCGCAGTGGGAGCAGCAGGCCGCCGACCTCGTCGCCCAGCACTGGAACAACTGACGACACGTGTGCACAATCGCTGGCCGGCACCCCGCACGGGGTGCCGGCCAGCGGCGTGCGGGGGGTCGCTCCGGCGTACAGTCGGGCGGTGGAGCGCACCGAGAGAATGCCCGCGCAGACCCGGCCGCCTGGCGTGGCCACCGCCGACCCCGGCAGCGTCCTGCTGCCCGGCCACGACGTGCCGTTGGGTCGCTACACCACCGTGCGGCGGCTGTTGCCGCAGCGCCAGCGGCGGATGGTCGGCGCCTGGTGCTTCGTGGACCACTTCGGCCCGGACGACGTGGCCGACCGGCCCGGCATGGAGGTGCCGCCGCACCCGCACACCGGCCTGCAGACGGTCACCTGGCTGTTGGACGGGGAGATCCTGCACCGCGACAGCCTCGGCAACGTCCAGCCGATCCGCCCCGGCCAGCTCAACGTGATGACCTCCGGGCACGGCATCGCGCACTCCGAGCGGTCGCCCGAGCGGCATCCGCCGCTGATGCACGGCGTGCAGCTCTGGGTGGCGCTGCCGGACCCGGCCCGCGCCGGGGCGGCCGACTTCGCCCACCACGCCGACCTGCCCCGCTGGCGCGACGGCGAACTGGACGTCACCCTGTTGGTCGGCGAGCTGGCGGGCGAGCGGTCCCCGGCCGTGACGCACACCCCGCTGCTCGGCGCGCAGTTCGAGCTGCGTGGGGCCGCGCCGGCCACGCTGCCGCTGCGCCGCGACTTCGAGTACGGGCTGCTGGCCATGTCCGGCGCCGCCGAGGTCGACGGAGTGTCGGTCGCCCCCGGCGCGCTGCTCTACCTCGGCACCGGCCGGGACCGGCTCACCCTGGGCGGCGAGCCCGGCAGCCGGCTGCTGCTGCTCGGCGGGGCGCCCTTCGAGGAGCCGCTGGTGATGTGGTGGAACTTCGTCGGCCGCTCGCACGAGGAGGTCGCGGCCGCGCGGGAGGACTGGATGGCCGGGCGGCGCTTCGGCGTCGTCGCCGACGATCCGGCTCCGCCGCTGCCCGCCCCGGCGCTGCCCACCACCCGGCTCAAGGCGCGCGACCGCAGCGGCGGCGTCCTCGGCTGACGCCGGCAGGCGTGGCCGGGCGCGGCGTGGGTAGTCGCCGGCATGCCGACCAGTGCCGTCTCCACCATCGAGGACAAGAAGCGCCTGGTGCGCCGGCTCGCCGGCAGCGGGCGGGGCTTCGCGGAGCAGTACGGCTTCCGGGTCATCAACAACCCGTCGAGCCTGTTCCAGGTGCTCTGCCTCGCCGTGCTGCTGGCCCGCCGCGGTGACTTCCGGCGTGCAGTGGACAGCGCGCACGCCCTGCCCGCCGCGGGCTGGGACAGCGCCGCCCGGCTGGCCCGCTCGCTGCACGCCGACCGGGTGCGCGTGCTGCGCGACAGCGGCCAGCGCGGCGACGTCGACGCCCTCGCCGACACCCTGGGCGACCTGGCCCGCGCCGTCGTCGAGCGCTACCGGGGCGACCTGCGCCGGCTGCGCGCGGTGGCCCACCACGACCCGGCCCGGGAGCGGGAGCTGCTCACCGAGCTGCCCGGCGTGGACGCCACCGTGGTCGACCTGTTCCTGCGCGAGGCGCAGGCGCTGTGGCGGGAGGTGGCGCCGGTGGCCGACCGCCGCGCGCTGGTCGCGGCCCGCCGGCTGGGGCTGGGACGCTCCGCCGACGACCTCGCGGGGCTGGCCGGCAGCGGCGAGTCCGAGCGCCTCGCCTGGCTGGTCGGGGCGCTGGCCCGCGTCGACCTGGAGCGGCGGTACGCGGAGCTGACCGGCTGACGCGCGAGGTGCGCTGGCCCACAGTTCGCCGATAATCCCCCGAACGGGGGATGGCAGGTCGTATGCTGGTGCCGGCAGCGATGCCCGCCCGGTTCGGGCGTACATCAACCGCCTGGTGGTCGCGGCCTGGTTCGGGCCCGGCGACCGCCGGTCAGGTTCTGCGTGGCGCCCCGGTCGCGGTTCGCGACTGGGGCGCCCGCCTGTCCGGCCGCTTCCCCCTCACCGGGCCAGACCGGCCAGCAGGTTCACCGTCACGGCGATGATGAACGTCCCGAACAGGTACGACACCATCGAGTGCCGCAGCACCGTCCGGCGCATCTCGTTGCTGGTCAGCGTGGTGTCGGAGACCTGGAAGGTCGCCCCGACGGTGAACGCCAGGTAGGCGAAGTCGGAGTAGCGGGGCGGTTCCGGCTGGTTGAACTCCACCCCACCGTCCGGCCCGGTGTAGTAGATCCGCGCGTACCGGGCGGCGAACACGGTGTGCACCACCAACCAGGACAGCAGCACGCTGAGCACACCCAGCCCGCCGTAGACGTTCCGGCCGGCGGTGGCGGGCGCCCCGTGCGCGCGGGTGACCACGACGCCGACCGCGAGCAGGCTGGCCAGGCAGGCGACGAGGAGCAGCGCGTCCCGGGCCGCCCGGTTGGGGTCCTCGTGCACCGCCAGCCGGGCCGTCGAGCGCGCGTCCATCGGCCACAGCTTGTGCCACACCAGCACCAGCCAGCTCAACGCGGCGGCGTCCCAGCCGACCAGCGGCGCGAGCGCCGGCGTGGCCGCCAACGCGGTGAGCCCGCCGGCCAGCAGCCCGACCACGCCCATCACGGTGAGCTGGACCACGGCCGGTGGGTGCCCGTACGGCCGGCGCACCGTCAACCGTCACCGGGGCGGCCGCGCCGCGCGGGGCCGCCGCCGGTCAGCCGAGACGCGGGCAAGGCTCAGATGCCGCGCAGGTGCTGCGACACCCGCTGGTGCCGGTCCCGTGCCTGCGCCGCCCGCTGGGACGCGCCGATCTCGGGCGCGGCGTCGATGCCCGCGGAGCGGGCCACCTCGTTGCCGTTGGCGTAGTCGACCGGCGGCAGGGCCCGCAGGGCCCGCAGCACGTCCGGCGGGGCACCCTCGCGTTCGGCCTCGCGTACCACGTCGTCCTTCCCGGCCGGATAGTCCAGGCTCGACAGGTACTGCAGCACGTCGGCGTAACTCGCCATGGTGTCGGCTCCTCCGGGGCATCGATCCGGTCACGACCGGCGGCGGTTACCCGCCCGGCGGCCCGTCACGCGCGGCCCGGCGGGGAAATCCACCGCCGTTTCCCGGCCGGATCGACGGGTACGCGCAGGCCCGACGCACCCCGAAGGAGCCACGGATGAACTACGACACCTTCGTCGACCAGGTCGCCCAACGCACCCGCACCTCCTCGGAGCAGGCGGTGGGGCTGACCCGGGCGACGCTGGAGACCCTCGCCGAGCGGCTGACCGGCGGGGAGGTGCTGGACCTGGCGGCGCAGTTGCCCAAGCCGTTGCAGGTCGTGATGAAGCCGAGTCCGCGCACCGAGTCGGCGGAGCGCTTCGGGGCGGCCGAGTTCGTCGCGCGGATCGCCGTGCGGGCCGGTGTCGACGAGTCGGCGGCCAGGGACGCCGCGCGGGCGGTCTTCATCACGCTCCGCGAGGCGATCACCGGCGGCGAGTTCGACGACGTGGCCACCCAGTTGCCGCGCGACTACCGGAAGCTGGTGGAGCCGGCGATGGCTCCCGGCGCCACCCTGCGCCGCTCCTGACCGAGCCGCCCCCGCCACCCGCACCGACGGCCGGACCACGGGGGCGGCGGTCAGGCGACCGCGCGGGCGGCGCGCAGGTCGGCGACCCGGCCGGGGTCGAAGCCGGCCTCGGCCAGCAGCTCGTCGGTGTGCTCCCCGGGCTGCGGCGGCGGGCGGCGCAGCGCCGTCGGCGTGCCGGAGAAGCGGGGCGCCGGGGCCGGCTGGGTGACCCCGTCCCGCTCCACGAAGGTGCCCCGCGAGGCCAGGTGCGGATGCCCGGGCGCCTCCTGCCAGTCCAGCACCGGCGCCACGCAGGCGTCCGAGGAGCCCAGCAGCGCCGTCCACTCGTCCCGGCTGCGGGTGCGGAACAGTCGGGCCCACGCCCGGCGCAGCGCCGGCCAGTTCGCCGGGTCGGTGCGGTCCAACGCCTCGTCGGGGTGCAGCGGGAAGCCGCTGCGCCGCACCAGTTCGTCGTAGAACTGCGGCTCCAGCGCGCCGACGGCCAGGTACCGGCCGTCGGCGCACTCGTACGTGTCGTAGAACGGGGCGCCGCCGTCGAGCAGGTTCACCCCGCGCGGGTCCTGCCACATGCCCAGCCGGCGCAGCGCGTGGATCTGGGTGCTGAGCACCGCCACGCCGTCCACGACGGCCGCGTCGACCACCTGCCCGCGCGCGCCGCCGCGCACCGCGTACAGGGCGGAGACCAGGCCCAGGGCCAGCATCATCCCGCCGCCGCCGAAGTCGCCGAGCAGGTTCATCGGCGGCACCGGGCGCTCCCCGGCCCGCCCGATCCCGTGCAGCGCCCCGGTCAGCGCCACGTAGCCGATGTCGTGCCCGGCGTACGGGGCCGCCGGGCCGTCCTGCCCCCAGCCGGTCATCCGCCCGTAGACCAGCCGCGGGTTCACCGCCAGACACTCCGCCGGGCCGATGCCGAGCCGCTCGGTCACCCCCGGCCGGAAGCCCTCGATCAGCGCGTCGGCGCCGGCGGCCAGCGCCAGCACCACCTCCCGGCCGCCGGCGGACTTCAGGTCCACCCCGATCGAGCGGCGCCCCCGGTTGAGCAGGTCGGGGTGCGGGGTGCCGAACGCGTCCGGGTCCACGTCGGTGGCCCGGTCCACCCGGACCACGTCCGCGCCCAGGTCGGCCAGCATCATAGCGGCGAACGGGCCGGGTCCGATGCCGGCCAGCTCGACCACCCGTACGCCGGCCAGCGGGCCGGCCGGCACGTCCTCGGTCATCGGCCCACGATAGGCGCCGCGCGTTTGCGCCGTAAGGGGCCGGGAACCCGGCGGCCGAGACGCGGGGAGGTGGCGTGGTCGACGACCGGATCAGGGTGGCCATGCTGCACGGTCCCGGCCGGCCCGACGCCGACGGCGTCAGCGACTACGTGACGCACCTCGTCGAGGCGCTCGACGGGGTGGGCGTCGAGGTGACCCCGGTGCCGGTGCGCCCCGACGGGGACCGGGGCCGCTGGCGCGGCGCCGCCGTCCGGGCCGCGCGCCGGGTCCGCGAGCTGGCCCCGGACGTGGTGCACGTGCAGTTCGCGCCGTCGGCGTACCGCTTCTCCGGGCAGCCCGGCCTGCTGCCGTGGCGGCTGCCCCGGCGGGTGCCGCTGGTCACCACGCTGCACGAGTACGGCTGGTGGGCCTGCCCCGGCTGGCTGCCGGGGCGGCTCTGGTCGGCGGTGGAGCGGGCCCGCTGCTGGGACCGCGAGTCCGGCCGGCTGGTGCCGGCCAGCGCGGCGGTGATCGTCACGAATCCGGGCCACGGCGAGGTGCTCCGCGCGCGTACCGGCCGCGCCGCGACGCACATCCCGATCGCTCCGAACGTCGCCGACCACGTCGGCGCGGCCACCGCCGGGCAGCGGCTGCGGGCCGAACTGGGCCTGGCCGGGGGCGCCCCGCTGCTGGCCTTCTTCGGCTTCGTGCATCCGGTGAAGGGGCTGCGGTACCTGATCGAGGCGCTGCCCGAGCTGCGGCGTGCCCACCCGGACCTGCGGCTGCTGGTGGTCGGCGGGTTCACCTCACAGGCGCTGCCCGAGAACGAGGCGCGCGCGTTCCGCGCCGAGCTGACGGGGCTGGCCCGCCGGTGCGGGGTGGCCGACGCGGTCACCTTCACCGGGCACCTGCCCGCCGAGCGGGTCTCCGCCGCGCTGCACGCCGCCGACGTGGCGGTGCTGCCGTTCACCGCCGGGGTCGGCACGAAGAGCGGGGCCCTGCTCGCCGCGCTGGCGCACGGGGTGCCGACCGCGGTGACGGTGCCGGAGGCCGGCGACGACGAGCTGCGCCGCAGCGGGGCGGTGGCGGTGATCGGGGAGCGCCGGGACAGCGCCGCGATCGCGCGTACCGTCGGCAAGCTGCTCGCCGACCCGGTGCTGCGCCGCCGGCTCGCCGAGCGCGGGCGGGCCTTCGCCGCCGCGTACTCCTGGCCGAGGGTCGCCGCCGCGCACCGCGACCTCTACGCGCGGACGCTGGGGCGGGCGAGTGCCTGAGGTGTACGCGGACATCCTGGTGGTGGACCTGCTCGGCGGGATCGGCGACCTGCTGATGCTGCTGCCGGCGGTGCACGGCCTGGCCCGCCGCAACCCGGGCGCGCGGCTGCGGATGATCACCCACGACCCGGGGGCGGAGCTGGTGCGCGCCGACCCGGCGGTGGCCGAGGTCGCCACGCCCCGGCACGGCCGTCCCGGCGCCGAGCGGGAGGCGGTGGCGGCGGCGCTGGCGGCGGGCCGCCCCGACCTGGCCGTCAGCACCACCCGGTACGACGGGATCCCGGAGCTGTTGGCCGCCGGCGCCGGGCGGGCGGTGACGAACCTGTGGCGCGACCCGCCGCCGCACCAGCCGGTGGGCGCCCGATACCTGGAGATCCTGCACGCCGAGGGGCTGCTGGCCGCCGCCGACCGGTCGGCCCGCCCCCGGGTGCACCTGCCCGAGGAGGCGCGGCGGGCGGGGGAGCGGGCGGTGGCCCGCCTCGTCGGGGAGCCGCTCGCGCCGCCGGTGGTGCTGGTGACCGATGCCGGGATGGCGGTGAAGCGCTGGCCCGGGCGGCACTGGCGGGCCCTGGCCGGGGAGCTGGCCCGGCGCGGCCACCCGCTGCTCACCGTCGGCCCGGTCGACCCCGCGGGGCCGCTCGGGGTGCCGCTGCCCCGCTCCGACCTGCCCACCCTCGCCGGGCAGTTCGCGGCGGTGGGCCGGCGGGGCGGGGTGGTGGTCGGGCCGGACACCGGGCCGGTGCGGCTCGCCGCCGCGGCCGGCGCCGCGACGGTCGCGCTGTTCGGCCCCACCGACGCCCGGCGGTACGGGATGGGCGGCGCCGACCTTCAGGGGCTGCCCGGCTGCCCGCACCGGCGCCCCACCGCCATCACCGAGCAGCCCTGCTGGTGGGAGGCGCGCTGCCCGCTCGACGCGGCCGAGCCGGCGTGCATGGCCGCCCTCGACGTGGACGCCGTCCTCGCCGCCGTCACCGCCCGCTGAGCGCGCCCGGCCGGCACGGTGGCCGTCGGCGCGGGCGCAGCGCGTGAGCCCGCGCGCCCGTTTGCTCCGCCCGCTGAGCCTGACCTAACCTTGTCGCCACGAGGGGAGTACTTCCCACGAGCCATCCCGGTCAGTACGGCGAGCCCCGGAGCCCGCCTCGGGTGGTTGCCCACGAAAGGTGGGTGAAGGAGACCTCGAACATGACACGGTGTTCGAGGAGGCTCCATGTCCGATTTGCCGTACCTTGCCGCCACCGAGATCCAGTCGGTCGGCACCCCCACGCTGTGGGGGGTCACCATCGCCGCCGTGCTCGCCCTGCTGGTGCTGGACTTCCTGGTCACCCGCCGGCCGCACGAGGTGTCGATGCGGGAGGCCCTGGGCTGGTCCGTCTTCTACATCGCCCTGCCGCTGGCCTTCGGCGGCTGGGTCTGGTCCCGCTACGGCTCCCAGCAGGGCGTGGAGTACCTCACCGGTTACCTGGTGGAGAAGTCCCTCTCGGTCGACAACCTGTTCGTCTTCATGCTGCTGCTCGCCGCGTTCGCCGTGCCGGCGGTGCTCGCCCAGCGGGTCCTGCTCTACGGCATCGTCGGGGCGCTGGTGCTGCGGGCGGTCTTCATCGCCCTCGGCGCGGCGGCCCTGCAGACGCTGGACTTCGCCTTCCTGCTCTTCGCGATCATCCTGGTCCTGACCGCGGTGAAGCTGCTGCGCGACGCCCTCTCCGGGCACGAGCAGGAAGTCGACATCAACAAGATGCGCTCGGTGAAGCTGCTGCGCAGGTTCATGCCGGTCACCGACGACTACCACGGCACGCGGATGACCGTGCGCATCGCCGGCCGGCGGACGCTCACCCCGTTCGCCCTCGTGGTGGTCGCCCTGCTCGCCACCGACATCGTCTTCGCCGTCGACTCGGTGCCCGCCGTCTACGGCATCACCGAGGACCCGTACCTGGTCTTCGCCACCAACGCGTTCGCCCTGCTGGGGCTGCGCGCGCTCTACTTCGTGCTGCACGCCGCGCTCAGCCGGTTGGTCCACCTCAGCTACGGCCTCGCGATCATCCTCGCGTTCATCGGTGTCAAGCTCGGCCTGCACTGGGCGCACGGCATCTGGTCGGGCGTGCCGGAGATCCCCACCCTGGCCTCGCTGGGCGTCATCATCGGCGTCCTGCTGGTCGTCACGCTCACCAGCCTGCGGGCCACCCGCGGGTCCCGGTCGGGCGAGAAGGAGGTCGTGGTCGAGCGGGGCTGAGGCGTCACCCGCCGCGGTGCGGTTCCGGCCGACCGCGCCTGCGCGCCCCACCCCGGGTGGTACGACTGACGGATGGGAATCGTGTCACCGGGCTTCCAGGGCCGGCCCCGCTCGGCGGAGCCGGCCCTGCCGCCGGGGCAGTACCTGACGGAGGACTTCCCGGTGCTCTCCGCCGGCCCGACGCCGAAGGTGCCGTTGGAGACGTGGGAGTTCGTCATCTCCACCGAGTCCGGCGCGGAGTTCCGCTGGAGCTGGGACGAGCTGATGGCGCTGCCCCAGGAGACCCCCACGGTGGAGATCCACTGCGTCACCCGCTGGTCGAAGCGCGACACCGACTGGCAGGGCGTCTCCCTCGACACGCTCCTGGCGGGGATCGACACCGCCGCGCACTACGCGCAGGCCCACTCGTACGGCGGCTACACCACCAACCTGCCGCTGGCCGACCTGCGTGGCGGGCGGGCCTGGGTGGCGCACCGTTACGCGGGCGGCCCGCTGCCCGCCGAGCACGGCGGCCCCGCCCGGCTGCTCGTGCCGCACCTGTACTTCTGGAAGTCCGCCAAGTGGGTGCGCGGCATCCGGCTCACCACGGAGGACCAGCCCGGATTCTGGGAGACCGCCGGCTACCACGACTACGGTGACCCGTGGCGTGAGCAGCGGTACCAGGGCGATTGACCGGGCCGCTGCGGTGGCGGGTGGCCCGGCTCGTCGAGCGCCGGGTGGAGACGCCGACCGCGCAGACCCTGGTGCTGGAGGTGCCCGGCTGGCCGGGGCACCTGCCCGGGCAGCACGTCGACGTGCGGCTGACCGCGCCCGACGGGTACCAGGCGGCGCGGTCGTACTCGCTTGCCGGGCCCGCCGAGGGCGACCGCATCGCGCTGACCGTGCAGCGGGTGTCCGACGGCGAGGTGTCGCCCTACCTGACCGGGGTCTACGCCGAGGGCGACCCGGTGGAGGTGCGCGGCCCGGTCGGCGGCTGGTTCGTCTGGCGGCCGGAGGAGACCGCCCCGGTGCTCCTGGTGGGGGGCGGCTCGGGCGTCGTGCCGCTGATGGCGATGGTCCGGGCGCGCCGCGCCGCCGGCAGTCGCGTGCCGTTCCGGCTGCTCTACTCGGTGCGCACCCCCGACGACGTGTTCTACGCCGACGAGCTGCGCGTCCGCGTCCGCGACGACCACGGCCTGGACGTGGCGTACGTGTACACCCGCCAGGCGCCGGAGGGCTGGCGGGGTGAGCCGCACCGGATCGGCCTGGCCGACGTGAACACCCACGGCTGGCCGCCCGAGCTGGAGCCGCTCTGCTACGTCTGCGGGCCCACCGGCTTCGTGGAGACCGTGGCGGACCTGCTCGTCGGGCTCGGCCACCAGAGCCGGCGGGTGAAGACCGAACGGTTCGGCCCGACGGGCTGAGCGTCGAGGAGGAGTGCCCGATGACCGAGCTGTCGTACCTGGACGGCAACATGCTCGACGGCCCGCTGCGGGAGCTGTTCGCCGTCGACCTGAGCGCCGCCACCGGGCGGTGCGCGCACTGCGGCGCGCTCGGCCCGCTGGCCGGCCTGCGGGTCTACCCGCACGCGCCCGGCCTGGTCGCCCGCTGCCCGAACTGCGCCGAGGTGATGCTGCGGCTGGTCCGTTCGCCCGACCGGGCCTGGCTGGACCTGCGCGGGGCCACCTTCCTGGCGGTGCCGATGCCGCTGGACCAGCCGCATCCGGGCCCGCTGTGACGGCGGACCCGGACGGGGGCCGGGCGGCACCGGCAGCCGCGGCGGGCGAAGGTGGGGCCGTGGAGAAGGACCTGCGGGCGCGGTCGGCGCGGGAGGTGTTCGAGGACCACCTGCGGCTGGCCGCCGAGCACCGGTTCGCCGAGGACCTGGCGCGCAACGTGTCGCCGGCCTGTGTGGTGCTGGAACGCCGGGGCGTGTTCCGGGGGCACGCCGGGGTCCGGGAGCTGGCGCGGCTGCTGGAGGAGGAGCTGCCCGGCGGTGGCTACACATACACCAACAAGCTGGTCGAGGGCCGGGTGGCGTTCCTGGAGTGGACGGCGGAGATCGCGGGCGCGCGGGTCCGCGACGGGGCGGACTCGTTCCTGATCGAGCAGGGCTGGATCGTCGCCCAGACCATCCACTACACCGTCGAGCGCACCGGCGGCGGGTGACGGCCGGGTGGCGGCCGGAACCGGCCGCCACCCGGCCGTCGGGTCAGCGCCCGGGTCGCCGCGCCTCGGGGCGCTGGCCGCCGAGGCGTTCGATCCGCCCCTGCTTGTGCTCGACGCGCCGCCGCTGCCGGGGCGTGAGGTGTTTCCGGCCGCTCTGCCGCAGGTAGATCGGCTGTCGCTGGTCGTTGGACATCGGCATGCTCATGACGCGGTCCTCCCTTCGCCGGGATGGCGGTGGAGCACCAGCCTGCACCCGGGCCGGGTGAGACCCAACCACCCGCCGCGGGTGACCGGCCCCCGCCCGGCCCGCCACCGCGGCGGCGGGACCGGACAGGGCCGGACGGACCGGGCGGTGCCGGTGGTGCCGACGGTTTCGGCGTGCCGGCGGCCGCGTCAGGTGCGGGAGGTGAAGGTGGCCAGGAACCGGTGCGGGGTGATCACCCCGGCGTTGTCGAAGCAGACCACGTCCACCCCGGCGTCGAGCGCCGTCGACCAGGGCTGGGTCAGGTGGCAGTAGTTGGCGCCGGCCCCCTGCGCCACCACCTGGGCGTGCGTCTCCCTGACCCCGAGCTGCGGGAACGTCGCCAGGTAGCGACCGGCCGGGGCCAGCGCGGCGACGGTGTTGGCGCCGACGCCGAGCACCGAGTTGTCGTTGGTCGGCCCGCCGACGGCGGTGCCGAGGTAGCCGAAGCGCGACGGCGGGGCGAGCGAGCCGATCACCGCCCGCCGGCGGTGGTAGGACAGGGCGAAGTCGGTGGTCGCCGGTGCCCCGGCCTGGTCGAAGCAGGAGACGTGCGCGACCACGTCGGTTCCGGCGGCGGACCAGCTGCTGATCTTGCAGCGGCGCGCCGCCGCGTTCGGCTGCACCGCGGTGACCTGCACGTCGCCGGCCAGCACGCCGGCGAGCCCGACGCCCGGCAGCTTCACCGACCACTGCCCGACCCCGCCCGGGGCGATGCCGTTCGCCGCCCCGGTCGAGTTGTACGACTGGACGAGGGCGCCACCGGCCTGCTGGACGTACGCGTGGGCGGTGCCCGCCGGCAGCACGCCGCTGCTGGTGGTCCACAGGACGGTGAACGGGGTGTCCTCGCGGTTGCCGCCCGGCGCGTGGCACTGCACGTCGACGATCTGGTCGACGCCGGAGGAGTACCAGCGGACGACCTCGCAGTAGTGGCCGGTGCGGTTGACCGGGGTCACGTGCGGCACGCCCCGGGCACCGGCGGCGACCTGCGGGAAGCGCACCAGGAACCGGCCCGGGGCGAGCTTGGCGCCCTGGGCCCAGGCGGCGGGGAAGGCGGTCTTCCAACTGCCCCACTGCCGGGTGGTGTCGAGCACCGTCCACGCCGGGACGGTCGGATCGTTGACGTACGCGAAGCCCCACTGGTCGGCGGTGGCCGCCGTGGCCGGAGCGGCCGGCGCGAGCGCGCCGGCCGCCAGGGCGGCGGCCAGCGCGGCGGTGGCGAGCGAACGGAGTCGCATCTGTCCTCCTGGAGACGAGGGTCGTGTCGGCATGGAGCGTGCGCCCGCGCCACCGTCGTCACAGTCGGCAACCACACAGTCGCGTGTCGGGAGTCCGCCGCTGTCAGCTCCCCGGCTTCGGGAAGGCGACGGGGGAGCGGAGCCCGTCACGGCCGACCGCCCGCACACCGAAGAAGACGTTGTCCTTCGACAGGTCGACGGTCGCCTCCGTGACGTCGCCCACGTCGATCACGCGCTGCCAGTCGGCCGCCGTGGTCTCCCGCCACACCACCTCGTAGCCGGCCAGGTCCGGCTCGTCGCCCCGCTGCCAGCGCAGCGTGGTGTCGTTGGTGAGGTTCGTCGTGACGACCACCGCCCCCCTGGGCGTGCCGGGGGCGCGGGCCAGGGACCACAGCGCGGCGCCGTTGACCCGGGCCACCCGGGCGATGTACGCGAAGTCGCAGAACTCCGGCAGGTCGCCGTACTGCCTGCCGTCGACGACCCGGACGTCCTGGTGCTGGTGGGCGAAGTCCTCGTGGGGCTCGGTGAACCGACCGGCCGGCCATCCCTCGCGCAGGAACGGGATGTGGTCGCTGCCGCGCAGGTACCGGTCGCGGCGGTAGATCACCCGCACCCGCATCCCGGTGGCGTCGTTGTCGGCCACGTCCGTGACGAACCGGGCGAGCTGCCGGGAGGGGGAGTCGTTCTCGCCGCCGACCGACTGCCGGACGGTCGCCTCGGCCGGGGTCTCCGCCGTCGGCACCCCCTCGGCGAAGAGCCGCAGGGTGCGCGGGTCGCGGGTGCCGTCGTCGGCGGTGCTGCTGCCGACGATGTCGTTGCTGAACATGCCCTGTATGTCGGCCCCGGCCGCCTTGAGTTGCCGGGCGAGGTGGGTGGAGCCGTACAGGCCCTGCTCCTCGCCGGCCACTGCGGCGAAGACGACGGTGGCCGCCGTCCGGCGGGTGGCCATCAACCGGGCCAGCTCCAGCACCACGGCCACGCCGGAGGCGTCGTCGTCCGCGCCGGGGGCGTCGCCGACCGCGTCCGTCACGTCGGAGGCGCGCGAGTCGTAGTGGCCGGTGACCACGTACGTCCGGTTCGGCGCGGTGTCCCCGCGCAGGGTGGCCACCACGTTGGTGATCCGGGTGGCGGTGGGGATGCGTGGCGCGGGCTCCTGCACGTAGGACTGGAGTTCGACGGTCATCCGGCCACCGGAGGCGGCGGCGTACGCGGTCATCCGCCCGTGGATCCAGTCGCGGGCCGCGCCGATGCCGCGCACCGGGTCGTCCTGGCTGGAGAGGGTGTGCCGGGTGCCGAACGCGGCGAGCCGGCGCACGGTGGCCTCGATCCGCGCCTGGTCGACCTGCCGCAGCAGCTCGCGCAGCTCACGGTCCGGCGTCTGCGGGCGGATCCGGTGTCCGGGCCCGGCCGGCGGCGCGGCGTCGCCCGCGGCGGCGGGCCCGGCGAGCAGGGGTACGGCGACGGTGGCCGCGGTGGCGGCGGCGGAGGCGGACAGGAACGTGCGCCGGGTCGACCTCGCGGATCGGTCGCCGGCGGTGTCGTGGGATCCCATCCCCGCATCCTCGCCATAGACGATGGTCATTGTCTATCCGGCCGGTCATGGTCATGTCGGGTCGGCGTCACCCGGAGCGGGTGATGTCGGAGCGCGCCGGTCCTCCTACCGTGGCGGTATGGCTGCCGTGCGTCCGACACCTGCCGATCCCACGCCGGGCCTGCTCGCCGCGCGGGAGAGCGGCGACCAGCGCGCCATGCCGCCCGAGCTGGGCACGAACTCCATGGCCGTGCTCAGCGGCCCGACCTTCATGTACTCGGACTCCACCGGGGACGTGCCGCCGGGCAGCATCGGCGGCCTCGTGCACCTGGACACCCGGCTGGTCAGCGGTTGGATGCTCTCGGTCAACGGCACCCGGCCGCTGCTGGTGCTGCGCTCCGAGACCATCGACCACTACTCGGCCCAGTACGTGCTGACCAACCCGGACGTGCCCGGTCTGCCGCCGGACAGTCTCGGGATCCGGCGGCTGCGGTACGTCGGGGACGGCTTCCACGAGCGCGTGGGGTTGGTGTCGTTCCGGACCGAGCCGGTCCGGGTCGAGCTGCGGCTGGCGGTCGGCGTCGACTTCGCCGACCTGTTCGAGGTCAAGTCCGGCGTCCGGGACCGCTCCTCGGAGATCATCCGCAGCCACGCGCCCGACGGCTCGGAGCTCTGCTTCCGCTACGCGCGGAACGGCTTCTCCGCGGAGACGCGGGTCTGCTGCTCGCAACCGGCCAGCCGCGTCGAGGGCGACGACCTGGTGTGGGAGCTCACCCTCACTCCCCGGGAGGAGTGGCAGGTCGACCTGCACGTGCCGCTGCCGCCGGGGATGGGGGTGGTGGAGCCGGTCCGAGGTGACATCTCCGACGTGATCCACCGGCGCGCCGACGCCCCGGTGCGCCGCTGGTCCGTCGCCCGGGCGGTGCTGCGCAGCGACAACCGGGCGCTGCAGGAGGCGGTGCGGCAGTCCCGGGACGACCTCGCGGCGCTGCGGCTCGACCTGGAGGTCAAGGGGGAGCGGATCATGCTGCCGGGCGCCGGCCTGCCCTGGTTCCTGTCGGTCTTCGGCCGCGACACCCTGATCGCCGCGTACCAGACGCTGGTCGCCGGGCCGGCGCTGGCCAAGGGCGCGCTGCTCGGGCTGGCCCGGTTGCAGGGCAACGAGTGTGACGACTTCACCGACGAGGAGCCCGGCAAGATCCTGCACGAGGTCCGCAGCGGCGAACTCACCCGCACCGGCGTCAAGCCGTACGGGCCGTACTACGGCAGCGCGGACGCCACCCAGCTCTGGCTGATCCTGCTGTCCGAGTACTGGCGGTGGACCCGCGACGACCAGACCGTCCGGTTCCTGCGCGACAACGCGCTCGCCGCGCTGAACTGGATCGACCGGTACGGCGACCGGGACGGCGACGGCTACGTCGAGTACGCGACCCGCTCCCCGGAGGGCCTGGGCAACCAGTGCTGGCGGGACTCGCCGGACGGGGTCTCCTTCGCCGACGGCCGGATCCCGGTGCTGCCGATCGCCAGCTGCGACCTGCAGGGCTACGTCTACGACGCGAAGCTGCGCCTGGCCGAGCTGGCGGACGGGCCGCTGGCCGACCCCGAGCTGGCCCGGCGGCTGCGCGCCGAGGCCGCCGACCTGTACGACCGGTTCAACCGCGACTTCTGGATCGAGGGGCGGGGTGGCTTCTACGCCGTCGGGCTCGACGGCGACAAGAACCCGATCGACTCGAAGACCTCCAACATGGGGCACCTGCTGTGGAGCGGGATCGTGCCGCCGGAGCGGGCGGAGGCGGTGGTGCGGCAGCTGATGAGCGAGGACATGTTCTCCGGCTGGGGGATCCGCACCCTCTCCCGCGAGGAGCGGCTCTACAACGCGCTCGGCTACCACCGCGGCACGGTCTGGCCGCACGACAACTCCCTGGCGGTGCTCGGGCTGGTCCGGTACGGCTACCGGGCCGAGGCGAACCGGATCAGCCTGGCCCTGCTGGAGGCCGCCGAGCAGTTCGGCCACCGCCTGCCGGAGGCGATGAGCGGTTTCCCCCGGGAGCGGCTGCTCTTCGCGGTGCCGTACCCGACCGCGTGCAGCCCTCAGGCGTGGGCGGCCGGCACCCCGCTGGCGCTGGTCCGGGCCATGCTCGACGTCAACCCGGTGGACGGCCGGCTGGTGCTCGACCCCGACATCCCGCCCGAGATCGGGCGGATCGTCGCCGAGCGGGTGCGGGCCTTCGGGCGCTGCTGGGCGGTGGAGGCGGTCGGTCGGACCGGGTACGCCCGGCTGGCCGAGTGCTGAACTGACCGACCTGCCACGTTTGTCGGGGCGCGGCGTGGGAACGGGGCCGCAATGACGAAACCTCGTGTGGTGATCGTGGGGGCCGGGTTCGCCGGATACCACGCGGCGAAGACGTTGAGCCGGCTGGCCCGCGGCCGGGCCGAGATCGTGGTGCTGAACTCCACGGACTACTTCCTCTACCTCCCGCTGCTGCCCGAGGTGGCCGCCGGCGTGGTCGAGCCGACCCGGATCTCCGTGCCGCTGGCCGGGACGCTCGACGGGGTGCGGGTGGTGATCGGCGAGGCCGACCACGTCGACCTGCAGAACCGGTGGGTCGGCTTCACCCAGCCGGAGGGGGACCGCAACCGGATCGCGTACGACCGGCTGGTCCTCGCCGTCGGCAGCGTCAACAAGCTGCTGCCGATCCCCGGCGTCACCGAGTACGCGCACGGCTTCCGCGGCCTGCCCGAGGCGCTCTTCCTGCACGACCACGTGGTCCGGCAGGTCGAGCTGGCCGAGCAGGCCGACGACCCGGCCGAGCAGCAGGCCCGCGCCACGTTCGTGGTCGTCGGCGCCGGCTACACCGGCACCGAGGTGGCCGCGCACGGCCAGCTCTTCACCGACGAGCTGGTCGCCCAGCGCCCCCGGCTCAAGATCCGCCCGAAGTGGATGTTGCTGGACGTCGCGCCCCGGGTCCTGCCGGAGCTGGACAAGCGGATGTCCGACACCGCCGACCGGGTGCTGCGCCGCCGCGGCGTGGACGTGCGGATGGGCACCTCCGTGGCCGTGGCCACCGCCGACGGGGTCAAGCTCACCGACGGCGAGTACGTCCCCACCTGCACCCTGGTCTGGTGCGTCGGCGTGCGCCCCGACCCGTTCGTCGCCGAGCTGGGGCTGCGCACCGAGAAGGGCCGTCTGGTCGTCGACGAGTACCTCACGGTCCCCGGCTTCCCCGAGGTGTACGCCTGCGGCGACGCCGCCGCGGTGCCCGACCTGACCCGGCCCGGGCAGATCTGCACGATGACGGCGCAGCACGCCCAGCGGCAGGGCAAGCTGGCCGCGCACAACATCGCGGCCTCGTACGGGCAGGGCCGGCGCAAGCCGTACCGGCACCACGACCTGGGCTGGGTGGTCGACCTGGGCGGCAAGGACGCGGCGGCGAACCCGCTGAAGGTGTCGCTGTCGGGGCTGCCCGCCAAGGCGGTCACGCGGGGCTACCACCTGTTGGCGATGCCGGGCAACCGGGCCCGGGTCGGCGCGGACTGGGTGCTGGACGCCGCGCTGCCCCGCCCGGCGGTGCAGCTCGGCCTCGTCCCGGCCAACGCCGTGCCCCTGGAGAGTTCCTCGCCCGAGGTGGCCGTGCGCCCTCGCTGAGCCGCCCGGGCGGTCAGGCCGGGCGAGAGGGCGGCCGGTCGTCGACTGCGGCGACGGTGGCGTCGGTGGCGGGACGGGCACCGGCGACGAACGCGTCCAGGGTCGCCGCGTGCAGCACCCCGCCGGGCACCGGGTCCTTCGCCGCCCGCGCCGCCAGCCGGGCCACGGGCAGCCGCCCGGCGCGCGGCGCGGCGGCGAGGACCAGGTTGCCGTACCGCCGCCCGCGCAGCATCCGCCGATCGGCGACCAGGCAGACGTCGGCGAAGACCGCCCGCAGGGTGGCCGCCTGCACCCGGGCGAACACCAGCGGCGGCAGGTCGGTCACGTTGACCAGGTAGACGCCGTCCGGGCGCAGGGTCCGGGCCACCGCGGCGACGAACTCGACGGTCGTCACGTGCCCGGGCATCCGGGCCGCCCGGTAGATGTCGGCGAGCACCAGGTCGTACCCGCCGGGCGGCGCGTCGGCCAGCGCGTCGCGGGCGTCGGCCACCCGCACGCCGACGTCGGCGGGCAGGGCGGGCAGCTCCCGCGCCACCAGGTCGACCACGGCCGGGTCCCGCTCGACGACCAGTTGCGTCGAGCCGGGCCGGGTCGCGGCCAGGTAGCGGGGCAGGGTCAGGGCGCCGCCGCCGAGGTGCAGCACGTCCAGCGGCCGGCCGGTCGGCGCCGCCAGGTCCGCCACGGCGGCCATCCGGCGTACGTACTCGAAGCGCAGGTGACGGGGGTCGGCGACGTCCACGTACGACTGCTCGACGCCGGCGGCGAGCAGTGTGCGCCCGGTCGGTCGGGCCGGGTCCACGACCAGCTCCGGCCGGTGCGCGTCGACCTCCATGCCGGGCACGTTAGCCGAGCCCGCGGGGCGGGGGGGGGGGGGGGGGCCCCCCCCCCCCCCCCCCGGGGGCCCCGGGGGGCCCCCCCCCGCCCCCGCCCGCGGGGGGGGGGGGGGGGGGGGGGGGCCGGGGGCGGGGCGGGCGGGGCGGCGCGGGCGCGCCCCCCCCCCGGCGGGGGCGGGCCCCCCCCCCCCCCCCGGCGGGCCGGCCCCCCCCCGGGGGGGGGGGGGGGGGGGGGCCCCCCCCCCCCCCCCCCCGCGCCGGGTCAGCCGGTGGCCATCCCGGCGCCCGCCTCGTCGATCGCGGCGTCGACGGCGTGGGCGAGGTCCACGTCCATCGCGGTCACGGCGCCGGCCTGCCGGGACCGTACGGTCAGCACCGCGGTGGTGGCGTCCGGCCGGCCGATGCGCGGCGCGCGCCCCGTTTCCTGCCGCAGCTGGTCGATCCGGTCCAGCACCCGGTCCAGGTTGTCGGCCGGCAGCTCCACGGTGCGCGACAGCGAGGTCCCGTCGCCGGACCAGTACGGCAGCCCGCTGAGCGCCTCCCGCAGCTCCGCGTCGCTCAGCGGCGGCGTGGTGGTGGCCGCGCCGACGACCCCGCCGCCGGCCGACGGCGGTTCCAGCAGCTCGCGCAGGCCGTCCGGCACGTGCAGCGACTCGATCAGGTCGCCGTCGTGGTCGGCGAGCGCCGCCACGGTCGCCTCGGCCTGGTAGCGGGCCTGTTCCGGGCTGCGCCCGCTGATCCGGCCCACCTCGGCCAGGAAACCGGGCAGGTCCTGGTGCCGCTCGATGCCGTCCACGGGGACGACGTCGTGCAGCTTCGCCGGCACCGCCGTGAGCAGCCGCCGGCGTTCCGCCTCGCCGAGGGCCCAGGCCAGGACCAGCACGGTGGACTCGACCCCGACCTTGGCGGTGCGGAAGTCGGTCCCGGTGCGGCGCACGACGTCGTCGACCAGCGCGTGGTAGCCGATCGGCGTCGCGTCCGGCGTCCCCAAACCCGGTTTCGGGAGGGGGCGGGGGGACTCGGGGACGCCGGCCGGTGGCGGCGCCGGCCCGCCGCGGGTGCTGTCGGGCTTGTGTCGGCTGCCCGCCGGCGGCGGCCCGGCGCGCTTGCCCCGGTCCAGGTGGGTGAGCTGCTTGGAGGCGCTCAGGCTGGCCCCCGTCTCGCTGGCCTGCATGCCGCGCTCGCGGGCCTGGCGGGCCAGCGTGCGGCGGCGCTGGTTGTCGCCCTCCATCTGTTTGCGCATGGTGACACCTCGCTTCCGCTGGTGTTCCCTCGCTTCCGTCGGTCGCCTTCCCGCCGGTCCCGGCACCGAAACGGACGCCGGCGGCCGGGCCGGCGACGTCCGGCAGAGGGTGCGGAAGCTTCATCCGCCGGGGGTGAGGGGCGATCACCCGATGGGAGCCGACGATCGCAGCGGACCGGAGAACTTCCGACCGGACGCGGAAGGACAGGTCGTCATGAAGAAGATCGTCGAGATCGTCCCCGCCCGACCCGGCTGGTACGCCCGCTGGCGCCTCTCACCCGAGGACACGCGCTGCTACCCGGTGAGCCTGTGGGCGCTGCTGGAGGAGGCCGACGGCTCGGGCCGCGAGGTGGTCGGGGTGGACTGCATCGGGCAGTGGCCCGGCGCGGACGACAACGAGGCGGGTGGGGAGTTCGTCCGCTATTTCTTCCAGACTCCGGATACGGGCATCCCGGAGGACGCCGAGCCGCCGACGGCCCGGCGGCAGCGGTCGACCGGGCCCCGGCTGCAGCCGGTCACCGCGCACTGAGCCTCACTCCGGCCCCCGACCCCTGGTCCCAGGGTCGGGGGCCACCCTCCGCCCGGCGGGAACCGGCCGGCTGCGGACAGGCTCAGCCCACCTGCCGCGTGTCGCCGTCGGCGGAGCGGTCCCTGGCCAGCAACTCGGCCAGCCCGGTGCGGTCCAGCAGCTGCTGGAGCTGGGGACCGACGCCCGAGAGCCGGACCACACCAGGGCCGCCGCGGTGCACCACCACCAGCGCGCTGAGTCCCGACGAGTCGCACAGGCCGACCCCGCTCAGGTCGATCAGGAGCTCGTCGCAGCCGTCCCGGCGCAGCTCGGCGGCCGTGGCGATCAGCTCGGGGGCGGTGTCGTAGTCGAGTTCACCGGCGAGCCGGAGCCGGGCGCGACCGGCGTCGGGCCGAGCCACGTCGATGGTCAACAGCTGGGCCGCCATCCCTCCATGTTCGGCAGCCGGGCCCCGGAACGCAAACCCCGGGGACGGCCCGCGTGGCGTCAGGCGGGGCCGGCGGGGCCGGGGTGCGCGGCCAGGCTCTCGCCGAGCGGCCGGGCGAGCAGGCCCGCGACGCCGGTCAGGTCGAGGATCGTGGCCAGGAAGCGGGGTACCCCGCGCAGTTGGAGGGCGGTGCCGCCCTGCTGCCCCTCGCGCCACGCGTGCACGATCACGCCGAGGCCGGTGCTGTCGATGAAGAGCAGGTCGCCGAAGTCCAGCACGAGGGCGGGCGGAGCGTCGGCGAGCAGCCGGTCGACCTCGGCCCGCAGGGGCGCGGCGGTCGTGTAGGCGAGGTCACCGCCGACCCGGATGAGCGGTGCGTCCGGATCCGACCGGTCGACGGTCATGATCAACGGAGTCGCCTCGGGTGGCCTCCCATGGGACAGCACGATCACGCCTTTCCGCAGCCTGCCGGTCGGGCAGGGGCGAGGGAATCGTAACAATCCCCGGCTGGCCCCGCCGGGTACGCACCCGCCGCCGTGCCTCCGCGGCCGTCAGGTGGCGGTGCCGGCGCACCGGCGTAGGGTGGGCGGGAAGACGTGACCGTGAGCGCCGCTTCCGGCGCGACAACAAGTGTCGACAAGGAGTGGGGCTTAGCTGGTGACTGCTGCCGACGTCCGGGACTCAGATCCCGGCGACGGACGGATCCCCACGCCGAGTGCCGCACGGGCTCCGGCGTGGCCCGCCGACGCGCCCGCCCGCCCGGCGGCCCCGCTGCCCGCGCTCGCCCCCGACCTGGAGCACGCGACGCCGGACTGGTCCGAGGTCGTCGAGCACTTCCGCGAGGGTCTCGTCGTCTGCGACGCGCAGGGCGTCGTCCGGCACGTCAGCCCGGTGGCGCGGCGGCTGCTGCCCGAGGTCGTCCCCGGTGAACTGCTCGCGGCGGCCGGCATCCCGGGGCTGACCGTCGGTGACCTCACCCACCACGGCCGTCGGCTGCGCGCCCGGCAGGTCTCGCTGTCGGCCGCCCGCTGCTGCTGGTACGTGGAGGACGTCACCGAGAGCGTCACGCGCGCCGACGCGCTCCTGGCCGAGCGGGCCCGCTCGGCGTTCCTGGCCGTGGTCGGCGAGAAGCTCGGCAACCCGCTGCACCCGGACCGGGCCGCCGCGGCGGTGGTCCGACTCGCCGTGCCGACCCTGGCCGAGGTGGCGGTGCTGGTGCTGGCGCCCCGCGCCGGGCGGGCGCGCTGGTGGCGGGGCACCCGCGCCGACGACGACGCCCCCGCCGTGGACAGCGGCGTCCTGCCCGCCGTCGACCTGCCCGCGGCGATCGCCGAGGGGCTGGACGGCGGGGAGCCGCACACCCTCGACTGGTTGGTGGAGCAGGCGGTGACGGCCGGCTGGCTGCCCGGCCTGACGGCCGCCGACGCCTGTGCCCGGGTGGTGCCGCTGCCCGGCCGGGACGCCCCGGTGGGGGTGCTGCTGGTCGCGCGGCGGGCCACCCGCTGGTACGACGAGGCCGACACCGAGCTCGTCCGGGCCTTCGCGGCGCGGGCCGGCGCCGCGCTGACCACCGCGCTGCTCTACCGCGACCAGGCCGAGGTGGCCGACACCCTCCAGGCGAGCCTGGTGCCGGTGGAGCCGGCTGAGGCCGCCGGGGTGCAGTGGGGCACCGCCTACCGGCCGGCCCAGGCCGGGCTGCGCATCGGCGGGGACTTCTACGGCTCGCACCGGCTGCCCGACGGCGGTTCGGTCTTCTTCCTCGGCGACGTCTCCGGCAAGGGCGTCGAGGCGGCCGTCTTCACCGGCCAGCTCCGCCAGTGCCTGCAGGCGCTGCACCGGGTGGAGTCGCACCCCGGGCGGCTGCTGAAGCTGCTCAACGACGCGCTGCTGGAGACCACCCAGGCACAGGGCCAGGGCCGTTTCGCCACCATGGTGCTGGGGGTGGTCCGGCCGCAGCGCGAGGGCGGCCTCACCCTGACCATGGCCGGCGGCGGCCACCTGCCGCCGCTGGTGCTGCGCGGCTCCGGCGAGGTGGAGACCGTCGCGCTGTCCGGCATGCTGGTGGGCGTGGTCCCCGACCCGCGGATCGGGGAGGTGACGGTCCGGCTGGAGCCCGGCGAGACCTGCCTGCTCTACAGCGACGGGGTTACCGAGGCGCGCGGCGGCCGCCGCGGCGACGAGCAGTTCGGCGGCGAGCGACTCGTCCACGCGCTCACCGACTGTCACCGGATGCCCGCGCCCGCCCTGGCGGAGCGCGTCGAGCAGGTCACCTGCGACTGGCTGGCCCACGGCGACCACGACGACATCGCCGTGCTCGCGCTGCGCGCGACGGGCCCGGGCGGGCGCACGCCCCGGCACCTGCACGCCGTGCCGACCCCGCCCCACACCACCGACGCCAGGGAGACGCGAGCGTGACCGCCCCGAGTACCGAGGCCACCCCGGCGGGCGTCTGGCCCGATTACCTGCACCACCTCCAGGAGGCGGACGAGTACGGCGCGATCGAGGTGGCCGCGGGGTTGCTCGAGGCCGGCGTGCCCGCCGAGCGCGTCCTGCTCGACCTGGTCGCCCCGGCGCAGGCCGAGGTGGGGGAGCGGTGGGCGCGCAACGAGTGGAGCGTCGCGCAGGAGCACGCCGCGACGCACATCAGCGAGCGGGTGGTGGCGGCGATCGCCGCGTACGCCAAACCGCGTCCGACCCGGGGCCGGGTCGTGGTGGCCTGCATGGACGGCGAGTGGCACGCCCTGCCGCCCCGGCTGGTCGCCGAGGTGCTGCGGCTGCGGGGCTGGCACGTCACCTTCCTCGGCGCGAGCGTCCCCGCCGCGCACCTGGTGTCGTTCCTGCACCGGCACGACGCGGACGCGGTCGCGTTGGCCTGCGCGCTGCCGATGCGGCTGCCGCACGCGCACCGGATGATCGAGGCGTGCCGGCGCTCGGACGTGCCGGTGGTGGTCGGGGGCCGCGGCTTCGGCGCGGACGGGCGCTGGGCGCGGCGGCTCGGCGTGGCCTGGGCGCCCGACGCCCCGGCCGCCGCCGACCTGGTCGCCGACGAGCGCGCGCTGCGCCGGACCCCGCCGGCAAGGCTGCCCCACCTGGCCGACGACGAGTACGCCAGCCTGGTGAAGCGGCGTGGCGAGCTGATCGACGGGGCGCTGGCGGACCTGCGGGAACGGGCCCCGGCGACGCGCGACTACACGTCCGCGCAGTTGGACTCCACCGTCAGCGACCTCGGCTACATCGTGGACTTCCTGGCCGCCGCGCTCTACGTCGACGACGGCTCACTGTTCACCGAGTTCGTCGACTGGATGGTGGAGATCCTCACCAGTCGCGGGGTGCCGGCCCCCGCGCTCGGACTGACTCTGGAACACTATGGGCAGGTCCTGCGCGACTTCCCCCGGGCGGCGCGGTTCCTCGAGGCGGCCCGGTCGTCCGTGGCGGCGCGGGGCGGCCCCGGCGCGCGGTGAGCGCCGGTGTCGACCGGCCGAGGCCCCTGCTTATACTTGCTGCACTGCAAGCATCCGCCTGCGGTGGAGCGGAGGGGACCACGGTGACGTTCACCGTCACGTACACCGATCGCCCGGGCGGGGGGACCTGCCTGCACCTGGCCGGCGAACTCGACCTCAGCACGGCACCCGAGCTCAACGCCGTGATCGACCGGATCGTCGACGGCGGCGAGCGGCGTCTGCTGGTCGACCTGACCGAGCTGGTCTTCTGCGACTCCACCGGGATCGCCGCCTTCGTCCGGGGTGACAACCGCGTCGCCGCCGACGGCGGCTGGCTGCGGGTGACCGGCGCCAGCGGGCGGGTCGACCGGGTGCTCCAGGTCACCGGGCTGGCCGAGGTGCTGAGGTATGAACCCGACATAGCCGACCCGACGGCGCAGGCCGCCGGTTGATGGGCTAGATTTTCCCGCCAGCATCGAGGGCTCGCCGCCCTCCGTTCCGCCGACACGAAGCAGGTAGTGATGCGTGCAGACAGCCCGAGTCCGGTTCGCATCCTGGTGGTGGACGACGACCCGGGCGACGTGCTGATGATCGAGGAGGCCCTCGCGGACTCCGACGTCGACAAGGTCATCGACGTGGTCAGCGACGGCCAGGAGGCGATGGAGTTCCTGCGTCGCGAGGGGCGGCACACCGAGGCCCGGCGCCCCGACGTCATCCTGCTCGACCTGAACATGCCGCGGATGGACGGGCGGCAGGTGCTCGGCGCGGTCAAGGGCGACGAGGACCTGCGGACGATCCCGATCGTCGTGCTGACCACCTCCAACGCCGACACGGACATCGTGGGCAGCTACACGCTCCAGGCCAACGCGTACGTCACCAAGCCCATCGACCTGGACGACTTCAACGACGTGGTGCGCCGCATCGACGAGTTCTTCGGCCGGGTGGTCGTGCTCCCGAAGCGCTCCTGAGGCGTCGCCGCCGCCGGCAGGCCCCGGCCGCATTGTCCACGCCGGGCCGCCCGTCGACACCCCGCGGGCGCCCCGGACCCGGTCGGCGCTCGCATGCTGAACATTTTTCCGGAACCTCCTCGGCGGTCGCCGCTAGCGCCGAGGATCCAGGTGGGGAAGAAATACCAGCTGCCTGGGGGGCGACAGTATGAGGTTCTCCGTCGTTGAGACCGGCTACGACCAGCGGCAGGTCGATTCCTGCCTGGACCAGCTCGGCATCCGGTTGACCCGGCTCGCGGCCCGGGCGGAGGGCGCCGCCGGGGCCGGCCGGGAGTGGGACGAGATCCGAGACGAGGCGACGGCGTTGTGCGGCCTGCTCCAGCGGCTGGACCTCGGTGACCGGGACGTGGGGCGGCGCGGTGTCGACGACGCCGAGCGCGAGGCGGCCGACATCCTGGCGCAGGCGCGCTTCGAGCTGGACGCGGCCCGCGAGGAGGCCCGGCAGGTGCGCGAGCGGGTCTACGCCGAGGCGGTGCAGGCCCGCCGGGACTTCGAGGCGGCGCTCTACGTCCGACGGCGGCGCGAGGCCCGGGTGGACCAGATCCTCAGCGGGCTCATCGCCGAGCCGGTGCCGGCCGACACCCCGACCGCCGCGGCCGGGGTGACCGGTGCCGGCGTGCCGGCGACCCGGATCGCCGCGCGGGGCGGGGCCGAGGCGTCGAGCGAGCCGCCGGGCGGCCGGGCCGGGATCCGCTGACCCGAGTGCGCGACCGGCGTCAGGTCAGCGCGGCGACGATCGTCGTGGCCCGCTCCTCGTGCCGGGCGTACGCGTCGGGGAAGGCGGAGACCTGCACGGCCTGGGCGGCGGCGGTCACGCTCATCTCCTGCCAGCCCGGAACCTCGCGCAGCGCCTCGTAGAAGGCGTGGGCGGCGTACGCGGGGCGCATCAGCTCGCGGACGGTGCCCCAGCCGCTGCTCGGGCGCTGCTGGAACAGGCCGACGGAGTCGTGGTCCGAGCCGCTGCCCTGGTGCGGGTACTGCCGGGACTCCGGGAGCACGTCGCTGGCCAGGTTGTAGAGGTTGCTCTCCTGCATGGCGGTGGCCACGGCGACGACCATGGCGCGCCGGGGCATCTTCAGGTCCACGCCCACGTCGACGATGATCTTGGCGTTGTCCATCTGGGCCTGGGTGAGCCCGGCGACCGGGCGCGGGCGGGCCGGCTTGGCGGGCTTGCGCGGGGCCTTGCGGGTGGCCGACGGGGTCGGCTTCGGCGTCGCGCTGGGGCTCGCCACGGGGGCGGGGGAGGCGGCCCGGTCCAGCGACCGGGAGGCGCGCTCGTCCGTGGCGGCCCGCTCGGCCACCGCCTCGGCCACGGGCTCCCGCGGGGTGTCGTCGGCACGGGTGCCGGCGAACGCGGCCGCGCCGAGGCAGCAGGTCACGCCGGTCGCGAGGGCGACCCGCACGGGGGTCGAGGCGAGCAGGGCCCGGCCGCCGCGACGGGGCCGTTCCGCGGCGCGATGACGGCCGATCGTCCGTTCGGTTGAGGCGGGATCGGCCGCAGCGGTGGCCGGCCGGTCCTGGGTCAGCTTCTGGTCGAGGGGGTCGTCGGGATGCACCCGCCGAGGCTAGAAAGAGGAGCGCCCGTTGCCATCGGCGTGGTTGGTGGCATGCGCCACATTTTGCGCCGATCCGCCGCCGCATTACGCCCGGTCGATCACCAATCGCACGTTGCTCGCTTGTCTATTGTTTCCCTCATATCCGTTAAAGGGTCTGCAAACGGGCGAAGAGTCGATCTTGGGGCAAGGGTGTCGGCCGCCGTTTCCCCTCCACCGAACGGCCCACGCGGCGCCGGCCACGGGGCCACCCACCGATCGGCCGCCGGGGTGACCCGAGCCCGGCCGGGCCGGACCGGTCGGCGGCGGGCCGCGCCCCCGACGGGCCGGCCCGCCCGGCGTCGACGCCCGTCGGGCCGGCCCGTCCGTGCGGGGAGTGCCCCTCCGCCCGCCGGTCCTGTGCGCCGACCTGGCCGGTCCGCAGCGGCCGGGCCGATCGCCCGGCGGTCAGTGCCGGCCGTTCTCCGCCGGTGTCACGGTGAGCCGGTGCCGGCTGGCGTCGCCGCTGGAGAACGGCCACAGCCGGTCGGCGTGCTCGACCAGCTCGGCCAGCTGCTGGCGGCTCAGCCCGGCCGACGAGATGGAGGCGTGCACGTCGGCCCGGTACCGGCCGTCGTCGTCGCGCCCGAGCTTCGCCTCGGCCCGCACCTGCACGGTGTGCGCCTCGTCGGTGATCTCACCGGCCGCCTCCACCGCCGCGTGGTGCAGGCAGGACGCGAAGGCGGCGGCGAGCAACTGCTCCGGGGTCAGACCCGAGCAGTGCGGTGCCAGCGGGGACGCCAGGGCCGTGGAGAGCCCCCCGTCGTCGGTGCGTACGTGGCCGCCCTCGGCGGTCGCGGTGGCCGTCTCGTTCAGCCAGGAGCTCGATTCCGGCATCGCGTTCCTCCCGTTCACTCACCGGCCCGGCTACCCGGCCCCCGGGCCGTGAAACCGCAGCCGACGGCCGGAGCGGGGGCGCGCCGCCGGCGGGCGGCACGGGACGCGGGCCGCCCGGCGGCTCAGCCGGCGTGGGCGGGAGGCAGGGGCGCGGCCTGGGTCACCTCGGCCGCCGCCCGCGCGGTCCACGGGGACACGGCGCCGCCCCGCTGCCGGGGCGCCATCCGCTGCTGCATCGGCACGTACACCCGGGCGTCCACCGCCTCGGCCAGCAGCAGGGCGGCTACCAGGCTGGTCGGCCGCTCGGCCGGGTCGTCCGCCAGGCAGCGGGCGCACAGGTCGGCCACCTCCGGGGGCAGCCCGTCGATCTCCGGCAGCGGCTGCGGGGGCTGCCGCCGCCGCACGCCGAGCAGCTGTGTCGTGGTGCCCGCCTGGTACGGCAGCCGCCCGCTCAGGCAGTAGTAGAGCAGCACGCCGAGGGCGTACATGTCGGCGGCCGGGGTGGCGGGCGCCCGCTCCAACTGCTCCGGCGCGAGGTACGCCGGCGTGCCCACCACGATCCCTTCCGGCGACCGGTCCGGGGTGCCCGACGGGGTGGCGATGCCGAAGTCCAGCACCTTGACGCCGGACGGGGTGAGGATGACGTTCGCCGGCTTCACGTCGCGGTGCACGATGCCGTGCGCGTGGGCCGCGGCCAGCGCGGCGCTGACCTCGGCGCAGACCCGCACGGCGATCCGCCAGTCCAGCGGCCCGACCCGCAGGTGCGCCGCGAGCGTCTCGCCCTCGGCCAACTCCATCACGATGTAGGGCACCTGCCCACCGGGCAGCGTCGAGCAGGTGCCGAAGTCGTGCACGCTGGCCACGTTCGGATGCACCAGCCGGGCGGCGGAGCGCGCCTCGGCGCGGATCCGCTCGACCGAGGTGTCCTGCCCCTCCTGCCCGGGGGACATCACCTTGACCGCGACCGGCCGGTCCAGCACCGCGTCGTGGGCCCGCCAGACCTCCGACATGCCGCCGATGCCGATGCGCTGTTCGAGCCGGTACCGCCCGTCCAGCGTCCTCATCGACCGCTCCTCGTCTTCCGTCCCGCCCGTCCCGGCGCGCCCGTCGTGTCGTCCTCCGCTGCCGGTACCCGGCCTCCGATCAGGGCAAACCGGGGCCGGATCCGGGCGGTGCCGACGCTGGCTGCGGTAGCTTGCGAGCCGGGGCCGCTGTCGGCCCGGGAGCGGGGGAGGTGCCTGGGATGGGCGAGGTGACCGTACGCTTCGTCGGCGGACCGGCCCACGACCTGGTCCGGGCGCTGCCCGTCGAGTCCGACGGCTCCCCACCGGCGCGCTGGGTCCTGCGCCATCCCGACGAGGCCGGGGCGGCCGGCCCGGGCGGCCCGGACCACCTCTACGAGCGGGAGCACCCGGTCGGCGATGGCACGTGGACGATGCGCTTCGTGCACACCTACCCGGTGGGCATGACCGAATGAGATCGCCCGGCCCCGCGCTGGCCGGCGCCGCGGGCCGGGGTCTGGCGGACGGTCGCGGCGCCGGCCGACGTGCCCCCGCCGGGCCGCTGGCCGCCGGCGGCGCCGGCCGCGCTGGTCGTACGGGCCACCCCGCGTCCGTTGCGCCGGGTCGCCGTCACCGCCGGCCGGGCAGCCGGCGCACGCCAACGGCGCGGTCGATCTGGTGGGCCGCGTGCTGGGTGTGGCAGACGACCCGGTCAGTCGGACAGCAACTCGGCGAGGACCGCCGCGATCCGCTCCGCGTGGCGCCCGTCGGGATCCTCGTCGGCGTTGAAGTCCGTGACGCTCATCCCGAGCAGCCGGCCCGAGCGCACCAGCGGCCCGGCCAGCGCCGTCAGGTCGTCCCAGTCCAGGCCGCCCGGCTCCGGGTAGCTGACCGCCGGCAGCACGAGCGGGTCGAGCACGTCGAGGTCGATGTGCAGCCAGGCCGGGGTCGTGCCGACGGCCAGGGCCCGGCCCATCGCCGCCGCGTCGGGCCCGCGCAGCCGGTCGGCCGGCACCCGGTGCACGGCCGGGTCGACCCGGACGGCCTCCATCCCGTCCGCGGTGTCCCGGTCGGGCGCGCGGTGGCCGAGCACGTGCACCTGGTCGGGATCGACCAGCGGCCCCTCCCGGTCCAGGAGGCCGGCCGGGCCGTGGTCGGTGACGATCGACAGGTCCATGTCCGCCGCCTCGCCGGTGGGCGAGGTGCGCCCGTCCTCGAAGTCCAGGTGGGCGTCGAGGAACCACAGGTCGAAGCCGGCCGGCAGTCCCTGGAGCGTGCCCGGCAGGATCGCGCAGTCGCCGCCGAGGATCAGCGGGTGCCGTCCCGTGCCGAGCAGTTCCGTCACCCGGACCGCGATCGCCCGGCCGGCGCGGCGCACCTGGTCGACGCCGATCACGCCGGTGTCCGGGTCCCGGGTCGGATCGGTGACCAGGGCGTCGACCGCGCCGGCGTCCGCCGCGCCCAGCCGGCCCAGCAGCCCGGCCGACCGCAGCGCCGCAGGCGCCCACCGCTCGCCCCGGCCGCGACCGGAGGAGTCGAGCGGAGCGTCCAGCACCGACCATCGCACAACCGGAGGCTAGCCCGACCGTGGCAGGCTGGGCGGCATGTACCGGGAACGTCCCGCCGGGTTTGCCGGCGCGGTGCTCTGGAGCAGCACGACGAGGGCGGGCGCCGCGCCGACCAGGGTGCTCCCGACGGCTGCGTCGACCTGCTCTGGACGAGCCGCTCGGGCCTGCTGGTGGCCGGGCCGGACCGCACGGCGCACCTGAGCGGCGGCGGGCCGGCGCAGCGGTGGGTGGGACTGCGCCTGCCGCCCGGCGTCGGGCCGGCGGTGCTCGGCGTGCCCGCCGTCGAGCTGCGCGACCGGCGGATCCCCCTGGCGGACCTGTGGGGCGACCGGGAGGTCGACCGGCTGGCCGAGCGGGCCGAGGCCGCCCCGGCCGCCGTGCTGACGGAGGTCGCCGTGGGGCGGCTGCGGGCGGTCGGGGGCCCGGAGCCGGTGGGCGTCCGGATCGCCGCCGCGCTGGCCGCGGGCGCCACCGTGGCCGCGACCGCCGCCGAGGTCGGCCTGCACCCGCGCGCCCTGCACCGCCGCAGCCGGCACCTGTTCGGGTACGGCCCGAAGACCCTGGCCCGGATCCTGCGGATGCGCCGCGCCCTGGCGCTGGCCCGCGCGGGCACGCCGCTGGCCGAGGTCGCGGCCCGCTGCGGGTACGCCGACCAGGCCCACCTCACCCGGGACGTGCGGGGTCTGGCCGGGGTGCCGCCGACCGTCCTGTTGACCCGCTGAGCGGGCAGCGGCGCCGCGCGAGCGGGTGGCCCGGCGCAGCGACGCGCCGCCCGGGTGGCCGGCTCCGCGCCGCGCGGCGGGCGGTCGGCTCAGCCCTGCGCGAGCGGGGCGAACAGGTCCACGCCGTTGCCGTCCGGGTCGAGCACCACCGCGTACCGCTGGCCCCAGTAGGCGTCCCACGGGGGCAGGTGGCCCTCGTGGCCCTCGGCCACCAGTTCCGCGTAGAGCCGGTCCACCTCGGCCGGGTCGGCGCACCGGAAGGCGAGCGTGGCTCCGCCGCCGCCTCCGGGCTTCCAGTCCGGGTCGAAGGAGCGGACGGTGTCGGCGGTGTCCCAGGCCAGCCGGAGGCCCCCCGGCAGGGCGACCTCCACGTGCGGCTGGGTGTCGGCCTCCGCCGGGATGTCGAGGCCGAGCCGGCGGTAGAAGGCGAGTGAGCGCGGCAGGTCGCTGCTGACCATGCCGACGAGGTCCAGTGTCGGAGTCATGGCGTCGACGGTAGGGGGCGCCCCGGCCGCGCGTCTTGAACGAAACGGACGCCGGACGGAAGGTCCGGTGTCGCCTTCACGGCGGGGACGATCGGCGTACGGTGTCAGACAAGTCCGACTTTCCGGTCAAATCCCTCAGCGGGTGTGGTCGGGTGCGTCGGTGTCGAGACGGCGAGGGAAGGAGCGGTCGGTGGAACACCTGGCCTACCTGGACGCGGGGTCCGGCAGCCTGATCGTGCAGGCGGTGGTCGGCGGGGTGGCCGGCGCCGCCGTGGCGGCCAAGCTCTACTGGCGGCGGCTGGTCGACAAGTTCCGCCGTCAGCCCACCGACCAGCGCTGACCCGGCCATGGCGACTCCCCACACCGGCCTGCGCGCCGATCCCGGGTCGTTCCGCGACCCGGCCAACCGGGTCTTCCACCTCGGCGACGACGTGCTGCGCGGGCTGGACGAGCGGGCCGCCCGGGAGTGGCGCGCGCTGGCCGCCACCGACTTCTTCCCGCCGCTGCTCGCCGCCGGCAAGGTCTGCGGCACCGAGCCGGTCGAGCCGGCGCGGGTGCCCTCGGCCGCCCGGTGGGCCGCCGTGCTCCGCCACGAGCGCATCCCGTTCGTCTCCCACCCGTACGAGTGGTCCTTCGCGATGCTGCGCGACGCCGCGCTGCTGCACCTGGAGATCCTGCGGGCGGCCCTGCCGGCCGGGTTCACCACCAAGGACGGCTCGGCCTACAACCTCCAGTGGCGCGGGACGGAGCCGGTCTTCATCGACGTCGGCTCGTTCACCCCGGCACGCGACGGCGAGCCCTGGGCCGGGTACCGGCAGTTCTGCCAGACCCTGCTCTATCCGCTGCTGCTCGGCGCCCACCTCGGGCTGGACTTCCAGCCCTGGCTGCGGGCCCGGGTCGACGGCATCGAGCCCGACCAGATGCGCCGGCTCTTCGGCGGGGCCCGCCGGCTGCTGCCCGGCGTGCCCAGCCACGTGCACCTGCACGACGCGATGCAGCGCCGCAACGCCCGCGCCAGCACCGCCGACGTCCGGTCGCAGCTGCGGGCGGCCGGCTACTCCCGGGAGTTGGCGCTGGCCACCGTGCGGGGGATCGAGAAGCTCGTGCGGCGGCTGGAGCACCGCCCCACCGCCAGCCACTGGGTCGACTACCAGCGCACCTGCGCGTACACGGCCGAGGACCGGGCCGCGAAGGAACGCTTCGTCGCCGAGGCGCTGGCCGGCCCGCCGCGCCCCCGTCTGGCGCTCGACCTCGGCGCCAACGACGGCCGGTACGCCCGCCTCGCCGCCCGGCACGCCGACTACGTCGTCGCGGTGGAGCAGGACCCCGCCGTGGTCGACGGGCTCTACCGCGCGCTGCGCGCCGAGGGCGAGCGGCGGATCCTGCCGCTGGTGATGGACCTCGCCGACCCGTCCCCCGGCGGCGGCTGGCGGGGCGTCGAGCGCGCCTCGTTCGCCGGCCGTGCCCGGGCGGACACGGTGCTCGCCCTGGCCGTGGTGCACCACCTGGCGATCGGGCGCAACGTGCCGCTGCCCGAGGTGCTGGACTGGCTCGTCGGCCTCGCCGCCCCCGGCGCCCGGATCGTGGTGGAGTTCGTCCACCCCGAGGACCCGATGGCCCGCCGGCTGCTCGCCAACAAGCCCGAGGGCCTCTTTCCGGACTACCGCCGCGCGGAGTTCGAGCGGCTGTTGGCCGGCCGCTGCCGGATCACGCGCCGCCTCGACCTGCCCTCGGGCACCCGGACCCTCTACGCGGCGGTCGCGGGTGGCTGAGCCGGCCCGCAGCCCGGCCGATCCGCCCCGGCCGCCGGCCGTCACCCCGGCCGACCGGCGCGCGGAACTCGGCCGGCTCGCGGAGGTGGCCGGCCTGGTCGGGCTCGTGGTGACCCAGCCGCTGCTGGACGTCCTCGGCCGCAGCCCCGACTTCTTCCTGTTCCACCGCGCGGACCGGCGGGAGATCCTGCTGCTGGTCGCGCTGGTCACGCTGGCGCCCACGGCCGCCGTGGCGCTGCTCGCCGCGCTGTCCCGGCTGGCCGGGCGGACCGCCCGGTCCGCGACGCACACCCTGCTGGTCGGGCTGCTGCTCGCCGCCCTGGCCGTGCAGGTCGGCCGGCACGCGACGCCGCTGCGGGGCGTACCGCTGCTGCTGGTGGCGGCGGTGGCCGGCGCCGCCGGGGCGGCCGCGCACCGGCGGTGGCGCGCGCCCGGGCGGGTGCTGCGGCTGGCCGCGGCCGGCCCGCTGCTGTTCGTGGGGCTGTTCCTGTTCGCCTCGCCGACCTCGACGGTGGTGCTGCCGCGCGGCGAGGGCGGCGCGGCCGGGGCGGCCGGGCCCGGCAACCACCCGCCGGTGGTGCTGCTGATCCTCGACGAGCTGCCGCTGGTCTCCCTGCTCGGCCCGGACGGGCGGATCGACGCCACCCGCTTCCCGCACTTCGCCGAGCTGGCCGCCGGCTCCACCTGGTACCGCAACGCCACCGGGGTCGGCGGGTGGACGCCCTACGCGCTGCCGGCGATGCTCACCGGCCGGTACCCGCAGCGCGAGGCGGCCCCGCACTACTCCCAGTATCCGGACAACCTCTTCACCGCCTTCGGCGGCCTCTACGACATCCGCGCCGAGGAGAGCATCACCCGGCTCTGCCCGCCCAGCCG
This sequence comes from Micromonospora sp. NPDC047670, assembly GCF_043204915.1. Lineage (NCBI taxonomy): Bacteria > Bacillati > Actinomycetota > Actinomycetes > Micromonosporales > Micromonosporaceae > Micromonospora > Micromonospora sp. NPDC047670. Next base: position 33,434 of record NZ_JBIDDA010000006.1, read on the forward strand.
CTGCGAGTCGCCGATCACCCCGGAGCAGGGGATGGGCGTGCTGGTCCGGGAGACCGGCGGGCTGCTGCGCCAGCTCGCCGCCCCGGTGGACAGCCACGCCGACCCGGAGGACTCCTACCGGGAACGCACCCGCGCCGAGGCGGGCATCGACGACGCCGAACCGGTGCCGGCGGACCCGAAGTTCCGCTGGGACAGCCTGAACGCCAACCAGCCGGCCCGGTTCACCAGTTTCCTGGCGGGGCTGCGGCCGGCGTCCCGCCCCGCGCTGCACTTCCTGCACCTGCTGATGCCGCACTCGCCGTGGGCGTACCTGCCGTCGGGGGCGCGCTACGACGCCCCGGCGGACCTGCCGAACGACGGCGACGGCTGGGTGGACCTGGCCCGGCGGCGCCACCTCGCGCAGCTCGGCTACACCGACCGGCTGATCGGGGAGACCCTGCGCACCCTGCGGGCCCGCGGCCTCTACGACGAGGCTCTGCTGGTGGTCACCGCCGACCACGGTGTCAGCTTCACCAAGGGCGCGCAGGGCCGCGGCATGGACGCCCTCCGGGCCGCCCCGGGCGAGGTCGCCTGGGTGCCGACCTTCGTCAAGACCCCCGGGCAGCGTGCGGGGCGGGTCGACGACCGGAACTGGCAGCACGTCGACCTGCTGCCCACCATCGCCGACGAGGCGGCCATCCGGCTGCCCTGGCGGGTCGACGGCCGGTCCGCCCGCCAGGCGCCACGCGCCGAGCCGGGCAAGGTCTTCTACGACCGCCCGGGCGAACCGACCCCGATCCCCGGCGGCGTGCCGGCCCCGCCCGCGCCGCCCGCGCCGCATTCGCTCGTGGGCACCGCCGTCGGCGACCGCCCGAGCGGCGGCACCGCCCGGGTGGCGGCCCTGTCCGCGTTCCGGGCCGTCGACCCGGACACCGGGCGGCTGCCGGCGGCGGTCTGGGGCGACCTGCCGGACGAGGTGCCCGACGGCACGCTGCTGGCGGTCGCGGTCAACGGCCGGGTCGGGGCGGTCGTCCCGGTGGTCGGCCGGGACGCCGGCGGTCGCCGCTTCGCCGCCCTGCTCGACGACGACCGGCTCTTCCGCGCCGGCGCGAACCGCCTGGACGTCTACCGGGTCGCCGCCGACGGGACCCTGCGCCGCCTCGACCTGTCCTGAGCCGCCGCGGGCCGCCCGCGCCCCGCGCCCGGCCCACCGGTAGCGTTCCCACGCCCACACGGCCACGGGCGGCTCCGCCGTGCCCGGAATCGAGGGGGTTTCCCGGCCCGCTGGTCGGGAATCGGGTGACGCATGCCTCACCGCCGAACCACGGCGGGCGGTATCCCCGCGACCGCGATTACGGTAAAAGCGAAGGCAATTCAACGCAGATCTGCCGGCGAAGCGAGGGACACATGACGGAAGTCAAGCTCGATCACCCCGGTGGGCAGCTTTCGATGCCGGTGCAATCCGCGGTCGAGGGCCCCGCCGGCATCGGGGTGGGCAAGCTGCTCAAGGAAACCGGGATGACGACCTACGATCCCGGCTTCGTCAACACCGCGGCCTGCTCGTCCGCGATCACCTACATCGACGGCGACGCGGGGATCCTGCGTTACCGCGGTTACCCGATCGAGCAGCTTGCGGAGAAGTCCTCGTTCCTGGAGGTCTCCTACCTGCTGATCTACGGTGAGCTGCCCACCCAGCAGCAGCTGACCGAGTTCAGCGAGCGGATCCGGCGGCACTCGCTGCTGCACGAGGAGATGCGCCGGTTCTTCGACGGCTTCCCCCGCGACGCGCACCCGATGGCCGTCCTCTCCTCGGCCGTGAGCGCCATCTCGACCTTCTACCAGGACAGCCTGGACCCGTTCGACTCCTCGCACGTGGAGATGTCCACGGTCCGGCTGATGGCGAAGGTCCCCACCATCGCCTCGTACGCCTACAAGAAGTCGATCGGCCAGCCGTTGCTGTACCCGGACAACTCGCTGGGCTACGTGGAGAACTTCCTGCGGATGATCTTCGGCGTGCCGGCGGAGCCGTACGAGGTCGACCCGGTGATGGCCAAGGTGCTGGACATGCTGTTCATCCTGCACGCCGACCACGAGCAGAACTGCTCCACCTCGACCGTGCGGCTGGTCGGCTCCAGCAACGCCAACCTCTTCGCCTCGGTCTCGGCCGGCGTGAACGCGCTCTTCGGCCCGCTGCACGGCGGCGCCAACCAGGCCGTGCTGGAGATGCTGGAGAAGATCCAGGCCGACGGCGGCGACGTCGCGTCCTTCGTCCGCAAGGTGAAGGACAAGCAGGACGGCGTGAAGCTGATGGGCTTCGGCCACCGGGTCTACAAGAACTACGACCCGCGCGCGGCGATCGTGAAGAAGGCGGCCCAGGACGTGCTCGGCCGGATGGCCAAGCCGGATCCGCTGCTGGACCTCGCCATGCAGCTGGAGGAGATCGCGCTCGCCGACGACTTCTTCGTCTCCCGCAAGCTCTACCCGAACGTGGACTTCTACACCGGCCTGATCTACAAGGCCATGGGTTTCCCGACCAAGATGTTCACGGTGCTCTTCGCGCTGGGCCGGCTCCCCGGCTGGATCGCCCAGTGGCGGGAGATGATCAACGACCCGGAGACCAAGATCGGCCGTCCGCGCCAGATCTACACCGGCTCCCCGGAGCGGGCGTACACCCCGTCCTCCGAGCGCTGACCTCCGCCACGCAGCCGAACAGGCCGTCGACCCCGTGTGGGTCGGCGGCCTGTCGTCCGTCCGGCCCGGCGACGGCCACCGCGACCGCGACCCGAAGTCCAGGCGAGCCGAGGCCCGCCGCGCCCCGAGGCGTGGCAGGCCCGGCTCACCCGAGAGTTCGTGCCGGTCAGCGCAGGCCGGCGGCGGCCAGCAGGTTGCCGTCGGCGATCGGCGGCAGGACGCGGCCCTGGGCCATCCGCTGCGCCGCCCGCTCGGCGGTGAAGGCGGGCCCGCCGGCGATCGCCGCCGCGTAGGCGGCCGCCGTGCGCTGCGCGATCGCCGCCCAGCCGTACCGCTCGTAAACCATGGCGCGGGCCCTCCGGGCCAGCTCGCGGGCCCGCTCCCGGTCCGACAGCAGGGCGTGCACGGCGTCGGTCAGCCCGTCCGGGTCGTGCGGCCGGAAGGTCATCCCGGTGACGCCCGGCTCGACGATCTCGGCCAGCCCGCCGGTCGCGGCGACGGCCAGGGGCGCGCCGGCGGCGGCGCCCTCCAGGGCGACCATGCCGAACGGCTCGTAGATGCTCGGCACCGCGAAGCAGTCGGAGGCGGCCATCACCGCGGGCAGGGCGGTGCCGCCCAGGAAGCCGGGAAGGCTCACCGTGCCGGCCAGGCCGAGGCGGTGCACCTCGGCCTCCAACTCGGCGCGGTACGGCCCGTCGCCGACGATGACCGCGCGCAGCCCGGGGTGCCGCTCGCGCAGCCGGGGGAGGCCGGCGAGCAGGTGCTGCACGCCCTTTTCGTAGACGAGCCGACCGGCGAAGGTGACCAGCGGCCCGTCGCCGGCGAACCGCGCCCGGGCCTCGGCGACCGCGGCCGCCGGCGCCCGCCAGCGGTGCGGCTCGACGCCGTTGGGCACCACGTCGACCCGGCCGGCCGGCACGCCGAACAGCCCGGTGACCTCGTCGCGCATGTATCCCGAGCAGACGATGACGCGGCCGGACTCGCCGGCGAGCCAGTGTTCGACGCCGTGGATGGTGCGGTTCATCTCCTCGGGCAGCCAGCCCTGGTGTCGGCCGGCCTCGGTGGCGTGGATGGTGCTGACCAGGGGGATGTCGAGGTGTTCGCGCAGGGTCATGGCGGTGTGGGCGACGAGCCAGTCGTGGGCGTGGATGACGTCGTAGGTGCCGGCCTCGGTGGCGCGCAGGGCGGCGCGGGTGAGGGTGTGGTTGAAGGCCATGGTCCAGGCCAGCAGCGAGGAGGTGGCCAGGGGGAAGGTGACGGGGTCCTCGGCGGCGCGGACGATGCGGACGCCGTCGGCGTACTCCTCCAGGGGTGCGCCGTCGGCGTGGCGGGTGACGACGGTGACCTCGTGCCCGGCGTCGGCCAGGGCCACCGACAGGGCGTGCACGTGCCGGCCGAGGCCACCGACCAGCACCGGCGGGTACTCCCAGGAGAGCATGAGGATGCGGCGGGTCTGCGGGGGCGTGCCCGGCCCGGTCTGCGCCGGGACCTGGGGCCGGGAGGTGAGGGTGGGCCGGTGGACCCGGCCCGCGGCGGTGGCGGTCTGCTCGCCGACCCGCAGGGTGGTCACATCAATCTCCGTCCATGCATGGTGGAACGCGCCGGCGACGATGACGGCGGAACAGTGGTTGGGGTGGCCGACGGGCCGAGCTGACGACGCGCGTGCGCGTCCCGCGAACAAGCAAAAGGCATCGCGCCCGATCCCGCATCTCGAAAAGGGCCAAGGTGACGGAGGACACCCGAAGGTCCATAGCGCCTCAGTCGGGCGGATTCCGGTCGTCGGCCGAACGGGTGGATTGGCGGCGGATCGGGCGGGGCAATACCCGGCACGCGCGCCGCCGGCCCCCGCCGTGTGGTGCGCTCATGGTGCGGTGCGCGCTCATGATCTTGCACTAGAGGAGCGACATGCAGGTCTGGCCGGGTGAGCGGTACCCCCTGGGGGCCACCTACGACGGGATGGGCACCAACTTCGCGATCTTCTCGGAGGTGGCCGAGCGGATCGAGCTGTGCCTGTTCGACGAGTGGGACACCGGGACGGAACGGCGGGTCGAGCTGCGGGAGGTGGACGCGTACGTCTGGCACGCGTACATCCCGGGCGTCGAGCCGGGGCAGCGGTACGGCTACCGCGTGCACGGGCCGTACGACCCCGCGAACGGGCTGCGCTGCAACCCGGCGAAGCTGCTGCTCGACCCGTACGCCAAGGCCATCGACGGCGACGTGCGGTGGGATCCGGCGGTCTACGACTACGAGCACGACGACCCGCAGCGGATCAACACCGCGGACTCGGCCGCGTTCATGCCCAAGTCGGTCGTCGTCAACCCGTACTTCGACTGGGGCAACGACAAGCCCCCGCGCACCCCGTACCACCACTCGGTGATCTACGAGGCGCACGTGCGCGGCCTGACCATGCGCCACCCCGACATCCCCGAGGAACTGCGCGGCACGTACGCGGGCCTCGCCTCCCCGCCGATGATCGAACACCTCACGAAGCTCGGGGTGACCGCCATCGAGCTGATGCCGGTGCACCAGTTCGTGCACGACCACCGACTGGCCGACCTGGGCCTGCGCAACTACTGGGGCTACAACACCATCGGCTTCTTCGCCCCGCACCACGGCTACTCGGCCCTGGGCCGCCTCGGCCAGCAGGTGCAGGAGTTCCGGGGCATGGTCAAGGCGCTGCACGCCGCCGGCATCGAGGTCATCCTCGACGTGGTCTACAACCACACCGCCGAGGGCAACCACCTCGGCCCGACGCTGAGCTTCAAGGGCGTCGACAACCCCAGCTACTACCGGCTGAGCGAGTCCGACCGCCGCTACTACGTCGACTACACCGGCACCGGCAACAGCCTCAACGTGCGCAGCCCGCACTCGCTCCAGCTGATCATGGATTCGCTGCGCTACTGGGTGCAGGAGATGCACGTCGACGGCTTCCGCTTCGACCTCGCCGCCACCCTGGCCCGCGAGTTCTACGAGGTCGACCGCCTCTCCACCTTCTTCGAGGTGGTGCAGCAGGACCCGGTGGTCAGCCAGGTGAAGCTGATCGCCGAGCCCTGGGACGTCGGCCCCGGCGGCTACCAGGTGGGCAACTTCCCGCCCGTGTGGACCGAGTGGAACGGCAAGTACCGCGACACCGTGCGTGACTTCTGGCGCGGCGAGCCGGCCACCCTGGCCGAGTTCGCCTCCCGCATCTCCGGCTCCGCCGACCTCTACCAGGACGACGGGCGCCGCCCGTTCCACAGCATCAACTTCGTCACCTGCCACGACGGGTTCACCCTGACCGACCTGGTGTCGTACAACGACAAGCACAACGAGGCCAACGGGGAGGAGAATCGCGACGGCGAGAGCCACAACCGGTCGTGGAACTGCGGGGTCGAGGGCGACACCGACGACGAGGCGGTGCGCGCCCTGCGGGCCCGGCAGCGCCGCAACTTCCTGGCCACCCTGGTGCTCTCGCAGGGCGTGCCGATGATCGGCCACGGTGACGAGCTGGGCCGCACCCAGCGCGGCAACAACAACGCGTACTGCCAGGACAGTGAGCTGGCCTGGGTCGACTGGGACAACGCCGACGCCGACCTGCTGGAGTTCACCCGCAAGCTGGTCGCGTTCCGCCGCCGGCACCAGGTGTTCCGTCGCCGCCGGTTCTTCACCGGCCTCGCCGTGCGCGGCCGGGAGGTCGACGAGCCCCTGCCGGACCTGGCCTGGTACACCCCCGACGGGCGGGAGATGACCGGGGAGGACTGGGGCAACGACTTCGGCCGGTCGGTCGCGCTCTTCGTCAACGGCGAGGGCATCCGCGAGCGCGGCCCGTACGGCCAGCGCCACGTCGACAGCTCCTTCCTGCTCTGCTTCAACGCCCACGACGCGCCGCTGGACTTCACCGTGCCCGGCCCCGAGTTCGGTCAGCGCTGGGAACTGGTGATCAGCACCGCGGAACCGGAGCCGGAGAAGACCACGGTGGTCGACGCCGGCGGCGTCCTCGGCGTGCCGGACCGGTGCGTGGTGGTGCTGGAGAGGACGGCCTGACATGTCGACCACCCCCGCGCCGGGCGCCCCCCGGGTCGGCGCCACCTACCGGGTGCAGATCCGTCCCGGCTTCGATCTGGACGCCACCGCGGGCCTCGCCGACTACCTGGCCGACCTGGGCGTCACCCACCTCTACAGCGCGCCGCTGCTGACCGCCAGCCCCGGTTCCGCGCACGGCTACGACGTGGTCGACCACCGGGCGGTCAACCCGGAGCTGGGCGGCGAGGCCGGCCGGCGGCGGCTGCTGCGCGCCCTGCGGGCGGCCGGCCTCGGCCTGGTCGTGGACATCGTGCCCAACCACGCCGGGGTGGCCGTGCCCGCCGCCAACCCCGCCTGGTGGGACGTGCTGCGCCGGGGCCGCGACTCGGCGTACGCCGGCTGGTTCGACATCGACTGGGACCGGGGTCGGCTGCTGCTGCCGGTGCTGGCCGACGCCCCGGACGCCCTCGACGACCTCAAGCTCGCCGACGGGGAGCTGCGCTACCACGAGCACCGCTTCCCGGTCGCCGACGGCACCGGCGACGGCAACCCCCGGGAGGTGCACGACCGGCAGCACTACGAGCTGGTCTCCTGGCGACGCGGCGACGCCGAGCTGACGTACCGCCGGTTCTTCGCCGTCTCCGACCTGGCCGGGCTGCGGGTCGAGGACCCGGCGGTCTTCGCCGCCACCCACGAGCTGGTGCTGCGCTGGGCGGCCGACGGCGAGGTCGACGGCATCCGCGTCGACCACCCCGACGGGCTGCGCGACCCGGCCGCCTACCTGGCCCGGTTGCGCGCCGCCGCCCCCACCGCGTGGCTGGTGGTGGAGAAGATCCTGGAGTACGGCGAGGAGCTGCCGGCCTGGCCGGTGGACGGCACCACCGGCTACGACGCGCTCGCCGCCGTCTGCGGGCTCTTCGTCGACCCCGACGCCGAGGGCGACTTCACCGCCCTGGACACCCACCTCGTCGGCCGGCACACCTCCTGGCAGGACCTCACCCACGACACCAAGATCGCCGCCGCCACCCGGCTGCTGTCAGCCGAGCTGACCCGGCTGGCCGCGCTCGCCCCCGAGGTCGACCGCGAGGCGGCCCGGGCGGCGCTGGCCGAGCTGGCCGCCGCCTTCGCCGTCTACCGGGGCTACCCGCCCGAGGGTGCCCGGCACCTGGCCGCCGCCCGCGCCGAGGCCGGTCGCCGCCGCCCGGACCTGACCGCCGCCCTGGACGCGCTCACCCGCCGCCTGCGCGACCCGGACGACGAGCTGGCGAAGCGCTTCCCGCAGTTCACCGGGGCGGTGATGGCCAAGGGCGTGGAGGACACCGCGTTCTACCGCTGGAGCCGCTTCGTCGCGCTCAACGAGGTCGGCGGCAGCCCGGCCCACTTCGGCGTGCCGGCGGCGGAGTTCCACCGCTTCGCCGCCGCCCGGCAGGTGCGCTGGCCGGCGAGCATGACCACCCTGTCGACCCACGACACGAAGCGCTCCGAGGACGTCCGGGCCCGGCTGGCCGTGCTCAGCGAGCTGCCCGGACGCTGGGCCGACCTCGTCACCCGGTGGACGGCGCGGGCGCCGCTGCCCGACCCCGCCTTCGCGCACCTGCTCTGGCAGACCGTCGTCGGCGCCTGGCCGATCGAGCGGGAGCGGCTGCACGCGTACGCCGAGAAGGCCGCCCGGGAGGCGTCGGTGTCGACGAGCTGGGCCGACCCCGACCCCGCCTTCGAGCGGGCCGTGCACGAGGTGGTCGACGCGATGTACGACGACCCCGAGCTGCACGCCGAGCTGACCGCCTTCGCCGCCGAGATCGCCCCGGCCGGCTGGTCCAACTCGCTGGGGCAGAAGCTGGTGCAGCTCGCCATGCCCGGGGTGCCCGACACCTACCAGGGCACCGAGCTGTGGGACAACTCCCTCGTCGACCCCGACAACCGCCGCCCGGTCGACTTCGCCGTACGCCGACAGCTCCTGGCCGACCTCGACGGCGGCCCGCTCCCGCCGGTGGACGCGAGCGGCGCGGCGAAGCTGCTGGTGCTGTCGCGGACGCTGCGGCTGCGCCGCGACCGCCTCGACCTGTTCACCAGCTACCGGCCGGTGCCGGCGCACGGGCCCGCCGGCCGGCACGCGGTGGCCTTCGACCGGGGCGGCGCGGTCGCGGTCGCCACCCGGCTGCCGCTCGGCCTGGTCCGCGCCGGCGGCTGGGGCGACACGATCGTGTCACTTCCCGTTCACGAGATGACGGACCTGTTCACGGGCCGGGTCTACAGTGGCGGGGAGACCCCTCTGGCCGACCTGCTGGCCACCTACCCCGTCGCGCTGCTGGCTCCCACCAACGAGTCCGTGGAGGCTGCGTCATGACCGAGTTCACGGTGTGGGCGCCGGAGGCCGCCCGGGTCCGGCTGCGCCTGCCCGGCGTCGCCGACCACGAGATGCGCTCCGGCCCCGGCGGCTGGTGGCGGGTCGAGGTGCCCGGCGCCGGCCCCGGCACCGACTACGCCTTCCTCCTCGACGACGACGGGCGGGCGCTGCCCGACCCCCGGTCGGCCTGGCAGCCGGCGGGGGTGCACGGGCCGAGCCGGCTCTACGACCACGCGGCGTTCGAGTGGACCGACCACGCCTGGACCGGCCGGCAACTGCCCGGCAGCGTCCTCTACGAGCTGCACGTGGGCACCTTCACCCCGGAGGGCACCTTCGACGCCGCCATCGGCCGCCTCGACCACCTGGTAGACCTCGGCGTCGACATGATCGAGCTGCTCCCGGTCAACGCCTTCAACGGCGAACACAACTGGGGCTACGACGGCGTCTGCTGGTATGCCCCGCACCAGCCCTACGGCGGCCCGGACGGCCTGAAACGGCTGGTCGACGCCGCCCACGCCAAGGGTCTGGGGGTGATCCTCGACGTCGTCTACAACCATTTCGGGCCCTCCGGGGCCTACGCGCCGATGTTCGCGCCGTACCTCACCGAGCAGAGCAACACCTGGGGCCGCACGGTCAACCTCGACGGCCCGCACTCCGACGGCGTGCGCCGCTACATCGTCGACAGCGTGCTGATGTGGCTGCGCGACTACCACGTCGACGGGCTGCGGCTCGACGCCGTGCACGCCATGCCCGACAGCCGCGCCACCCACCTGCTGGAGGAGGTCGCGGTGGAGGTCGAGGCGCTCTCCACCCACCTCGGCCGGCCGCTGTCGCTGATCGCCGAGTCCGACCTCAACGACCCCCGGCTGATCACCCCACGGGAAGCCGGCGGCTACGGCCTGCACGCCCAGTGGAACGACGACGCCCACCACGCCCTGCACACCCTGCTCACCGGCGAGCGGCAGGGCTACTACGGCGACTTCGGCTCCCTCGAATGCCTCACCGAGGTGCTCACCGGCGGCTTCTTCCACGCCGGCACCTGGTCCAGCTTCCGCAACCGCCACCACGGGCGGCCCGTGGACCGGCAGCGCACGCCGGGCCACCGCTTCGTGGCGTACCTGCAGAACCACGACCAGATCGGCAACCGGGCCACCGGCGACCGGATCTCCGCCAGCCTCTCCCCGGCGCTGCTGCGGGTCGGGGCGACCCTGCTGTTCACCGCGCCGTTCACGCCGATGCTGTTCATGGGGGAGGAGTGGGCGGCCAGCACCCCGTGGCAGTTCTTCACCAGCCACCCCGAGCCGGAACTCGCCACCGCCGTGGCGACCGGCCGGAGGCGGGAGTTCGCCGCGCACGGCTGGCCGGAGGGGGAGGTGCCGGACCCGCAGGACCCGCAGACCTTCGTCCGCTCCCGCCTCGACTGGGCGGAGCTGGACAAGCCGGAACACCGCGAGATGTACGAGTTCCACCGGCGGCTCATCGCGCTGCGCAAGAGCCGGCCCGACCTGTCCGACCCGCGGCTGCACGCCGTCGACGTCCGCCACGGCGACCAGTTCCTGGTGATGCGCCGGGGCGAGTGCCTGGTGGTGGCGAACCTGGCGGCTCGGGGGCAGGGCATCTCGTTGCCGGGGGTGGTGCGGCGGGTGCTGCTGGCCACCGGCGAGGGCGTCACGGTGATGCGGGACCGGATCCAACTGCCGGCGGAGACGGCGGCGATCGTGGCGCTCTGAGCGCCGCCCGCCGCCGTCTCCGCCGCCGTCTCCGCCGCCGTCTCCGCCGCCGTCTCCGCCGCCGTCTCCGCCGCCGTCTCCGCCGCCGTCTCCGCCGCCGTCTCCGCCGCCGGCGGTCAGCCGGCGTCCAGCACCTCGCGCAGCTTCGCCGCGAACTCGGCGGGCTTGCCCGCGTAGCCGTGCTCGCCGCCGAGGAAGCCGCCGTGGTGGCTCGGGAACACCACGGCCTCCTGGCCGAGCAGTGCCGCCATGCCGACGGCCGTGCGCGCGGTGTACGTCCCCGCCGTCTCCTCGCCGACCGCGATCAGGATCCGGGTCGGTGCCGCGGTGAGCGCCGCCGCGTCGGGGCGGTAGTCCGTGATCGCCCAGGAGGCCTTCGACAGCAGCGGGTCGTCGCGGGAGCCGTCGTCGTCGGTCGGCAGGCCGAACGCCGCGGGGTCGGGCGCGGGCTGGGCGAAGTAGGCGGCGGTGAACTCGCCCTGCCAGGACGTCATCGCGATGAAGGCGGCCATGCCGGCGCCCGTGCCTCCCGCCTGGTACGCCTCGTGGAAGCCGGCCCGGGCGCGCTCGGCGGCCTCGGCGTCGGGGAGCACCGCGTTGATCGGCGGCTCGTGCGCCACCAGCGTGGCCACGTCGCCGGGGTGGGACGCGACCAGTTCGAGCGCGGTCACCGCGCCGCCGCTGCTGGCGAACACGTCGACCGGGCCGGCGCCGAGCGCCTCGACCAGGAGGTGCAGGTCGGCCGCCTGCTGCTGCGGGGTGTGGTCGGAGCGGCCGTCGGTGCGGACGCTGCGGCCCAGGCCGCGCGGGTCGTAGGTGACGACCGCCCGGTCGGTGAAGTGGGCGGCGAGTGCGCCGAAGCCCTCCGCTGTCATCGGCTGGCCGACCATGAGCAGTGTGCGGTGACCGCCGGGGGCCGACAGCGGACCGCGTACGTCGTAGACCAGGTCGGCGCCGGGCACGGCGAGGGTGCGGGTCTCCATCGTTGTCATGCCGGCGAGCCTACGACCGACGGGCGACAGATCGGGCGCGGGGGAGGAACCCCCACCTGCCTCGATTGCCGCCCGGACGTCAGGGCCCGCGGTGGGGAGTTCTCCGCCGGGGCTGCCGTGGCTCAGCCCCGGTAGCGCGAGGTTGGTGCAGCAGTGCGCCACGTCGAGATCCGCCGGGTCCGGTGCCGGCCGCTGGTGCGTACGGTGATCGCCGAGGTCGCCCGGGGGCCGGCGCCGGGCGGCGCGGCGGGCCTGGCGACGCTGGTCGGCCCGACCCGGTGAGGCGGACCGTCGTTCGCCCGCACGGCGGGCACGCCCGCCCCGGTGGGCCGGCGTGCCCGCGACCCTCAGGCGAGGCGGCAGGTCACTTGAAGCGGATGAACTTGGAGAACTGGCTGTTGAGCGTTCCCACCGACACCGTCCGGTGGCTGTACTTGTCGGCCGAGACGTAGTTGTACTCGTCGACCTCAAAGGTGCCGTTGGAGTTCACCCGGGTGACGAAGGCGACGTGACCGTAGGTGCCACCGAGGCGGACCGCGATGTCGCCGGCCTTCGGGCTGTTGTAGACCGGCACTCCGGCGCGTCCGGCGGCGGCGACCCACTCCTTGGCGTTACCCCACGCCGGCTGACCCAGGTACTGGTTGTGGAAGGGCACACCGACCCGGCTGCGCAGCGCCCAGGCGGCGAAGCTGGTGCACTGCCCCTTGTAGAAGTTCCACGGGTCGACGCCCGTGCTCTGGCCCTTGTACGGGTAGTCGTCCAAGGCCGGATAGGTCGTCCCGCCCGCGGCAAGCAGCTGGTGGGAGGCGTTGTTGTTCTTCAACGTGGCGTTCAGGTTGGTCTTCGCCCCGGGCGCGAAGTCCTGGTAGGCGTAGGAGCCGTTGTAGTCGCTGTTGTAGTAGACCCGCACGGTGCTGCCGGTGCGGTTCCACGCGGAGGCGGCGTTGTTCTTGATGCACAGGCCCTGGCCGCTGCCGGCGCCCTTGAACTCGTAGCAGTCCGGCTGCGTCGAGCCGTAGTCGGCCAGTGAGCCGGTGTGGTCGGAGATCGATCCCGCGTGGTCGCTGTTGTAGTAGTAGCAGAATTCGCCGGTGTCGCAGATTCCGTCGCGGGACGCCGCCTGAGCAGGCACGGCGACCGCCAGGACGCCGAGTGTCGCGCCGAGCACGCTCGTGCCGAGGGCGCCGAGGACGCGAACGGTGATCCTGGGCATGTCCACTTCCCTTCCGGGGGTATGTGACGACGGGCCCACACTACAGTCATTGATCAATTCGCATGTGCCGGTGCGGCCGCCCGTCGTCGCCGTGGAGCGGGGCCAGGGCCGACGCGGCAGGGCGACGCTGGTCGGCCGGACCGGCTGGCCGGCGTCGGCCGGCACGTCTGCGGTCCGTCACCGGCTCGCGGGCGGATGGGATGGTTGCTGAAATCGCAATTCCCACCTGTCGACAAGCGTGAGCGCCTTCGCGTCGAAGCGTGGATTCGCGGCGCTGGGAATTGCGCGGCAATACCGAGGCATCTGTTCGAGCTGGACCCGTTTTGTCAACCGGCCATGCTGCTCACTTCTCGGTCAGCAGAAGGTCAGTGTCAATTACCTGCCATTCCACTCCATTGCTATCGGCGCGATCGGCCGATACGTTTCGGTGGCCCGAATGGGGCACCCAGGAAAAGGGGGCAACTCTTGAAACCAACCCTACGCTGGTCCGCAATGGCCGGCATGGCGCTCGCGCTGGTCGTGACCGGGCCGGTCGCCGCCGAGGCGAAGCCGACCACGGTCGAGAGGAACGGCAACACCACCACCACCGCCCGCACCAGTGACGGCCGCGCGATCACCAACGAGAAGATCGCCAAGGAGGTCGCCGCGTTCTGGACGGCGGAGCGGATGGCGAGCGCCGTCGACCTGGACATCGCGAAGCGCCCGGGCGCCAGCGAGTCGGCCAACCGGGCGCCGAAGCCCGACGGTCCGGCGGGCACGGTCGCACCGGCGCAGCCGCGCATCGCCGGCGGCGACGACGTCGGCATCCAGCTCAACGAGTCGGCGGTCGTCGGCAAGGTCTACTTCACCACCCCGAGCGGCGGCACCGCCTCCTGCTCGGCGAGCGCCGTCGCCAGCGGCAAGCGCCGGCTGGTCATGACCGCCGGTCACTGCGTGCACCAGGGCGCCGGCGGGCAGTGGTACAGCAACTGGCAGTTCGTGCCGCGGTACCGCGACGGGGCGCGGCCCTTCGGGACGTTCGTGGCCTACCAGCTCACGGCCCGCACCGCGTGGACCAACAGCAGCAGCTACGACGAGGACATGGCCATCGCCATCATGCACAACGGTGGTAACTGGGGCCTGAAGGTCGTCGAGACGGTCGGTGGCCACGGACTGCGCTGGAACTGGGGCTACAACATCTCCCTGATGACCGCCCTCGGCTACCCGTCGAACCTCGGCGGCGGCGAGAGCCAGTACTACTGCCAGAGTGGCACGTGGCACGCCGGCGGCCAGCAGATCCGGATGTGGTGCAACATGACCTACGGCTCCAGTGGCGGACCCTGGCTCCAGGAGTACAACGACCAGAATGGCCTCGGATACGTCAACAGCGTCGTGAGCCACGGCGACAATCCGGGCAACGGCCAATTCGACGGTCCGTACTTCGACAACGACATCAAGAGCCTCTACGACTTCGCGGAAGGTCTCTCCCCGGCGTAAAGAAACATGACCAGCAGAGCCCCGGCCGGTTGGCCGGGGCTCTGCCCGCGCGCTTATCCACTTGCGCCGCCCGGCGTGAAGACCATGCTGTGCGGCATGGAATTCTTCTGCTACCACCGTGACCGGCGCAATTCCCTCGCACTGCGCGCCGAGTTGCTGGAGGCGCACTGGTCCTACATGGACCGGTACGCGGCCGAGTTGATCGCCCGCGGTCCGACCTTCGCCCCCGACGGGGAGACGCCGACCGGCAGCGTGCACATCGTCGACCTGCCCGATGCCGCCGCCGCCCGGGCGTTCGCCTTCGACGAGCCCAACTACCAGGCCGGCGCGTACCGCGACGTGCTGCTGCGCCGCTGGCACAACGTGCTGGGACGCACGATGTGGGACTTCCCCGGCGGCCGGACCGGTGGAGAAGGGTACCTGGTGCTCGGTCTCGGCGCGGGGCAGGCCGCCGACCTCGACGTGACCGCCGACCGGGACGACCTGATCGCGTACGGGCCACTGCTCTCCGACGACGGCGACGCCTGGCTGGGCACGGCGGCGCTGGTCAGGGCGGCGGGCCCGGACAAGGCGCGTGCGCTGCTGACCCCTGACCGGTACGCCGACGTCGAGGTGCACCTCTGGACGTTCGGCGGTCGGCGGGCCTGACCGGAGCCACCATCCGCCGAGCCCGGCACGATCGTGGTGCCGGGGGCGAGCTCGGCGCACTCCGGAAAAAGTGGCCGCCCGCGTCGGGAGGCCACTTTCCGGGTGGGGCGTGGCTCGTGGGGGAGCCCGCCCAGGCGCGCGGACGGCGTCGCGCACCGTCGGTCGGCGGCCGTCGGAGAGTCGCGCATCGGGTCGGACATTCACCCGCAACCCGGACGCATCCTTGCCAGATTAATCGACGTCTCCCTATCCTCGGTCGTGGAAAGCGCTTTCCAGGCATGTGTGATCGGCGCCGACGAGGCCGGGATCAGAACGGCGCCCCCAGCATTCGAAGTCGAAGGTGAGGCGAGGATGAGACGACCAGTCGCACTGCGACTCCAGGCGGCGCTGGCCACGGCGGCCGTCGGGGCCGCGATCGTGGTGGCGCTGCCGATGCACCAGGCGTCGGCGGCGGCCGGCTCCGCCACCGGCTACGCGACGCGCAACGGTGGGACCACCGGTGGGGCGGGCGGACAGACGGTGCGGGCCACCACGGGGACCGCGATCCACGCGGCCCTCTGCGGTCGGGCCAGCAGCAGCACCCCGATCGTCATCGAGGTCACGGGCACCATCAACCACGGCAACACCAGCAAGGTGTCGGGCGGAAGCTGCAGCACCGCCGACGGGGTGATCGAGCTCAAGCAGATCAGCAACGTCACGATCATCGGGGTCGGCAGCGGAGCCGTCTTCGACCAGTTGGGCATCCACATCCGCGAGGCCAGCAACATCATCATCCGGAACGTGACCGTCCGGAACGTCAAGAAGTCGGGCTCACCCACGTCCAACGGTGGTGACGCCATCGGCATGGAGAGCAACGTCCGCAACGTCTGGGTCGACCACGTCACCCTGGAGGCCTCGGGCGGGGAGTCGGAGGGGTTCGACGGCCTCTTCGACATGAAGGACAACACCCAGTACGTGACCCTGTCCTACAGCATCCTGCGCAACTCCGGCCGGGGCGGGCTCATCGGGTCCAGTGAGAGCGACCGCTCGAACGGCTTCGTCACGTTCCACCACAACCTGTACGAGAACATCGACTCCCGTACGCCCCTGCTGCGCGGCGGTATCGCGCACATCTACAACAACCACTACGTGAGCATCCGCGAGTCCGGCATCAACTCCCGCGCCGGCGGGCAGGCCAAGGTGGAGAACAACTACTTCCGCAACTCCAAGGACGTCCTTGGCACCTTCTACACCAGCGAGCGCGGCTACTGGCAGGTCGCCGGCAACGTCTTCGACAACGTGACCTGGTCGAGCCCCGGCACCGACAACTACCCGGCCGGCCCCAACCCGCAGTCCAACACCACCGTCAGCATCCCGTACGCCTACACCCTCGACGGGGCCGCCTGCGTGCCGGACGTCGTCCGCCAGACGGCGGGCGCCAACACGGGCCTGCGGGAGTCGGACGGCAACTGCTCGCCGCAGACGCCGGCACCGACGTCGACCAGCCCCGGGCCGACCCCCACCAGCCCCGGCCCGACGCCCACCAGCCCCACGCCGACGCCGACCCAGCCCGGCGGGCCCAACCTGAGCATCGGGGCCGGCTCCGACGGCTCCAGCAAGGCCGACGGAACGAGCTACGGCAACGTCCGGGACGGCAACATGAGCACCTACTGGTCGCCGGCCGGCTCGACCGGCCAGATCTCGATCAAGTGGGGTTCCGCCACCAGGGTGTCCAGGGTCGTCATCCGCGAGGAGGCGGGTGCCGTCGGCAACATCGGGTCCTGGCGGCTCGTCAATCACGACACCGGCGCCGTCCTGGCCTCCGGCAGCGGAGCGGGCGTGATCACCTTCCCGGCGACCTCGCTGAGCAAGATCACCTTCGACGTCACCGGCTCGACCGGCACGCCGAGGGTCGCCGAGTTCGAGACCTACGCCGCGTAGCGGCGGTCCCGACGTCGGTCCGGGAACGGCCGTTTCGGAGCACCGCGCCGCAACAGGCCGCCCGACGTGGACGAAGGCGGGACCGCCACCCGCGACTGATCCCGTCGACGGGCGGGGGCCGTGAGCCGCGACGGTCCCCGCCCCACGTCCAGGATCCAACGGGCCGTCGGCGGCACGGCGTCGTGCCCTTCAACGGGTTCTGTCTCGATTCGGGGTTCATGGGCCAATTCGGGGGCATAGCGTCACGGTGGCGGTTTCCACCGCCGGCCGCCCGCTCCGACCGGGGGTGGCCTGCCGATGCCGAGCCGAGGAGGCCGACCGTGTACAGGTCCGACGAGGTGTTGCTGCCGGAACTGGACGGGCCGGAGCCGGCCGCGCCGTCACCCCGGGCGCTGGGCTGGCTCAGCCTGGCGCTCGGCGTGGGCGCGATCGCCGCGCCCGGGCCGCTGGCCCGACTGGCGGGTGTGGACGACTCGCCCGTCGCGCGCACGGTGATCCCGGCCGTGGGGGCCCGCGAGCTGGTCCACGCCGCCGGCCTGATCGGCGGTCGCCGGCCGGCCGGCTGGACGTGGACCCGGGTGGCCGGGGACGCGGCGGACCTCGCCCTGCTCGGCCGGGCCTGGGCGGACCGGTGCGGCGAGCGCCGCCGCCGGGTCGGCCTCACCACCGCCGTGATCGCCGGCATCGCCGCCGTCGACCTGGTCACCGCCGTACGCCATGTCCGCCCGCGGCGGGCCGGGCGGCGGGTGATCCGGATGGACCTCGGGGTCACCGTCAACCGGTCCCCGGCGGAGGCGTACCGGTTCTGGCGCGACGTGGAGAACCTGCCCCGCTTCATGTCCCACCTGGAGTCGGTGCGCGCCGAGGATCTGCGCCGGTCGCACTGGACCGCCCGCGGCCCGGCGGGCCGCCGGATCGAGTGGGACGCGGAGATCGTCGAGGACCAGCCGAACCGCTCGCTCGGCTGGCGGTCGCTGCCCGGCGCCCGGGTGCCCAATGCCGGCCGGGTCCGGTTCGTGCCCGCGCCCGGCGACCGGGGGACCGAGGTCCGGGTGCAGCTGCGCTACGCCCCGCCGGCCGGCGCGCTCGGCCGGGCCGTGGCGAAGCTCTTCGGCGAGGAGCCCGAGCAGCAGGTCCGCGACGACCTGCGCCGGTTCAAGCAGGTCGTGGAGACCGGCGAGGTGGTCCGCTCCGAGGGCAGCCCGGACGGCATCTCCGTACGCCAACAGCTCATGCAGCGCCCGGCCCAGCCGCTGCCCGCGGCCCGTCGCTGAACCCCCGGCACGAAAGGACAGACGATGAAGGCCACCGCGTGGATGGGCAAGGACAGCGTCAAGGTCGTCGACGTGCCCGACCCGACCATCATGAACGCCCGCGACGCCATCGTGCGGATCACCTCCACCGCCATCTGCGGCTCCGACCTGCACCTCTACCACGGCTACATCCCGGCCATGCGCAAGGGCGACATCCTCGGCCACGAGTTCATGGGCGAGGTGGTCGAGGTCGGCCCGCAGGTGCGCAACCTGCGCGTCGGCGACCGGGTGGTGGTGCCGTTCCCCATCGCCTGCGGGCACTGCACCTCGTGCCAGCGCGGCCTCTACTCGGTCTGCGAGAACTCCAACCCCAACGCCGGCGTCGCCGAGAAGATCATGGGCCACTCGCCGGCCGGCATCTTCGGCTACTCCCACCTGCTCGGCGGCTACGCCGGTGGCCAGGCCGAGTACGCCCGGGTGCCGTTCGCCGACGTCGGGCCGATCAAGGTGCCCGACGAGGTCCCCGACGAGCAGGCGGTGATGCTCGCCGACGTCTTCCCGACCGGCTACATGGGCGCCGAGATGTGCGACATCAAGCACGGTGACGTGGTCGCCGTCTGGGGCGCCGGTCCCGTCGGGCTGCTCGCCGCCGCCAGCGCCCGGCTGCTCGGCGCCGAGCGGGTGATCGTCATCGACCGGTACCCGTACCGGCTGCGGCTGGCCGAGGAACACGCCGGCGCCGAGACCCTCAACTACGAGCACACCGACGTGCTCGACGCCCTCAACGAGATGACCGCCGGTCGCGGGCCGGACGCCTGCATCGACGCGGTCGGCCTGGAGGGGCACCACGGCAACACCGCCGTGTACGCATACGACCGGGCGAAGCAGGCGGCCCGGGTGGAGACGGAACGGCCCTTCGCGCTGCGTGAGGCGATCCTGGCCTGCCGCAGCGGCGGGGTGGTCTCCGTGGTCGGCGCGTACGGGGGCTTCGTCGACAAGTTCCCGATGGGCGCGTTCATGAACCGGTCGCTGGTCATGCGTACCGGGCAGTGCCACGTCCAGCGCTACACCCGCCCGCTGCTGGAGCGCATCCGCCGCGGGGAGATCGACCCCAGCTTCATCATCAGCCACCGGATGCCGCTGAAGGACGCGGCCAAGGGCTACAAGATCTTCCAGAAGAAGCAGAACGACTGCACCAAGGTGCTGCTCAAGGTGTGACGCCGGGCGGCGCGGGTCAGCGGGGCGTGCCCCGCCGACCGCTCCCGGCGTCCCTCGCGCCGGTGAGCAGCGAGCGGGTGCGCTCCGGTGCCCACGCCGGCAGCTCGCCGAGGATGTCGGCGAGGGAGACCCCGGCCAGGCTGCGCCGCCACGCGTCGTGCGCGTCAGTCATCTTCGCGGCGAGGATGCAGGCGTTCCGGCAATCCTCGGCCGGCAGCGCGCCGCGCCCCTGCTGGCGGATCTCACGGCACTCGTACGGTGACGACGGGCCGTCGACCGCCTCGACGATCTGCAACAGCGTGATCTCCGCGGGCTTGCGGGCGAGCCGGACCGGTGGCGGGGGGGGGGGGCGCCCCCCCCCCCCCCCCCCCCCCCCCCCCGGGCCCCCCCCCCCCGGGGGGGGGGGGGGGGGCCCCCCGGCGGGGCGCGCCCCG